>DCXY01000044.1:30477-33849 GCA_002329155.1 Stenotrophomonas sp. UBA2124 | reverse complement strand
CGCGGGCCGAAGAACGGCAGTTCCACGTAGCGCGAGCGGCGCCAGCCCCAGGTACCCAGGGTCTGGCCGAAATCCTCGCTGCGCTTGGGCACCATGGCCTTGCTGGCGGGGTCGAACAGGCCACCGATACCGAAGGTGGAGTTCATCAGGAAACGGCCCAGCGTGTCCCAGGCATCATCGGCATGGCCCTGCAGCAGCTGGTTGACCATGGTCAGCGGCGAGCGCAGGTTGCTGAAGAAGTTGGTCACGCCGGTACGGGCAAAGCGCGGCACCACGTTGGTGTAGGCCGTGGCCAGCGGGCGGGCGATGCCACGGTCCACCGCCATGTTGAAGCTGTGCACGCGGCGGTTGTACTTCTCCCACGGGTCGTAGGTGGGTGTGGCGGCCGGGGTGCTGGCATTGGCTTCGGCATTGGGTGCCGGGCCACCGTACAGCGCGGCGAAATCGTCCTCCGCCGCCGTGGGCGCGGTGCCATCGGCATCGGCCGGCGGCGCCGTTTCCACCTGGCCTGCATCGGCTGCGGCAACCGCACCGCCAGCAGCATCCGCCACAGCAGGGCTATCGGCAGTGGCGGCTTCAGCGGCTGCGCTTGCAGCCGGTGGCTCGACCACGGTGGAAACAGGGGCGGCATCGCGCGCCGGCTTGCCTGCACAGGCGGCAAGCAGCGCGATGGCGGCCAGAAGAGGGAGGGTGCGGAACAGACGCATGTCAGCTTCCTGCCGAGGGAGAGGTGAAATCGAGATCCGGAGAGAGCCGGTAAGCGGCACGCAGCTCGTCCAGGCCGGCGGGTGAACCGGTGACCTGGCCACCGCCCTGTACGCGCAGGCGGGAGGCCAGCTCGCCCAGCAGTGCCATGCCGGCGCTGTCGATGCGCTCCACGGCGGCCAGGTTCAGCTGCCGCAGCGGGGCGAGCCCGCGCGACAGCTGCGGCCACAGCGTGGTCACCGCGCCACGGTCGAGCACGCCGCTCAGGTGCAGCGTGTCGCCCTCAACGCGGAAGCCGGCATCACTTGCCACGGGGAGCCGGGCCGGCGTTGGCCTGGATGCTGCCGCTGCGCAGTTCGGTGGCCACCTGCTTGATCGACTTCTGGCGCAGCGGGGTGTCGAACTGGTTCTTGAAGGTCTGCACGTAGGAGATGCCCTCGATCATCACGTCGAAGATCTTCCACTGGCCACCGACGTTGCGCATCAGGTACTCGACCGGCGTCGGTTCGGCACCGGCACGCACCAGCTCGGTGGACACCTTCACGCCGCGGTTGCCCGGCAGCGGGGCTTCGCCCTTGTAGCGGAAGCTGGGCTTGCCCTGGATGTCGAGCAGGGTGCTGCCGTAACGGGCCATCAGGTTGTCGGCCATCGCATCGGCGAACAGCTTCACGTCCGCATCCGAGGCGCCACGGCCATGCACGCCCAGCACCAGGCGGGCGGCGTAGTCGCGGTCGAAGCCACGGCTCAGCTCGCCGTCGATGAAGCTGCGCAGGGTGTCCGGGTTGGCGCGGAACTCGCTGCGACGTGCCTGCAGGGTGTCGATGATGCGGCTGCTGGAGTCGAGCACGGTACGGGCCGCTGCCGACGGCTGGGCGGCGGTTGCGGCGGGGCGGGCCTGCGCCTGCACCAGCGACGGTGCGGTGGCCAGCAGGGCCGAAGCGAGCACGGCGGTGAGCAGTTTCACTTTCATGGTTGCGGTTCCGTTGCGGGCGCGTCTGCGCCATGGGTTTCATTGTCAGTGGCACCGGACGCATTGCCGCCGCCGCTGAACATGTACTTGCCAACCAGCTGGATCAGATCCACCGCCGGCTGGGTGAACACGATCTCGTCACCGGACTTGAGCGGTTCCGGATCGCCACCGGGTTGCAGCCCGATGTAGCTCTCGCCCAGCAGGCCGCTGGTGAAGATGCCGGCGGAGGTGTCGGCGGGCATGTCCTTGAACTTGCCGTCCAGCGCCAGGGTGACGATGGAGTCGTATTTAACGGGGTCCAGCTGAATATCAGCCACTTGCCCGATGGTGACACCGCCCACCTTCACCGGTGCCTGCTTGCGCAGCTGGCCGATCTGGCTGAACCGGGCCTTCAGCACGTAGTCGCCACTGCCCACGCCGAAGCGTTGGTTGGTGGATGCCACGGCCAGCACCAGCAGCGAGGCCAACGCCAGCAGCAGGAATGCGCCGACGGAAAATTCGAGTCTGGGTCCGCGGATGGCCATGTTCTCTTTTACTCCTGATCCAACTGCTGCTGCGTAAGAGGCGAAGCAGCGTGTTCGTAGGGGCCCGCCACAACTGCAGGTGGGCCGATGCAATAAACCGGTATTACTGGAACAACAGGGCCGACAGCACGAAGTTGAACATCAGCACCAGCAGCGAGGCATTCACCACCGCGCGGGTGGTGGCCACCGAGGTGCCTTCGATGGTCGGTTCGGCATGGAAGCCCACATAGGCCGCCACCAATGCCGCCGTGCCGCCGAAGATGGCGGACTTGAGCAGGGCCACGGCGAAGTCATCCCAGAAATCGACGCTGTTGCGCAGGCCCGACCAGAACGTGCCGTTGTCCTGGCCCAGCACATGCACCGCCTCGAAATAGCCGCCGGTGATGGCCAGCGAGCAGAACACGCCGGTGAGCAGCGGCACGGTCAGCACCGCCGCCCAGAAGCGCGGCGCCACCGCCTTGGC
Organism: Stenotrophomonas sp. UBA2124; assembly: GCA_002329155.1. Classification (GTDB taxonomy): domain Bacteria; phylum Pseudomonadota; class Gammaproteobacteria; order Xanthomonadales; family Xanthomonadaceae; genus Stenotrophomonas. Next base: position 31,187 of record DCXY01000044.1, on the reverse strand, counting down.
CACGGGGTCGATGGCCATCAGTTCCAGTGCCTTGATCTGGTCGGTGGCACGCATCAGGCCCAGCTCGGCGGCGATGGAGCTGCCGGCGCGGCCGATGAACAGCAGCGCGGTCAGCACCGGTGCCAGTTCGCGGTACAGCGACAGGCCCAGCAGGGTGGACAGCGCATCGGCCGCACCGAAGGTGGTGAGCGTGCGGTAGCCCTGCAGAGTCAGCACCAGACCGACGAAGGCACCGCCCACGGCGATGATGGGCAGCGAACGCGCGCCGATCTTGTAGATCTCGCGGGTCAGCTCGGCCAGGAAATCGCGGGTCGGCAGCGAGCCGCGCAGCACGGTCAGCGAGAACAGGCCGGCGCGGCCCAGCGAGCGGATGGATGAAGCGAAAGGCATCAGGCGTTCTCCAGCCCGTAGTTGCGCTGGGGCGCGTCGAACGGAATGGGGCCGTCCGGCTGGCCATCGAGGAACTGGCGCACCAGCGGGTCGGTGCTGGCCTGCAGCGCGTCCGGAGTGCCGGAGAAGACGATGCCGCCATTGGCGATGACCACGGCCTGGTCGCTGATGGGCAGGGTCTCGTGCACATGATGGCTGACGATGATGCTGGTCAGGCCCAGGCTGTCTTTGAGGCGCTGGATCAGGCTCATGATGACGCCGGAGGCGATGGGGTCCAGCCCGGTCAGCGGCTCGTCGTAGATCATCAGCGGCGGGTCCAG
>DCXY01000044.1:0-30264 GCA_002329155.1 Stenotrophomonas sp. UBA2124 | reverse complement strand
AGATCATCAGCGGCGGGTCCAGTGCCAGCGCACGGGCCAGCGCCACGCGCCGTGCCATGCCGCCGGACAGCTCGCGCGGCCATGCGTTGGCGGCGGCCAGCAGGCCCACCGCGTGCAGCTTCATCTCCACCAGGCGGCGCAGCACCGGCTCGGGCAGCCTGGTGTGCGCGCGCAGCGGCAGGGCCACGTTCTCGGCCACGCTCAGGTCGGTCAGCAGGCCGTTGCCCTGCAGCAGCACGCCCACGTTCTTGCGCATCTCCAGCAGCGCGCGGCTGCCCTGCGGCACGTCCTGCCCGAACAGCTGCACGCTGCCGGCCACCGGACGCAGCTCACCGGTCAGCGCCGCCAGCATGGTGGACTTGCCGCTGCCCGAGGGGCCGAGCACGGCGGTGATGCTGCCGCGCGGCACCTGCAGCGAAACGTCGCGCAGGATGGTGCGCCCGCCGCGGTCGATGCGCACGTTGGACAACTGCACCAAAGGTGTCCGGGAAGAGGGCATGGTGGCCTTTAACAAAAAAACAACGTTGTAGGATTATCCGATTCTGCTGAACAAAAGCGAACTAGACCGTGCAGTATTGTCGCATTCCGACATCAGGAAACAGATGACCGGTGTGCTGCACTGCCACAACGCACTGTCGCCCGCGTGCGGGTTTATCGGCGGCCAGTGCTGTGCGCGACAGCCGGCGTCGTAATGCAAAGGTGTCTCGTCGGATGCGATACCACTGCGGCAAGATGGTGTGATGACCGCCGCTCCTGATTTCCGCCTCTACCATTCCAATGCACTGGACGTGCTGGCCGGGCTGCTGGCCCACGCGCTGCGCGAGCCCGCGCCGGGGCAGCCGCTGCTGGCGGCGGATACCGTGCTGATCCCGCAGGTGGCGATGCGCCGCTGGCTGCAGTCCACACTGGCCGCGCAGTACGGCATCGCCGCCAATCTGGAATTCCTGACCCCGGGTGAGTTCGTCGCGCGCGCGCTGAAGGCCAATGTGCCCGGCGAGGCCGAGGACCTGGGGGCCAGCGGCCTGCAGTGGCGGCTGTATGCCGCGCTCACCGACCGCAGCGTGCTGCGCCAGCCCGCGCTGACGGGCCTGCGCACCTATCTGGAGCGCGATGACCCGCTGCGCCCGTGGGCGCTGGCCGGCGAGCTGGGCGGGGTGTTCGAGAAATACCAGGCGTGGCGCCGTGACTGGCTGCTGGACTGGGATGCCGGCGGCGAGCCGCAGGACCCGCAGGCCATCCTGTGGCGGCATATCGCCGGTGGCCAGCAGTACCGCGCGCGGCGCATCAACGATTACCTCGCACGCTTCGAGGGCGCGCAGCAGCCCCTGCCGCAGGGGCTACCGGGGCGCCTGTTCGCCTTCGCCACGCTCAATGTGTCACCGGACGTGCTGCGCGTCATCGCCACGCAGGCACGGGTGGGCACGCTGCACTTCTACATGCCCACGCCCACGCGCTCGTACTGGGGCGATCTGCAGACGCTGGCCGAGAAGCTGCGCGGCGGCGAGGCCGAGCCCTTCGCGGTGGAAGGCGGCGAGAACCCGCTGCTGCAGGCCTGGGGCGAGGCGGGGCGCGATTTCATGGCCGTGCTGGGCAGTTACGAAGTGGTGCATCCCTCCGGCGAGATCGCCGCGTATGAAGACCCGGAGCAGCGCACCGGCCCCGGTCTAGGCGATGGCGGCCTGCGCGACAGCCTGCTGCACCGCATGCAGGCCGACCTGTTCCACCGCCGCGCCCAGCCGCTGCCACCGCTGCGCGCGGGCCTGCGGCTGGACGACCCCAGCATCCAGGTCCACGCCTGCCACACCCGCCTGCGCGAGATGCAGGTGCTGCACGACCAGCTGCGCGCGCTGCTGGAAGACCCACGCTTCGACCCGCCATTGCAGCCCCGCGAGATCGCAGTGCTGGCGCCGGATATCGACCCCTACGTGCCTTATCTGGAATCCGTGTTCGGTGGGCGCGGTGGCAGCGAGGAGCACATCCCGTGGGCGCTGGCCGACGCCAGCCCGCTGCAGGGCGAGCCGCTGGCCGAAGTCTTCGTGCAGCTGCTGGGGCTGCCGGTGTCGCGCTTCGGCCTCAATGAAATTCTCGACCTGGTGGCCAGCCCGCCGCTGGCCGCTGCCGCCGGGCTGGATGCGGCCGCGTTTGAGCGCCTGCACGGCTGGCTGCAGGCCGCCGGCACCCGCTGGGGGCTGGATGCCGGCCATCGCCAGCAGCACCTGGCACCGCGCGACGATGCCTACACCTGGCAGTTCGCGCTGGACCGCCTGCTGCTGGGCCACGCCAGCGGCAGCGATGCGGATATCGAAGGTGTTGCGCCATGGCCGGAGTTGGAAGGTGGCGCGCTCGCGGCGCTGGACGCGCTGATCCGCCTGCTGCGGGTGCTGGCGCGCCACCAGAAGAGCCTTGCCGACGCCCTGCCGCCGCAGCAATGGCGCGAGCGTCTGCTCGGCCTGCTGCAGGCGCTGCTGCCGGAAACGCCGAAAGACCCGAACACCCAGCGCGCGCTGGAGCGCCTGCGCAAGCTGGTCAGCGAGTTCGCCGAAGAAGCGGCCAAGGCCGGCTTCGACGCCCCGGTGCCTGCCGATGTGGTGCGCGCGCATTTCGCCGCCGTGCTGTCCGAGGCCGACACCCGCGCGCCGCTGCTCACCGGTGGCATCAGCTTTGGCCGCATGGTGCCGATGCGCCTGCTGCCGTTCCGGGTGATCTGCGTGCTGGGCCTGAACGATGGCGATTTCCCGCGCCGCGACCCGGCTGCCGGCCTCAGCCGTCTTACCGAAGAGCTGGGCACCCGCCGCCGTCGCCGCGGTGACCGCTCGCTGCGCGAGGACGACCGCTTCCTGTTCCTGCAGCTGTTCGCCTCGGCGCAGGAGGTGTTCTACCTGAGCTATCTGGGCGCCGATGCGCGCGATGGCAGCGCGCGCGAGCCCTCGGTGCTGGTCAGCGAGTTGCTCGATGCAGCGGCCCGCTACCACGCCGATGCCGCTGCCGCCCGCAAGGCACTTGTGGTGCGCCACCCGTTGCAGCCCTTCGCGCCGGCCGCATTCGGCGGCGACAACGAACCACGCCGCTTCAGCTACCGCCAGCAATGGCATCCCGCTGCGGGCGCGGTGGGCGGCACACGCAAGCTGCTGGCGCCCTGGTTCGATGGCCCGCTGCAGGGGCCGCAGCCAGAGGCCTTCAACGACAAAGAACTCCCGCTGGACGCACTGCGCCGCTTCCTCACCGACCCGGCCGGCCAGTTCCTCAGCCAGCGCCTGGGCATGCGCCTGGCCGGCGACATCGACCACAGCGAGGACATCGAACCACTGCTGGTGCCCGGCGGTGGCAGCGAGCATTCGGCCCTGCAGCAGCAGGTGCTGGCGGCGCTGCTGGAGGGCAGGGAGCCGGGCCTGTACGAACGCCTGCGCGCCCGCGCGCTGCTGCCTTCCGGCGCGCTGGGCCGCTTCCAGTTCGGGCGCCTGCTCGACCGCGTGCGGCCCACCGCCGAGGCCTTCCAGCAGTGGTACGACCAGCAGCCACTGGCATCGCAACTGTACGAAGCCGACATCGACGGAATCCGCCTGTACGGGCGCGTCGCGAAAATTCATCCACAGGGTCTGGTGCGCATGCACGGTGGCCCTGCGGGCATGAGCTACATGCTGCGCAGCGGTCTGGATTGGCTGCTTGCCAACGCCGCCGGTGCCCAGCTGCCATTGCTGCAGTTCCATGACGGTGAGCTGGCCGGGCCGGGCCCGCACATCCGCCCCGCATTGCCGGAGGAAGCCGCGAAAAAGGCCTTGAAAGCCTTGCTGCGCCTGCGTGCGCAGGGTCTGCAGGCACCGCTTTCATTTGCGCCCTACACCGCCTGGGACGTGTACAGAAGCGATGACGAAGAGCGTGAAAAAGTGGCGCGTGAGCGCTGGCATGGCGGTGATTACAAATGGGGCGAAGGCCAGAGCGAAGCGTTCAGGCAAGCGCTGCGTGGCACCGATCCGTTCGCGGATGCAGACGCTACCCACACATTTATCCACAACAGCCTGTTGATATTCACAGCGCTGTGCGAGGGCAGGGTGCTCGACAACATGGATGGCATCGCAACGGCGGAGCAGCACGCATGAGCGCCGTCACCGACCCGTATCTCGACCTGCCGCTGGACGGCCTGCGGCTGATCGAAGCCAGCGCCGGCACCGGCAAAACCTTCACCCTGGCCACGCTGTTCACCCGGCTGGTGGTCGAACGCGGCCTGCGCATGGGCCAGATTCTGGCGGTGACCTTCACCGATGCGGCCACGCAGGAACTGCGCAAGCGGATCCGCGAGCGCCTCGCGCTGGCGGCGCGGCTGGTGGATCAGGCACCGGCAGCGACCGACGACCCGGAAACCGCGCTCACCCACGCCATCCTTCAGCGCCATCTGCAGCAGGGCGGCGAGAGTGCGGCGCAGCTGGGTCGGCGGCTGCGTGTGGCGGCCGAGGAAACCGATCTGGCGGCCATCTTCACCATTCATGGCTTCTGCACCCGCGTGCTGGGCGAATACGCGCTGGAGAGTGGCCACAGCCTTGCCTCGCCCGAACTGCTGGCCAACACCAACGAGCTGCATGCCGAACTGGCTGCTGACCTGTGGCGCCTGCACGCCTCGCAGGGTGAGCGGCTGGAGGCCCTGCTGGGCCTGTGGAAAAGTCCGCAGGCACTGGCCGCCGACCTCGACAAGCTGGCCGGCGAACTGCCGCTGCTGCCCGAGCCACCGCAGGCACTGGTGGACGACGCACGCCCCGCGCGCGATGCCGCCGCGCATCGCCTCGCCACCGGCGCGCTTGAACATGGCGACACCTATCGCCAGCAGGTGCTGGGCGCTCTGGAAGGTGGGGTGCTCAACAAGGCCAGCTACCGCGCGGACTGGATCGAACCGGTGCTCCAGCAGCTGCTGCAGTGGGCCCGGCATCCGGATCCGCAGGCCGAGCTCGACCCACGCCTGGAGCGCCTCACGCTGGAGGCACTGACCGCCAAGACCAACAAGGCCAAGGCCGGCAGCACGCCCGAATCTCCGCTCCAGCCGCTGCTTGCCGACTACCTGCAGGCGCAGCAGCAGGTCATCGAGTGGCAGCGCCAGCAGTCCATCGTGCTGCTGCACCAGCTGCGTGGCGAAGCGCGCCAGCGGCTGCAGGCGCTCAAGCAGCAGCGCCGCCTGCAGACCTACGACGACCTGATCGACAACGTCGCCCACGCCCTGCAGGGCGAACACGGCAAGGCGTTGGCCACCCGCCTGCGCGCGCAGTACCGCTTCGCGCTGGTGGATGAATTCCAGGACACCGACCCGCGCCAGTGGGACATCTTCCGCAGCATCTTCGCGCCGCAGGAAGGCGGCGATGCCGCGCTGTTCCTGATCGGCGACCCCAAGCAGGCCATCTACGGCTTCCGTGGCGGCGACGTGCACACCTACCTGCAGGCCAAGGCACTAGCCGAGGCCGCGCCCGCGCTGGACCGCAACTTCCGCTCGCGCCCCGGCGTGCTGCGTGCCATCCAGGCCCTGTACGACAACGCCGGCGACCAGGCCTTTCTCGACCCGCGCATCCAGTTCGAGCCAGTGCTGCCGGGCAGCACGCGCGGCGATGCCGACTACCTGTTCGACGGCCAACCCGCACCGGCATTGACCATATGCCGGATCGAAGGCGATGAGGACGGCAAACCGCTGAAGGCCGATGCATCGCGCGCCGCCGCCACGCTGGCCTGCGTCAGCGATATTCACAGGGTGCTCAGTGCCGCCCGCGAAGGCTGCGCGCTGGTCGGTGGCAAGCCGGTGCAGCCGGGCGACATCGCCGTGCTGGTGCGCTCGCACAAGGATGCCGCGCGCATCCAGCAGGCGCTGGCGGCGGTGGGCATCGCCGCCGTGGCCGCCGGCAAGCAGAGTCTGTTCGCCAGCAACGAGGCGCACGAACTGCGCCTGCTGCTGCTGGCCCTGCTGCAACCGGCGGACGATGGCCGCCTGCGCGCCGCACTGGGCACCGTGCTGCTGGGCCAGAGCGCCGCCGACATCGCCGCGATGGAGGGCGAGGGCGCACGCATGCACGGCCATGTCGAACGCCTCACGCAATGGCGCGAACGCTGGCTGCGTGGCGGTGTGCTCGCGCTGCTCTCGGACCTGTGCGCCGAACATGCCGAACGCCTGCTGTCACTGGTTGATGGCGAGCGCCGCCTCACCAACTACCTGCAGCTGGCCGAACAGCTGCAGGAAGCCAGCAATCGCAACATCGGCCTGCACGGCCTGCTCGACTGGCTGCAGGTGCGCATCGCCCAGGCCGACGAGAACGATGAAACCCAGCTGCTGCGGCTGGAATCGGACGCACGCCGGGTGCAGATCATCACCCTGCACAAGAGCAAGGGTCTGGAATACCCGCTGGTCTACCTGCCGTTTGTCGGCATCGGCACCAGCGCGCCGGATTCGGGCAACTACCGCATCGTCCATGACGGTGCGCAGCGTGTGCTGCACTGGAAGATCGACAAGGAAGACGCCGGCTGGAAGCAGGTGGGGCAGAGCATCAGTGCCGATGACGCCGCCGAAACCGCGCGCCTGCTCTACGTTGGCCTTACCCGCGCCGAGCATGCGCTGTGGGTTGCCGGTGGCGGCCTGGCCGGGCTGGCGTCGTCACGGCTGGGGCCGATGCTGGAAGACATGGCCGCGCTGGAGCAACACGCCGATATCGAGGTGACCGACGCACCGGCCGAAGGCCGGCTGCCACCGCGCCTGCCCGCCGAGCGCGAACAGGCACTGCCTGCCGTGCGCCAGGTGCACCGCGTGGTGCCCCACGACTGGTGGGTCTACAGCTTCACCCAGCTCGCCCATGCCGATGGAGGCCACGACACCGCCGCCGCCGCTACCGAAGCCAGCGGCGGTGCCGCCGACGAACCGCAGCAGGTGGAGCTGGAGGCCGAACCCGCGGTTGCCGAAGCCGCCGAAACGCCGCAGGACGCCTTTGATCCGCGCTTCGCCGGCAGCCGTTTCGGCAACGTGCTGCATGCGGCGCTGGAACACACCGATTTCACCGCGTGGCAGGGCTGGCAGGCCGGCGATGCGCCGCCGCCGGGGCAAGCGGAGATCATCGCCAAGGCACTGCGCGACGATGGCTACGAGGAGGCGGCCATTGCCGACGGCGTTGCGCTGCTGACCGGCCTGATCGGCCAGACCCTCACCGTGACCCTGCCCGAAGGCGGCGCCCTGCATTCGTTGGGCGAAGGCGAACGCCGCGCCGAAATCGAATTCCATTTCGCCATGCAGCCCACCACCGTGCCGGCCCTGCTGCGCGTGCTGCACGCGCATGGCGTGGTGCGCGGGCGCAACGGCTTCGGCCTGCGCCGGCAGCTGGAAGGCCTGATGACCGGCAAGATCGACCTGACCTATGTGCGCGACGGGCGCTGGTACGTGCTGGACTACAAGTCCAATCGCCTGCCCGATTACACGCCGGCCCAGCTCGACGCTGCCATGCGCCACAGCGAGTACGACCTGCAGGCGCTGGTCTATACCGTCGCGCTGCACCGCTGGCTGCGCTTCCGCATCGGCGCGGGTTACGACTACGCGCGCGATTTCGGTGGCATCCGCTACCTGTTCTGCCGTGGCCTCGACGCCAGCCGCACGCCGTCGCCGGGCCTGTATGCGCACCGCTTCGCGCCGGAACTGGTGGATGCGGTGGATCAACTGTTCGCCGGTGGCCCGGAAGGCCAGGCGCAACTGCTGGCACGACTGGAGGGCCGCGCATGAGCCTGTTGCAGGCCCTGAACCGCAGTGGCGCACTGCGCCCGCTCGACCACGCGCTGGCGCAGAGCCTGCGTCGCCTCGACCCGGAAACACCGGACACCGTGCTCGCCGCTGCCGCGCTGGCATCGCTGGCGATATCGCAGGGCCACGCCGGCTTCGATCCCGCACAGCCACAGCGGCTGGTGGACGCAGCCGTGGAGTGGCCATCGCCCGAGGCGTGGATCAACGCGCTGAGCACGTCGCACTGGATATCCACATCTGTGGATAACCGCGTGGAAACCGGGCAGTCACCACTGGCATGGGAAAACGGCCTGCTCTACCTGCGCCGCTACCGCGAATACGAACGCTGCCTCGCACTGGGCCTGCAGCGGATCGGCAGCGCGCCGGTCGAAGCAGGCGATGTCGGCGCGCTGGCAGAGCTTTTCGCGCAGTTGTTCCCGGCCGCGGAGCTTCCCGCATACTCCCCTCTCCCGCGAGCGGGAGAGGGTGGCCGAAGGCCGGGAGAGGGCAAGCTTTACCCCACAACCAACCTCCAGGCCCGCGCCGCCGCTACCGCCCTGCGCCATAGGCTGCTGCTGGTCACCGGCGGCCCCGGCACCGGCAAGACCACCACCATCACCCGCCTGCTGGTACTGCTTGCCGCACAGGCGCAGGCCGCCAACCAGCCACCGCCGAGGGTGGCACTGGCCGCGCCCACTGGCCGCGCCGCCGAGCGCATGGCCGAAAGTCTGCGCAACGCCCTGCAGCACCTGCAGGCGGCGGGCGTGGACCCGGCACTGTGCGCGCAGCTGCCCACCACCGGCACCACCCTGCATCGCCTGCTGGGTGTGATTCCGGAATCCCCGCGTTTCCGCCACAACGCCGACAACCCCCTGCCATACGACGTGGTGGTGGTGGACGAAGCCTCCATGATCGACCTGCCGCTGATGACCAAGCTGGTCGAAGCCGTAGCCACCGGCTGTCGCCTGATCCTGCTGGGTGATCCCGACCAGCTGCCCTCGGTCGAAGCCGGCGACGTGCTCAGCGCCATCCTGCGTGCCGCCGGCGACGGCGGCCACATCAGCGCTGCCGATGCCGACGCGCTGCAGCCGCTGCTGGGTGACACACCCGTCGAAGACATCACCGGTCAGGCCGCGACCTTCCCCGGTGCCCGCGTGCAGCTGCAACGCGGCTACCGCCAGAGCGACGCCCTGCAGCTGGCACCGCTGGCTGCTGCCCTGCGGGATGGCAATGCGGCCGAAGCTTTGACCCTGCTGCGCAGCGGCGGGCTGGCCGGGGTCCACTTCCACGAAGGCGACATCGACCCGCTCACCGCTTGGCGCGGCCCGCTTCAGCAGTACTGGGATGCCCTGGCCAATGCCGCCGATCCGGGCGAGGCACTGGCCCTGAGCAACCGCCTGCGCCTGCTCACCGCCGTGCGCGAGGGGCCGCAGGGCGCACGCGGGCTCAACGCCCGCATCGAGGAACTGCTGGCCGGCAGCCCGCGCCGCGGTGCCACTGGGCCGGGCTACTTCCACGGGCGGCTGCTGATCATCACCGAGAACAGCTACCGCCACCGTCTGTTCAACGGCGACATCGGCATCTGCCTGCGGAATGAGGGTGGCATCCGTGGCACCACCGCCTGGTTCCCCGGCGACGAACCCGGTTCCCCGCGCGGCTTCCACCCGGCAGCCCTGCCGGCGCATGAAAGCGCCTTCGCCATGACCGTGCACAAGGCCCAGGGCTCGGAGTTCGACCAGGTCTGGCTGCAGCTGCCCGCCCGCGACAACCGCGTCCTCAGCCGCGAACTGCTCTACACCGGCGCCACGCGCGCCCGTCACGGCCTGCACCTGGCCGGCAGCGCCCCCATCATCGAAGCCGCCCTGGCCCGCCACGCCAGCCGCTGGTCGGGGTTGGCCGAGCGGTTGCGGGGCTGAGCAAAGCCACCCCTCCCCAGCCCTCCCCTTGGCTGCGCCAAAGGGAGGGGGCCACGCGGGAAGCACCACTTCTTCCCCCTCTCTTCTGCACGCAGTGCAGAGGGGAGGGCCGGGGAGGGGTGCCTTTCCGCCTGATCTGCCGGGAAGACAGGTGTCCTTCCCGAAACCATAGCCAAAACAACACATTACGACCCGCGGCACTGCCGCTGGGTGCCGCCACCCACCCCACCCCCATGCCCGGCACCCCCCCGGCTGGTAGCATGTTCAACCCCGCAATCTAGGCGCTGTACGTAATGGCCGATTCCAAGAACCCCTCCGTCACCCAGGCACAGGCAGAAGACGCCGTGCGCACGCTGCTGCGCTGGGCCGGTGAAGACCCTGCCCGTGAGGGCCTGCTGGACACCCCTCGCCGGGTGGCCGAGGCCTATGGCGACTGGTTCAAGGGCTATCAGGAAGACCCGCGCGAGTACCTGGAGCGCACCTTCGAGGAAGTGGCCGGCTACGACGAGATGATCGTGCTGCGCGACATCGAGTACGAAAGCCACTGCGAGCACCACATGGCGCCCATCATCGGCCGTGTGCACGTGGGCTATGTGCCCAATGGCCGCGTGGTGGGCATCTCCAAGCTGGCCCGCGTGGTCGAGGCCTATGCCCGCCGCTTCCAGGTGCAGGAAAAGATGACCGCGCAGATTGCCGACTGCATCCAGCACGTGCTGCAGCCGATGGGCGTGGGCGTGGTGGTGGAGGGCTCGCACGAGTGCATGACCACCCGTGGCATCCACAAGCGCGGGGTGAGCATGGTGACCTCGCGCATGCGCGGCAGCTTCCACGACGACGCGCGCACCCGCGCCGAGTTCCTGCGTTTCATCGAAGTCGGCCACGCCCGCCGCTAAGCCAAGGACCCGCGCGCAGTCGATGAAGTACCGCCAACGTATTGCCGGCTATCAGCGCCTGCGCGAGCAGCCGCTATGGAAACTGCTGGCCTCCGACCGTGCCCCGGTGTTGATCGGGTTGCTGCAGGGCCTGTTGCTGGAAGGTGAGCGCCGTGTGCCGGGCGCCATCCTGGCCGAGCGCCTGCAGCAGCAGCTGGACGCACTCAACGCCGACGAACTGGACGTGGAACTGCCACGCAGCGCGCCGGCCTATATCGCCTACTGGCTGGCGCAGGGCTGGCTGGAGCGGCGCCTGCCCGAAGGTGCCAACGAAGAGGAATACGAGCTGTCGCGGCAGGCCGTGCAGGCCATCCGCTTCATCGCCGGGGTCGAGCACAACGCCAGCCTGGCCACCGAAAGCCGCCTGGCGATGGTCATGCAGCAGCTCTCGCAGCTGGCCACGCAGACCGAGGCCGACCCCGAAGCGCGGCTGGCCGCACTGCGTGCCGAGCGCGAGCGCATCGATGCGGAAATCGTCGAGGCCGCCAGCGGCAAGGTTGCCACGCTGGACGGCAAGCGCGCGCTGGAACGCACCCGCGACGTGATCCGCCTGGCCGACGACCTGGCCGAAGACTTCCGCCGCGTGCGCGATGACTTCGAGCAGCTCAACCGCCGCTTCCGCGAACGCATCATCGATGACGAAGGCGCGCGCGGCGACGTGCTCGACCGCCTGTTCAACGGCGTCGATGTGATTGGCGAATCCGACGCGGGCCGCAGCTTCCAGGCCTTCTGGGACCTGCTCAACGACCCGCGCCGCAGCGCCGAACTCGATGCCGCGCTGGACGCCGTGCTCAACCGCGGCTTCACCCGCAAGCTGGACCGCAACGAGCGCGCCTTCCTGCGCAACTTCACCGGCACCCTGCTTGAACGCGGTGGCCAGGTGCACGAAGTCATGCAGCACTTCGCCCGCAGCCTGCGCGGCTTCGTGCAGAGCCGTGGCTATCTGGAACAGCGCCGCCTCAACCAGCTGCTCAAACAGGCCCAGGGCCAGGCACTGCAGCTGCGCGACGAACTGCATCCCACCGCCGCCACCGGCTTCGTGCTGCCGCTGTCTTCGGCGCGGCTGCGCTCCATCGGCCAGTGGCGCCTGCACGATCCGCGCAGCCATCAGGTGGAAACCTCAATCTACATGGCCGAGGCCGCGGAAATCTCGCTGGACAGCGTGGGCGATCTGGTCGCGCAGTCGGAAATCGACGTGCGCACGCTCAAGGACAACCTGTTCATGCTGCTCGGCACCCGCCCGCAGCTGTCCATCGCGCAGGTGCTGCGCGAGCGGCCGGCGCGGCAGGGCCTGGGCAGCGTGATCGGCTATCTCTCCATCGGCACCCGCCACGGCATGGTGGTGCGCGATCAACTGGAAACCGTGGAATGGACCGGCGGTGACGGCAGGGCGCGACGCGCCCGCGTGCCGCTGGTGTGGTTCCTCAAGGAAAGACGCGATGAACTGGTCTGAGACCGAACTGGAAAACGAAGACACCGGCAACGACGCCGCACCGGTGCCGGCCAAGCCGGTGGCCGCCAACGGCAACGGCCCGCTGTTCCTGGGCGACACCGGCAGCCTGCCGGCAGAGGCGCGCCGCGCGTTGTGCCAGCTGCTGGCCGGCCCCAGCGTGGATGCGCAGCGCCAGCCCGGCCAGTGGTCGGCGCTGCTGCGCCACGAAGACGCCGTGCGCAGCCTGCTGTGCGAGCTGTTCCTGGAACTGGTGCTGGACCGCGACGGCGGCATCGCCTTCACCCGCCAGGCCGATACCGCCGAACTGGATTCGCCCACCCTGCTGCGCAGCGCGCCGCTGACCTTCATCGAATCGGTGCTGCTGCTGCACCTGCGCCAGCAGCTGGCCGAGGCCGATACCCGCGGCGAACGCGCGGTGGTGGAAGAGCCGCAGCTGGTCGAGGCGATGAGCGTCTACCAGAAGAACGTCTCCACCGACCAGGCCGGTTACGGCAAGCGCGTGAGCGCGGCCATCGCCAAGATGCGCGAGAACCAGCTGCTGTCCAAGCTGCGTGGCAGCGAAGACCGCTATGAAATCTCGCCGGCACTGAAGCTGCTGTTCTCCGCCGAGGACGTGCAGCTGCTGGCCGACGCCTACCGCCAGCTGCGCGAAGGTGACCAGCCCATTACCGGTGACGCGGTCAGCGACGACAGCGACGAATGACGCGCCTGCGCGTCGCCCCAGGAATGATTGCCGTCGCGCGCCGCGCGGCGGTTGAAGGATGAGCTGCATGGAAACCACTTCCCACACCCTGCTTCCCGCCGCCGCACTGTTCAACGACCCGGCCAGCGATGCACGCGCCAGCCAGTTCCGCATGCGTCGCCTGCAGGTGCTCAACTGGGGCACGTTCTCGGGCCTCACCGATGTGCCGATCGCCGAGCGTGGCTTTCTGTTCGTGGGCCGCTCCGGTTCGGGCAAGTCCACCCTGCTCGACGGCATGAGCGCACTGCTCACCCCGCCCAGCATCGTGGATTTCAACGCCGCCGCGCGCGAAGCCGAGCGATCGGGCCGTGACCGCTCGCTGGTGTCCTACGTGCGTGGCGCATGGGCCGACCAGCAGGACAGCGAGTCGGGCGAAATCGCCACACAGTACCTGCGCAAGGGCGCCACCTGGAGCGCGCTGGCGCTGGAGTACCACAACGCGCGCGGCGCGGCGGTCACCATCATCCGCATGTTCTGGATCAACGGCGCAGGCACGTCCGCCAACGATGTGCGCAAGCACTACATGGTGGTGCCGCGCCGTTTCGATCTGGCCGAGCTTGATGGCTTCGATCTGGACCTGCGCAAGCTCAAGCTGCGCCTGGGCGAAGAAGTCGCGCACTTCGACAGCTTCACCGGTTATGCCGAACGCTTCCGCCACCTGCTGGGCATCGGCAACGACATGGCGCTGCGTCTGCTGCACAAGACCCAGTCGGCCAAGAACCTGGGCGACCTCAACGCCTTCCTGCGGGGCTTCATGCTTGAGGAGCCGCGCACGTTTGAGGCCGCCGACCGACTGGTGGAAGATTTCGCCGAACTCGACGGCGCGCACCATGCCGTGGTCACCGCACGCCGCCAGGTGGAAACCCTGAGCCCGGCGCGCGAGTACCACCACGAGCTGACCGAGCTGCGCAAGGGTGTGGCCAACCTGCGCGACCTGCAGATCGGCATCGACGGCTACCGCGAAGAGATGCGGCTGGAGCTGGTCAACGAGCGCCTGAAGGAAGTGGAGGTACTCGACCGCGGCCTGATGGGCGAGGAAGGCCAGCGCCGGCAGGCCTTGGACAACCACGAACAGAAGCTGGTGGAACTGGAACGCCAGCAGCGCGAGCAGGGCGGTGAGCGCATCGAGGAGCTGGAGCGCGAACGTGTGCGCGTGGAGCGCGAGGTCGAAGAACGCTCTCGCCGCCGCAAACAGCTGGAAAGCGCCTGCCGTCAGCTGGGCATGTCGCTGGCCGATACCGCCACCGGTTTCGCCGAACAGATCGAACAGGCGCGTGCGCTGATCGACGGCAGCCGTGACGGCGCCGGCACCGTGGACGACGCCATCGCCGAGCGCATGGCCGAGCGCCGCGAAGACGAAAAGCGTTTCGCCGCGCTGCGCGTGGAACTGGATTCGCTCAAGTCCGCGCCCAGCTCCATTCCCGCACCGCTGCAGCAGCTGCGTTCGCGCATGTGCGAAGACACCGGCCTGCCGGAATCGGTGCTGCCCTTTGTCGGCGAACTGATCCAGGTGCGCGAGGACCAGATCGGTTGGCGCGGCGCCATCGAGCGCGTGCTGCACGGTTTCGCGCAGTCGCTGCTGGTGGATGAGAAGCACCACAGCCAGGTGGCCGAGTGGGCCAACCGCACTCACCTGGGCACCAAACTGGTGTACTTCCGTGTGCGCGACAACGAGCTGCTGCATTCGCGCGAGCCGGACAAGCGTTCGCTGATCCACAAGCTGCAGCTGCGCGACCACGCCTTCGGCGACTGGGTCTACAACGAACTGCTGCGCCGTTTCGACTACACCTGTGTGGAGAACGCCGGCCAGCTGCGCAACGAAGACCGCGCCATCACCCGCGAAGGCCAGATCAAGCACCCCGGCGACCGTTACGAAAAGGACGACCGCCACGCGGTCAACGACCGCAAGCGTTGGATGCTGGGCCACGACAACCGCGACAAGCGCCGCGTGTTCGAGCGTGAAGGCCAGGAGCTGGCGCAGCGCATCGCGCGCAGCGAATCCGACGTGGCCATGCTGCGCAAGCAGCGCGAGAGCGGGCAGGAGAAGCAGCTGGCCGCGCGCGTGCTGGTCGAGCGTGATTGGGACGAGATCGATATCGGGCCGCGCCTGCAGCGCCTGGGCGACATCGACGAACAGCTGGTGGACCTGCGCGAAGGCGACAACGCACTGGCGCGCGTCGGCCAGCAGATCGAGCTCACCCGCGGCCTGCGCGATCAGGCCATGCGCACCTATGAAGACGTGCGGCTGGAGCGTGCCCAGCTCTCGCGCGAACGTGTGCGTCTGGAACAGCAGCGTGACAACGGTGCCGCCCGCGTGGCCAGCGCGCCACTCACCGACATGCAGCGTGATGGCCTCGGCGCACGCCTGCAGGTACTGCCGGGCTTCAACCTGGACACGCTGGAAAGCCACTTCCGCGTGATCGAGCGCGGCCTGTCCGAAGAACTCGGCCAGAGCCAGGGCCGCGATGCCAAGCTCACCCAGCACCTGCTGGACTGCTTCCGCAAGTATTGCCAGCAGTGGCCGGAAGACTCCGGTGATTTCACCGTGTCGCTGGGCAGTGCCGATGATTTCCTCGCGCGTCTGCAGCGTCTGGAAAGCGACGGCCTGCCGCGTCACGAAGGGCGCTTCTTCGAGCTGCTGCAGACCCAGAGCAAGAACAACCTGCTGGCCCTGCAGCGCCACACCGCTGAAGCGCACAAGGCGATCAAGCAGCGCATGGACGAGGTCAACGCCTCGCTGGAGCAGGTCGCCTTCAACCGCGGCACCGTGCTCGCCATCGACGTCAGTGACCGCCGCCTGCCTGAAGTGCAGGATTTCCAGCTGCAGCTGCGCGCCGTGCTCACCCACCAGCAGACCGAGGACCGCTCGCTGGCCGAGTCGCAGTTCAACGTGCTGCGTGATCTGGTGCGCCGCCTCGGCGCGCAGGAGCCGGAGTTGCGCCGCTGGCGCGAGCAGGTGCTGGACGTGCGCCAGCACGTCGAGTTCATCGGCGTCGAGCTGGATGCCGACACCCGCGAGCAGGTGGAGATCTACCGCAGCGGTGCGGGCAAGTCCGGTGGCCAGCGCCAGAAGCTGGCCACCACCTGCCTTGCCGCCGCGCTGCGCTACCAGCTCGGTGGCGAGGACGGCGAACTGCCGCGCTACGCCGCCGTGGTGCTGGACGAAGCCTTCGACAAGGCCGACAACGAGTTCACCGCACTGGCGATGAACATTTTCGAGAACTTCGGTTTCCAGATGGTGGTCGCCACGCCGTTGAAGTCGGTGATGACGCTGGAGCCGTTCATCGGTGGCGCATGCTTCGTCGAGATCAGTGGCCGTCACGATTCGGGCGTGCTGCTGATCGAGTACGACGAAGAAGGCAACCGCCTCAAACTCCCGGCCCGCGCCCGTGGCGCCGCCGCCCGCGCGCAGAGCGATGCGGAAGTCGCGGCGCTGTCGTCGGCTGCGTCGGTGGATGCTGCTGAAGCAACGCAGGCGGAAGTGGCCACGCCGACCACGCCTGTTGAAGCACCGGCCGAAGCCGAAGCACCCGCAGACGCCGCTGCCGAGACGAAGAAGGCCGCACCTGAAAAGCGCAAGGCCAAGCCAACCGCCGACAAGGTACCGGCAGCGAAGAAGCCGGCGAAGAAGGCCGCGGCCAAGAGCAAGACCCCGGCATAAATGCCACGGCAGCCCAAGCTTCAGGGCCACGTGCACTTGCTTGTCCCTTCCCCCGCAAGCGGGGGAAGGTGCCCGAAGGGCGGATGGGGGGCGCCCTTCGCCGAAATCCATCACATCCGCACCTCCCGGGTGCGCTGCGCTTACCCGGGCTACAACAGCAACGCACGCAGCGACTCTCAACCCTTCCCCCGCACACGCCACTGCGCGACCATGGCTGCAACCGACAGGAGAAGCCCATGCACTATGTAGAAATCATCGCCATGCTGGTCGTGGTCCAGTTCCTGTTCTTCGGCGCACTGGTGGGCCGTGCGCGGGGCAAGTACGGCGTGAAGGCACCGGCGGTCACCGGCCATGAAGGTTTCGAGCGCACCTACCGCGTGCAGATGAACACGCTGGAGCTGATGATCGCGCTGCTGCCGGCGCTGTTCGTCGCCGCCCGCTTCTGGCCAGCCGAATGGGTTGCCGGCATCGGCGCCGTCTATCTCATCGGGCGCTTCATCTACTGGCGTGCCTATGTGGTCGCACCGGCCAGCCGCGCGCTCGGCTTCGCCCTGTCGATGCTGCCGGTGATGGTGCTGGTGCTGATGGGCCTGGCCGGCGCCATCCTGCGCTGAGCAGCAGGCCGTACCCACCGCACAACGGCAGAAAACGAAGGGAGCCTTGCGGCTCCCTTCGTTGTTCAAACATCTGCCCGGCTCAGAAATCCAGGCTCAACTTCGCATAGCTGTAACGGCCCGGCAGGTCATAGGTGCCGGGGTCATAACCGTTCAAGGTGCAGCTCAGGCAGATCGGCGGGTTCTTGTCGAAGACATTGTTCATGCCCACGGTGATCTTCAAACCCTTCATCCACGCATCGGTGCGCCAGCTGACCTGCGCGTCGTGGTAGGTGGTGCCACCCAGCCAATGCAGGTCGGCATCACTGTCGGTGCAGATGGCAAAGCCATTTGCGCCGGCACAGCGTTCACGCACGCGGTCGATGTAACGCAGGCTCCAGTTCGCGTTCCAGTTGCGGTAGTCCCAGTTCGCCGTCAGCGTCGAGCTCCATTCCGGAATCGCACTGTCGTTGACTTCCACGCCCGGGCGGCGCGGCTCGGCCTGGCCGGATTCATTGATCAGCTCGTAGTCCGTCACCCAGGTTGCCTTCCAGTCCAGGCCAAGCTGGCCCCAGCCGGCCGACGGCAGCAGCCAGTGCGCGTTGAAATCCCAGCCACTGGTGTTGATGGTGCCCAGGTTGGCCAGGATGTCCTCGAAGCGGATGATCTGCCCGCGGTCGTTGCGGGTGTAGCTGGCGCAGGCCACCGGGTCGCGGCTGTCGATGCAGCGGTCCATGATGGACTGTGCATCCGGTGCCTGGATGGCGCCGTCGATGGTGTGCCGGTAGAAAGTGACACCCAGGTCCAGCTTGCTGGCCCATGCGCTGTTCTCCGCCCAACCCGGGCTCCACACCGCACCGGCCATGAACGAGCGGCTTTCTTCCGGCTGCAGGTTGCGGTTGCCGGAGGTGACCACCGAAATCTGCGGGTTCACCTGCTCATAGCCCGGCGGCACGCCATCGGCCACGCACTTGGGCGTGGTGGATGCATCGTTGTTGCACGGGTCCACCAGGGTTGCATCGAAGCGGCTCAAGGTGCCGTACAACTCGCCGATGGACGGCGCACGGAAGCCCTGTGCGAAGGACATGCGCAGCAGCAGTTCGTCGGCCGGCTGCCAGCGCAGGCCGATCTTGCCGGTGCTGGTGCCACCGAAGGTGGAATAGCTTGAATAGCGCCCGGCGATGCTGAGGTCCACGCTCTTGCCCCAGAAGCCGTCACGCGCCAGTGGCACGTCGAACTCCAGGTAGGCTTCCTTCACCGAATAGCTGCCCACGGTGATGCCGGATGGCACACCGTTGTACTCGCCGGCCACGGTGATCGGGTCCGGGTGGTATTCGCCCTTGTAGCGGCGCCACTCGGCACCGGCAGCGAAGGACACCGCCCCGGCCCAGTTGTCGAACAGCTCACCGGTCAGGTTGGCCGAGGCCTGGCTGAGGGTGTTCTTGCTGCTGTCACGCACCACCGGTGATATCCACGCCAGCATGTCCGCGGTGATGGTGCCGGGCCCGCCAAAGATGTTCAGCGGCACACAACCGGCAATGGCGGCACACGCGGCCGGGTCACCCAGGGCCTGGTTGATGTGCTTGATGTTGTAGCTGCCGGTATTGGTCTGGTCGGCCTTGCTCTGGCTGGTCATCGCGCTGATGTCCCAGTTCCACGCACGCTGGTTCACCTCGAACATGCCTTCCAGGCCGGCAGCGGCATACCAGGTCTTCACGTCCTGCTCGTAGCGGCGCGGCCCGCCTTCCACCGGGCGGCGGCCCAGCAGGAACAGGTTGGCATCATCGCCCACGGTGGTCAGGTCGAAACCGAAGGGGTTGTACGGGTTGTTGGCCGAGATCACCAGCTTGTTTTCGGCCCAGTCGTTGTACACGCCCGCATCGGTGCCCAGGAAGATCGGCTCCGGCGCCGCACGGTTGGCCGATTCACGCTCGCTGTACAAGCCGCGGAACCAGCCGCTCAGCTGCGGGGTGAACTCGAAGCGTGCCTGGGCGAACACCGACTTGCGCTCGTTGGGCGTGAGCAACAGGTTGTTGGGCGCGAAGTTGTAACGGTCCGGCGTGCCGAAGCAGTGGTAGTCATCGGTGCGCGCGCAGCCGGTCTGCGACGGGTCGAACACCGGCGAGGTCACGCCGCTGTTGGAGGTGATGTTGTGGACGTTGCCGGCCGGGTCGGCAAACACCAGCCGCCCCTGCGGCGTGGCCGAGCTGCCGTTGGCCAGGCCGGTGCCCGGCACCGGTTCACGTGCCCACAGGTACTGGTCCGAGCCGATTTCCTTCTGCTTGAACCACGAGCCACCCACCACCCACTGCGCGCGGTCGCCTGTGTGGCCGAAGCTGAAATCCACGCTGCTGGTGTCGCCGCCTTTCAGGTTGTAATCGCCGTGCTGTACTTCGACACGGCCGCCGTCCACATCCTTGCGGGTGATGATGTTGACCACGCCGGCAATGGCATCGGAGCCATAGATGGACGAGGCACCGTCCTCCAGCACCTCGATGCGATCCACCATCGCCAGCGGAATGGTGTTCAGGTCCACCGACGAGCCCACGCCCGAGCCGGAGGATTCATTGACCCAGCGGATGCCGTCCACCAGCACCAGCACGCGCTTGGGGCCAAGGTGGCGCAGGTCCACGGTTGCCGCGCCGGCGCCTACACCGCCGCCGTCAGGGGGAAAGCCGAAGTTGCCGCTGGAGTTGAGCTTGGTGCTCAGCGATGCACCGCTGGCGGTGAGGTGCTGCACCACATCGGCCACCGAGGTGTAGCCGGTTCGATCAATAGCTTCGCGGGTAAGTACCTGCACCGGAACCTGGGTTTCCAGCTCGGCTTTCTTGATGCGGGTACCGGTGACCTGGATGGTATCCAGCGTGCGTGCCCCTTCAGGGGGAGCATCCTGGGCCAGTGCCAGGCCAGGCGCGGCGAACAGCAGGGAGAGTTGTACAGCGCGGGTCAAACTGTGGGTGCGTAGGTAAGACAACTTCATCGGAAAGCTCCTATGAATGCCGGACTACAAGGCCCGCCACGGGGGTGGGCGAAGCCCCACCAGGTGGGTGAGGTCGTAAGATTTGTATAGATACCGTTAAGGGTCTGCAACCTGAATCTGCAGTTGCGGGCAGCTTTGGTAAGTGGAGCTGGCAAGGGCACAAAAAAGGGCCGGTGTCAAGTCTTTTATGCGGCTCACGCAAAACTTGAAACTGTATATGAGACAGCAGGTTAGCTCGTTCTTAGGCTGCTTTGCAGAGGTGCGACTTCGTGGTCTAGGAGCCACATAGGAGCGTCGCAGTGGCAAGCCATGTCGCGTTGCATCGGTATCGAAAACCGATGGACATTGCGAACAGCAGGTTGTCAGCATAGCCCAGTTCTTCACATCCCAGCTTGACCCATGGCTTGACTCCCAAACTCTTTCATAGAATAATTGATGTCATATTTTTTAACTGACATCGTGTTTTATGGCATCAGAAACCATTCCAAGACCGGAGCAAGTTCGTGCCGCGCGCAGCTTGCTCGGCTGGTCGCAGCAAGATCTCGCCGCCAAGGCAGGGGTTGCAATCTCCACGATCGCTGACTTCGAACGCGGGCAGCGCAGTCCTATACCAAACAACGCGCTTGCCATCCGTCAAGCGTTGGAAGCGGCGGGTGTGCTATTTACCGAGACAGGCGTTAGTCATGGCTTTCATTGGACGTTCATGACTGAGCGCGGGACGAGTGGCTTGATCGTCACTTTTACCCCCGAAGCGGCCGGGCCAGTGATCGACTTTGCGTCAATCTTTGGCAAAGTCGAGCCTCCAAAGGTTTCGATCGACACAATCCAGTGCGCAACGCCAGAACTCAGGAACAAGGTCCACGATTACGTCGATCGGCATGCGGCTAAAACGCCACATCTGTTCCGCTTGCGCAAGATGCTCGACGACATGCCTGACGGGGAGTTCTTCCTGCTCCTGCCAACGCCGCCGTCCTCAACGGCTGAGCAATTTCGCTATGAGCAGGTACTGCACCAGCTCAATCATCCGCAAGAGCAACCTCTAGATGAACACTTGCAGGTCTTCGGGCGCTTGCTTGAGAAATATGACTTGTGCATGCCTCGAACCGACAAACATTTCAACATCGGCAATGCCAAGAAGGCAGACAGAACTTGTCGATTTTG
This sequence comes from Stenotrophomonas sp. UBA2124, assembly GCA_002329155.1. GTDB lineage: Bacteria > Pseudomonadota > Gammaproteobacteria > Xanthomonadales > Xanthomonadaceae > Stenotrophomonas. Next base: position 9,100 of record DCXY01000044.1, on the reverse strand, counting down.
TGGCAACTCAAGGAAGACTGGAGCACAATTCAATAAGGAGGCCCATGCCATTCCAGCCGCACTGGGCAACAAGTACCTCAAGCTCGCTGACGAATGTGACGATTGCAATCAGTATTTCGGAGACAAGATCGAGCCCACCCTTGTCGAGCTTCTCAATATCCAGCGGGTGTTTCTCGGCATTGAAGCTCGCGGGTCATTGCCTACTGTTAAATTCCCAGGGGGCAGGCTGTTCCGTGATGGCAACAACGACAAGATGATGGTCGTTGTATCCGAGAAAATCTCTGAGGATGCTTCCGGCGTACTGACTGCGCAACTAGGAACGGGAAAACCCATAGTCCCACAGAGTTTCTACCGCGCTCTGAGCAAGATCGCCCTATCTGTTATTCCAGAACAAGAACTTCCTGCACTGGCGAAAACGATCCGTTGGGTACGCTATGGCGAATCTTCCGAAGCTCCTTTGCCGAAGATAGCCGCTGCAGTGGTAATGCTCCCTCCCGACCCATCGGCCCAGATCACTTTGTACATCCGCAAGGAGCCTCATTCGAAGATGCCCCATGTCTTGTGTGAATTCCGACTGGGGTGCTACATGTACGTCTATGCCCTGCCTTTCTCCGAGAGAGATGATGGAAACCTTTTGGGATTCTTCGAGGAAGAGGAATTCAAGCAAACTTTTCGGCACTACGCATCGGTGCCCTCGTGGAGTCAACAGGACTACAGCGGAAACCAGGAAATCCAGGTGCTCCAAAGTATTAGACTGCAACCGAGCAACGCGCCTATTGATGGGCAACCATCCTGATCGCTGATTGCCTAAGCTGCTCTCGTGTCATTCCCTCACTTTGAGAGCCGCTTGAAGTTTCGATCCCCCGCCATGAACGCCTCCAGCATGTGCGGGATCAGCGTCGTGGCATCAACCGCCTCGCCATACGCCTGCGCATGCAGTGCGGCGTAGCGGTCGAGATCGGCTTTCAAGCTGGCCGGGCAGGCGAAGGTCAGCTTCACGCTCTCGATCTTGGGCAGCGGCCCCAGCCGTAGTTTCCTGGTTGTGCTCATCGTGAAGTCCCCTTGATGAAGAACAGCGGCTGATAGGGCCGCAGCACCAGATCACGGTTCACGATGATGCGCACCGGCAAGCCGGGGCGGCTGGTCAGCGTGGGCTGGATGTTGAGGTTGCGCCGGGTCACTTCCTGGCCGACCTGGTTCACGGTGTCCTGCAGGCTGTCGCGCCCGGCGATGATGACGCGATCACCGTCCTGGCGGTTCTCGGGTGCGGCCAGTTCGGCACCGACGCCCAGCAGCGTGGTCAGCACGGCACCGGCAAAGATCCGATCCCAATGCCAGTCCACATCGTCTTCCAGACCCGCATAACCTGCCGGGTCGGTGCCGATCAGGTTGTCGAGCGTGAGCGAAGACGTATCCGGCAGGATGATGCGGTTCCACACCACCTGCACGCGGCTCTGGCCATAGCTGACCTGGCTGTTGTACTTGCCCAAGATGCGCGAACCCTGCGGGATCAGCAGGAACTTGCCAGTGGCCGTGTCGTAGATCGGTTCCGTCACCGTGGCGATCACATCGCCCGGCAGGTCGGACTTGATGCCCGTGACCAGTGCCCCAGCAATGACCGTTCCAACCATCACTTGATACGGCGAGGTGGGTATTTGCAGGTTGCCGGAGTTACGGGTTTCCGTAGAACCGCCTGTCAGGAACGCCTCTTTCTGGTCTTGCCGGTTCTGCACGGCAGTCGGATCAGCAGGCTGGGCCGCCGTCGAGGCCGGGCCAGCGGCCAGGGGATCGAAAGCGGCATTGGCAGCGAAGCCCGGTGCGGCGGCGACCTGCGACTGCGCCACGGGCGCAGCCTGCGGGGAGCCAGTGCGAAAGAACACCGATGAAGCTGCCGCCGCTTCTTCTTCCTTGCGCAGCGCATCGTTGGGGTCGTAGCCGGGCGCGGCATAGGTGGCGGCGACCGGCTGCTGCGAGTTCACGATGGCTGGCCCCAGGTCGCCAGGCAAAGGAGGCCCCAGTTCCGGCACGTCGGGCGGCAGCGGTGGCAGCTTGGAATAGTCCGTTGGCAGCGCATCCAGTCCCTCCGACTTGGACACGCGATCCACGTTGTACAGCTCGGTGGATTCACCCGCGCCGCGTTGCTGCGGCTGCAGCGACCAGATCAGTGCGCCCATCACGCCAACCGACAAGCAGCCGGCGAGGATCGCCAGCGTGCGCCGGTTCAGGCGCGTGACCGGGCGCGGTTGGGCGCGCAGCGCCACCGCCTCGGGAGCCACCTTGTCCGCCTGAGGCGTGGCAAGGTCGGGAATGTCATCCTGGCTCATACTCAGTTCCTCCCGGCAATGCCATCCGTGCGCTCGATGCGCACCACGTCGCCCTTGTCGGCGCCCAGGCGAAGTTCGGCCGCACCGAACAGGCGATCCACGATGTAGTACGGCGAGCGGAAGCGATAGTTCACCAGTTGCCCATCCCCCTGCGCACCGATGACGAACAGTGGGGGCAGTTCGCCCTGGGCGATGCCTGCCGGGAACTGGATATAGACCTTCTCTCCATCATCGAAGGCGCGCAGCGGCTTCCACGGTGGATTGCTGCCGCTGATTGCATAGCGAAATCGGATGTTCTCCAACGACAGGCCCGCATCGACCGGCGCGGCCGCGTTGGCGGCTTGCGCCTGGCGCTGCAAGGCCAGCATCCGATCCTTGGGATAGTCCCAGGACACCGACGCCATCCATGCCTTGTCGGTCGAGGTCAGTTCCAGCAGGTACGTCCTGCGGCTGGTCGTGATGACCAGATTGGTCTTCAAGCCGGAACGAATAGGCTTGACCAGCACATTGACGCGCAAATCGGCCCCGCTGCCGCTGGAGGTGTCACCCACGATCCAGCGCACCGTGTCGCCCGCAGCGACCGTCACCAGTTCCTCGCCGGGTTGGAGCGCGATCACCGTCACGCGACCCACCGACGCATAGACCTGGTACAGCGCGCCATCGGTGAAGGGCCAGACCTGAATCGCATTGACGTAGCCCTCGCGGGTCGGCGCGATCCGTGCCTCGGCATTGGCGCGGGAGACGCGCACCTTCTCGTCAGCAGGCTCCAGTGCCGCCGGGGCCGCATCCACGTCCGGCAGCGGCTTCAACTGCGCGGGCAATGCCAACGGTTCGGGCACGGCCACCACTTCGATGGGTTTGGGCGGCTCGGGCAATGGCTGCGCTTGCACCGGTTCATCGAGCGAGATCACCGGCGGCGGCTTGCCCTGCGTGGCGCAGCCCGCAAACAGGACAGTCGATGCCAGCAAGATCACCGGCAATGCGGCTTTACGGAAATGTGCATTCATGGTTTGGCTCCTTCAGAAGAATCCAGTTCACGGCTCCACGACAGGCCATTGACGTAGATGCCCAGCGGGTTGCGGCGCAGGCGTTCTTCGGTGCGCGGGGTCTGCTGCACGATGGACACCACCGCCGTCCATCGCTCCAGCCCGGCAGCCGCGCCATTGACGTAGCGGCGTTCCGTCCAGCGCACGTTGAACGACGCCTCACTGGCGCGAACCACACTGGTGATCTGCACCGTCACCGACTCCTTGCCGATACGGGCAAACGGGTCATTCACCCGCGCATAGTCGTTGAGCACCGCCGCGCCCCGATCGGTGGTGTAGTCGTAGGCATCGAGCCAGTTCTGGCGCACGACGATGGGGTCGATGGACAGCGAGCGCACCAGCGTCACGAAGCGCGCGATGTGGTGCGCCGTCTGCGCATCGGTGGGTCGGTACGGCGTGGCCGCTTCGCCCACGGTGCGCACTTGGCCGGACTGATCGACCTCGATGACATAGGGCGTGACGATGGATTGTGCTGAGCGCCACACCAGGCCACCGGCCATCAGCAGCGCGAGCACCAGGCAGCCAAAGGCCATCAGCCGCCAGTTCTTGGCCTGCACGCGGGCCGAGCCGATGCGCTCGTCCCACACCTGGGCAGCGGCTTGATACGGAGTGGCAGGCTGCGGCGTATCGGCATAGCGCACCTGCGGTCGTTTGAATCGCATGGAGTTCTCCTTGAAAGTCAGCTATCGGGTCATTCATCGGGGCGCAGGCTCGGGCCTTGGCCCGAACCGCCGCCGTCGCCACCGCGCAGCGTGTGCGCGGCCGTGGTGGTGGCCTGGGTGAGTTGTTGGCGACGTTGCAGGCGCTTGGCCCAGCCGGGTTGTTCCTGCTTCTGCGCGTTGGCATCGCCAGCGGCGGTTTGCCCGGAACCGGCAGTGCTACCGCCTGCGCCGCCATCGGCGCCAGAGCCTTGCCAGCCTGCTTTGAATGGCGCGGCCGCCTTGGCTGCCGCCGCTTTGATGCCTGCACCAGCGCGCTGACCAGCGGTCTGTGCGCCGCCCTTGGCGACATTGCCCAGCCCTGCCATCGCGCCTTTGGCTCCGCCGCCCGCAGCGGCGGAACCGGCCTGAAAGGCCGACTTCGCGCTGCCAGCCGCCGAGGTTGCGGCCCGCGCGCCAGCCCCGGCGAGCTTGGCGGCAGCCGGTGCCATGCGCGCCCCGGCCATCACCGCACCGCCCACGCCGGTGGCCGCAGCACCTACGGCAACCGCCGCGCCTGCGGCACCAATCGCAGCACCGGCCATCGCGCCTGCGCCAAGCTGCGGTGCGCCGGAGACCAGCCCGGTGGCGATACCCGGCCCGAAGATTCCCAGCGCCAGCAGCGTGAGCGAGGCCAGCATGATGACCACCGCATGGTCGATGGACGGCTCGGCCGGATGTACCTGGAACTCGGCAAACAGGCCCGAGCCAATGCCGACGATAACGGCCAGCACCAGCACCTTGATGCCCGAGGACACTACGTTGCCCAGCACCTTTTCGGCGAGAAAGCTGGTCTTGTTCCACAGCGCGAACGGCACCAGTACGAAGCCCGCGAGCGTGGTCAGCTTGAACTCGATCAAGGTGATGAAAAGCTGGATCGCCAGCACGAAGAAACACAGGATCACCACCGCCCAGGCCAGGAACATGACCACGATGGGCGTCATGTTCACGAACACCTCGGGGAAGCCCGCCATGTCACTGATCTGCTCAAGGATCGGCGCTGCCGCGTCGATGCCGGTCTTGGCCAGGCGTCCCGGTTGCAGGAATTCGCCCATGCTCATCGTCGAGCCGCTGGCCGTCAGGCCCAGGCCCGCGAACGAGCGGAAGACGATGCTGGCCAGCCAGTTGAAGTTATTGATGATGTAGGCGAAGGCACCGACGTACAGCACCTTGCGCAGCAGCTTGGCGATCACTTCATCGCCCTGGCCGGTGGCATGGCTCATCGCCCAGTACAGCCCGGCGATGGTCATGTCGATGACGATCAGCGTGGCGGTGAGGAACGCGACTTCGCCCTGCAGCAGCCCAAAACCCGAGTCGATGTAGCGCGAGAAGGTGTCGAGGAAGCGGTCGATGACCGTCACGTCGTTCATGGCAGCCCCTGTCAGTTGCCGTAGAAATCCACGCGCTGCGGCGTGTATGGCGTGCCATCGCCCAGGAATCGGCGCGTTACTTCACGGCCGCGCTCGACAGCCGCTGCTTGGCGTGCCAGTTCCAGCGCGGCGGCGCGTTCCTGCGTGATCTGGAGCTGCTGCGCCTGGATCGACTGCTTGGCCTGTAAGGCCAGAAGCTGGTTGGTCGCCTGCATGGCTTGCAGCGCGCCGGTGGCGGACTGACTCTGGCTGACCAGATCTGAGAGTGCGCTTTCGTCTTGCGCCAGGTTCTGCGACACCTGCGCCTGCATCCGCATTGCGGTATGCAGGCCATTCAAGGTGTTCTTCCAGCGCTCCTGCGCATCGCGCAGCATCTGGTCGCCGCTGACGGTCGCGGCGTACTGCTCCGGGTACAGCCGGGCGAAGGTGGCATCCATGCTCTGCACGTCGTAGGCCAGGCCGCGAGCCTCGGCGATCAGGCGTTCGGTCGTGGCGAGCGTCGAGCGCAGGCGATTGACGATGTTGAAGTCCAGCTTCTCCAGATTGCGGGCCTGGTTCATCAGCATCTGTGCTTCGTTCTGAAGCTGGTTGATCTGGTTGTTGATCTGCTCCAGCGTGCGCACGGCGGTCAGCGTGTTTTGCACGAAGTTCGACGGATCGAACACCGTCAGCGCGGACGCAGGCTGAACGGCTAGCAGCGATGCCGACAGCACGGCGGCGAGTGAGACGGACAGCAAACGGGGTTGGGTCTTCATGGTCAAACCTCCAGGGGTTGAGAAGCGAGGAAGGACGCTGCCGCCGGCGAGGACGGCAGCAGATCAGCGGCCCAATCGAGGCCACGATGGCGCAACCAGGCACCGGCGAAGCCCGGTGTGCCTGCGTCCAGCAGCACGCGATCCATGTCGCGTTGGTCTTGCGGGGTGGAAGCCCCGGCAAAGGCCAGCGTGGCTGGCCCCAGGTCGAGGTCGAACAGGCGATTGCCCAGGCGAGATTGGTAGTAGTAGTCGCGCTTGGGCTGCGCGGTCGCCACGATCTCGATCTGGCGCGCGTTCAGCCCGAAGCCCTCGTAGATCGTGCGGATCTGCGGCTCGGCCGCCTGCGGGTTGGGCAAAAAAATCCGACTGGCGCAGCTTTCGATCACCGCCGGGGCAATGCTCGAATCCTTGATGTCGGCCAGCGACTGCGTGGCGAAGATGACGCCGACATTCTTCTTGCGCAGTGTCTTGAGCCATTGGCGGATGCGGGCGGCGAACACCGGGTCATCAAGAAACAACCAGGCTTCATCGAGGATCAGCAGCGTGGGCGCGCCGTCGAAGCGTTCATCGAAGCGGGCGAACAGGTAGCCCAGCACGGCCAGCACCGCCGCCTTGCTGTGCATGAGTTCTTCCATCTCGAAGCACTGCACGGAACCCGAGCCAAGGCGATCCGAATCCGCGTCCAGCAGCTTGCCGTGGGCGCCGCCCAGCACATAGGGCGCGAGCGCCTGGCGCAGTGCGTTCGATTGCAACAGCACCGACAGGCCCGTCATCGAGCGCTGTTCGACGGGCGCACCGGCAAGGCTGCCGAGTGCCGACCAGATCGCCGCCTTCTCGTCCGGGCCGATGGCGACGCCTTCGTGCAGCAAGCGGCCTTCCAGCCATTCGGCGGCCCAGGTGCGGTAGCCCTCCTGATTGATGCGGGCCAGCGGCTGGAAAGCAATTGCGCCATCGTTGCCCAGGTCGTAGTGCTCACCGCCCAGCCCGAGGATGGTGGCGCGCATCGAGCGGCCCATGTCGAAGGCGAAGATGCGCGAGCCGGGATAGCGGCGAAACTGCATTGCCAGCGTCGCGAGCAACACCGACTTGCCCATGCCGGTCGGCCCGGCCACCAGCGTGTGGCCCACATCGCCGATGTGCGTCACCAGCCGGAACGGCGTCGCGCCATCGGTGCGGGTGACGATCAGCGGCGGGCCATCCAGATGCGCGTTCCTCTCCGGACCGGCCCACACGGCGGACAGTGGCATCATGTGCGCCAGGTTCAGCGTCGAGACGATGGGCTGGCGCACGTTGGCATAGGCGTTGCCAGGGATCGACGACAGCCAGGCATCCACTGCGTTCAAGGTCTCGGGGATGGTGACGAAGCCGCGCCCCTGGATGACGCGCTCCACCATGCGCAGCTTCTCGTCGGCCACAGCGGAATCGGCATCCATGACGGTGACGGTGGCCGTCAGGTAGCCGAAAGCCACCTGATCGCTGCCCAGCTCCTGCAAGGCCGCATCGGCGTCGGCCGCCTTGTTGTTGGCGTCGGTATCGACCAGCGGGCTTTCCTGCTGGAAGATGGTTTCGCGCAGCAGCGCGACGACGTTCTTGCGCTTGGCGAACCACTGGCGGCGCAGGCGGCCCAGTTCCTTTTCTGCCTCGGCTTTGTCCAGGCATAGAAAGCGCGTGCTCCAGCGGTAGCCAAAGCCCAGGCGGTTTAGGTCGTCCAGAATCCCCGGCCAAGTCGAAGTCGGAAAGCCCCGCACCGACACCACGCGCAGGTGCTGGTCGCCCAGCATGGGTGCCAGACCACCGACCAACGGCGAGTCAGTTAGCAACGCGTCGATGTGGAATGGCACATCGGGCACGCCGACGCGGTAGCGCCGCGTGGACACCGTGGCGTGCAGGTAGGTCAGTGTCTGCGCGTCATCCAGCCAGGCAATCTCCGGCATCACGCCGTCGAGCAGGTCGAACACGCGATCCGTTTCAGCTACGAAGGCTTCCAGCCGACCCTGCCAGTCCACGCCGTCGCCCGGCGCGTTCTCGTAGAGCATCTTGGCTGCGCGGGCGCGGGATTCTTCTGGTGGCAGGTAGGCCAGCGTCAGGTGATAGGCGCTCTCGTAGTGGTGGCCGGATTCCTCGAAGGCTGCACGGCGTTCTTCCTCCACCAGCCAGGACAACGGCTCGGGGAAATCGGAACGTGGATAGCCCGCCGCTGCGCAGCGCTCGGCTTCGATGAACAAGGCCCAGCCCGATCCCAGGCGGCGCAGTGCGTTGTTCAGCCGCGCCGACGTGGCAATCAGCTCGCCTTGCGTGGCGCTGTCCAGATCCGGCCCACGAAAGCGTGCCGTGCGCTGGAACGAGCCATCCTTGTTCAGCACCACGCCCGGCGCGATCAGCCCGGCCCAGGGCAACCAGTCGGCCAGCAGCGCGGGCCGCTGGCGGTATTCGGCAAGGTTCAACATGTCGGCTTCTCCCTATGCGTCCAGCAGCGGCTTGTGCTTGATGTGCCGGGCGAAGACCTGCATGAACTGCGGATCGACGCGCGCACCCCAGACCGCCAGCGAATGGCCGGTGATCCACAGCACCACGCCGGGAATCCACAGTTGCAGGCCCAGCCCGACGGCGGCGGCCAGCGTGCCGTTGGCGATCGCCACGGTGCGCGGCGCGCCGCCCATGAGGATCGGTTCCGTCAGCGAGCGATGCAGCGGCACCTCGAAGCCCGGAAGATCGTTGGCCGTGCTCATACGACGGCCCCGCCGGAGAAGCTGAAGAACGACAGGAAGAAGTTCGAAGCCGCGAAGGCGATGGACAGGCCGAAGACGATCTGGATCAGCTTGCGAAAGCCGCCACTGGTATCGCCGAAGGCCAACGCCAGGCCGGTGGCGATGATGATGATCACTGCGACGATGCGGGCTACCGGCC
>DCXY01000024.1 GCA_002329155.1 Stenotrophomonas sp. UBA2124 | reverse complement strand
CTCGACGATGGCCCGTGCCTGCTCGCCATCGAACGGCTTCACCCGGTCCTGCAGCAGGGTCAGTTCCACCGCCACATCCGGCGGCACCAGATCGCGGCGGGTGGACAGGATCTGCCCGAACTTGACGAAGATCGGCCCCAGCTCCTGCAGCGCCAGACGCAGGCGCGCGCCGCGTGACTGCGAGGCGATGTCGGCGCTGGCACGCGGCACGAACGGCTTGGCCAGGCGCAGCCAGCGCTCCGCGGGTGTATCCACCAGCAGGTCGTCCAGACGGTAGCGCAGGATCACCTTGCCGATGCGGCTGGCGCGGAACATGGCACGAGTCGCCTTCATGCGGCACCTCCCATGCGCTGGCGCAGGCGCGACACGCGCGCGGCCAGCCGCTCCACGTCATCGCGCACCACGTCCACGTCATCGTGGAAGGCGTCCAGCTCGCCGCGCGCCACCACGTCACGCGATTCTTCGGTGACGTATTCGGCCGCGCTCTGGGCCAGGTCCTTCATGCCACGGCGGGCCTGTGCCAGCGCACCGCGCAGGGTCTGTGCGATCTGCACGCCCAGCACGTCACCGAACGCCTTGACGAAGGGCTGCTGCCAATCCGGGTCGTAGCGCGTGGCCAGCTGCTGCAGGCGGCGCGCCAGTTCGGCATCGCCGGAGACCTTCACCCGTCCCGCCGGTGCACCGCTGGCGTTGCGGCGCGCGTTGGCCAGGAAGGGCAACTGCGCCAGCACGCCACCCAACGTGCTGCGCACGGCCAGGTCGGGTTCCAGCGAGGGGTCCACCGGGCCGACGGTCAGGCGCGGGCCGCTGACGCCGATCTGCATCGCCAGCGGGGGCGATTCCAGGGTCAGGGCGATGCGCTGGCCGTCCAGCGAGGCCAGTGCGGTGCGGGTATCCGGGTCCAGCGCCAGCGCGCGGTTGAGCGCCACTTCCAGCGCACGCCCGGCCAGCGGCTTGATGACATTGAGGGGGGATGGAGACATGCAGGGGATTCTACCGGAGCGGGGCTGCGCTGCCGCGCATGCGCGACCTCCCGCACCCCGTAGCCCGGGTAAGCGCAGCGCACCCGGGAATGCAACAGGAGCAAGGACGGCTGATGGTCTGCGTGCTTCCCGGGTGCGCTGCGCTTACCCGGGCTACAGACGTCAGATGCCCCGCCCGTCCCGCCGATTCATTCCCCGTTCCCCCTTCCCGGTTCCCTGCTCCCAGGCAACGGTTCATGCTATGCATACCTCACACGACATCCCGCAGGAGCACACAGGCAATGGGCAAGACCCGCGTTGGCATCATTTTCGGCGGTCGTTCGGCCGAGCACGAGGTCTCGCTGCAGTCGGCGAAGAACATCCTCGACGCGATGGACAAGGAACGCTTCGACGTCAGCCTGATCGGCATCGACAAGCAGGGCCACTGGCACGTCAGCGACCCGCAGCAGTTCCTGCTCAACGCCAGCGACCCCTCGCGCATCGCCCTCAACGCCTCCGGCAACGCGGTATCGGTGCTGCCCGGCCGCGAACAGGCGCAGCTGGTGCCCAGCAACCCGGCCACCGCGCTGCAGCAGATCGACGTGATCTTCCCCATCGTGCACGGCACCCTGGGCGAGGACGGCTCGCTGCAGGGCCTGCTGCGGATGGCCAACCTGCCCTTCGTCGGCTCCGGCGTGCTCGGCTCGGCCGCCGCCATGGACAAGGACGTGACCAAGCGCCTGCTGCGCGACGCCGGCCTGGCCGTGGCGCCGTTCGCCTGCTTCAACCGCAGCAGCGCCACCAAGGCCGACTACGCCGCGCTGGTGGCGCAGCTGGGCACGCCGCTGTTCGTAAAGCCGGCCAACCAGGGCTCGTCGGTGGGCGTGAGCAAGGTACGCAACGCAGAAGAGTTCGCCACCGCCATGGCGCTGGCCCTGTCCTTCGACCACAAGGTGCTGGTGGAATCGGCCATCGAAGGCCGCGAGATCGAATGCGCGGTGCTGGGCAACGACCACCCCGAGGCCAGCGTCTGCGGCGAAGTGGTGGTGCACGACGACTTCTACGCCTACGACACCAAATACATCAGCGCCAATGGTGCCGAAACGGTGATTCCGGCCGACATCAGCGCCGATGCGCAGCAGCGCATCCGCGACATCGCCGTCCGTGCCTATCAGGCACTGGAATGCGCGGGCATGGCGCGCGTGGATGTGTTCCTCACCCCGACGGGTGAGGTGGTCATCAACGAGATCAACACCCTGCCCGGCTTCACCAAGATCAGCATGTATCCCAAGCTGTGGGGCGCCACCGGGCTGGACTACACCTCACTGATCACCCGCCTGGTGGAACTGGCGCTGGAGCGCCACGCTGCCGACAAGGCACTGGCCAGCTCGATCACGCCGGCCACCTGAGTGCCGGCGCCGCCGGTGGCTGCACGCGCCGCCACCGGCACAAACGCAACGGCCCGCCCCGGTTGCTGCCGGGGCGGGCCATTTTCAATCAGACGCGCCTCAATTGGACGCGGCTGAAACTAGACCTTCTTCCGGAACAGCGAGATGACCGCCAGGATCAGGAAGACCACGAACAGGATCCAGGCGATGTTGCTGGCCGCACCGGCGATGCCGCTGAAGCCCAGCACGGCAGCGATGATGGCGATCACGAAGAAGACGACGGCGTAATGAAGCATGGCGATGTCCTGTGTTTGGAAGCAGGCCCCATCCTGTGCAAACACCGGTAGTGATGCAGTGATGGAATCGTGAGCATCGCATGACGATGGCCCGGGCGACATTCAGCGCGCTGCTGCAAGGCGACGCAGGCCCTCTTCGATTGTGACCCTTGGCACATAACCAAAATCACGGCGCGCCGGCTCCATCGAATACCAGTGCGGTGTACACAGCTGCTCGGCAAGAAAGCGCGTCATCGGCGGCTCACCCGACAGGCGCAGCAGTGGCCACATCTTTTCGCAGACCGCACCGATACGGTACGCCGCCTTGAACGAGATGTTCTTCTCCACCGCAGGCGCACCCACCGCCGCCAGCAGCTTGTTCAGCAGCTCGCGCATCGGCAGCGGTTCGCCGTTGGAAATGAAGTACGCCTTGCCGGCGCAGGCTGCGCCCACCACCAGATGATCGAACGCATCGAAATGCGCCTGCGCGGCGTTGTCGATGAACGTCGTGTCCACCTTGTTGCTGCCATCGCCGACGAAGCGCAGGCGCCCTGCGCGCGCACGCTGGGCCAGACGCGGCACCAGCTGGTTGTCACCCGGCCCCCAGATCAGGCGCGGGCGCAGCGCGATCGTGGCCAGCTGTGGGCTGTTGGCGGCCAGCACTTCCTGCTCGGCAATGGTCTTGGTTGCCGCGTAGGGCGCCTGGAAATCCTCGCCATACGGCACTTCGTCAGCGCCCAGCCCTTCCACCGGATGGGTGGCCCGATGGGTCACGCTGGGCGTGGAGGTGTACACCAGCCGGCCGATGCCATGCGTGCGGCAGGCATCGAGCACGTTGCGGGTGCCGACCACGTTGGCCTGGAAATAGCTGTCGTAACTGCCCCACGCGCCGGCCTTGGCGGCGTTGTGGAACACCGCATCCACGCCATCGGCGGCATGCCGTACGGCGTTGGCATCGGCCAGATCGCCACGAATCTGGCCCACGCCCAGTTCCTGCAATGCCGGGTAATACCCGCGATTGAAGCTGAGCACTTCGTGCCCACGCTCGACCAGCCCACGGCACAGCGCCTGCCCCAGGAAACCACCGCCACCGGTGACCAGAATCTTCATCAGTACCTACCTCTGCTACCGGCCTGTGTGCCGGCAATCCAACGGCAAGTATCGCAGCATGGGCGGGGTGCCGGAGTGGGATGCTTTTACCCCTCCCCAACCCTCCCCTCCGCCTTCGGCGCAAGGGAGGGGGCTGATCGCGCGAGCGTTGGGATCACGGTGAAGCCGCTTCTGCCCCCTCCCTTTTGCGCAGCAAAGGGGAGGGCTGGGGAGGGGTAAAGAAATCCCAACCACCCCTCAGCACCCCACCCGTCCCCAATCGCGCATCTCCCCGAATCCCACACACCACACACATCCACACACTCTTTCTGCCCCTCGCAGAAGAGAACGCCATGCACCCACTGCGCAGACGCGCCCGGCATCTGCGGAACGCGCCTACCGATGCCGAACGCCATCTGTGGCGGTTCCTGCGGCGTCACCATCTGGCAGGTCATCGCTTCCGGCGGCAGGTGCCGTTGGCGGGTTACATCGTGGACTTCGCCTGTCCGGCGCAGCATCTGATCATCGAACTCGATGGCGGCCAGCATGCCGCCCGTTCGGAGTACGACCAGCTGCGGACGGCGGCGCTGGAAGCGCTTGGATACCGCGTGCTGCGCTACTGGAACGACGCGGTGCTGCAGCAGACGACGGAGGTGCTGGAGGACATTCTGAGGCAGCTTGAGCGTGGGAACGGGCGAGGGTGAAAGGCTTTACCCCTCCCCAACCCTCCCCTCCGCCTTCGGCGCAAGGGAGGGGGTAGAAGCGGCTTTACCGAGACCCCCAACGCTCGCGCGATCGCCCCCCTCCCTTTTGCGCAGCAAAGGGGAGGGTTGGGGAGGGGTAGCTCTTCTCAACCCACCCGCGCCCCCGCCCACACCGCCAGCTTCTCGCGTCCGATCTTGGCGTTGTGGCGGATATCCACCGGGAAACCATCGTGCCGCAGGAAGTGCTCGATACCCGCCAGCTTCGGCTGCGCCGCCGCCAGGGCACGCAGCTGCGGTTCCACCACCGAGGCGTCGGCACCGGGCTGCAGTTCGTAGCACAGCACCGGCAGCTGCTGGCCCAGCGCACCGATGCCGACCAATGCAGTGCGGCGCACGCCGGACACGGTGTTGAACATCGGCTCCACCTGCTCGGTGTACAGCGGGCCAGTAGCAGTCTCCACGCGCTGGGTCTTGCGGCCGCAGAACCACAACCGGCCCTGCGTGTCGAACCAGCCCACGTCGCCCATGCGGTGCACGATGCGCTCGCTGCCGTCGGCCAGCACTTCGCGGATCTTGGCCGCGGCGGTGGCCTGCGGGCGGTTGTAGTAGCTGTCGGTGGTGGTCGGGCCGACCACGGTGATCTCGCCCACCTCGCCCACCGGCAGCTCGTGCACGCCGCTCCAGTCGGCGATGGGCGCGTCGGTGATGGCGATGATGCGCACTTCATTGGGAGGCACCACGCTGCCTACGCAGGTGCCGGCACCGGCCTCGGTTTCATCGCGCGTGGCTTCCAGTTCGCGGCCTTCGATGACCGCCACCGGCAGGCATTCGGTTGCGCCGTAAGGCGTCCAGAACTGGCCGTCCTCCGGCATCAGCGCGCGTATCCTGGCCACGGTGTCCGGTGGCACCGGCGCGCCGGCCGAGGTGGCGCGGGTCACGGTCGGCAGCGGCTGGCCGTGTTCGGCCAGCACGCGCATCAGGGCCGGCGAGCCGAACAGCTGGGTCACGCCGAAACGGTTAATCGCATCGTGCAGCCTGCGCGGGTCGGCGCTGCCGGGACGGGTCGGGTCCATGTCCGGGATCACCGAGGTCAGCCCCAGCGCCGGGTCGAACAGCGCGAACGGCGGGAAGGTGGGCAGGTCCACGCCACCGGGCTGCATGCCGAAGGCGTTGCGCAGCAGCTCCACCTGCCCCAGAAAGTGCCGGTGGCGATAGACCACGCCCTTCGGCACGCCGGTGGAGCCACTGGTGAACAGAATGGCCGCCACGTCATCGCCGGCGGTATCTGCCAGCTGGCTGCCCGCACCCGCACCTGCCGCTTCGATCTTCGCCAGGGTGGTGCCGCCCCACAGCCAGCGCCGGCCCACGGTGACCAGGCGGGTGGCCGAGCGCGACCAGCCCAGCAGGCGGCGCGCCAGCTGGGCCAGCGGTATGCCGATGAAGGCCTCGGCCTGTGCCTCGTCCAGGCATTGGCGCAGCGCGCGCTTGTCGATGCCCGGGTCCACCAGCACCGGCACGGCGCCGATCTTGAACAGCGCGAACATCAGCAGGAAGAACTCCGGCCCCGGCCGCACCATCACCACGGTGCGCACGCCACGGCCGATGCCGTAGCCGGCCAGGCCGGCGGCGATGGCGTCGCTGCGGCGGTCCAGGCTGCGGTAGTCGAGGGTGACGTCGTAAGCGGCCATGCCGCCGGCGCCGGGCCGGCCCGGGCAGCGGATGGCGATCTGGTCGGGGCGTTCACGCGCCAGCTCGGGCAGGCGGGCGGCGATATTGCAGGGGTTGTTCATCTTTCTATTGTCGCCGCTGAAGAAAATTCTTGCGCGCGGCCCGGCAGCGTGGAAAATTCTGCGCCTTCCCTCCGCACCCGCCTGCCGTCCAAAGGTCGGTTTCCCATGCCCCATCCCTGCCTGACCTGCGGCGCCTGCTGCACCCAGTACCGCGTCGCGTTCCATTGGATGGAATCGGACGAGGTCACCGAAGGCGGCGTGCCGCACCAGCTCACCCAGCGCCTGGACGGCCACCGGCTGTGCATGCAAGGCACCTATTCGGACCCGATCCGCTGCGTGGCGCTGGATGCCGACATCGGCGTGTACTCCCGCTGCAGCATCCACCCCAACCGGCCCAGCGTCTGCCGCGAGGTGGATGCGTCGTGGGAGAACGGCGTGGCCAGTTCGCAATGCGACCGCGCACGCGTGGCCCACGGCATGGCCCCGCTCACACTGGCCGACTGGCGCTGGCGCGATGATGCGGACAATGACAACAACCATCCCGACGACAACGGCAACAGCCCGTCGTCGCCACCGAATACGCCCATCGCGGCGTGATGGGCAGTCGGGCGTGATGGCCGGCGCGTAGACGCGTTGGCCGTGCCGCTCACAGCGGTCTGTAGCGCGCCCACATCTGCTCGAACTCCTGGGCGAAGCTGCGCACCAGGTTGTGGTCGTTGGTGACCACCAGGTTCTCGTCGTTGTACTCGGTGGCAGTGCGCGTCCAGTTGAAGCTGCCATTGGCCAGCTGGCGGCCATCGAACAGCGCGAACTTGTTGTGCATGTGGTACTGGCTCGGGTCCACGTGCACGGCGATGCCGGCCCCATGCAGGCGGCGGATGTCGCTGCCGGCGTCGTACTGCTTGTCGTTGTCGCTGATGATGCGCACCGCCACGCCGCGCGTGTGGGCTTCCAGTATTCCCTGGGTGAGGCGGTCGTCGGAGATGGTGAACACGCAGATGTCCAGCGTCTGCCGTGCGCCGGTGCACAGGCCACGCAGGCGCTGCATGCAGGCATCGCCGGGCGAGAAATAGGCGCTGCTCAGGGTATCCGGCAGCGCGCTGGTGGCATCGAGCGTGCGCACCACCTGTTCCAGCCACTTCAGCAGGGCCAGTGCATCGGCAGGCGAGGCGGCGGTCTGCTCGCGCGCAATGTCGAAGGCACGGTTGCGCAGGAAGCGTAACCGGTCCGGCGGCAGCTCGTTGCCGAGTTCGCGCAGTTCCACTTTCTCCTGCGGGCTGAGCGCGTGGTCCTGCACGCTGTCACGCAAGCGACGGTCCAGGCTGTCCAGATCCATCCCACACTCCGCTACGGAAAGTGCCACAGCGTGGCACACCCCCGTGCAGGAGCGTGTAACCGCCCGTTACTGGATGGGGTTGCGTTCCAGGAAGGCGCGCACCGCCGGCACTATCACTTCGTGCTTGTCTTCCAGCACGTAGTGGTTGGCGTCCTGGAAT
The DNA here is from genome assembly GCA_002329155.1 of Stenotrophomonas sp. UBA2124. Classification (GTDB taxonomy): domain Bacteria; phylum Pseudomonadota; class Gammaproteobacteria; order Xanthomonadales; family Xanthomonadaceae; genus Stenotrophomonas. Next base: position 129,926 of record DCXY01000024.1, on the reverse strand, counting down.
TCAGTCACTTCGGCCTGTGGCAGTGCCTTGCGGAAACCGCTGAGGAAGTGATGGTCGAAGCAGATGTCGCGCAGGCCCCAGGCGATATACGCCGGGCGGTCGGCGAAGGACGGCAGCGCGGCGGCGGCACGTTCCAGCAGCGGCCAGGCCTTGTCATTCGGCGACAGCGGAATGTCCTGCATGAAGCGGATGGTGGAGATGCGGTTGTCCCAGCTGTCATACGGCGCCACGTAGGCGCGGCGCACGTCGGCCGGCATGCGCCGGCTCACGCCCAGCCACGAGGCGCCGGAGGAGAACGCATTGAAGGTGCGGATGAACCACTCGCCCGGGCCCCAGTGGCGGCCCATGGCAATCTGCCAGGGCATGGGCTTTTCCGGCGGCAGCGGGAAGGCGGCGGTGTTGGTGATGATCAGGCGCTTGACCTGCGCGTTGTGCGACAGCGCCCAGCCGAAGCCGATCATGCCGCCCCAGTCGTGCACGGCCAGCGTCACCGGGCCGGTGATGCCCAGGTGCCGCAGCAGCGCGTCCACGTCGTCCACGCGCGACTGCAGGGTGTAGTCGTAGCGGCTGTCGTCCGGCTTGTCGCTCAGGCCCATGCCGATGTGGTCCGGCACGATGCAGCGGTATTTGTCGCTCAGGCCGTTGACCAGGTGCCGCCACAGATAGCTCCACGACGGGTTGCCATGCAGCATCACCACCACCTCGCCATCGCGCGGGCCCTCGTCGATGTAGTTCATCGACAGGCCGGGGCGTACCTCGAAACGGTGGGTGTTGCTGGGGTAACCGGGGAGCTTGTTCATGGGTCGCACCTGCGAAAAAGGCCGGCATGACCGGCCCTGTGGCTGCGCCGGCCTGTACCAGGCCGCTGTCAACGCCCCTCGCCCTTCAGCGGCGAGGGTATGAAGAGGATGGAGCGAAGCGAAGGCACCGGGCCTTGTCATGTCGCTCCGGGCAGCGTACCTGACGCTCCCCCTCTTCCGCCCCTTCGGGGCACCTTCTCCCGCAAGGGGAGAAGGGAATACGGCTGTTACCAGACCACCTCGGCCATGGTGCAGTTCAGGCCCGAGCCGATGCCCATCAGTGCCACGCGGTCGCCCTTCTTGAGCTTGCCCAGCTGGCGCAGCTTGCTCAGCACGATCGGCACCGAGGCCGGGCCGATGTTGCCGTGCTCGCCGAAGATGGTCATCACCTTCTTCGGGTCGATGCCGAAGGCCTTGATGAAGGCATTGGTGTGCGGCTGGCTGACCTGGTGGATCACGAACTGGTCAATCTCGTCCACCGCCCAGCCCAGGGCCTGGCGGGTCGCCTCGAAGGTCTTGGTGGCCAGCTTGATGCCTTCGATCAGCAGCATGCGGGTGTCGGTGACCATGCGGTCCAGATTGCCCACGCACAGCTTGTTCCACTGGTTGGCCGCACGGGTCACGCCACCCTTGTAGCGCGGTGCGTCCGGCACCAGGTCGGCACGCGCCAGCACCATGGCCGCAGCGCCCGAACCGGTGGTCAGCGCGGCCACTTCGTCGCGCAGCTGCTGCGCGGTGATGTCCGGGGACATCATGCGCTCCAGCGTCTTTTCATAGACCAGGTTGGAGCTTTCGCCGTCCACGATCAGCGCGTAGTCGATGTCGCCGCGCTCCAGCATGCGCGCGGCCACGTCCATGCCGTTGATGAAGGCCAGGCAGGCGTTGGCGATATCGAAGGTCACGCACTCCTCGCCAATGCCCAGGTTGCCGGACACGATGGAGGCGGTGGACGGCTCCAGGTAATCACGGCTGACCGAGGTGTTGACCAGCAGGCCGATCCTGTCGGCGGTGATGCCGGCATCTTCCAGCGCCTTCTGCCCGGCCATGGTGGCCGCATCCGAGGCCTGCGTACCCTGGTCCCACAGGCGCCGCGCGTGGATGCCGGCGATATCGCCCAGCACGTCGGCACGAATGCCCAGGCGCTCCAGCGTGGGCTGGAGACGCTCGTTGATTTCCTTGGAGGTCAGCGTATTCGGCGCATCAATATGCGCCAGTCCCGCGATCGAGACATTCTGGAAAGGCATCGGAAAGCGCCAAGACTCAGGCGAAGGGGGCGCTATTCTAGCGTCTGCACATTTTTACCGCATCTTTACAAATTCACACGCTGGCGTATGGAAGCACCAGCGGTGGCCGCAGGCCTGCCCTCAGCGGGGCGGGCACTGGTAGGCGGCAAAACGCTGGCTGCCATCGGCCGGCGGGCTGGTGGCCTGGATGGCATTGGCACCGGCGCTGGGCGCCTCGTTGCGGGCCAGGGTTTCCAGCTCCTCCTGCACGCGCAGGGGGTTGCGGTTGTAGAAGGCCACCTTGTCCTTCACCGAGACAACAATCTCGCCCTTGGTCACGCAACCCGGCGCCACCGGGCCGGCCGGCAGCACGCGCACCGACTTGCCACCGGACTCGATCGGCACCCAGGTGCAGGCCGCCGTGCTGGCGATGAGGGCGGAAAGCAGAAGAACGCGCATGGACGATTCCTTGTTGGAGGCGGCGTAAGACGAGGGGCGATGAATCCAGAACGGATTGTGCCGCGAATGGATGAACACGTCATGATCCGTGGGTTTCATGCCTTCAGGGGCTGGCATGCGGCTGCGGAGGCTTTGTGACGTAATGCGCTGAGGGTATGTGCCGCCATGCGTGGGCGATGCTCCCGCTTGCGTAGGGCGAGCGCAGAACACGGGGCCGGCCGGGCGTTGCGCGTGGAGCCAGCCCTCACCCCAACCCCTCTCCCGCAAGCGGGAGAGGGGCTCAAATCATCGCGGTCAAACGCTCTCCCGCTTGCGGGGGAGAGGCTCAAGCCCCGCTTGTGAAAGAGGGGCTTGAGTTGCTGCGCGGCCTGATTACTTGGCCTTGGCAGCCACCGGCTTGCCGTCGGCGTCGATGACGCTGACCTCGCCCAGCTTCAGCGCGCGGATCGGGGCTTCGATCTTGGACAGATCACCCACGATCACCCAGGTCAGTGCCTTGGCGTCGATGGACCTGGCCGCCGCGTTGGCCTGCTCCGGGGTGAATGCAGCCACCTGCGCGTTGCGCAGCTGCACCCAGTTGTCCGGGCGGTCATAACGCACGATGCCGCCGATGGTGCCCATCACCGCCTGCGCGGTTTCGTAGGCGCCCGGCTGGCTGCGCAGGTCGTTGTCCACCACCTTGGTCACTTCGGCCTGGGTGGCCGGCGCCTTGCCGGTGGCGTAGTCGGCAATCTCGCGCTGCATCTCGGCAATGGACTCGGCGGTCTTGTCGATCTGCACCGGTGCCACGCCCAGGAACGGGCGCTGGCCCAGGGCCTGGGTGATCACCGTGTGCGCACCGTAGGACCAGTGCTTGTCCTCGCGCAGGTTCATGTTCAGCCGTGAGGTGAAGGTGCCACCGAGCACGTCGTTGGACAGGGCCAGCTTCACCGCTCCCTCGTCCTTGGTGGAGGGCATCAGCTCGCCGGCATAGATGTTGGCCTGCACGGCGCCCGGCTGGTCGATCAGGAACACGCGCGGCGTGGCCGGGCGGTCCACCTTCGGTGCCTCCACACGGGCCGGTGCCTCACCCTCGCCCTTCCAGTCGCCGAAGTGCTTGTTCAGCACCGGCACGATCTGCGCCAGGGTGGTGTCACCCACCACGATCACGGTGGCCTGTTCCGGGCGCAGCCACTGCTTCTGGTAGTTCAACAGGTCATCGCGGCTGATGGCGGTGACCGATGCCTCGGTGCCACTGCCGGTGAACGGCATGCCATACGGGTGGTCGCTGCCGTACAGCAGCGGCGGCAGCACGCGCAGCGCGGCGGTCTGCGGGCGTGCCTTCTCCTGGGCGATGCCCGAGAGCCACTGGCCCTTGACGCGGTCGATCTCCGAGGCGTCGAAGCGCGGGGTGCGCAGCATGTCGGCGAACAGCTTGACCGACGGGTCCAGGTTCTCCTTCAGTGCCGACAGGTAGGCGTTGGAACCGTCCAGCGCGGCACCGGCGCTGAGCTGTGCGCCCAGGTCTTCGGCGCGTGCCTTGAACTGCAGCGAGTTCAACTGGCCCGAGCCTTCGTCCAGCATCTGGCTGGCGAAGTTGGCGGTGCCGAGCTTGCCACCGTGGTCGCTGGAATAGCCACCGGCGAATTCGTAGCTGATGTTGACCACCGGCACTTCATGGCGCTCGGCCAGGATCAGCTTGCTGCCGTTCTTCAGCGTGGCGTGCTGCAGCTTGGGGAAGGTGAGCGACGGGAAGGTGTCCACGGTCGGCACACCGGCCTTGCGGTCCACCTGGCTGGCGGTGGTGGTGTACTTGCTGTCCACGGCCGGCAGCTGGAACGGGGCCGGCTTGGCCGACTCCTCTTCCACCAGCGGCTTGCGCTCGCCCGGCTTGACCACGAAGGTGTGGCTGGGGTTGCCCAGCCACTTGGCGGTGGCCGCGCGCACGCTGTCCGGGGTGGCGTTGGCCACGGTGTCCAGCGATTCGCGGAAGCAGCCCGGGTCACCGGTGAGGGTGGCGCACGAGGCCAGTGCATCGGCCTTGCCGCCAAAGCCGCCGATGCGCTCGATGCCACGGATGAAGCCGGCGCGGTAATCGGTCTTGGCGCGCGCCAGCTCCTCAGCGGTCGGGCCGTCCTTGATCAGGCGCTGCAGTTCTTCGTCGATGACGGCTTCCACCCTGGCCGGGTCCACGCCCTGCTTGACCAGTGCGCGGATGGCGAAGTTGCCGGCCAGCTGCGAGCCGTAGTTGCTGGTGCTGATGCTGTCCACCAGCTTGTCACGGTGCACCAGCCGCTCGTCCAGGCGCGAGCTGGCGCTGCCGCCGAGCACCTGCGAGGTGAGATCCAGCAGGTCGGCTTCCTTCTCGCCCACCTGCGGCACGTTCCACATGCGCTGCACCAGCACCTGCGGCACCTTGTCCTCCAGCTCGGTGCGGCCATCCTTTGCCAGCACCGCCACGTCCACCTTGGGCTGGGCCATGGTCGGGGTGGCCGGAATGTCGCCGAAGTATTTGGCAACCTTCTCCTTGGCGGTGGCCAGGTCGATGTCACCGGCCAGCACCAGTACCGTGTTGTTGGGGCCGTACCAGGTGCGGAACCAGTTCTTCACGTCCTCCAGCGAGGCCGCGTTGAGGTCGTTCATCGAACCAATGGTGGTGTGGTGGTACGGGTGGCCCTTGGGGAACATGGTGCGCGAAACCACTTCACGCATCTGGCCATAGGGCTGGTTCTCGCCCTGGCGCTTTTCGTTCTGCACCACGCCGCGCTGCTCGTCCAGGGTCTTCTGGTCGATGGCGCCGAGCAGGTGGCCCATGCGGTCGGACTCCATCCACAGCGCCATGTCCAGCGCGGTGGTCGGGATGTTCTCGAAGTAGTTGGTGCGGTCGGTATTGGTGGTGCCGTTCATGTCGGTGGCACCGGCCGCTTCGAACGGGGTGAAGTATTCGCCCGGCGCGTTCTCGCTGCCGTTGAACATCAGGTGTTCAAACAGGTGGGCAAAGCCGCTGCGACCAGCAGGCTCGTCCTTGCTGCCGACGTGGTACCAGAGGTTCACCGCCACGATCGGCGCCTTGCGGTCGGTATGCACCAGCACGCGCAGGCCGTTGGGCAGGGTGAACTCTTCGTAGGGAATGTCCACCTTGGCGGTGGCGGCGGGTTTGGCCAGCGCGCTCTGCGGCACGCCGACAAACCCTCCAAGGGCGACGCCGAGGGCGACGGCCAGCAATGCGGTACGGGGAGCTGCGTTCATTCCACTTTCCTTGGGTATGAAGATGAACGCCGATCCTAACCGGGCGGGCGGGTCGCGGCATACGCCATGGGTCATGACCCCCGTGCGACACCACCCGATGTCCGCGTACACCCCGCCCCACCCAGTGTGTCCGGACGGCGGACACCAAGGATCTAGAATAACTCCTTTAATTTCAGATAGATGCAGTTGGCACGCGGCCTGCGTAGTCCTACCTGCAGCAAAAGCCAGTCCATCAAAAGCTGACTGAACGCTGAACAAAACTCGAAATCTGCAGATTTCCGTTGCATCCCGAGAATTGGTGTACTACCTTACTACCACACCACCGATCACAGACACTAAACAGGCCCCGCCATGAACGCCAAGTCTCTCGCTTTCGCCATCGCCATCGCCGCCGGCTCTGCGTTTGCCGGTTCCGCACAGGCCTCGGACATCACCACCCTGGAAACCGTGCAGGTGCGCCCTTCGGCCGACCAGCTGGCCCAGGCCGCCCATGAGCACAGCAGCGACATCCCCACGCTGGCCGTGGTGCAGGTGCGCCCCACTGTCGGCCAGATCGTCGAGCTGATGGCCGAACAGGCTGCCACCCGCCTGGCCGCCAATACCCCGGTAGCCATCGGTGCCAACGTCGGCCAGTGGATCGTCTCGCTGCCGGCCGTCAACGTCCGCCCGGACGTGCAGCAGGTGCATGCACTGGCAGCGGAAATGGCCGCCAGCGCGGTTGAAGGCGTGGTCGCCCAGAGCCTGGCCGGCAACTGAGCCATGCCCCGCAGGGCACCGGCGTAAACTGCGCCGATGACAACTGCGCCCGTTATTTCCGCACCCGTTTTCGATGTACTGCTGTACCAGCCCGAGATCCCGCCGAACACCGGCAACGTGATCCGGCTCTGCGCCAACACCGGCGCGCGGCTGCACCTGATCGAACCGTTGGGTTTCGACCTCAGTGACAAGCAGCTTAAGCGCGCCGGCCTGGACTACCACGAGTACGCAACGATGCAGGTCCACCCGGATCTGGACACCGCTCTGGCGCGCATCGCACCCAAGCGGTTTTTCGCGATGAGCACGCGCGGCAGCGTGCGCTATGACAGCGTGTCCTTCGCCGATGGCGATGCCTTCCTGTTCGGCCCGGAAACCCGCGGCCTGCCGCAGGAACTGCTCGACAGCCTGCCCGATGGCCACCGCCTGCGCCTGCCGATGCAGCCCAACAACCGCAGCCTCAACCTCTCCAACTCGGTGGCCGTGGTGGTGTTCGAGGCATGGCGCCAGCATGGGTTTGCTGGCGGGGCGTGATGCGCGGCTTTGGGGCTATCTGATGCGTGTGTAGCCCGGGTAAGCGAAGCGCACCCGGGGATTCAAGCATCACCACGTTCTACCCCTCCCCAGCCCTCCCCTTTGCTTCGCAAAAGGGAGGGGGCTCTCAACTCCTCCGCTCTGCTTCGCTGCAGGGAGGGGGCAACGGCTGCGCCCCTCCCCTTGCGGGCGCAGCACGCAGGGGGAGGTTGGGAGGGGGTAAGTGCTTATTGCCTGATGTCGCGATGCCGCGTTTCCGGCATCAGCCACAACGCCAGCACGCCACACAGCAGCGCCATCACCGTCGGGTATACCAGGCCGGCGAAGTCGCTGTGGTAGTGCGCGCTCACCGCCGCGGTGGCCAAGGGCATGAAGCCGCCGAACCAGCCGTTGCCCAGGTGGTACGGCAGGCCGATGGCGCTGTAGCGGATGCGCGTCGGGAACAGCTCCACCAGATAGGCCGAGGCCGGGCCACAGACCAGTGCCACCGGCAGCGACAACCACCACAGCAGAGCCAGCGCCGGGCCGAAGGAAAGCGCGGGGCGCACGCTGGCAGCGAGCAGTTTGAAGGCCGGCAGCAGCGTGGTGCCGGCAAGCAGGAACCCGCTGATGATCACCGGCCGCCGACCGATGCGATCGGACAACCAGCCCGCCAAGGGAAACAACGGCGCGGCCAACAGCAAGGCACACATCATCAGCTTGCCCGCCGTGCCGACATCCAGCCCCAATGGGCGCTGCAGGAAAATCAGCGGGAAGTACTGACCTGCATTCCACACCACACCCTGTGCGGCGGTCATGGTCACCAGCGCCAACACCATCGCCTTCAGGTGTTCGCGGTTGCCGAAGGCTTCCTTCAGCGGTGAACGTGCGACCTTGCCCTCGCGCTGCAACTGCTCGAACGCGGGCGATTCGGCCAGATGCAGGCGCATGTAGACCGAGAGCGCCAGCAGCAGCACCGATGCGAGGAACGGCAGCCGCCAGCCCCACTGCTCGAACACTGCTTCACCCAGCAGGTGCCGGCACACGGTGATGGTGCCCAAGGCCAGCAGCAGGCCGACGGTGCCTGTACCCATCACCAGCGAGGTGTTGAGCCCGCGCCGTGCAGGCGTCGAATGCTCGGCCACATAGGTAGCGGCACCGCCGAACTCACCGCCCACGGCGATGCCCTGCAGCAGCCGCAAGGTCACCAGCAACACCGGTGCGAGCAACCCCACCTGCGCATAGGTGGGCAAGGCACCGATGCCGATGGTGGACACACCCATCAGCACGATGGTGATCAGGAAGGTGCGGCGTCGGCCCACGCGGTCGCCCAGCCGGCCGAAGATCAACGCGCCGAGTGGCCGTACCACCCAGCCCGCACCGAACACCGCCAGCGCCGAAAGCAGTGCGGCGGTTTCATGACCCGGCGGAAAGAACTGCCGGCCAAGCACCACCGCCAGCGAGCCGTACAGAAAGAAATCGAACCACTCGAACACCGTGCCTGCCACTGCAGCGGTGATCGCGCGGAAGCTGCTGGTCTGTTCGCCGCTGTGCGACTGCATGCGCGGATCAGTCGCCGCCAAGCACGCCCTGCGCCTGCAGGGCCTGCAGCTGCACGGCATCCATGCTTAGCATCTCGCCCAGCACCTTCGTGGTGTGCTGGCCCAGTACCGGCGCAGCCTGCGTGTACTGCAGCGGCGTGGCCGAGAACTTCAGCGGATTGCGCACCATCGCCACCTCGCCACCGCCAGCATGCGGCAGGGTGATGCGCAGGCCGCGTGCCTGCACCTGCGGGTCATCGAAGACCTGGTCGATGCGGTTGACCGGGTTGGCCGGCACCACCGCCTTCTCCAGCGCGGCCAGCCATTCGTCGGCCGGACGTGTAGTCAGGCGCTGCTGCAGATACGGCACCAGTTCACCCCGGTGCGCCACGCGCGCGTTGTTGGTGGCATAGCGCGGGTCGGTGGCCAGTGCCGGTTCGCCGATGACCTCGCAGAAGCGTGCGAACTGGCCATCGTTGCCCACGGCGAGCATGAAGTAACCGTCCGCCGCCGGCATCACCTGGTATGGCACGATGTTCGGATGCGCGGTGCCCTGCCGCGTCGGCACCACGCCACCCACCAGATAGTTCGATGCCTGGTTGGCCAGCCATGCCACCTGTGTGTCCAGCAGCGCGAGATCGATCTGCTGGCCCACACCGGTACGTTCGGCGTGGCGCAACGCGGCGAGGATGGCGGTGGCCGCGTACATGCCGGTCATCAGATCGGTGGCGGCGACGCCCACTTTCTGTGGTCCGGCACCGGGCGCACCATCGGGTTCGCCGGTGACGCTCATCAGGCCACCGATGGCCTGGATGGCGGCGTCATAGCCCGCACGCTGCGCATACGGCCCGTTCTGGCCGTAGCCGGTGATGGAGCAGTACACCAGCTTCGGATTGATCGCCTGCAGACTGGCGTAGTCCAGCCCGTATTTCTTCAGGCCGCCGACCTTGTAGTTCTCCACCAGCACGTCGCAGCGCGCGACCAGTTCGCGGATCAGCGCCTGCCCTTCGGGCTGGGTGAAGTCGATGGCCACCGAGCGCTTGCCACGGTTGGCGCACAGGTAATACGCCGACTCGCTGCTGTCGTTGCCGTCGGCGTCCTTCAGGTAAGGCGGCCCCCAGGTGCGGGTGTCGTCGCCCACGCCGGGACGCTCGATCTTGATCACGTCCGCGCCGAAGTCGGCCAGCACCTGCGTGGCCCATGGCCCGGCGAGAATGCGGGACAGGTCGAGGACGCGGACACCTTCGAGCAACTTCATTTCGGCCACCATGCGGCGCAGGCTTCAGGGAGCGCAGGTTGCCACGACACGGCCTGCTGGAAGGCCTCGGCCAATGCGATCAGCTGCAGTTCGTCGCCGATGCTACCCACCAGCTGCATGCCCACCGGCAGTTCACCGGCGGCCACCGGCAGCGGCACCGACAGCGCCGGGTTGCCGGCCATGTTGGCATAGGCGGTGAGGTCGGCCTGGCTGGCCGGTGCCTGCGTGCCGAAGGCGAAAGCGCGTTGCGGTGCGGTCGGCATCACCAGCACGTCGCACTGCGCCAGCCACTGCTGCAGCTGCACCTGCGCGCGGTCGGCCAGCTGCGAGGCAGCGGCGAGTTCGGCGGCGCTTAGGCCTTCGGCCCACGACATCAGCTTGACCAGCAGCGGCGAGAACCGGCTGCGGTCACCGGCCCATGCCTCGGCGTGTTCGACCAGCAGCTCGGCCTCACTCATCAGCAGGCCAGCGCGACGTGCGCGACCGGAAGCGAATGCAGGCGCCGGCAGTGGCTGCAGGCGATGGCCCAGACCGGTGAGCACGCGCAGGCCGTCTTCAAACGCGGCCTGCACATCAGGAGCGATCTCGGCGGCATCACCGAAATCGACCACACCGATGCGCAGCGATGCGGCATCGGCGGGCAGGAAATGGATGTCACGCGACTGCGCGCACGCCGGGTCGAAACCCGCCATCACCCGCAGCAGCAGGCCCAGATCACGCGCCGAGCGGGTGAGCGGGCCGATATGGTCCAGGCGACGGCACAGCGCCACCGTACCGCGCGTACTGATCGCACCCCAGCTCGGCTTGAGCCCCACCACGCCGCAATAGCTGGCGGGAATGCGCACCGAGCCCATGGTGTCGGTGCCCAAGGCCGCCGAACACAGCGCCGCCGCCACCGCCGCGCCACTGCCGCCGCTGGAGCCGCCCGGCGTATGGCCGGGGCGGTGCGGGTTGTGGCAGGCGCCGTAGAACGGGTTGTCGTTGTCGGCGCCCATCGCCGCTTCGTGCATGTTGAGCTTGCCGACGATCACCGCCCCCGCCGCACGCAATGCCGCCACCGCCGGGTTGTCGGCCTCGGCCGGTGCATCATGCCGGCGCGTTTCCATGCCGGCCGTGGTGACCATGCCGGCCACGTCGATGTTGTCCTTCACCGCGATCGGCAGCCCTTCCAGCGGGCGTGCCTGGCCTCGCTGGCGACGGAGGTCCGATTCGGCCGCCGCCGCCAATGCGCCTTCGGCATCGACATGGATGTAGCTGTTGATCACCGGCTGGCTGGCGTGGATGGCCGCCAGCTGCTGCTGCAGCAGTTCCACGCAGCCCAGCTGCCCGGCATCGAGCAGCGCCGCCTGTGCGGTCAGGTCACTGCTCAGCAGGTGTGCATCGGCCTTGCTCACGCGGCTTTCCTCAGGCGAAACGCTTGTCGATCAGGCGCACCGGCTTCTGCCGTACCTCGATGCCGGTGAGCGGTGCCAGCGAGCCCGGCTCGGCCAGCACGATGCTCATTTCAACGCCAAGGCGCTGGCGCAGCAAGGCAGCGAATTCAGCGGCCAGCTCGGCATCATCCAGCGCGCCACGGGTTTCCACATGCACGGCCAGATCGTCACGGCCTGCGGCGTCGCGGCTGGCCACGCAGATGAACTCACCCGCGAACGAGGCATGTTCTTCCAGCACGGGCGCCATGGCCTGCGGGAACACGTTGATGCCGCGGATCTTGACCATGTTGTCGCTGCGGCCCAGGAAGCCTTCGATGCGGCGCAGGTTCATGCCCAGCGACGATGGCGTGGTCAGTACGCGGGTCACGTCATGGGTGTTGAAGCGGATGATCGGGTAGATATCGTCCTTGTACAGGCAGGTGACCACCATGTCGCCGGTCTCGCCATCAGCTACGGGCGCGCCGCTGTCCACGTCGAGGATTTCGACGTACTGCGCGTCTTCCATCAGGTACAGGCCGTCCTGGTCGGGGCCCTGGCCGGCGATGGCGCCGGTGTCGCCCACGCCGTACCAGTCGTACAGTTCCACGCCACCCCACGCCGCCGACAGCGACTCGCGCGACTCGCGGCCCAAGTGACCGCAGATCATCCGCACCGGGATGTCCTTGCCCGGCACCAGGCCGTTCTCGCGCGCCACGTCGGCCAGCTTCTTGATGTAGTCGGCGAAACCGACGATCACGTTGGCACCCATGTTCTTCATCAGCTGCACCTGCTGCGCCGAGCGCATCTCGATACCGGTGCCTGCCGAGCAGAACAGCGCCTGCGTGTAATGGGTGACGGCCTCGCGCACATAGTGGCCGCCGTTGATCATGCCGTGGCCATAGACCGAGTGCACCACGTCACCGGGCTGCATGCCCTGCCAGCGGTACAGCCGCGCCAGCAGCAGACTCTGCACTTCGCGCGAATGCGGCGAGAACACCAGCGGCTGCGGGCGGCCGGTGGTACCGGAGGTGGTGTGGAACACCAGCGGCTTGTTGCCGGCCTCGGTGCCGTCCTGCCAGCCGTGGAAGTCGCCCAGCGGCGGATTGGCTTCCACCGACGCCATGATCTCGTGCTTGCCGAACACCGGCAGCTTGGTGATGTCGTCCAGGCTCCTGATGTCTTCCGGCGTGATGCCGGCATCACCCCACAGGCGCTGGTAGAACGGAATCTGCCACGCACGCGCAACGCAGCGCAGGAACATGGCGTTCTGCTCGGCGCGCAGCTCCTCGCGGCTGATGTTCGTGAACTTGTCGGTGAAGGCCTGGTCCAGCGGGAACTGGCTGAGCAGCTCCTTGACATCGAACGACTCGAAATAGGTAGCGTAGGTCATGGTGTCTCGACGATCAGCAGGTCAACCAGTGCGCGGACATCGTCGATGTCCTGCAGCTGGTCGAAGTGGGAGATGAGGGCGTCACGGCGGGCGGCATCGAACGGCCGCGCGGCGTGGTCAAGGCAGTGGTGGAACTTCTCAAGCTGCTGGGCGCGCGACAGCGGGCGCTGCGGCGAGCCGATGGCGGCATCACGGTGGTTGTGCAGCGTGGTGCCGTCGCGCAGGGTCACGGTCATGGACTGCGGCACCAGCGCGTTGGGGTCTTCGCAGTCGTTGGGCACCAGGTGCACATTCGGCGCGAACGCGGCCAGCTGTGCATCGGCCAGCTTCCCGGCAGCGTAGGCCGACAGGCCCACCTTTCCGTCCAGCAGCACGGTGCCGAGCAGGTACGGCAGGCACAGGCGCGCATAGCTGGTTTCCATGCCGGGCTGATACGGGCGACCCACCAGCCGGCGCACCAGCGGCGGTGCCTGCAGCTCGATTCGCACCACGTTCTCCAGATTCAAGCCATGCTGCTGGCGCAGCTCCATCAGCATGTCCTGCGCGGCGTGCGCGGCACCGCCGGTCGGGAACACCTTGTGGCTGACGGTTAGCATCTGCGGCTCGCGTGCAGCCAGTTTCTGCAGTGATGGCGCGGTGTCGAACTCGCCTTCGATCAACGGCAGGTAGCCGAACGGGCCTTCCAGGAACTCGCGTGGCGCGGGGAAACCGTTGCGCGCCAGTTCCCAGCAGCTCACTGCAGCGCGCGCGTTCAATGCAACCTGCAGCGCCAGCATCGGCGAGCCTTCCACATGCGCCTGCATGGTGCCGGACAGGTGGCTGTAGGTGAGGCCCAGCGCGCGACGCAGCGTTGTTTCGTCCGCGCCATACAGGTGAGCGATGCCCGCCGCCGCACCCAGTGCGCCACACATCGACGGACGGAAGAAGCGCATCGGCGCGCGGCCACTGATGCCGATCAGCGTGGCCACATCCACCGCCACGTTGAGCGCGGTGATCAGCGCCCTGCCGTCCACCGCCACACCATCGACATTGGCCCGCTGCTCGGCAGCGGCGAACAGCGCCGACTGGATGACCGCCAGCGGATGCACCACTGCCGGCATGTGCACGCAATCGAATTCCTGGCTGTGTATCTGGTAGCCGTTGACCATCGCCGCGCTGGCCGCAGGTAGCGGCTCGCCGGTCACCCATGCACGCGCACCGGTGCCCACACCGTAGCTGGCGGCGCTGCGGCGCACCGTCTGGGTCAGCGGCACCTGCGGGCCGGAGCCGGAGATGCCCACCGACGCCGAATCCATCACGAACACGCGTGTGGCGGCCACGGCTTCGGCGGACAGGTCTTCAAAGCGCAGCGTGCTCGCGTGCTGCAGCAGGGCTTCGGTCAATCGCATCAGGCCACCCGTGCCAACATCGAGTTCAGGGCGTCCAGACTGCCGCCTTCGGCCAGCGCCTGCACCTGCCCAAAGAGGGGTTGCGCCAAGCCTGCGGATACGCCTCCCCACTGCGCCAGCGCCAGCGCTTTGGCGATGACATTGTCCGCCGACATCGGGCACTCGGGGTCACCCCAGGCATCGACACGCGCGGCCTGCACCTGCCGATGATCGGCCAGCTGCAGCGTGACCGCAGCACCGTAGTGCGCGGGAAAACGCCGGCTGCAGTCGGTGTCCTCGGCCAGATGGATGCGGCTGCGCCACTGCACCACGTCATCATCGCCACAGCTTTCGGCGGTGTAGTGCGCCAGCTGCGGGCGGCCATGGGCAAGGATGCTGGCCAGCGCATGCTGCAGGCTGAACTTCGCTTCCAGTTCGGTGTGCGGCTGGGCGCGGTCGCAGAAGCGCAGGGCTTCGGCATAGGTGTGCACCTCCACGCGCTCCACGTCCTCGGGCTGCACGCCGTGCAGGGCATCGAGCAGCGCATCGATGGCCGGGTGCGCATGCCGGCACGCGGGCCATGGCTTGAGGCTGGTGCTGTGGATCAGCCAATCGGCTTCGTCCGCCGTTACCAGCTCGGGCTGGGCATCGGGTGCGGTGGCGGCGAACAGGCCTTGTTCGCCTTCCAGTATGCGGCGCGGTCCGCGCATGCCGGTGTGCGCCAGCTGCGCGGCCAGCCAGCCGCTGCGCGCGGCCTCGGCGTTGTGCAGGGATTTGGTCGGCACCGGCTCATGGCGCATCTGCCACAGGCCACCGGTGCGGCTGCCCGCGTTGCCCAGCGCATCGGCCACGGCATCGGCGGGCAGGCGCAGCACGGAAGCGGCAGCAGCAGCGGCACCGAAGGCACCGGCGGTGGAGGTGGGGTGCCAGTAGCGGTAATGGCCACGGCCCAGCGCGCGGCCCACGCGGATGGTGGCTTCGTAACCACGCACGATGGCGTCGAGCAGCGCGTGGGCGTCGGCACCTTCGGCCTGCGCGGTGGCCAGTGCCACCGGAATCACCACGGGGCCGGGATGCAGGATGGCACCACGGTGCACATCGTCCATTTCCAGCACGTTGCCGAGCGCACCATTGAGCAGCAGCGCATCGGCGACACCCCGCCGGCCCACGCCCAAGGCCTCTGCCCTGCCGGCCGGCTGCGCCTGCACCAGCGAGCACAGCTGCGTGGCCAGTGGGTAGCGCAGGGCCGCCAGCGCACAGCCCAGCCAGTCCACCAGCAGCAGCGCAGCGCGCTGCCGGGCCGACGTATCCACCGGCTGCTGCAGGCGCTGGGCGAGCTGTTCGCTGAGGGTGGCTGCAGGCGTGGTCATCGCGGGGCGTGGTCTCGTTGCAGGCGGGCGGGACGCGGGGGCACCGCGTGAAAAGAGCATAACCGACTTTGTCCGGACATATCATATGATCCGTCTTCCAGAACCTGCAATCACCGCCCATGCCACGACCGTTGGACGCCGACACCTTCTTCGACCACCTTGCCCAAGGCCGGGAGGTCTTCGCGCCGGGCTGCGCGGGGCACTCGCTGCTGTTCGAGTCGTGGCTGCGGCAGCAACCGGAACGGTGCGCCGGCCTGCGTTTCACCGGTGTGCACATTCCCACGGTCAACACCTTCGATTTCGCCGGCCTGCATCCGCAGACGCGCCAGCGCACCATCTTCCTCAGCAGCGAGCTGCGCGCGTCATGGCTGGACGGGCGCGTGGATTACCTGCCGATGACCTACACCGCCACTTGGCGCTGGCTGCGCGAGGTGGTGGCCTTCGACACGGTGCTGGTACAGGTGGCGCCGCCGGACGATGACGGCAACTGCTCGCTCGGCCTGGCCTGTGACTTCACGCCCGCGGCATGGCCGCGCGCCGCGCGGATCCTGGCCCATATCAACCCGCGGATGCCGCGCACGCGCGGTCCGTCAATTCCGCTGGCACGCATCACGGCAGCGGTCGAATGTGAGATGCCGTTGCTGGAGATTCCCGACCCACCGGTGGACACCGCGATGGATGCCGTGGCCGCACAGGTGGCCACCCTGGTCGAGGACGGAGCCACTCTGCAACTGGGCCTGGGACGCCTGCAATCAGCGGTTCTGCGTGCGGTGCAGGGCCGCCGCAACCTGCGCATACATAGCGGTATGGTTTCCGATGGCCTGCTCGGCCTGCTCGAAGCCGGGGCGCTATCGCCCGCGCAGGACGCGGTCACGGCGGGTGTGGCACTCGGAACGCAATCGCTATACGACATTGCACAACGGAACATTACGTTCCGTGAGGTGGGACACACTCACGATCATTCCGTTCTTGGCGCGATACCGCGACTTACCGCCATCAACAGTGCGTTATCGGTGGATTTGCTGGGTCAGGTGAATGGTGAATTTCTTTCCGGGCGGCAGCTCAGCGGCGTCGGCGGTCTGCCAGACTTCCTGCAGGGCGCTCGCCAATCGGCCGGTGGTCGCGGCATCATTGCGCTACCGGCCAGCACACCGAAGGGTGAGAGCAGGATCGTCCCGATACTCCCCGCGGGGCCAGTGAGCCTGGCGCGCGTGGATGCGGACTGCATCGTCAGCGAATATGGCATCGCCGACCTGCGCCACCTCGATGTCCACGCCAGGGCCCGTGCCCTGATCGCAATTGCCGCTCCCGAACACCGCGAAACCCTGGAACAACACTGGCAGGAACTTTCGCGAAGACTTTGAACAAGGATCTGTACACATGACTGGTACGCGACGCAGCAAACCCCGCTATGCCGAGCTCGGCGATCTGTTGCAGGCGGCAATCGAGAAGGGGGATTACGCGGTCGGTACGTTGCTGCCCACCGAACTGGAGTTGTGTGAACGCTTCGATGTCAGCCGTCATACCGCACGTGCGGCGCTGGCGCAGCTGATCACCGCCGGGCTGGTGCAGCGCCGCCCCGGTGCCGGCACGCGGGTGATCGCGCAGAGTGCGGCCATGCGCTACGAGCATGAGATCGACACGGTCGACCTGCTGCTGCAGTACGGCAACAGCACCCGCCTGAAGGTGCTGCAGGCCACCCGCCACACTGCCGATGCGGCAATGGCGCAGCGGCTGGAGATCAACGCTGGCAAGGAGTACCTGCGCCTGCACTGCCTGCGCCTGGAAGAGGACAGCCGCGAGCCCATCGCCGTCACCGAGATGCTGGTGCCGGTACGCACCGGTGTACCCGCCGACAAGCTGCTGGACGTGACCGGCGCAGCGCGCGCGGTGGCGCGCTTCCTGGACCCGGCCAAGCTCTCGCGGGTGGAGCAGGTGTTCGATGCATCCTCCTTCGATGCCGAAGACGCCAAGCTGCTGGACATCAAGAAGAACGAGCCGGCGATGCGCGTGCAGCGCCGTTACCGTGACGCCAACGGCCGCCTGCTGCTGATGGCCATCAGCCTGCACCCGCCCGGCCGCTTCGCCTATTCGATGGTGCTTTCGCGCAATCGGCGTTGATGGTGTAAACCCGCTCGTTCGCACAGCGAAGAGGGTGGCTGGTACGTTGGCTTGTCGAACGTTGGGTGGGATGGTGGCTGTGGCCGAGAACGGCTTTGGCTGCTGGCTTTCAGCGCACTGCAAACTGCTCCCCTCACCCCAACCCCTCTCCCGCAAGCGGGAGAGGGGCTTAGGCAGCTGCGAAGTATCTGGTGCTTTGGCTCTTGGCTCTGCCCCCTCCCTTTCGCGCAGCGAAGGGGAGGGTTGGGGAGGGGTGCTTTGGCTTTGGCAGAGACGATGACCCCACCTCCCCTCACCTCCTGAACAACAACGCCAGCACACTCGGCCGCAGCGCCAGCTTCATCATCTGGCGGAACTCGGCCGGGGTCAGGCTGGTCCTGCACGGCAGCATGCCGGCCACTCCATCCATCACCAGCAGGCCGTCCTCGGCCTTCACGTCGTTGATGCGCACGTCCAGCTTCATCGCAGGGGTGGCAACCTTCATGCTCAGCCCTCCCAGTTCGTCAGACCGACGATCTCGCGGCCCGCGGCGCGGCCGGAGATCATCGCTTCGGTCAGGTACGAACCGTTCTGGTACAGGTCCGAGAACATCGAACCCATCTCACCGGCTTCGTACAGGCGCGGAATGGCCTTGCCGTCATGGTCCAGCACTTCGGATTTGATGTTGCGGCGCGCACCACCACCGGTGCAGACAATCACCGGGTCGATGCGCACGCCATAGAACGGTGCCTGAGCGATCGGGAACAACGTGTCCGGGTTGCGGCCGAAGTCGGCGTCCTGCTTCGCGGCGCAGGCGGCGTTGTAGCGGTCCACCGCCGTGCGCAGCCTGGCCGGGTCACGGTTGATCTTCACCGCCAGCTCTTCGAGGGTGTCGGCCTTCTGGATCCAGCCCTTCTCCACTTCCACGGAGTTGTCATCGGACCACTGGTAGCCGCGCACCACCGGGTTCCAGCTCATCACTTCCACCACCAGCTTGTTGTACTGGCAGGTGATGGCATCGAAGATCATGTGCACCGGCTGCGCGCGGTAGTGCGGCGTGTCCACCCAATGGCCGTGCTTCTTTTCCTTGTAGTGGGTGAGCTGCAGTTCGGCGGTCTCGTTGTAGAAACGCTCGGTGTTGGCATCCACCTCGATCCAGCTGAAGCTCTGCCAGAAGAAATTGCGCAGGAAGCCGTTGACGAAGCCCTCCGGCTTGAAGCCCGGCCAGATGCCACCGGACTGGCCCTGATTGCGCATGTGCCACAGGTCGGCGCCGGCCTTCTGCAGGATCTTGATGCCGTCGCCGGTGTTGTGCGGCGTGCCCAGCGGCGCCGGGTTGGCCAGGCCGAAGTAGTTGCGCTGCATGTCCAGGTTGGCCTCGAAACCACCGGTCGCCATCACCACGCCCTTGTTGGCGCGGATGGCGACGCGCTGGCCGTTCTGCTCGGCGATCACGCCGAACACCTCCAGCGTGTCCGGGTCCTGCACCAGATCCTTGACCGGCGATTCGTAGGCGATCTGGATGCGCGGGCGCAGGCGGATGTTCTCGCGGAAGGCCAGGTACACACCGGACGGAATCGGCAGGATGGTGGCGGTGCAGTGCACCGCCTCGCGCGCGCCGAACTCGGGGAACTCCAGCACCGCGTCACGCTCGGAGAAGCCGGTGCCATGGATGAACTGCGCGCCTGCCTGCGCCGCGCGTTCCTGGATCCACGGTTCCAACGCCTCCATCGCCTCCGACCACGGCACCAGCATGTCTTCCGGAATCGGGTTGGCCACGCTCATCCTGCGCTGGTACTCGGCCAGCACCTTGGCGTTCTTGGTGATCAGCAGCGACTGCCCGGCCACGCGGCTGTTGCCGCCGGTCTCGGCCTCGTTGGCCTTCTCCAGGATGAGGATGGACAGGCTCGGGTCCAGGTCATGCGCTTCGATGGCCGCGCACATGGCGGCAAGGCCGAAGCCACCGATGACGAGATCGTACTGCTGGTCCCACTGCTTTACCGCGTTGAGGCTGGCCATGCGTTTCCCTCCCGGGAGTGATGCGATGGCCCGACTATCGGCCGCCCTGCCCCGCAACCGCCAACCAATTCGCGTACGATCCACAACTATTGGTTGTAACACGTGCGCCCAATGGACCTGCGCCAGCTCCGCTATTTCCTCTCCGTGGTCGAGCACGGCAGCTTCACCCGGGCCGCCGCTGCCACGGGCCGCACCCAGCAGGCGCTGAGCAAGGGCATCCAGGCGCTGGAGCAGCAGCTGGGCGCGCGCTTGTTTGAGCGCGGCAGCCGCGAGGCGCGGCTCACCGACGTGGGCCGGCTGCTGATGGAGCACGCCCAGCCCGCGCACGATGCGGTGCGCCGCTTCGAGGACCGCCTGCAGGAGCTGCAGACCGGCGCCGAAGGCCAGGTGCGGATCGGCACCGGCCCGAGCACCGCCGGGTCGCTGGTGGCGCCCGCCGTGCTGGCGCTGCGCCGGCACTGGCCGCGCATCGGCGTACATGTCAGCGGCGGCATCCTGCCGGAACTGCTGCCCGGCCTGCTCACCCGTGAGCTGGATGCGGTGGTCACCCTGCACACCTTCGGCGACGGCGACCCCGACCCGCGCATCCACAGCGATGTGCTGATGCAGGACGAGTACCGCGTGCTCGCCAGCGTGCGCCATCTCCTCGCCCGCCAGCGTGGCATCAGCCCTGCCCAGCTGCTGGAGCAGGCATGGATCTTCGGCCGCCGGCTGGGTGCGGTGGAGGCCGCCTTCCGCCAACGCTTCCACGAAGCGGGGCTGGAGCCACCGCTCAACACCATGGAAAGCGGCTCACCGGAATTCATGCGCGCCATGGTCCGCGACGGCGGCTACCTCACCCTGCTGCCCAGCCGCCTTGCGCAGGCCGAACTGCTGGCCGGCCAATGGGTGAAGCTCGACGCCCCCGGTTTCGCCTGGCAGCGCCCGGTGATGGTCTACACCCGCGCCGGTGAGCCGCAGAGCGCACCACTGGCCAGGTTCCTGCAGGCACTGCGGAATGCGGCGGAGCAGGCGAGGGTGCGGGGTGATTGAGGGGTCACATGCTGTACCCGCATGCGATGCGCGCGGCGCATACCCCTCCCCGGCCCTCCCCTTGGCTTGCGCCAAAGGGAGGGGGAGTTCAAGCGGCCTGCCAGCTAGCGGAAGAAGGCTTCCAGCCCCCTCCCTTTGGCGCAGCCAAGGGGAGGGCCGGGGAGGGGTGCATTTCGCAGCACGGCCTGCCTCTCCCACCCCATCCACGTATCATCCACCGCTCATCATCACCGCTGAAGATCGCCCATGACTGCCCTGCGCCCCTTCCTGGACAAGATGCCCGTCGTCGGCGAGCGCGTTTACGTGGACCCGGCGTGCACCGTGATCGGCGATGTGGTGATCGGTGACGATGCCTCCATCTGGCCGGGCACCATCATCCGGGGCGATGTGAACTACATCCGCATCGGTGCGCGCACCAATGTGCAGGATGGCACCGTCATCCACGTCAGCCATGACAGCCCCTACAACAAGGGCGGCTACCCCACGCTGATCGGCGAAGGTGTCACCGTGGGCCATGGCTGCATCATCCATGCCTGCACCATCGGCGATTACTGCCTGATCGGCATGGGTGCCTGCATCCTCGACGGCGCGGTGATCGAGGCCAATGCCTTCATCGCCGCCGGTGCCGTGGTCGGGCCGGGCAAGGTGGTGCGCAGCGGCGAGCTGTGGGCCGGCAACCCGGCGCGGCTGATGCGCCCGCTCAGCGAGAAAGACATCGAGGGCCTGCGCTATTCGGCCGACCACTACGTCAAGGTCAAGGACCAGTACCGCGGCATGCAGGGCTGAGCCCCCTACCCGTTGCCGGGTGGCCGGCTGCGCGCGCACACTGCGCGTCGGGGCGTGGGGACGCCCAACAGGGAAAAGACATGAAGTCGATCAAGTCCGTGGCGCTGGGCCTGCTGGCCGCTGCGTCGCTGCTGTGCGTGGTTCCGTTCGCCGCCTGCGCCCAGGAAGGGCAAGGCATGAGTGCCGAGCAGTTCATCAAGTCGCTGGATTTCCATAGCGGCCGCATCGATGTGCCTGAGGCCAAGGCCCACTTCAACCTGGACAGCGAATTCCAGTTCCTGGAAAAGGGCGACGCCCGCCGCGTGCTGGAAGACATGTGGGGCAACCCGCCCGATGACAGCGTGCTGGGGCTGATCGTGCCGCGCACGCCCACCCTCGTCGAAGAAGGCAGCTGGGCGGTGGTGGTCACCTATTCCGATGACGGTTACGTGTCAGACGGTGATGCCAAGGACATCGACTACAGCGACCTGCTGAAGACCATGCAGGAGCACATCCGTGACGCCAACCCGGAGCGCGAGAAGGCCGGTTACGGCACCCTGAACCTCGTCGGCTGGGCGGTGCCGCCGCGTTATGACGCCGGCAGCAAGAAGCTGTACTGGGCACGCGAGCTGGCCTTCAACAACGAACCGGCGCATGCCCTGAACTACGACATCCGCGTGCTAGGCCGCTACGGCTACCTCAGCCTGAATGCCGTTGCCTCCATGGATGAGCTTTCCACGGTGCGCACCGGCATGGACCACCTGCTGCCGCTCACCGAGTTCGACGAGGGCGCGCGCTACGCCGACCACAACGCCAGCACCGACAAGGTGGCCGCCTATGGCGTGGCCACGCTGATTGGTGGCGGCCTGGCCGCCAAGGCCGGCCTGTTCGCCAAGATCGGGCTGCTGCTGGCCAAGTTCTGGAAGCTGCTGCTGATCGGCGTGGTGTTCCTGGGCGGCGCGGTGAAGAAGCTGTTCTCGCGTAACAGCGACAACCGCACGGTGCGCTGAAACAGCGCCCATTGCCTGCCACCGCAACGGTGGCAGGCTGGGCTTTCACACGGGCGCCGGGTAAAGTCGAAGCCCTGACAGGATGCAATCGAGACCCGCATGCCACAGGCAGCCGTCCGGGCCGGATACCGGACCTCCCGCCTCGATCGACCACCCCGCCACCTGCCGCAGGGGCGGAAGCGGTGAGCGTTGCGCGCCCCATGCTCGACACCTTCCGTGAAGTCATCACCCCCGAAGGCGTGCCATTGCAGCTGCCCGCTGCCGGCCCGGTGCCGCGTGCGCTTGCCTGGCTGATCGACCTGATGGTGCGCTTTGGCGTGCTGGCGATGATGAGCCCGGTGCTGATGGCGCTGGGCGGGCTGGGCCAGGGCCTGTACCTGGGCCTGATGTTCCTGCTGTTCTGGGCCTACCCCATCGTGCTGGAAGTCTGGTTCGGCCAGACCTTGGGCAAGCGCGTGCTGGGGCTGCGCGTGGTGGCCGGTGACGGCGCGCCGCTGGGCTGGATGCCGGCCATCGTACGCAACCTGCTGCGCACCGTGGACATGCTGCCGTTCGGCTATGCGCTGGGCCTGATCAGCTGCCTGTACGACCCCTATGGCCGCCGCCTCGGTGATCTGGTGGCCGGCTCGCTGGTGGTGCATACGCCGCCACGTGCCGGTGAGATTCCCGCGCGTACCGACAGTGCGCTGGCACCGCCGCTGGTGCTGCAGCCCGGCGAGCAGGCCGCGCTGATCGCCTTCGCCGACCGTGCGCCTGCGCTGTCCGGCCCACGTCAGAACGAGCTGGCCGACATCGCCAGCGGGCTGAGCCAGGCCAGGGGCCAGGCCGGCGTGCTGCGCCTGTACGCCATGGCCAACTGGTTGCTGGGGCGGCGATGAAACAGGAACAGTTCGTCACCCGCTACCAGCACGAATGGCAGCAGTTCGAGCAGTGGCTGCAGCGCCGTGGTGAAGTGGCCGGCAGAAAGCGCGGCCTCGCCCCGGACCCCACCCTGCCGGCCGATGACAGCATCCCGCAACGCTACCGCCGCCTGTGCCAGCAGTACGCACTTTCGCGCCGCCGTGGCTACAGCCCACAGCTGGTGGAGCGCCTGCAGCAGCTGATGCAGCGTGGCCACAACCTGCTCTACCGCACGCCGGCACCGCGCTGGCAGCGCGCGGTGGAATTCCTGTTTGCCGATTTCCCGCAGACCGTGCGCAGCCAGGGCACGGCGATGTGGGTGGCCTGCGCGTTGTTCGTGCTGCCGCTGGTGGGCATCTTCGTGCTGCTGCAGTACAAGCCGGACCTGATCCACATGCTGCTCGATCCGCGCCAGATCGCGCAGATGGAAAAGATGTACGACCCGGCCGCTGACCACCTGGGCCGCGACAGCGGCACCGACTGGGCGATGTTCGGCCACTACATCATGAACAACATCAGCATCGGCCTGCGTACCTTCGCCAGCGGCCTGCTGGCCGGCATCGGCACGATCCTGGTGCTGGTGTTCAACGGCGTCACCATCGGCGCGGTGGCCGGCCACCTGCAGAACGCCGGCTTCGGCGGGCCGTTCTGGAGTTTCGTGGTGGGCCATGCGCCGTTCGAGCTGACCGCCATCGTCATTGCCGGTGGTGCCGGCCTGCAGCTGGGCCTGCGGCTGCTGGCTCCAGGCCGCAAGCGGCGCATCGATGCGCTGGTGGAAGGCGGCATCATCGGCGCGCGGCTGTGCCTGGGCGTGGCCTTCATGCTGCTGGTGGCGGCCTTCATCGAAGCCTTCTGGTCCTCCATCGCGTGGGTACCGATGTGGGGCAAGCTCACCGCCTCGGGCATCCTGTGGACGGTGGTGATCGTGTGGCTGTGGCGTGGCGGGCGCGGGGGCAGGCATGCGCATTGACCAGCTCGACGTGGTGCTGCGCGCACGTTCGCAATGGGAGGCGATGGAGCTGGGCACCGCGCTGGTGCGCCGTCATGCCAGCGCCATCTGGAAGCCGTGGCTGCTGGTGACGCTGCCGGTGTTCGCCCTGTTCAACCTCGGCGGCTGGCTGCTGGACAACTTCTGGCTGGCAGCGTTCGCGCTGTGGTGGTTCAAGCCGGCGTTCGAGCGCATCCCGCTGTATGTGATCTCGCGCGGTGCATTCGGTGCCGAGCCCAGCACCCGCGAGACCCTGCGCGCGCAGCTGCGCTGGGGCTGGCGCGGCATCGACGCCTACCTGGGCTGGCGGCGGCTCAGCCCGGCACGCTCGCTGCTGATGCCGGTGGACCTGCTTGAAGGGGGCGATGCCGCGCAGCGGCGCATGCGCCGGCGCACCCTTGGCGCCGCCAGCTATGGCCACGCCACCCTGCTCACCACGGTGTGCTGGCACTTCGAGAGCATGCTGCAGCTTGCCGGCGTGGCCCTGATCTTCATATTCGTGCCGGTGGACCTGCTGTCCGAATCGCTGCGCGCGGCCTGGTCACTGATAGGCGAGGAGACACCCGCCTGGGCGTGGATCGGCCTCAACCTGCTGGGTTGGCTGGCGATGACCCTGATCAGCCCGTTCTACAGCGGCGCCGGCTTCGGCCTATACCTCAACCGGCGCACCCAGCTGGAAGCGTGGGATGTTGAAATCGCCTTCCGCCGCATGCGCGAGCGCCTGGCCAAACTGGCACCGTTGATGGTGCTGGTGCTGGCCGTGTGCGTGTCGCCACTGCGCGCGCAGGAGGCCGAGCCAGCACCGCCGGCGCCCACCCATGGCAACCACAAGGGCGCTGCGCAGACGCCGCGCGCACCCGCCACACCCGAAACCGTGTTCGCCGACAGCAAGGCCGACACAGCCGGCTTCCGCCAGGCCGCCGCGCGCGCCTACGAAGACCCGCAGCTGGGTGCCAAGCGCACGGTCGAACGCTGGGTACGCAAGCCGCACGAACCCAGGCCTGATGCCAAGCCATCCGACGCACCGGGCTTTCTCAAACTCATTGGCAAGCTGTTGGCGCTGCTGAGCGAGAGCGTGCTGTGGATCGTGCTCGGCGTGGTACTGATCGCGCTCGTGCTCACCGCCCGCTGGTGGCTGCCGTGGCTGCGCGGCAGTGGCCGCCTGCCGCGCGAGAAGCAAACACCGGTGCAGCACGAAGCCCTGCTGCTGCCCGAAGTGCTGCCGCCCGACATCCTGGGCAGCGCGCGTCGGTTGTGGAACGAAGGCAAACCGCGCCATGCGCTGGCCCTGCTGTACCGCGCCTCGGTGGAGGTGCTGGGCCAGCGCGCGGACATCGTGCTGCCACCCGGCGCTACCGAAGCCCAGTGCCTGCGTGCCTCACGGCGCATGCCGCAGGAACAGGACCGCACGCTGTTCGCGCACATGGTCCGCACCTGGCAGTACGCCGCGTATGCGGGGCGCCTGCCCAGCGAACAGGAATTTGAAGCGTTGATGGGCGACCTGCACCGCCAGTACGGGTGGCCCGCATGAAGCCCAACGTACGCAATGCCGCCATAGCCACCGTGGTGCTGCTGATCGCAGGGCTGGTGGTGCTGTGGGTGCTGTCCGGCTTCGAGAAGAAGAAGGAAGAGATAACGCTGCCCGCGTATGGCGAGCCCACCTACAACCCGCTGTACGCCCTGCGCGAAACCCTGCGCCGTGACGGCCTCAGCGCCGAATCACGCCGCCAGCTGGACCTGCCGGCCATGCACCTGCAACCCGGCGACAGCGTGCTGATCCTCGACGACCCACGCACGCTCACGCCCTCGCAGGTGACCGACCTGCTGGATTGGGTGCAGTTCGGCGGGCACCTGCTGCTGCAGATGCCCAAGCCCGATGAAGACCTCGACGACGATGACCGTGGCCTGCTTGAGCGCCTGGGCGTGCAGACCAGCGAGGTGCGCGCACGCTGCCAGCCGTGGCAGGTCCCCGGGCAGGAACACCACCTGGAATTCTGCAGCGGCACCCGCTTCACTCTCGCCGGCAAAGTCCGCAGCGAACGCAGCTGGGGGGATGGCACCGACAAGACCCTGGCCTGGGCGCGGTTGCGCTACGGTGCCGGCCGTGTGGACATACTCGGCAGCACCGACTTCCTGCGCAATGGCGAAGACGCACGTGACACCGGCCTGCGCGATATTCCACACCGTGACCTGGCGCGTCTGGTGCTCTCGCCCAACTACGGCAAGGGCACCGTGCACCTGATCTATGAAATGCAGATGCCCTCGCTGTGGAAGCTGATCTACAAGCGCGGCTGGCCGGTATGGGTGCCTCTGCTGCTGGCCCTGCTGGCATGGCTGTGGATGATCAGCCAACGCTTCGGCGCGCTGCTGCCCTCGCCACGCGGCGACCGCCGCTCGCTGCTGGAGCATGTGCGCGCCGCCGGCGAATTCCTGCACCGCTACGGCAAGACGCCGCTGCTGTATGAAGCCGTGCGCCAATCCTTCCTCGCCCGCCTGCGCCGCCGTGCGCCGCTTGCCGCGGCACTGGCCGGTGATGCGCAGGCGCAGGCCATCGCCGACCACCTGAAATGGCCGCTCACGCGCGTGCAGACTGCCCTGCAGCAACCCGGCTCGCGCGACGACACCGCCCTGCGTGACCGTATCCGCCTGCTCATCCAGATGAGAAACCAGCTATGAACCAGACGCCGCTGCCGCCCAACCTTCCCGGTGACGAACCCGCATCGCTCACCACACCGCCTGCCGCGCCTGAAGCCGCCACCGCACCGGCTGCGCCATCGGCTGACAACGCCAACCTGATCGCGCGCGTGGAACGTGTCCGCGAAGCCGTGGGCCAGGCCTTCATCGGCCAGGCCGATGTGCTGGACCAGATACTGATCGCGTTGCTGGCCGGCGGCCATGCGCTGATCGAAGGCGTGCCCGGGCTGGGCAAGACCCTGCTGGTGCGCGCCCTGGCGCAGGCACTGGAGCTGGACTACGCGCGCGTGCAGTTCACCCCCGATCTGATGCCCAGCGACGTAAGCGGCCATGCGGTGTACGACCCGAAGGCAGAGAGCTTCAAGATCCGTCGCGGCCCGGTCTTCACCAACCTGCTGCTGGCCGACGAGATCAACCGTGCCCCGGCCAAGACCCAGTCGGCGCTGCTGGAAGTGATGCAGGAAGGCCAGGTCACCATCGAAGGCAAGGCGTTCGCGCTCACGCCGCCCTTCCTCACCCTGGCCACGCAGAACCCGGTGGAGCAGGAAGGCACCTACCCGCTGCCCGAAGCACAGCTGGACCGCTTCCTGTTGAAGGTGCTTATCGACTACCCGCAGCTGGAGGACGAGAAGCGCATGGTGGAGGCTATCACCACCGGCCGCACCGCCGGCGACTTCAACCTGTCGCAGGTGCCGCGCGTGCTGTCCGGCGCCGATGTGGTCGCGCTGCAGAAAGCAGTGGCCGCGATCACCGTGGACCCGCAGGTCATCGACTACGCGGTGCGTATTGTCGCCGCCACCCGCAAGTGGCCGGGCATCGCGCTGGGCGCCGGCCCGCGCGGCAGCATCGGTCTGGTGCGTGCGGCGCGCGCGCAGGCGGTTCTGTCCGGGCGTGATTTCGTCACCCCCGACGACGTGCGCGAAATCGCCAAGCCCACCCTGCGCCACCGCATCACCCTTGCCCCCGAGCTGCAGATCGAAGGCCAATCCACCGACGACGCCCTCACCGCCCTGCTCGCCAAGGTAGAGGCCCCGCGCAAGTGATCCCGCAGGTGCCAGCGATGAGCACTTCCACCCCCTCCCAGCCTCCCCCTGTGGGCTGCGCCCCCAAGGGGAGGGGCCCTGCTCCCTCCCTTCTGCGCGAAGCGCAGAGGGGAGGGTTGGGGAGGGGTAGCTCCACGCTTCACCGCCAGATGCCCCAAAACCCAACCCCCTCCCAACCTCCCCCTGCGGGCTGCGCCCCCAAGGGGAGGGGCCACCCTGCCCCCTCCCTTTTGCGCGAAGTGCAAAGGGGAGGGTTGGGGAGGGGTAGCCGTTCGCTTCACCGCCACATGCCCCAAAACCCAACCCCCTCCCAGCCTCCCCCTGTGGGCTGCGCCCCCAAGGGGAGGAGCCCTGCCCCCTCCCTTCTGCGCGAAGCGCAAAGGGGAGGGCTGGGGAGGGGTGCTTCCAGCAGCGGAGTACACCCATGAGACCTGCCCCGCTCCTGCTCATCCTGCTGGCCCTCTGGGGCCTGCTCGGCGTTCCCGTCGCGCTGAATTACCTTCCGCAGCTTGCATGGACCATCACCGGTGCCGCCATCGGCGCACTCGCTCTGCTCGATGCCCTGCTGCTGTGGCGCAGCCCCACACCGCTGGTGCGGCGTGAGCTGCCCGATTCCCTCGCGCTCGGCGTCGAACGCGAAACCTGGCTGCAGCTCGATGCCTTCGGCCGCCAGCGCGTGGACGTCTACGACCTCGTGCCCGATGGCTGGCAGACGCCCGGCCTGCCGCGCACCCTGCAGCTGCCGCGTGCCAGCGAAACCCGTTTCAGCTACCGGCTCACGCCTGCCAACCGTGGCACCTTCGTGTTCGATGGCGTGCACCTGCGCCTGCATTCACCGCTGCGCCTGTGGCGACAGCTGCGCACGGCCGGCACGCCGCAGACGGTCCGCGTCTACCCCAACTTCGCCCCGCTCACACGGCTGGCGCTGCTCAGCGCGGAAATGGCCTCGCGTCTGGTCGGTGCCCACCTCAAGCGCCGCCGTGGCGAAGGCACGGACTTCCACCAGATGCGCGAGTACCGCGTCGGTGACAGCCTGCGCCAGATCGACTGGAAGGCCACCGCCCGCGCGCGCAAGCTGATCTCACGCGAATACCAGGACGAGAAGAACCAGCAGCTGCTGATGATGATCGACACCGGCCGCCGCATGATGGCCGAGGAGGATGGCCTTTCGCATTTCGACCATGTGCTCAACGCCGCGCTGGTGGTGTCCTACCTGGCACTGCGCCAGGGCGACGGCGTGGGCATGTTCGCCACCGGTGGTGACAGCCGCTGGGTGGCGCCGCAGCGCGGCCTCGGCGCCATCGACACCCTGCTGCGCGCCAGCTACGACCTGCAGCCGCAACCCGTCGCCACCGACTACCTTGCCGCCGCCACCGAACTCTCGCTGCGGCAGCCGCGCCGTTCACTGGTGATGCTGGTCACCAACGTGCGCGATGAAGACATCGAAGACCTGCTCACTGCCGTGCGCCTGCTGCAGAAACGTCATCTTGTCTGCGTGGCCAGCCTGCGCGAACGTGAGTTGGACCAGGCCCTCGCACGCGATGTGGAGACCATCCCCGACGCGGTGCAGGCCGGTGCCATCGCGCGCTACCTGCAGCAACGCGCCGATGCTCATGAAGCCCTGCGCAGCCACCGGGTGATGGTGCTCGACGTCACCGCCGAAGAACTCCCCGGCGCACTGGTGGAACGCTACCTCGCGGTTAAGCGCGACGGCCTGCTCTAGGCGTCCTGCAGACGGCCTAGCAGGCGCTCCACTGCCTGCTGCAGCACGCGTCGATGCCGCGCCTGCTTCATCCACGTTGGCAGCCGCGAGAACATGGAAGAATGCACGCCATTGCCTTCGCGCAGCTTCGCCACCGCGAACGCCTGCAAGGCCTGCAGATGCGCTTCGTTGTAGGCCCAGACCACGCCTGCACGGGTCGGCTCCACCAACCGCAGTGGCAGGCCGAAATGCGGATCGACGGGCGCGCCATCGCGCACGGGCCGCATGCAGATCTCCACCTCGCACTGCCGCCCACACTGCGCGCAGCGACCGGGCAGTGTCGGTGGCATCCTCGTTTCAGCCGATGGCCGGCGCTCGCAGACACTGACCCACTGATGTCCGCAGTAGCCGCACGGGCGGCGGCCACTCCATTGCACGGCACCCAACCAGCGGCCATTACCGCTGTCCGCTGCGGCACTGCAGCTGGAGCAGCGGAAACGCGCACTCCAGCGACAGGGCTGCCATTGCGCCAGTATCCAGCCCGCCGCACCACAACGATGGCACCGCACGGCAACGCGGTCGGCATAGGCACCCAGGCTGCGCCCGTCGTCAAAATGCCGGCCCGGCACCTCCACGGCGCGCCACCTGCTTCCCGGTGGCCGCCGTATCGCCATGCTCAGAGGTAGATCCGCGTGCTCCCCTGCGGCGCGTCATCAATGATGGCGTGCGGCAGGAAGCGGGCGCTGTCACGGGTGATGCGGCTGTCGTCCTCGCGCACGCCGATGCCACAGGCGCGGTCGCCCACCACCCAGCTGCCGACCATCGGGTAGTTGCCGTCGAACGACGGCAGCGCGTGCAGCGCCTGCCGGATGCTCGGCCCGCTGTAGGGGCCTTCACTCTGCTGCCAGCTGCCGTCGTCCATGTGCATGGCAACGTTGGCACCTTCGCGCGAATGCAACGGCTTGCGCACCCAACCCGTCGGCAGCGCGCCGCCATCATCGAAATGCGCTTCCAGCAGATTGGGATGGCCGCGATGACGCTGCCACAGCAGCGGCAGGATGCCCTTGTTGCTCAGCACCGCCTTCCACGCCGGCTCCAGCAGCTGCACGCCCGAACGCGGCAATGCAGCGCCGAATTCCTCCTGCATCAGGTCTTCCAGCGGATACAGCTTGAACAGGCTGCCGATCACCACATCGTCCATGTCGGTGAAGCGCCCGTCGGCGGAAAGACCGATGTCCTCGATGGCGATGGCCGCGCCGTGCAGCCCCGCCTGCGATGCGCAGTCACGCAGGTAAGCCACCGTGCCCTGGTCCTCTTCCGATTCACGCACCGCGCTGAAATACAGCGGCGGTGGCAGGCGCGCGGACAGCTCGGCAAAGCGTTCCACCAATGCTTCGTGGATGGAGTTGAACTGGTCGGCCTGCTGCGGCAGCACGCCACGGTTGCGCTGGTCCTCCAGCCATTGCCACTGGAAGAACGCGGCCTCGTACAACGAGGTGGGCGTGTCGTAATTGAGTTCGTACAGCTTGGCCGGGCCGTTGCCGTCATAGGCGAAATCCAGCCGGCCATAGAGATGCGGGTCGCGGCGGCGCCAGCTTTCGGCAATCCAGTCGCGGAACGGTTCGGGAATGGCCAGCTGCGCCATCAGCGCCTCGCTGGCCACCACCTCGCCCACCAGATCCAGCGCCATCGCGTGCAGCTCGGCGCTGGGGTCTTCCAGATCGTTCTCTATCTGGCGCAGGGTGAAGGCGTAGTACGCGGTTTCATCCCAGTACGGCGCGCCGGCGATGGTGTGGAAGCGGAAACCGGCCTCGGCCGCGCGGGCACGCCAGTTGCTGCGCTCGGCAATGGCAACACGCTTCACCGCATCAACCGCCGACGCTGGTGCGGCCGCTGCTGCGTGCGCCGAAGCCACCACGGCTGGCGGTCACCACACGGTTCGGCTGGCTGGTCACTGGCGCCAGGCCGGCCTTGCCCGCACCAATGCCACTGTTGGTGTTCATGCCACCGGTGCCGCCCGGTGCCGCGGCCGGCTTGGCCCAGCCGTTGGCGTTGTCACGGAATGCAGGCTGCGAGGCCGGCGCTGCGGCCACCGCACCACGGCTGTTGTTGAGCATCTGCGACATGAAGAAGCCCATCATCATCGGCCCGATGAACGAGGTGCCGGCACTGGTGTGCTGCTGCACGCACTGCTCGGCCGGGTACTCCTTGGCGCACTCTTCCTTGCTGGCGTACTTGGGTGCGGCATCGGCGGCCTGCTGCTGCGCGGTGGCGAATGCCTGACGGCAGCTGGAGGGGTCGCCGGTCGCTTCGCTGCAGGCTTCCACCGAGGTGTAGAGCCCTTCCTGCACCTGCACGCTCTCTTGCTTCTGGCAGGCGGTGAACAGCAGCGGCGCGGCGCTCATCAACAGCAGCGCGGTGGTCCTGGAACGCTTCATGGCGGATTCCCCGTCAAAGTAATACCCGAATGATGCCCGATGAAGATGCAAATGCGAAAACAACGTGGCTGCCGAAGCTGAATCGGGTTTCAGGTGGTGGGCGCTTTTACGTTGAGCCCCCTCTCCCCAACCCCTCTCCCGCAAGGGGAGAGGGGCTTGAAGCAATGCTTGCGGTGAGCGCCACCGCTGGCGGGAATCAAAGCCCCTCTCCCCTCGCGGGAGAGGGGTTGGGGAGAGGGGGAAACCGCCCGGCTTCGTTGGTTGCAGCTGCAACCGGGAACTTGATGCAGAATCGATCTCCCCACACTGCCGCCAGCAAATTCCGCTCGCCCCCATGCCTGAATACCGCTCCAGAACTTCCACCGCCGGCCGCAACATGGCAGGCGCACGCGCCCTGTGGCGCGCCACCGGCATGACCGATGGTGACTTCCACAAGCCCATCGTCGCCGTCGTCAACTCCTTCACCCAGTTCGTGCCCGGCCACGTCCACCTGAAGGACCTTGGCCAGCTCGTGGCGCGCGAGATCGAGGCGGCCGGCGGCGTGGCCAAGGAGTTCAACACCATCGCGGTGGATGACGGCATCGCCATGGGCCACGACGGCATGCTGTATTCGCTGCCCAGCCGCGAGATCATCGCCGACTCGGTGGAATACATGGCCAACGCGCACTGCGCCGATGCGCTGGTGTGCATTTCCAACTGCGACAAGATCACCCCCGGCATGCTGATGGCCGCGCTGCGCCTGAACATCCCGGTGGTGTTCGTGTCCGGCGGGCCGATGGAAGCAGGCAAGACCAAACTGGCCGACCACAAGCTCGACCTGATCGACGCCATGGTTGCCGCCGGCGACGAGAAGGTCAGCGACGAGCAGGTGGCCGCCATCGAGCGCAGCGCCTGCCCCACCTGCGGCTCGTGCTCGGGCATGTTCACCGCCAACTCCATGAACTGCCTGACCGAGGCGCTGGGCCTGTCGCTGCCGGGCAACGGCACGGTGGTGGCCACGCACAGCGACCGCGAGGCGCTGTTCAAGCGCGCCGGCCGGCTGATCGTGGAGCTGTGCCACCGCTGGTACGGCGGCGAGGAAGCCAACGTGCTGCCGCGTGGCATCGCCACCTTCGAGGCCTTCGAGAACGCGATGACGCTGGACATCGCCATGGGCGGCTCCACCAACACCATCCTGCACCTGCTGGCCGCCGCGCAGGAGGCCGAGGTGGCCTTCGACCAGCGCGACATCGACCGCCTCTCGCGGCGCGTGCCGCAGCTGTGCAAGGTGGCGCCCAACACGCAGAAGTACCACATCGAAGACGTGCACCGCGCCGGCGGCATCATGGCCATTCTCGGCGAGCTGGCGCGCGGTGGCCTGCTGCATACCGACGTGCCCACCGTGCACAGCCGCACGCTCGGCGCCGGCATCGCGCAGTGGGACATCACCCAGACCCGCGACCAGACCATCCTGCAGTTCTACAAGGCCGGCCCTGCGGGCATCCCGACGCAGGCGGCCTTCAGCCAGTCCACGCGCTGGCCCACGCTGGACGCTGACCGCGCCGAAGGCTGCATCCGCGATGTGGCCCACGCCTTCTCCAGCGAAGGTGGCCTGGCCGTGCTGTATGGCAACCTCGCCGCTGACGGCTGCGTGGTGAAGACCGCCGGCGTGGACGAATCCATCCATGTCTTCGAGGGCAATGCCCGCGTCTATGAAAGCCAGGACGCCGCAGTGAAAGGCATCCTCGGCAATGAAGTGCAGGCCGGCGAAGTGGTGGTCATCCGCTACGAAGGCCCCAAGGGTGGCCCCGGCATGCAGGAGATGCTCTACCCCACCAGCTACCTGAAATCGAAGGGCCTGGGCAAAGCCTGCGCCCTGCTCACCGATGGCCGCTTCTCCGGTGGCACCTCGGGCCTGAGCATCGGCCACTGCTCCCCGGAGGCCGCCGCTGGCGGCACCATCGGCCTGGTGCGCGACGGCGACCGCATCCGCATCGACATCCCGCAGCGCGGCATCAACCTGCTGGTGGACGATGCCGAACTGGCACGCCGCCGCGCCGAACAGGACGCCACCGGCTGGAAGCCCGCCCAGGCCCGCCCACGCAAGGTAAGCACCGCGCTGAAGGCCTACGCCCTGCTCGCGACCAGCGCCGACAAGGGTGCCGTGCGCGACAAGGCGTTGCTGGACGGCTGAACGGGCGGAGCATGGCGGTGTGCCGATGGCACGCCACCAGCGGCATGCGCGCAATGACGGGGGGCAGGCTGTTGCCCGCTGCCTGCGCGAGGACGTTGTCCCCACGCAGGCACAAAGCGTGAAAGGTGCGCATGGGGCGCTACCCCGCAGGACTCCCCGGGGAATCACGCCACAGCCAGCGCACCCGGCAGCCGATCCAACGGGCTCAGCAACCCACCCGCGCCACGGCCCAGCACATGCGTATATATCTGCGTGGTGGCCACATCCTTGTGCCCCAGCAGCTCCTGCACCGTGCGGATGTCGTGCCCGGATTCCAGCAGGTGCGTGGCAAAGGAATGCCGCAGGCTATGGCAGGTTGTCGGCTTGCAGATGCCCGCCTTGGCCCGGGCCGCCTTCACCGCCCGCTGCAGGGTCTCCTCGCTGGTGTGGTGCCGGCCGGACCCACCCGTGCGCGGGTCCAGCGACACCCGCGCCGATGGAAACAGGTACTGCCAACCCGGGTCGGTCGCGGCATTGGGGTACTTGTGCGCCAGCGCGTCCGGCAGGTGCACGTGGCCCAGGCCAACGCCGAGGTCGGTCCTGTGTACCAGCAGCGCCCAGTCACGCTGGCGCAGCAGCCGCGCATGCAGGGCTGCCGGCAGGGGCACCCGCCTGTCCTTGTTGCCCTTGCCGCTGCGCACGCAGATTTCATTGCGGGCGAAGTCCACATCCTTGATGCGCAGGCGCAGGCATTCCATCAGGCGCATGCCGGTGCCATACAGCAGCTGCGCCATTACCGACGAGGCCCCATCGGGAATCGCGGCCAGCAGGTTCGCCACCTCGTCGGTGGACAGCACCACCGGCAGGCGCCGCGGCCGCTTGGCACGTACCACCTGTTCCATCCACGGCAGCTCGATGCCCAGCACCTGCTTGTACAGAAACAGCAGCGCCGACAGCGCCTGGTTCTGGGTGGCGGCGGCAACATTTCCACGGACAGCAAGGTCACTGAGAAACGCCTCCACCTCGGCCGCGCCCATGTCACGCGGGTGCCGCTTGCCATTGGCCAGCACAAAGCGCCGGACCCAACCGACATAGGCCTGCTCGGTACGAAGGCTGTAATGGCGCAGGCGTATCTGCTTGCGCACCATGCCAAGCAGACGCGGCGGCCGGTCACCGGCTACGCCGGCATCGGGAGAGGTGTAATCCATACGGGGGCTTCCATGCGGTAATGAGCATGGAAGTCTGGCGCTGTGGCCGCACTTTGGGCCCTATGCAAATAATTGATTTCTTGTGGGATTTTTCTGGTTACATGCCACAGGAAAAAGCCGCATACTCGCCACGACGCCGCCGTTTGGCGGTATAGATATTGTTAGGCGATATGGGTGCAGTAGGTAGGTGGTTCTGGCTTCGGCCAATGCGCTGATGGTTTGCCAGTCGGCGCCGGCAAGCAGTCATCACCGCCGCGCATGCCGGCCGGCTCACCACTCCGGCTCAGGCGGTACCTGTTCCACGTAATCATTGTTGTCACCTCGGTGGTTCCGCGCTTCATGCATTGCCGGGCAAGTCCCGTCATACATGCTGTGGCACCATCGGGTTGCATCAGGTAGTTGAGGAGGCGGTGCTGGTCCAGGGATGGTTCACTGGCCCATTCCCGCCTAACAGTTCGTCCAAGCCGACCGCTGCTTCGCAGCGTCGGCTTAACTCAGGCGTTAGGTGCATAGATGGTGATCTTCGCTAACTGGAAAGAAGAGCTAACAGCGACCCAAACGGCAGCAGAGGACTTGCTGCATCAGGTGGCTATAGGAGAAGTCTCCTTGGACGACCACACGCTGAGTCGTCTCGACAAGCTCGCTTCAGCCTGCGCCAGACTTGCATATGGGGCAGATTCGCCAAGTAGCCTAACGGAATCGGTTCACAACCTCGTAGCATGGTGCGACCACCTCAACGAACCAGCATGGCGTGAGAGTTTTCATGTGGCGTTGCGGAGCCAACCACTCGTTTCACCGTGGCAACGCACCTAACAATTCATTCAAGCCGACGCCGCTTTGCGGCGCGGCTTAACTCAGAGCGTTAGGCGGTATGGGTGCGGTAGGTAGGTGGTTCTGGCTTCGGCCAATGCGCTGATGGTTTACCGGTCGGCGCCGGCAAGCAGTCATCACCGCCACGCACGTCGGGCGGCTCGTCGCTCCGGCTCAGGCGTTACCTGTTCCACGTAATCATTGTTGTCACCTCGGTGGTTCCGCGCTTCACGCATCGCCGGGCAAGCCCCGTCATACAAGCTGTGGCACCATCGGGTTGCATCAGGTTGTTGGGGAGGCGGTACTGGCCCAGGTATGGTTCACTGGCCCATTCCCGCCTAACAGTTCGTCCAAGCCGACCGCTGCTTCGCAGCGTCGGCTTAACTCAGGCGTTAGGCGGTATGGGAGCTAGTGTGTAGGTGGTTCTGGCTTCGGCCAATGCGCTGATGGTTTACCGGTCGGCACCGGCAAGTAGTCATCACCGCCGCGTGTGCCGGCCGACTCACCGCTCCGGCTCAGGCGTTACCTGTTCCACGTAATCAATGTTGTCCACCTCGGTGGTTCCGCGCTTCATGCATCGCCGGGCAAGCCCCGTCATACAAGCTGTGGCACCATCGGGTTGCATCAGGTAGTTGGGGAGGCGGTGCTGGCCCAGGGACGGTTCACTGGCCCATTCCCGCCTAACAGTTCGTCCAAGCCGACCGCTGCTTCGCAGCGTCGGCTTAACTCAGGCGTTAGGCGGTATGGGTGTGGTTGATGGGTTGTTTGGGCTTCGGCCAGCCAATCTGTCGTTCACCGGTCGGTGCCGGGTAGCAGTCATCACCGCTGTTGAGTCCTGCAAGCCCAACACTCCGGCTTAGGCATCAAGCTTTCCGCAAAATTGTTCCACTTCGCTTCGGTCACACCCCGCATCACGCATTGTCAGGCATGCCCGGTCATGCCAGCTGTGGCACCATCGGTTGCATAATAAGCAGTTGGGGAGGCGGCACCGGCCCAGGGACGGTTCACTGGCCCATTCCCGCCTAACAGTTCGTCCAAGCCGACCGCTGCTTCGCAGCGTCGGCTTAACTCAGGCGTTAGGGTGCATGAGCAAGGTCATCGGCAACTTGACTAAAGTGATGGCGCTCCTGATCGGAGTTCCGGCCGCAGCACTGTTCGCTTACGACATGATTGCTGTCCGGCCACATCTTGCTGAGATTCGGGACACGCTCGTCCAGGCAAACCCAGAGGACTCATCTCCTCCACAGATCATTCGCGATCTCATTGATGCAAACTCCGGATCGCCTGCCCCATACGCAACCCGTCTAGTCACGTCACTTGTCTACTCAGACATGACTCAGAGTCAATGGCATATACGCGAGGTACTTTGGCGGATTCTCCTGCCCATGCATTTCTCAGATTCACAGTTCTATGGGCTGTACGCAACGCTCGCCTACAACGGCACAGACAATGGCCTTAGCAACTTTGCGCTACGCCAGTACGGTCAACCACTGAGCCACTTATCGCCAACTCAGGCAGCTGCTACCGTAGCTGTAACTCATGCACCTACGCTCTACATACGTGACCCTGACAGGCTGGCCCAGCGAGCAAGTGCGCTACTGGACAAGGCTGGGGATGCCCCCTAACTGTTCATTCAAGCCGACGCCGCTTCGCGGCGCGGCTTACTTCAGGCGTTAGGGGACATATGGAGATTATCGAAAACCACGACGGACACGTCTATAACTGGATCATGTTTGAACGTGAAACAGTTGATTTTGTTCTGCGGGCGATTGACTTCTATGTCTCGCTGCTTAGCGATGAGTCACAGGAACTCGCCAAGGACCCAGACCTCGCGAGCCTGATAACGGAAGATACTCGCAGGGAACTTGGACTTGGACGCGACAAGGAGCAAGCTAATCGTCTCAAGGAATGGATTAAAAGGGAGTCGGAGAAGCGTGATGATTCCTACCATGTAGACATATCCATGAGCCACGGCACCGTGCGCTTCATCAAGGCGGTTAGTCTGCTTTACCTTGCAAAGCTAAAATCCAAAAGAAACAGACTGGCCAGTCGCCCGAATGTAACGGCTTTGACACTTTCTGCATTGGACCGCGAGATAACGAGGAAGGAAGAACTCTTCTCTTCTGCTGGCGTATTCAAGAACGCTTCGCCTGTTCCTTTGCTCGCTCAGTACAGGGAAGCACCCGATACTGAGATAACGGACGCGCCGTCCCGAAGCGATGGAGAAGTTGCCCTTCTCACCGTGTCCCGGCCGCGCCCGGTGCTCGTCGACTCCATCGAAATTCTGGATCATGAGTTGCGGAGCCGGTGCCTAGACCTTTTCAACCAGTTCCAAGAGTCAGGCCAATCCGATCGCAATGACACAGTGGTAGCAGAGGCATCACGAATCCTAGAGAACCGCCTCCGAGCGGCGACAAGCTGTACGGACGGGGGCGCAGCCAAGCAGCTAGCCACCTTTGCATTTAATGGTCAGAAGCCTAAGTTGCGGGTTAGCCCTGTGCCATCGGAGCAAGAGGCAGCGCAACTTCTCTTCATGGGCACTTTTGGCTTCATCCGAAACCAAGTCCAGCACAAGCTATTGGGGAGCCTTCCGGCTGAACGTGTACTTCAAGTGCTGGGTTGGATTGACTATCTATTGTCGGTCATAGAGCAGGCAGAGCGCGTCGAAGATGCCCCCTAACAATTCATTCAAGCCGACTGCCACTTCGTGGCAGCGGCTTAACTCAGAGTGTTAGGAGGTTTGATAAGTGTCGTCGTCGCTGAAGCCCCTGAAGTCAGTCGCGCACAATGTGTGCCATCAATTCGCCAGCACGTTGAACTATTGGGCGGGTGATTACGGCATCAATCACTTTGCCCGCTCAGTCGTCGCGGCGGGCAACGATGTAACAGTGGATCTTCTTACTGGAACGTCCATCCCGGTTCTTGCGGGTGAGGGCGCTGCGGGCGTGGGGCAATTGGCGGCCGCTCTTCCGTCCTTGCTAGTCAAAGAGGGATTCGATCCAAACCTGCTAGCTAGCGCCACGGCCACCTATCGGGTGCGCGGAGCGCTACCAAAACCTGGTGGTAACGTGGCGTACGATTGCCGAGTGGAGTTCACTACGGCCGGGGGCCGCGCCTATACAGTTGAGCTGTCAGAGCTCAACGCACCGTAGCCGCCCCCTAACAATTCAATCAAGCCGACGCCGCTTCGCGGCGCGGCTTACTTCAGGCGTTAGACCTCAAAAAGCAATGACATGAGCGTCTTTGATAAGATCATCACCATGTTCAGTGCCGGAGGCGAGCCGTTGGCATATAGCTGCATGGTGTTCTTCCAGCGCGGCACTTGCGACCTCGACGCCGCTATGACGGCGCTGACCGGATATGGGCTAACCGTTGTTCGCCGCGGCGACGAGTTAACTGCCGGACGTGCCGGCAGTCCGCAGTTCCGCATTGTGCTGTCAGTCGCTCCGCACGTCGCAGCGGAAGCCGCCGAGATTGGAGAAGGCACTCCATACGCTGCCGCCATGCGGGATTGCACAGCCCGGTTCGAGGTCGGTTTCGAGGACTTGAACGCCGCACTCTACGAGATCAACACGCTGATGGAAGTACAGGGTGCCTTACAGGATGCTTCGCGAGGCTATCTGTTCCTGCCTTGGAACGGCAACCTATCCGAACCGTGGCAAGGCTAGCCATTAGCAAAGCGAAGCCGCTTCGCGGCTCATCTTAACTCTGACGTTAGAGCTCAGTGACAATTCAACGCAAGATTGTCCTTCACTCGCTCCACGGCTTTCCACCAGCGTTGGCCGAAATGGTCGAGGACTGGATTCGGGAAGGGGTACAGTACGTCGGCGTCATTGGCCAAGACGCGGCGAAGATTGAGGACGCAATTGATGACCTATGCATTGGGGATGGCTCCGAGCCATACTTCATGCTCACCA
Organism: Stenotrophomonas sp. UBA2124; assembly: GCA_002329155.1. Lineage (GTDB taxonomy): Bacteria > Pseudomonadota > Gammaproteobacteria > Xanthomonadales > Xanthomonadaceae > Stenotrophomonas. The sequence goes on along the minus strand of DCXY01000024.1, from coordinate 89,834 downwards.
CCGCCCATGACGATACAGAGACACTGGAAGATGCCATCCTTCTCGCTGAGAAAATTACAACAATTTCAGGTTCGATCGTGGTCGTCGAGCTCTAACAATTCGTCCAAGCCGACGTCGCTTCGCGACGCGGCTTAACTCTGGCGTTAGGCAGCATGAAACGTTTCGTCATTGATTGCAGCAACATCACGACGTCCGCTCAGTTCTGGGAAACCTACCTGGCCGTTGTAGAGCCAGAAGGTGCGCGGCTATTTGGCCGAAATCTAGATGCGTTCAATGATGCTCTTTCGGGTGGTCCGGGCTATCCGGGTGAGTGCGAGTTGAGCTTGGTCAACTCTTCCAGCCTGCACTATCTGGACAACGGCCAGTTTCTTCGCCACCTCCGGGAAATAGCGACAAAACCAAACTACAGGGCGATTACCGTAGTCTTCCGGTAGCCACCTACCAATTCATTCAAGCCGATGCCGCTTCGCGGCGCGGCTTGACTCTGGTGATAGGCACCCGCATGCAGTCCATCAAACGCATTCTGACGCTATGGAACATCGGACTAATTTCGTCCGATGCGGTCATTGCTTGGGCAGACGAACAGATTCTTGCGTCTAGTAGTCCCGCCTATGAACTTCTGGAACTATCGACTGACGGCCCTGAGGCTTGCCTGAAACGCCCGGAATACGAGTTCTCTATCCGCCCTTTCTCACTGTCCTTCGTCGAGGAGCTCTCTGCCTTGGCATTGGCAACAGATACGTCCTCTGATGCGGCTATGCTGGGACTTGCTCGATGGGCAGCGCATCACGCTATTGGGAAGGACCTAGACGATCCATTTGTCATGCTTGGTTATCGCCTGTATCACCTGCTGGACGACTGCAACGACCCTTCTGGTGCGCTCCAGCTCCTTCATCACCAGATGCCCCTCATGCTTCCGCGGTGCCAGTCGATCGCTGTTCCCCTTCTCGGCCAGGTGCCTAACAATTCATTCAAGCCGACGCCGCTTCGCGGGTTGACTTAACTCAGGCATTAGACCGTGGAAGAAGATCTACACAAACTCATACTCGAATGCGTCAATCCCGACCTGGAAAGTGGGGTCATTGGCGAGCGCGTGACCGCCTTTTGCCGCAAGCATCAGCTAAATGGGCCTTCCTTTCAGTTCGTCTTCGCCAAACATGTGGCGTTAGAATTCTTGTACGGGCAGATCAGCTATGATCTTGCGGATTGCGCGATGAATGTACTGTCTTGCCTTGCTGACCCAGCTCTATCAAAAGTGCCACTAGAGGTCTATTCGGCGTTTGATGCCGGCGAGTATAGCCGTGTCGGAGCCCCAGAGACGGTCATACCTTGGCAGCGGTACACGCTACCGGCTGTGATGGAGATTGCAGTCCGTGAAAAGTGGTTTCCGCGATGGCAAGGGGTCTAACAACTCATTCGGCGGACGCCGCTACGCGGTGCGGCTTAGCTCAGGCGTTAGGCGGCATGGGGGTGGTTGATGGGCTGTTTGGGCTTCGGCCAGCCAACCTGTCGTTTACCGGTCGGTGCCGGGTAGCAGTCATCACCGCTGTTGAGTCCTGCAAGCCCAACACTCCGGCTTAGGCATCAGGCTTTTCGCACAATTGTTCTGCTTGGCTTCGGTTACACCCCGCATCACGCATTGGCAGGCATGCCCGGTCATGCCAGCTGTGGCACCATCGGTTGCATAAGCAGTTGGGGAGGCGGCACTGGCCCAGGGATGGTTCACGGGCCCATTCCCGCCTAACAGTTCGTCCAAGCCGACCGCTGCTTCGCAGCGTCGGCTTAACTCAGGCGTTAGGCCTAGTGAGAAACGTAAACCACATGACAAAAGCAATTCATATTATATGCGCACTGCTATCCTTGGTTCCCGCTTGGTCCTTCGCCAGCACCAGCCATTACCATTCCGGCTATAGCGCGGGTTACAAGATCGGGGCTTACATTGGGCAGTTCATCCATGAGTGCGGCCCGTATCTCGGCATCTTCGCATTGGGAGTGGTCGCTTGGCGCCTTCTTTCCAAGAGTAGAGCACCTGCTGTTACTTCAGGCGATGATGCCTAACAAGTCGTCCAAGCCGACCGCTGCTTCGCAGCGTCGGCTTAACTCAGGCGTTAGGCGGCTCGGAGACATATGGAGCGATCAAAAATTAACCCCCAGTGGCCCAATGCCCTCCGCTGGTTTCTGGCTCAAGATCTGACACGTTTCACACCATGGCACTTCATCCAAGAGCCTGAGGAGATGGCTGGCACAGCAAAAGTCTTTCGCCGCGAGGATGTAAACAAGGGCGAGGTGTTTGTGTTCGCCTGCCGCCAAGATTGCGACGACTTCGCGGGACTAGAGCTGCTCGATGGAGAGATCACAGACAAAGTTATTTACTTCCATCCCGTGTTTGGAGATAGCTCACAGCCGTCACCGCGGACGTGGAACATCGTGATAGATGTTTATGCCAATGTCTTTGACTTCGTCGCTCAACGCGTCATCCCAGACATGCAAGATTGGGCCCTAGTCGAGGACGCGAGCGACTTATGAGTACTCCGCCTAACAATTCATTCAAGCCGCCACCGCTTCGCGGCGCGGCTTAACTCGAGCGTTAGATCTCTCATCAAATGTCCAAGCAACTGGAATCAAAAAGCAGATTCATCAGCCTCATCCTCCGCCACAAGCCGGAGGAGATTGGGCTGACACTAGATCCCCAAGGTTGGGCTAACCTTGACGAGCTGATTCAACTAGCGAATGCTAAGGGAGCTGGCCTTACACATGACATTATCCTAGAGATTATCGCTACAAGTGATAAGAAGCGGTTCGCTCTGACTTCTGATGGGCAAAGGATTCGGGCCAATCAGGGGCACTCGACTGCGGTTGACCTGAATTTCCTCCCTCAGGATCCTCCCGCCATCCTGTATCACGGCACCGCCACCAGGTTTTCCAAATCTATTCGAGAAAACGGCCTTCTTCCTGGTTCTCGCCAACACGTACATCTATCCTTGGAAAAGGTAACGGCCATCGAGGTTGGCTCACGCCATGGTTACCCAATTGTGTTAATCGTTAGAGCGTCAGAGATGCAACGCGATGGTCACGAGTTCTACGTGTCTGCCAATGGTGTGTGGCTTACGCCCACTGTTCCAACTCACTATCTTGAGTTCCCAGCCGAGGTCTAACAATTCATTCAGTCCGACGATGCGTCGCGACGTGGATTACTTCAAGCGTTAGGCAGTATGAGAACATCAGGCAAGTGGTTCTGGCTCCGGCCAAATCGCTGGCGGTTTACCGGGCGGCGCCGACAAGCGGTCATCACCGCCGCGTGCGCCGGCCGGCTCACCACTCCCGCTCAGGCGTTACCCGTTCCACGCAATCATTGTTGTCACTTCGGTGGCTCCGCGCTTCACGCATCGCCGGGCAAGCCCCGTCATGCAAGCTGTAGCACCATCGGTTTGCACTACGTAGTTGGGGAGGCGGTGCTGGCCCAGGGATGGTTCACTGGCCCATTCCCGCCTAACAGTTCGTCCAAGCCGACCGCTGCTTCGCAGCGTCGGCTTAACTCAGGCGTTAGGCCTCATGACAGCACTATCCCTTCTTGGCAAAAATCTAAAAGACGACGACATCGTTGAGATTCTCGACGAGTACGACGTTGATGTCATTTACAGCTTCGATCGTTCTCACGAGGGAATTCCCGACGTCTACTACGCTGAAATCCAGCAAGCTGGCATCCAGCTTCGCTTTAATGATCAACAGGTTCTTGAAACGATCTTTTGCTACATCGAGCCAGCAAGTGGCTTCGACCCAATTGATCAAGCTGAGATCGGCGTACCCATATACGCAACCTTTGGTGCCGCCGAGCAGGCATGTAAGCATTCTGGCCTACCGTACCAAACACCCCCAAACACAAGGCGCTGGCTCAAGGTTCTAGGCGAGACAAGCGACACTCATTACGAGTTCAAAGATGGTGAGCTATCCATGGTTACGCTCATGCTTCCATGGAGTGAGACCTAACAATTCATTCAAGTCGACTGCCACTTCGTGGCAGCGGCTTAACTCAGAGCGTTAGCCGTCAAATCATGCGCATCGGCACTGAAACAGAACATACAGATCTTGTTGTACTTGAAAGAGCGGCGCCGGGCACACCAAACGAGGGCGACCTACGCGTCCAAGTCAGTGTGACCTTGGGCGCGTTCCGTGGCACATACGACTCCGTTTGCTTGGAACAACCAGTCCTAGCTCAGTTCGTTGAGAGGCTAACTTCCCTAGAGCGCACTCGCTCAGGCGAGGTCTTACTACAAAGCGCCAGCCCCGACGAGTTTGTTTTCAAGCTACGATCACGAGACAACTCCGGGCACTTGGTTGCAGAGGTCTCCCTTCAACGCCATCAGTACAGCGGCCCAACTTACTGGCCCACAAAGGTATCCGGCGGCTTCGAGTTGGAGCCTACGGAGTTGCCGAAGATCGTCAGCCAGTTCCGCGCTCTGGTTGACGGCTAACAATTCATTTAAGCCGACTGTCACTTCGTGGCAGCCGCTTACTTCTGGCTTTATGCATGATTAGAGAGAGCACATTGTGAGCTATTACACGAAAATCGAGCTGGTATTCTGGGGCCAGGAAACAGGGGATGAGCAATTCATTAAAGAGGTGCTTGATTGGGTCGCCGGCCAGAGTTGGGATTCACTAGATATTGAGAACCTGCGACTCGCTCTAGCCGGCAATACCGTGGAGTTCCCTGGCTACCTCTGCCACATCGAAGAGAAATTTTTGCCAATGTCAAAGAACTTCCCTGCCGTAACTTTCGGGGTCCGTGGCTGGGGCGAAGAGTTCGATGACATCTGGTTGAGATACTTCAAGAATGGCACCGGAACCCTTGCTGATCCAGACGCAGCCTGAGACCCAACAAATCGCCCACCCCCACCGCTGCCTCACTGCGTTGGCTTAACTCAGGCGTTAGCTACCATGGAAAATGTAGTTGCAACGGAGCCAGGAGAACGACTGCTGAACCTTTCGCCAGAACGGTTCACTGAACGTCCCGTCTTTGGAAGTCCCACGGTGTACCGCTGCGCCGTGTGTGGTGAATCCACTCGGTTCCAGCTCGGCCGCAAAAATCCCAAGCCGTTCACGCCAAGTATCCATGCCGCGCTGGACGCCGCGGCCGGCCCTCCAGTGCCGTGGGAGACGGATTACACTGACTTTTGTTGCCTGGGGTGTGGGATTCCGGTTCGGGTGACCTATGAGATCCATGAGTTTGCAATGTCGTCTTACCGCTACATGCCACTCTGCGTGTATGAGTACGTCGCTGGCAGCTAACAATTCATTCAAGCCGACCGTTGCTTCGCGGCGCGGCTTAACTCGGGCGTTATGCGGTATGAATCGGGTTGCCAGATGGATCGCCCCCACCCCGCAGCTCCAACATGACTCAGGCGCCCCTACCCTACAAGGAGATTTTCCAAGTGTTGAGACCTGTGGTTCTTTCACTCATCAACCTGCTTCTTGTGGCCGCATGTGCGAGCTCCCCAACCCCAAGAGAACTGGTACGCATTGATGCGACAAGCGAAGCAACTGCGGCAACGTCCTATAGCGCCATGATGAAAGGACGCTCCTTGACTGACCAGCAGAAGCTGGCCGTGGCGGTGCTCAAGCTGAATCTGGAGGGTGCAAACAGTGCGTATGACGTGGCGCGCAACCCTGAGCTTCAGAATCCAACGATAGGGCGCATCAAGGACAAGGTTGCAGGCCTTACCGCCGATCAGATCATCGAGCTGGCTGATCGCACCTCCTCGCTTCGGATTGAGGTATCAGGCCAGTAGGACATGGCGACTCATTCAAGCCGGCGCCGCTTCATAGCCCGGCGTGGTTCCGGCACCACACATCAGGCTGTGCACCTCAGACTCCAAGCCCCTGCTTGAGAGCATGGACCGAGCACCTCACTGCCCGCTCCCCTGGCGGCCCTGCCTATCCAGCCTTCTGCCATGAGAGCAGGAAGACGCCATGACCCCATCACCCAAGCCTCCTGCCGCCGCCAAGGTACTGCTCGTTTTCATGATCATTGTCGGCGTGATCCGGCTTTTCGACTATGTGGTGCATGGCCGGCAGTTCCACGACCTTTTCGCCGGCATCGGCTTCCTGCTGATGGCTCACGGCATCCACCGCAACGGGCTTGAGCTGACCACGGGTGACACGGTCGGGCGGTATGCGTCCATGGCCGGCATTGCCATGGTGATGCTTGGCTTTGTGGTGCGATACTTGGGCTAGACACCAGACAAAGGCGCTTCGGCCGGGGTCGGCTGTAGCACGCGCACAGGGGAGCAGGCAGCACATGACACACGCGCAACAACGCGAGGCCGCGCAGGCGCAGCTGGCAATGCTGGGTATTGCGCCTTCGGTATTTGCACCACCGCTCTGGAAACTGCTCTGGCGGCTGGGTATTGATGCTCCGCCGCCGCTGTTCATGGGGTTCTGGCGCACGGTACTGGCCATGGGCGGCTTCTTTGGTGTCTTCTGGGGCCTGCTGATGTGGGTGCTGATGTGGTCGCGGCAGGGCTTGCCCACCTGGCTGGTCATTGCCGGCGCTGGTGCCGCAGGGCTGCTGTTTGGCCTGTGCATGGCGCTCCACTACCGGCACGTGGCACGCAGGCACAGGCTGCCGCCGTGGGACAGCTACGCCGGAATGCGGGCCGGCAAAGGCGCCTGACAGTTCCACCCTGCCTGTGCCGCTGCGTGCCCGGCCTGGCCCTGCTTGCAACACCGCACAGGATCAACAGCATGCAAGGAAAAACGATGTCCAGGCGGATAAGTCAGCGCATGGGTGAGAACCTTCATCTTTGGTTTGCGGCCGGGTTTGCGCTGGTGGCGCTGGCATCGACCAGCAGGTTTCCGGGCCTTTCAGGTTGGCTGGGCGCCGCAGGCTGGCTCACCATGGGTGCCCTGTTTGCCTACAACCCCGCGCTTGCCGCGCAGCGGCCCCGCTTTAACTGCCACCACCGGATTGGGCCGGTTGTGCTGGGTGCTGCCCTGTTGCTTATTGTTGCGAGTGTGGTTGTCTGGTCAGTCGAACACTGACGGTTCATCCAAACCACTACAGCTGAAGGGCGTTTCATGCGCCACGATCTGGTGTGCCATTTCCTGTTGTATTCGCTTGCGGTGAACTATGCGGTGCTGATCGTCTGGTTCCTGGCGTTCGTGTTCGCCGGCGGCAGCTTACGCCGGCTCCATGGCCGCTGGTTCCATCTTGCTGACGGCACCTTCAACGCGATCCACTACAGCGGCATGGCCGTCTACAAGATCGGGATACTGCTGTTCAATCTTGCGCCATTGCTGGCCCTGTACCTGATGGGAAAGTGCGGCTGAGGGCACAGGCCTGAAGCCGCGCCTGTTTCCGCTGCGGCGCAGCATGGCAGCCGCCGCGACATGGCCGTGGTAGTGCCCTATGCTGCTGCGCGAACGGACTCCTGCCCGGCCACGGTACCTGGCCAGGTGTTCCATCGCGCTGCCCCATACACGGGGCTTCCATTGCGGTTTCATCGGCACAGCAGGGGGCTGTGTGGGACAGAGGCTCAGGATTGCCCTTGCCATGTTGGCGCTGATATTGAGCGGCTCCGCTCAATCGCATAGTGGTGGGCTCGACAAGAACGGTTGCCACACCAACCGCAGGACCGGCGACTATCACTGCCACCGCGGAACCCCGCCACCACCCGCGCATAAGCCGCCTGCAGGCAGAGCCGCCCCATCCCGCCTCACGCCACAGCGGCTTTCGCCCGCTACGGCGCAGCCCTTCCGGAACTGTGACGAGGCACGCGCGGCCGGCGCGGCTCCGGTACACCGGGGTGATCCGGGCTACGGCAGCCATCTGGACCGGGACAACGACGGCATAGGCTGCGAGCCCTACCGTGGCCGCCGTTGAGGCATGGCTTCCTTGCACGCGCCTTCACTGAAGCAGCCCAACACGCACATTGATGCGCGGTTGCTGCAACCACCGCATACAGCCATGGGGCGCTACGCGCCGTAGCAGGTAGATGGGGCGGCATCGGTACTCGCCGCAGCCGGTTCCGGTGGCATGTGCCCAACAACCGCTGGATTCGGAACATGCCGTAATGCACCTTGTGATGTTTGAAGACGAGTGATCCGGCTTCACGCATACGGCCCGCCGTGTTTGTTACATCATGCAGGCACCGCCGGCCTGACCAACCACACGCGCCATGCAAGGAGATCAGATGAAGCCCTGCAAGCTCTTCGCCCTCGTGGCGACTCTCGCTGCCACCCTGCCCAGCATGTCAGCGCATGCGGCGGACAACAGGGTTGCACGCATCTTCGACCCGGAGATGATCGGCGCCAATCTTGCCTACTTCGAGCAGGTCGCCGGCCCGGCACGCAATAGTTACAGCGATACCAACATCTACAAGGTGGATGGCTGCGAGATCACCGCGCGCGTCTCCAAGGGCACGATAGCGTGGCTGCGGATGGATGTAAGCCCCAGCTGCAGCTTCAACCTCACGCCGTTCGTACCCAGCCTGGGCGCTGAACTGCCGCCCGTACACCAGCTGACCTTTGGCAGCTTTGATGAAGCCACCCGCAACTCGGGCCGCTACATGGCCGACTGCCTGACACAGTGTGGCAATGCCGCCGATCCGGTGGTGCAGGAACTATGGCAGGGCTCGCGTGCGGAGATGGGCCTGGAGATCATGCTTGAGGCTGCACAGGTGGAGGGCCCGGCGCTTGCCGCCGCCGATGCCTGGCAGCAGGCGATGGAGCAGGCCGAAGGCACGGAGTGGGTAAGCCAGGCCAGATTCAACTGTGGCCCCAACAAGTACGACGCCATTGCCCGTGAGGCCTTCCGCAACGTCACCATTTCCAGCATCAGCATTGGCTACAAGCTGCTGGTGCCCGAGTGTGGCCGCTGACTTGAAACCGCGCCCACAACACGAACTGGAACGGAGGAAGTCACCGTGAGCTCGATTGAAAGCCTGCAACGCGAAGTCCGCGCCCTCAAGATCTATGCTGGGCTGACCACACTGGCGGTGGCTGCCGCGCTGCTGATGGGCGCGCGGCAGAGTGACACGGCCGCGTCGTTCAACACGCTGCGCGCCGAACGCATCGACATTGTGGATGCCGCCGGAAAGACCCGCATGGTGCTCACCGGGCCGCAGCACATGCCCGGAGCTGGCGGCCCCACCGACAACAAGCCGGGCGGGCGCAATTTCGTGGCACCGGCCATCCTGTTCTATGACGAAGCCGAGCACGAATACGGCGGCCTGCTGCCGCGCGCCAAGACCGGCAATGGCGAGATGACCGCGCTGATATTCGACTACAGCAAGCAGGAGGCCGGTGGCTTCTTCACCCAGCAGAAGCCCGATGGCTCCGGCTTCGCCGCGCTGATGATCAACGACCCGCCGCCTGCGGACATGCCACACGAGCAGGCGATCAGGGAGAGCTTCAACCGCATCAAGATCATGAACCCGGAGCAGAACGCGGAGGTGGTGCTGTCCGACGCGCAGGGCAGGCCGCGTATCCAGCTGCGGGTAACCCGCGAGGGTGAGGCCTATATGGAAATCCTGGGCAAGGATGGCAAAGTGGCCTACCGGGCACCGGAGCAATAGTGGCTCCGCGGTGATGGAGGCTGCGGCTGCCATGGTTGGCTTGGCATTGCACGGCACCTGCAGATCATGGGGGACGACTGATGGAAGGCTTCAGAATGCTGGCCGTGGTTCTGCTTGCGGCCACACCCATCCTTGCCATTGTGGCGGGGGCGGTAGGGTTTGCCGGCAACAGCCGCATACTGAATTCCGTGGACTATGCCAAGGTGGCCGACGCCCCGGCGATGCATGCCTGGGCCGGCCGGCGCTTGGCGATTCTGCCTGTTCTGTCGCTGGGGTTTGGCCTGCTGGGCCTGCGCATGCCGATGCTTGCGCTGGTTCTGGCAGGCCTGTTCACCCTCATAGCACTGGTCCTGGCAACCTGGCTGATGCTGGCGGCCGAACGCTTCCAGAGCATGCCCCTGAAGCCGGGCCGCTCAACGGCGCAGACTACTACGCATGACGAAGATTGAAGCCTTCTTCGCCCGCTACGAGCGGGGCGCCAATACGTTTGATCCGGCGCTGATGAGTTCGTTGTACACGGATCAGTTCATGGGTGGCGACCCGAATGGCGTGGCCTGCGCCCGCAACGACGGCGCGTGGCGCGATGCCTTTGTCCAGCGCAAGGCGTTCTTCCAGCAGCTGGGTTTCAGATGCGCGCGTGTGCTGAAGGTGGAGCCCACTGCACTGGACGCGCACTACACCATGGCCAAGGTGCATTGGCAGATGGATTTCGAGAAGCAGCCCGGCGATCTGCAGGAATTCCGTTTTGCCATCACCTATTTTCTGTTCGACGCAGGTGGTGGCCCGCGCGTGGCGTTCTGGATATCGCACGAGGACGAGCACAAGCTGATGCGTGAAGCCGGCTTGATCGGGGACGGTGTGTAGACAGCCACCTGCGCGGCCCATGCCATACTCGGCAGCGGGCGGCATGGTGCGGCCTTTTCCTCGGGGAGAAATGCATGAGCCAGGTGGCGCGGGTACTGTCGGGGTTGCTGGTGATTTTTGTCGTTTCGATGGTGGGCGATGTACTGCTGCCCGAGACCGGAATGCCCAAGCCGATGTACTGGTCACCGGTTGCCACGCTGATCGGGCTGGTTGGCGCCTTTCTTGGCGGGCTGGTCGCGCGGCGCGGCCTGCTGCTTCCGGCGCTGGCGGTCTGGTTGTGCCTGTGGAGCTACCTGACCTGGGCGCTGTACCAGATTGCGGACGGCACCGGCAACGCTTCGTTGAGCAGCATCCTCCACTTCAACGGCGCCGCGATAGCGGCCTCCTTCGCGGCACTGATCGTGGGTATCCTCGCCGGCCAGTGGCTGGCACGGCGCCTGACGGCCCGTCCTGTCGCTACCGCCTGACCGCCCCCGGACACCGGCCCCATTCACGCCGCAAGGCTGTGGCATCATCGCTTCGCGTTGAGCAACACAGACCGGGCGGCGTTGGCGGCATGTCGGTGGTTGGCCAAGCTCGCCTGATCCTCACTCCAAGCCGGTGCCACGGTGTGGGCCGGCTTCATTCGGGCGGCGGCACGCATGGAATGGATCGACGATCTGGAAAAAGAGGCGTGGAACACCGTGATTGACGAGCTGGTGTGGCACCTGCGCAATGGCCGCATTCCCACCGCCATCACCCGGCGCTTCACACCCGAGCGTGGCATCGAGTTCCGCTTCAGCGGTGAACCTGTGGCGTTCACGCCGGTGGCTGATGCCTCGCTGGAAACACACTGGGAACAGGCCGGGCAGATCATCGGCCGCTTCCGCCAACTCAACGCCACCTGCCTGCGCACCGGCAGCTGATGCCCACACCGCAGCAACCTACCAGGAGCACACCATGAAGCGCGTCACCGGCATCGGCGGCATCTTCTTCCATGCCAGGGACCCGGCAGCCCTGCGCGCCTGGTACCAGCGCCACCTTGGCATCGATGTGCAGCCCTGGGGCGGCGCCGCCTTCATGGCTGCCGATGACCCGGCGGGTACCACCATCTGGTCGGTCAGCGCCGCAGGTGGCGATGGCTTCAAGCCGAGCACTGCGCCGTTCATGATCAATTACCGCGTGGCCGATCTGGCGGCCCTGCTGCACGCACTGCGCGAGGAAGGCTGTGAGGTGCTGGAGCGTACCGATGATTCGGAGTACGGCAAGTTCGGCTGGGTGATGGACCCGGAAGGCAACAAGGTGGAGCTCTGGGAACCACCTGCAGCCTGATATCTCCCTGCCGCTGACCATGGCCGCGTTGCGGCCCCAACCTCGACCACACACCGGGTACCCAACCCAACTCAAGGAGCTTTCATGAAAGGGAGGATAGCCATCGCATTGGCCGTAGTTGTGCTGCTGAGTTCCACCGCCGCAGCCGGGCAGTCACTGATTGCGAAGAACTGGATGAAGGTTGATGAGAACCATGCGCAGCTGCAGCACGAAGGACAGGACTATGTGCTGGACAGCTATGTGGTGCCGTTCCAGCAGCCGTACTACATCCATGTGCGCCTGAAGAATGGGCAGCCGCTGGATACCAGCAGGACCGAAGCCGTGGCCGAGGACTACATCAAGCCGCGCGGCTGCACCGAACCGCTCGTACGCCGCAAGGATCTGGACCGCAGCAGCGGCGATGGCCGTGAACAGGTGCTGGGTTACCAATGCTGACAGGTGATGCGAAGTAGAATTCCACACCTGTTTTCCACAGTACAAAGGCGGCGCAGTGGCGGAAATTGTTTTCAGCAAAGAAGAGAAGGCCATACTCGTTCACAAGCTCCAGGGCTACCTGGCCAAGGAGCTGCAACACAGCATCGGCCAGTTTGATGCCGAGTTCCTGCTGGATTTCATAGGCAACGAGATCGGTGCCTACTACTACAACCGCGGGCTGCAGGATGCCCAGGCCGCATTGGCGGCACGCATGGAAGACCTGCAGGATGCGATCTACCAGCTGGAACAGCGCACCGAGTTCGGCAGGTAAGCCACCCCATCAGCGCACTCAGGGAGACTGGATGATGAAGCGGATCATTGGCCACCAGGCAATGGCATTGATGATGGTGGCCGTGTTGGCACTGGCGGGTTGTGCCAAACCGGTGCCCGCCGACAAGCATGACTATGTGGGGCTGTGGGAGTCGGCGACCATGTCGCTGCGCATCACCGCCGATGGCCGCGTGGAGTACAAGCACCAGCCCAGCGCCAGTTCCAGCAAGTCACTGAGCGCGCCGATCAAGGCGTTCAAGGGGGACGATTTCGTGGTGGGCGTCGGCCCGATGGAGACCACGTTCAGGGTGTCGGCAGTGCCACACCGGGACGGTGGCAGCTGGAAGATGACGGTGGATGGTGAGGAGCTGGTCCGCCGTTGAGAGCCCGCCCTCACCCTGACCCTCTCCCGCGCGCGGGAGAGGGGAAGAAGCACTGCGAAGCGGCGCGCTAAAGTCCCAACTCCGTCAGCACGGCGCCAACTCCAGCAAGTCGCTGAGCTCGCCGATCAAGGCGTTCAAGGGGGACGATTTCGTGGTGGGTGTGGGCCCGATGGAAACCGCGTTCAAGGTGTCGGCAGTGCCACATCGGCACGGTGGCAGCTGGAAGATGACCGTGGATGGTGAGGAGCTGGTCCGCCGCTGAGAGCCTGCCCTCACCCTGGCCCTCTCCCGCGCCCGGGAGAGGGGAAGAAGCACTGCGAAGCGGCGCGCTAAAGTCCCAACTCCGCCAGCACGGCGCCAGTTCCAGCAAGTCGCTGAGCGCGCCGATCAAGGCGTTCAAGGGTGACGACTTCGTGGTGGGTGTGGGCCCGATGGAAACCACGTTCAAGGTGTCGGCAGTGCCACACCAGGACGGTGGCAACTGGAAGATGACGGTGGATGGTGAGGAGCTGGTCCGCCGTTGAGAGCCTGCCCTCACCCTGGCCCTCTCCCGCTTGCGGGAGAGGGGATCACGCACTGCGGGGCGGGGCGCTAAAGCCCCAGCTCCGCCAGCACGGCGGCGGTGGATTCGCCCACCGCGTCCAGATGCGGATTGATGCGGCCCGGTTCGTTGGCGAACCTGATCGGAATACCGAGGTGCGTACCGCCCTGCGCATCGGTCCACACCATGCCGCGTGCGCGGGTATGCGGATCGTTGAAGGCTTCGGTGAGGGTCTTCACCGGTGCCCAGCAGACATCCACGTCGTGCAGGAACAGCGTCCACTCCACCAGCGTGCGGCGCGAGAACGTCTCGGCGAGAAATTCCTTGACCGGGTCCTGGCCCGGGCCGGGTGGCAGGTGGCACAGGTGGATCAGATCGGGACGACCGAGTGCGCTGAGCAGGTTGCCGGCGAACTTGTGTTCGGCGCCACCCAGTGCGATCCAACGGTCATCCGAGCAGCGATAGAGCTTGTACAGCGCATTGCCGCCCCAGCTGCGTTCGTCCTTGATGACCGGGTCGCGCCCCAGCGCGAACGGCGGGCCGAGCACGTTTGGCAACCATGCCATCAGTGCATCCTGCATCGACAGGTCGATGTAGTCGCCCTCGCCAGTGCGTTCACGGCGGAACAGGGCCATCAGGATGCCATTGAGCGCCATCAACGAGCCGGCCATGTCGGCCACCGGCATGTGCGGCATCGCGGGTGTGCCATCGGGCGCGCGATTGAGGCTGACCACGCCGGTATCGGCCTGCATGGCCAGATCGTGCGCAGGGCGGTTGACCTTGGGGCCAGTCTGGCCGAAGGCGCTGACGGAACAGTAAATCACTTTCGGGTTGATGGCCCGGCAGCTGTCGTAGTCGATGCCAAGGCGCTTGGCCACGCCGGGGCGGAAGGCTTCCACCACCACGTCGGCCCATTCCACCAGCTTAGCGAACGCCACCTTGCCGTGCTCGCTCTTGAGGTCGAGCACGATGCAACGCTTGCCACGGTGCGTGTTGCGGAACCAGGTGGAAGCACCGGCCTGCTTGAGGCCCACCTCGCGTACCGGCTCGCCCGTGGGCGGCTCGATCTTGATCACGTCCGCGCCGTGGTCGGCCATCATCATGGTCAGATGCGGGCCCGGCAGAAACAGGGACAGATCGAGTACGCGCACACCTTCAAGTTTCATGTCGTCTTCCTTCGCCTCAGGCGCCCAGCAGGCGCGCGCAGTCGGCGTCGTTGTAACCCAGCTCGCGCAGCAGTTCGGCGGCATCGGCATTCAACGGCGGGCAGGCATCGCCGGAGAGGCGCTGGCCATCGAGCTTGATGGGATTGCGCAGCAGGCGCTGCGTGCCCTGCGGGTGCGCGACCTCCTGCAGCATCTCCACCTCACGCACATAGGGGTTGTCCAGCGCCTGTGCGATGTCCAGCACCGGCGCGATAGGAATGCGCCCGGCAAACTTCTGTGTCCAGTAGGCGGTCGACTGGGTGCTGAGCACGGCATCGACCAGCACGGTGAGTTCATCGCGCACCTTGCGGCGTTCGGCGAAGTTGGCGAAGCGCGGTTCGGCGGCCCATGCCGGGCTGCCGATGCCTTCGACGAAGGTCTGCCAGAACTTCTCCAGCATGCACATCACCATCACCCAGCCATCGGCGGTGCGGTACACCTGGCACGGCACGGTGGACGGATGCGCGCTGCGCGGCAGGCGTTCGGTGCGGTGGCCTTCGTTGAGGTACCAGGTGGCCGGGTAGCTGAGCTGGTGCAGGGCCACGTCGAACAGGCTCACGTCCACGTCGCGGCCCTTGCCGGTGCGCATTGCGCCGATGACAGCGGCCAGCAGGCCCATGGACATGGTGGTGCCGGTCATGAAATCGACCATGGACAGGCCGAAGCGCGCGGGCGGTGCATCCGGTTCGCCGGTCAAGGCCATGAAGCCGGCTTCGGCCTGCATGAGGTAGTCGTAACCCGGCCAGGCCGCGCGCTCGTTGTCACGGCCGTAGGCGGACAGATGCGCGCAGACGATCTTCGGGTTGAGCTTGGACAGCGTGGCGTAGTCCAGGCCGAGCTTGGCCGGCTGGTCGCCGCGCAGGTTGTTGAGCACCGCGTCGGCGCTGGCCACCAGCTTGGCGAACACTTCGCGGCCTTCGGCGGCCTTCAGGTCAAGGCGCAGCGAGCGCTTGTTGAGGTTGAAGGTCTGGAAGAACAGGCTGTCGCCTTCGCCCAGAAAATACGGCCCGGTGGCGCGTGATACGTCGCCGCCCGGCGGGGATTCGATCTTGATGACTTCAGCGCCCAGGTCAGCCAGGTGCATGGAGCCATAGGGGCCGGCACCGTACTGTTCGACGGCAAGGATGCGAAGTCCCTGCAGGGGAAGGTCTTTCATGTGTGGCCTCTGGTTGGAAAAAACACCGCGGCTGGTTGAAGGACCGCGGTGAAGGGATGCGTGGAACTTTTGTTGCTGCCCTTCTCCTGTCTGGGAGAAGGTGCCCGAAGGGCGGATGAGGGCGCTTTTGCTTGTTGCTCTTCGCTCGAAGCTGCCCTCACCCCTGCCCCTCTCCCGCAAGCGGGAGAGGGCATGTTTCATTTACCCCGCAGGCGGTTGAGGGGTTGCTTCATCTCTTCCGCAGGCGGGAGAGGGGATGTTTCGTTTGGAGAGGGCGTTGAGCCTTAGATCTTGTTCCGTGCCACCAGCTGCTTGGCGATGATGATGCGCTGCATTTCGTTGGTGCCTTCGCCGATGCACATCAGCATGGCGTCGCGGTAGAAGCGTTCGATGTCGTATTCCACCGAGTAGCTGTAACCGCCGAAGATGCGCATGCCTTCCTGCGCGCAGTACGCGCCGGTTTCGGTGGCGAAATACTTGGCCATGCCGGCTTCCATGTCGCAGCGTTCACCCTTGTCATAGGCGTTGGCGGCGCTCTGGATGAGCAGCTTGGAGGCTTCCACCTTGGCCGCCATTTCACCCAGCTTGAGCTGGATGGCCTGGTGCTCGGCGATGGGCTTGCCGAAGGTGGTGCGCTCCTGTGCGTAGCGCACCGAAAGGCGCAGCGCGCCTTCAGCGATGCCGCAGCCGCGCGCGGCCACGTTGATGCGGCCCAGCTCCAGTCCACCCACGGCATGCTGGAAGCCCTTGCCTTCTTCGCCGCCCAGCAGGCAGTCCACCGGCACCTTGTAGTCCTGGAACACCAGCTCGCAGGTGTCGATGGCGCGGTAGCCGGACTTCTTCAGCTTCTTGGCGACGATGAAGCCATCACCCTTCTCGGCGATGAACATGCTCATGCCCTTGTGGCGCGGCTGCGCCTCCGGGTCGGTCTTGACCAGCAGCAGCACCATGTCGCCATACATGGAGTTGGTGATCCAGGTCTTGGCGCCGTTGATGACGTAGTGCTCGCCCTCGCGCTTGGCGACGCTGCGGATCGCCTGCAGGTCGGTGCCGGCGTTGGGCTCGGTGAGGCCCAGCGAGCCACGCAGCTCGCCGGTGGCCATGCGCGGCAGGTACTTCTGCTTCTGCTCTTCGGTGCCGCAACGCTCGATGGCCGAGGCCATGATCAGGTGCGAATTGAAGATGCCGGTCGGTGCCATCCACACGGAGGAGACCTTGATGACGATCTTGGCGTAGATGCGCGCCGGCAGGCCAAGGCCGCCGTACTCGGGCGAGATGGTGGCACCGAACAGGCCCAGGTCCTTCATCTCCTCCACGAGGTGATGCGGGTACTTGTCTTCCTGGTCGTACTCCTGCGCGATGGGCGCGACGGATTTCTCGACCCAGTGGTCGATGGAATCGAGCAGCGCCTGCTCTTCGTCAGGGCCCCACAGCTGGTCCATTTCGGTGCTCATCATCGGTTCCTCAGTAGTTGACCTTGTCTTCCACCGAGTGGCCGCGCTTGGCGATCAGCATGGTGCGGCTGAAGCTGCACACCAGCTTGCCGTCCTGGTTGAAGCCGTCGGTCTGCACGGTGACGATGCCGGCGCCCGGGCGCGACTTGGATTCGCGCTTGTCCAGCACCTTGGATTCGGCCACCAGCGTGTCGCCCACGAACAGAGGGTGGGTCATCTTGATTTCGCTCCAGCCCAGGTTGGCCACGGCCTTCTGGCTCACGTCGGTGACGCTCATGCCCACCATCAGCGCCACGGTGAACGGCGAGCAGACGATGACCTTGCCGAACTCCGAGGCCTTCGCGTACTCCTTGTCGAAGTGCATCGGGTGGGTGTTCATGGTCAGCAGCGTGAACCAGGTGTTGTCGGTCTCGGTGATCGAGCGGCCCGGGCGGTGCTCGTAGATGTCGCCCACGTTGAACTCTTCGTAGTAGCGGCCGAAGGTTTCGCGGAAGCGGTTTTCGGAGATCTGCTTGACGTTCTGAACCATTGCAATGTCCTTTTGGTGCGTGTTGGGCTGGCGCTGGGCGCAGCTTGGTCAAAGAGGGGCGAGCGGGTGGCGTTCAGTGCAGCGTTGTGTTCAACCGGCGCGGACGCCGTGGGCACCGAGCGCGATGGCGCGTTCGGCGGCTATCTCGATGGGGCGGTCCACCAGCTTGCCGTCGAGCTGGATGGCCTCGCCGCCGCTCTCGGCAAGCGCGGCGATCACGCGCTGGGCGCGTTCGTACTCGCTGGCGGTGGGCAGGTAGCGGCTCTGGATGGGGTCCACCTGCGCCGGATGGATCGCGGCCTTGGCGGTGAAGCCCAGGTCGATGACGCGGTCGGTTTCGGCGATGAGGCCCGCGTCGTCCTTGATGTCCAGGAACGGCACGTCCAGACAGCCGACACCAGCTTCAGCGGCGATGGTGGCCAGCTGCACGCGCGGGTGGAAGAAGCTCTCCCAGCCGGCGCGGCCACGCAGCGCCACGATGTAGTCGAAGCCACCAAACATCAGTGCCTGCAGGCGCGGCGTGGCGGTGGCCAGCGCGCGTGCATCGAGCAGGCCTTTGGGCGTTTCGATCTGGGCGATGAATACCGTGTCGATGGCCGCCAGCGCGGCATCGGCCTGCTGCAGCTCGGTCACGGTCTCGACCTTGGGCAGCATGACGAAGGCCGGTGCGAGGCCCGAAGCCGCCAGTGCCTTCAGATCAGACTGCCCCAGCGCGGTGGACAGCGGATTGATGCGCAGGCCGATTTCACTGCGGCTGTCCGGCGTGTCGGCGAGGAAGGCGAACAGCGAGGCGCGTGCGCTTTCCTTGTCGGCAGGCGCAACGGCGTCCTCCAGATCGATGCAGACCTGGTCGGCACCGGTGGCAATCGCCTTGGCGTAACGCTCCGGGCGCGAACCCGGCACGAACAGCAGGCAGCGGCGTGGGTTGCTGAGCGGTGCGGTCACGGTGCGGCCACCTTTGCGGCGAAGTGCTCGGCAATCTGACGGCGCGTGGCGTACCAGGTACCCGGCTTCTGCGCGACATACTGCAAGAACTTCTCGAACGCACCGATGCGACCCGGGCGGCCGATGATGCGCAGGTGCAGGCCCAGCGACATCACCTTGGGGGTGCTTTCGCCTTCGGCATACAGCGTGTCGAAGCTGTCGATGGCGTAGTCCAGCCAGTCCTTGGGCAGGTAGGACGGCGCCACCCACATCTTCATGTCATTGGTGTCCAGCTGGTACGGCACGACCACCATCGGCGTGTCACTGCCTTCCACCTCACCCCAGAATGGCGCATCGGCCGAGTAGTCGTCCATGTGGTACAGGAAGCCTTCTTCCTGCAGCAGGCGGCGGGTGTTGGCAGTATGCAGGTAACGCGAGAGCCAGCCCGCCGGGCGTACGCCGGTGGTCTTCTCGATGCTGTCGGCGGCGTCGCGGATGAACTGCCGTTCCTGTTCCTCGTTGAAGCGGAACTGGTGGATCCAGCGGTGGCCGTGCGAGCACACCTCGTGGCGGCTGCCACGCAGGTAGTCGGCGATTTCCGGTGCGCGCTCCAGCGACACGGCGGCGGCGGTATAGGTGCTGGTGACGTTGTACTTGTCCAGCAGCGCAGCGATGCGCGCATGGCCTTCGTTCACGCCGTAACGGTAGTTCGACTCGTTGCCGTAGTTGCGCACCGGCTTGGACAGCGTGACATGCAGCTCGTCCACCGGCTCGGTGATCTTGTCCCCCTGGCCGACGTTGTACTCGGACAGTTCCTCGACATTGACGACCACGGACAAGGCCAGGCGTGCATTGTCGGGCCACTGGTAGACGGGTTTGGACATGACGATCTCGGTACGTTTAGGGAGGTGCGTGGTGGGGACTGCTGTGCTGCTTTGTGCTTCTGCTGCCTTGCCGTCACTCCCGCGCAGGCAGGAATGACGGACAGTGATCAGTGGTTCTCTTCGCCGCCGGACACGTTGATCGCTTCGCCGGTGATGTAGACCGCGTCGTCCGAACACAGGAAGGCTGTGGCTGCGGCGGTGTCCGAGGCCAGGCCCGGGCGACCCAGCGGAATGCGACCGCGCATTTCAGCCAGGTACTGGTCCACGCTCTTGCCCTGCTTGGCGGCGAAGTATTCGTTCTGCCATGCGCCCAGGCCGGTGGTGACGTGATTGGGGCAGACGGCGTTGACGTTGATGCCGTGCTGGCCCAGCTCCATCGCCGCCACGCGGGTCAGGCCCACCAGGCCATGCTTGGACGAGCAGTAGGCCGCCGCGTGCGGGAACGCTGATTTGGCCGCCTGCGAGGCGATGTTGACGATGCGTCCGCCGCCCTGGGCGATCATCTGCCGGCCCGCGTGCTTGATGGTCAGGAAGGCACCGCGCAGGTTCACGCCCAGCACCGCGTCCCATTCCCTGGCCTCGATATCGACCAGCGACTTCATCAGGTAGCCGATGCCGGCGTTGTTGACCAGGATGTCGAGGCGGCCGAAGCGCGCCACGGTGGCGGCGACCACCGCCTCCACCTGCGCCTCTTCCAGCACGTCCAGCGCCATCGCCACGCAGTCGCCACCGGTAGCGGTGGCCAGCTCGGCGGCCACCTGCGCCATTTCCTCGTCGGTGCCCACAGCGGTCACCGGCATCTCGGCGCCGCGCACCTTGCCGATGTCGGTGAGCACCACCTTGCAGCCTTCCTCAAGCAGGCGCCGGGCGATGCCTTCGCCCAGGCCACCCCGGCGGCCTGCGCCGGTGATGAGTGCCACCTTGTCCTGCAGTTCGGGGAATCGAGCCATGACCAAAGTTCCTTGTGCGCTCACAGCGCGCTGGTGAGGATGAACAGCGGGTTGTCCGCGTACTGCTGGAACTGCGCGGCACCTGCCTGCACGTCCGGGGCCGACAGGTCCTGGCCGAAGGCCGCCATGTCCGGCACGCGGATGATCTCCACATACTCGTACGGCGTCTTGCCTTCACCAATCAACAGACCACTGGCCTTGAGCACCTCGAACCGGTCCACCGACGGCAGCGCATTGACCACGGGCAGGTCGCTGGCGCGCGCCCAGGCCTCGTATTCATCCCGGCTGACCCCCGGCTTGAGGTTGAACAGGACGATGACGGTTTGCATGGCTTCCTCCCGGGTAAAAGTCTGTGGCACACTTTGTCCGGACAAAGTGTAGGCATGCCATCCGCCCCCGGTCAACGCCGGAAGCGGAAATCCCCCCACCGGCATGCCCGACTGCCATAACCCAACTCTTGAGGTGCCAGATGAAGCGTTACTACCCGTGGTTGATGGCGATAGTGGGGATGCTGGTATTGCTGGTCTCCAACGGCCTGATCGTGACCGGCCTGACCGCCTTCGACGAATCGCTGCTCAAGGAGTTCGGCTGGAGCCGCAGCGAGCTGAAACTGCGCGACCTGATCACCCTGGTGCTGGCCGGCTGGATGGCGCCGTTCCTGGGCGTGGTGATCGACAAGGTCGGCCCGCGCAAGCTGATCCTTGCCGGCATCGCGCTGCTGGCGGCGCTGTACTTCGCCTACGCGCACGTGCAGTCGCTGACCCACCTGTACCTGATCCACGTCGGTTTCGCCGCGGTGCTGGTGGCCGCTGGCCTGAACGTGGCGGTGATCTTCGTCTCGCAGTGGTTCGCCACGCAGCGCGGCACCGCCATCGGCATCGCGCTGGTGGGCACCAGCCTGGGCGGCATGGTGTTCCCCAAGCTCGGCGTGCACCTGATGCAGGGCATGGACTGGCGCGCGGCCTTCATCTGGGAAACCGCGATTCCGCTAGCCTTCCTGGTGCTTGCCTTCGTGATGGTGCGCAGCCCGCGCCCGGGTGGCATCCAGCCGTGGGGCGCGGACAAGCTGGCCGCCGAAGCCGCTGCCGGCAAGCCGGCATCCACCGCACTGCCGGACATCGGCTACCGGCAGGCCATGCGCACGCGCACCTTCTGGGTGCTGGCCTTCGTGGCGATGACCACGTTCTTCTCGATCATGGCCGTGTCCGCCAACCTGTTCCTGCACATGCGTGACCTGGGCTTCGAGCCGGCCACCGCAGGCAACGCGCTGGGCCTGATGTTCGGCCTGGCGATGGTGGGCAAGTTCGTGTTCGGCGCACTGGCCGATCTGTTCCCGGCCAAGCGCGTGTTCCTGCTCAACCTGGCCATCATGGCCGGCGGCGCGGTGATCCTGGCGACGATGCGCGCGGACCTGATCTGGTATTCGCTGGCCCTGTTCGGTCTGGGCTGGGGCGGCCTGTACACGATGATCCAGCTGCTGGCGGTCAACGCCTTCGGCCTGAGCGCTGCTGGCCGCATCCTCGGCACCATCACCCTGCTCGACGCCACCACTGCGGGCCTCGGCATCTGGGTGACGGCCAAGATCTTCGACGTGACCAAGAGCTACCACCTGGCCTTCAGCCTGATCTGCGGGCTGATCGTGCTGGCCCTGCTGGCCGCCTCGCTGGTGCGCGACGAGCGCGCGCGCTTGGCCAAGGCCTGACACCCCTGCTGCAAGGAGACACCCCATGCCCGTGATGGAAACGTCCAACCTCACCGCCCGCCAGTACTGGGAGCAGGTGAAGGCCAATCCCAACCGTGCGAAGTTCGGCTTCGGCGCGCGCCCGGCCATCGTCAACATCGACGTGCAGCGCGCCTACACCGACCTTGCCGCGTTCAAGACCGCCTACGAGACCGACCCGCGCCAGATCGAGCACATCAACGCGCTGTCCGCGCAGGTGCGCGCGCTCGGCCTGCCGGTGATCTGGACCTACGTGGCCTATCTGGAAAACGGCGAGGACGCCGGCACCTGGGGCACGCGCACCAACACGCCCGATTCGCTGCAGAACATCAAGCACGGCTCCGAACGCGCGCAGTTCGACCCGCGCGCCGACGTGCAGCCGGGCGACATCGTGATGCACAAGCGCATGGCCAGCCCGTTCTTCGAGACCAACCTGTGGTCGCTGCTGACCTTCCACAAGATCGACACGCTGATCATCACCGGCGGCTCCACCTCCGGCTGCGTGCGCGCCTGTGTGATCGACAGCCTCTCGCGCGGCTACCGCAGCATCGTTCCGGAGGAGTGCGTGGCCGACAAGCACGAGATTCCGCACTTCGCCAACCTGAGCGACATCATGCTCAAGTACGGTGACGTGGAATCGGTGGCGCACGTCGCCGCGCAGCTGCAGGCACTGCGCGCATGAACGCGCCCAAGTCCGAACCGGGCCTGTTCGATTACTGGCCCTACGACAGCCGGCCGAAGATCGAATGGCCCGGCGGTGCACGGGTGGCGCTGTGGATCGCGCCCAACATCGAGTTCTACGAATACGCACCGCCGGCCAACCCGCACCGCAAGCCGTGGCCGCGCCCGCTGCCGGACATCCAGAGCTACGGTACCCGCGATTACGGCAACCGTGTCGGCCACCAGCGCATGATGCGGGTGATGGACCAGTACGGCCTGCGCGGCTCGGTGTCGCTGTCCACGGCCATGCTCAAGCACCATCCGGAAGTGATCCAGATGGCCGCCGAGCGTGACTGGGAATTCTTCAGCCACGGCATCTACAACACCCGCTACACCTACGGCAT
Organism: Stenotrophomonas sp. UBA2124; assembly: GCA_002329155.1. GTDB lineage: Bacteria > Pseudomonadota > Gammaproteobacteria > Xanthomonadales > Xanthomonadaceae > Stenotrophomonas. Next base: position 66,533 of record DCXY01000024.1, on the reverse strand, counting down.
GGACGAGGCGCAGGAGCGGGAGATGATCGAACACGCGATGGCGCTGATCGCCGAGCACACCGGCCAGCACTGCGATGGCTATCTGGCGCCGGCGCTGTCGCATTCGGACGCCACCATCGACCTGTTTGCCGAAGCGGGCGGCCTGTACACCTGCGACCTGTTCCACGACGACCAGCCCACGCCGGTGAAGACCCGCTCGGGCAAGCGCTTCGTGTCGGTGCCGTACTCGCTGGAACTCAACGACACCATTGTCTACGTCACCAACAAGATCGAACCGCGCCGCTACGGGCAGATGATCAAGGACGCCTTCGACCGCCTATACGCCGAAGGCGAGCACTCCGGTACGGTGATGTGCGTGCCGCTGCATGCCTACCAGGTGAGCCACCCGCATCGGCTGGCCGCCTTTCAGGATGCGATGGACTACATCTGCAGCCACGACAAGGTGTGGAAGGCCACGGGCCGCGAGATCGCCCGGCACTACCTGGACCACCACTACGACGACGCGCTGGCCTCGATGGCCGCGGTCAACGCGGAGGACGCCGCATGAGCCTGGACCGCAGCTTTCTGGAGTACCCGCGCCTGCGCCACGGCATGGACCACGACCGCTACGACTGGTCGATGCTGGCCGAGCGCCCCGCCGTGCGCTGGCCCGGCGACAAGCCGCTGGCACTGTGGATCAACCTGACGCTGGAGCACTTCCCGCTCAACCCGAAGGGCGAAGGCTTCAAGCCGCACGGTTCGATGGTCATGCCCTACCCGGACCTGCGCCACTACACCCTGCGCGACTACGGCAACCGGGTGGGCGTGTTCCGCGTACTGGATGCGCTGGAAAAGTACGGTCTGCGCGCCAGCACCGCCGTCAACGGCGAGCTGGCCGAGCGCTACCCGGCACTGCTGCGGCGGCTCAGGGCGCGCGGTGCCGAGCTGGTCGCCCACGGCTGGAACATGGACAGCGTGCACTACGGCGGGCTGGATTCCGCGCGCGAAACTGAATACATCCAGCGCACTCTGGCCGCGCTGGCACCCTATGCCGATGGCCCTGTCCAGGGCTGGTTGTCGCCCGCCCGTTCGCAGTCCGAAAACACCCCGGAACTGCTGAAACAGGCTGGCTTGGCGTGGTTTGCCGACTGGATCAACGACGAGCTGCCCTACCCGTTCCAGACCGCCCATGGCCCACTTGCGGCCCTGCCGCTGTCGCTGGAATTGGAAGATCGCTTCATCGTCGGCGAAAATCTGCATGCCGAGGCCGAGTACGCGGACCAGATGGTGGATGCCTGCGACTTCCTGCTGGAAGAAGCACGCCTCACCGGTCAGGGCCGCCTGCTCGCGCTCAACATCCACCCGTGGGTGATGGGCCAGCCGCACCGCATCAAGCACCTGGAACGCGTGTTCGCCCACCTGGCCGACCGCGCCGGGCTGATCTGGAACGCTGCGCCTTCGCAGATCATCGCCGCCTCACGTTGAGGCGGCGGTTCCAGGCAACCGTCGTCGCCAAGCCCATGGCGCCGGCCATTACCCAAGAGCCCTTGCATGAACACTGAAGCCACCTCTGCCCTGCCGCCGCGCGAAGCGATGGAATTCGACGTCGTCATCGTCGGTGCCGGCCCCGCCGGCCTGGCCACCGCCATCCGCCTGCGCCAACTGGCCGTCGAGAAGGGGCAGGAGCTGTCAGTCTGCGTGCTGGAGAAAGGCTCCGAGCCGGGCGCGCACATCCTGTCCGGCGCGATCATGGACCCGCGCGCGCTCAACGAGCTGTTCCCGGACTGGAAGGAACGCGGCGCACCGCTGAAGCAGGCCGTCACCCGTGACGAGTTCCTGTTCCTCAATGAGACCGGCTCCAGCAAGACGCCCAACGCGCTGCTGCCGGAGTGCTTCCACAACGACGGCAACTACATCGTCAGCCTGGGCGAAGTGACCCGCTGGCTGGCGCAGCAGGCCGAGGCGATGGAAGTGTCCATCTTCCCGGGCTTTGCCGCCGCCGAAGTGCTGTACGACGAGAACGGTGCGGTGATGGGCGTGGCCACCGGCGACATGGGCATCCACAAGGACGGTACCCCGGGCCCGAACTATGAGCGCGGCATGGAGCTGCATGCCAAGTACACCATCTTCGCCGAAGGCTCGCGCGGCCATCTGGGCCGCCAGCTGATCAGCCGCTTCAAGCTCGACGCCGGCAAGGACCCGCAGTCCTACGGCATCGGCATCAAGGAACTGTGGCAGATCGACCCGGCCAAGCATGAGCCGGGCCTGGTGGTGCACGCCGCTGGCTGGCCGCTGGACAACGACACCTACGGCGGTGCGTTCCTGTACCACGCCGACGGCGGCAAGGTGTCCATCGGCTACGTGGTCGGCCTGGATTACAAGAATCCGTGGCTGAGCCCGTTCGAGGAATTCCAGCGCTTCAAGACCCACCCGGACATCCGCAAGCATCTGGAAGGCGGCAAGCGCGTGGCCTATGGCGCGCGTGCGATCACCGCCGGCGGCATCCTGTCGCTGCCCAAGACCGTGTTCCCGGGCGGTGCGCTGGTCGGTTGCGAAGCCGGCTACCTCAACGTCAGCCGCATCAAGGGCAGCCACGCCGCGATCAAGACCGGCATGCTGGCCGCCGAGGCTGCCTTCGACGCACTGGCCGCAGGCCGTGCGCGCGATGAGCTGAGCGCCTATCCGGAAGCCTTCGAGAACAGCTGGCTCAAGACCGAGCTGATGCAGTCCAAGAACTTCAAGCAGTGGTTCAAGAAGGGCCGCACGCTGGCCACGCTGATGACCGGCATCGAGCAGTGGCTGCTGCCCAAGCTGGGCATCCGCAACGCACCGTGGACCATCCACCGCACCAAGGCCGACCACGAGTGCCTGGAGCCGGCCGCCACCCAGCCGAAGATCAATTACCCGAAGCCGGACAACGTGCTGACCTTCGACCGCCTGAGCTCGGTGTTCCTGTCCTCAACCAACCACGAGGAAGACCAGCCCAGCCACCTGACGCTGAAGGACCCGACGATTCCGGTGACGGTGAACCTGGCCACCTACGGCGGCCCGGAAGCGCGCTACTGCCCGGCCGGTGTGTACGAGTTCGTCGGCGAAGGTGCCGATACCCGCCTGCAGATCAACGCGCAGAACTGCGTGCACTGCAAGACCTGCGACATCAAGGACCCCACCCAGAACATCGTGTGGGTGACCCCGCAGGGCGGTGGCGGACCGAATTACCCGGCGATGTAAGCATCGCCATCATTCCACAGGAGTTTCGATGAGCATTGTCAGTGCAGGTGCCCGCTTCCGCGCGGCGCTGAAGGAAGAACGCCCGCTGCAGATCCCCGGCGCCATCAACGCCAACCATGCGTTGCTGGCCAAGCGTGCGGGCTTCCGCGCCGTCTACCTGTCCGGTGGCGGCGTGGCCGCCGGCTCGCTGGGCCTGCCGGACCTGGGCATCCTGACCATGGATGACGTGCTCACCGACATCCGCCGCATCACCGACGTGTGCGACCTGCCGCTGCTGTCGGACATCGACACCGGCTTCGGCCCGAGTGCCTTCAACATCGGTCGCACCATCAAGTCGCTGATCAAGGCCGGCGCGGCGGCATGCCACATCGAAGACCAGGTGGGGGCCAAGCGTTGCGGCCACCGCCCGAACAAGGAAATCGTCAGCCAGGGCGAGATGGTGGACCGCGTCAAGGCGGCTGCCGATGCCAAGACCGACGCCGACTTCTTCCTGATCGCCCGCACCGACGCCATCGCCGTGCACGGCGTGGATGCGGCCATCGAGCGCGCCATCGTCTGCGTGGAAGCCGGCGCGGACGGCATCTTCGCCGAGGCCTCGTACGATCTGGAAACCTACAGGCGTTTCAGCGAAGCGGTGAATGTGCCGCTGCTGGCCAACCTCACCGAGTTCGGCCAGACCCCGCTGTTCTCCACCGAGGAACTGGCGTCGGTGGGCGTGTCGATGTGCATCTACCCGCTGTCGGCGTTCCGCGCCATGAACAAGGCCGCCGAGAACGTGTACACCGCCATCCGCCGTGACGGCCACCAGCGCAACGTAGTGGACACCATGCAGACCCGCGAGGAGCTGTACGAGCGCATCGGCTACCACACCTTCGAGCAGAGTCTGGACCAGACGTTCGCTGCGAAGAAGTAAGTGAGCGGCCGCATCCAGCGGCGCTCACACCTGCCTCCTCCCGCGTGCGGGAGGAGTGCGTGGCAGGGGCGGACCTGCATTGCTTTCATCCCTGCCCTTTGCCTCCCGGCACGCCACCGTCCATCATTGCCGCTCCGCATGCCTGCGGCCCTGTTCTGCAATGAGTGAAGTGATGCGTCGCCTGCTGGCCCTAGCAATCTGCCTGTCGCTGAGTGCCTGTGGCCAACGCGACGCCTTCAACCATTCGCCCAACGCAGACCCGCACCAGCGCGAGCTGGAACGCGCCTTCGCCATCTGCGCCGGCTGCCACGACACCCGCGCCGCACTCGGCCACCGCGTCGGCCCCAACCTGCATGGCGTCATCGGCCGCAAGGCCGGCACCGCGCCGGGTTACAGCTATACCGAAGCGATGAAGAACAGCGGCATCACCTGGGATGCGCAGACGCTGGATGCCTTCCTCAAGTCACCCACCGCCGTGGTACCGGGCAGCCGCATGGTCAATGCCACCTCCGACCCGGCGCGCCGCAAGGCCGTGATCGAATTCCTGTCGCAGCAGCAGTAGCCCACCGCACCTGACTGCGCAACGCGGTCACGGTTCGCCACCAGCCACGCGTCATATGCCGCCCTGCGGCTTTCTTTCGTCGTTCCATTCTGATATTTGTTTGTCCGGACAAATATCCGCACCCGTTGACCGGGCGAAGGAAGGGAAGTGGCTGAGCTGCTGTATCCGATCCTCGTTTTCGTGCACCTGCTGCTGTTCGTGCTGTGGCTGGGCGCCGATGTGGGCGTGTTCCTGCTGGGCCAGCATTTCCGGCGCCGCAGCCGCTATACGCTGGACCAGCGCATCGCCCTGCTCAAGCTGCTGGTGGAGGTGGACATGGTGCCGCGCAGCGCATGGGCGCTGATGGTGCCGGTGAGCCTGACCCTGGTGCATGTGGGCGGCTATTGGCCGCTGCCGATCTGGGCGCTTGCGCTGGCCTGGGGGGTTGGCGCGCTCTGGTTGGCACTGGTGTGGGATGCACACCTGCATGACCAGACCCCACGCGCGGCACGCGACCGCCGCATCGAATCGGTGCTGCGCTATCTGCTGGCGGCGTTCTACCTCGCCCTGGGTGGCATCTCGTTGTGGAAGGGCACGCCGTTGGCGGCGCACTGGCTGGCAACCAAGGCGCTGATGTTCGGCGTCATCTTTGCCGCGGCCATCATGATCGATGTGACCTTCAAACCGGTTGGCGCACAGCTGGGCGCACTGCTCAGGCAGGGCTCCAGCGATGCCACCGAGCTGCCGCTGCTGCGCACCATGAACCGCACCCGCGTATGGGTGTGGGTGGTCTACCTGATGCTGCTGGCCACTGCCTTCCTGGGCGTGGTCAAGCCGTTCTGATTCCCTGCGAGGGCTGCACATGCGTTGCTTCCTGCCTGTACTGACCACCGCGCTGCTGGCTGCCTGCGGCGGCGCCGACAACGCTTCAACACCGGCCGCTGCTGGCACCGGTACCGTCAACGCATCGGCCGGCGGCGAGCAGGCCTTCGCCATGTGCAGTGCCTGCCACAGCCGCACTACGGGCGGCGCGCAGCGCATGGGGCCGAACCTGCATGGCGTGGTTGGGCGCAAGGCCGGCAGCAACCCGGGCTTTGCGTACTCCCCGGCGCTGCGCGACAGCGGCATCGTCTGGGATGCGCAGACGCTGGATGCCTACCTGGCTGCACCTGCGCAGTTGGTGCCCGGCACGCGCATGTTGATGTCGGTGCCAGATGCCGCACGTCGCAAGGCTCTGGTGGAGTACCTGTCCGCCCCCTGAGTTTTCCGTCCCATGGCCGCGCCCGCGCCGGGGAGCCATCCGCGCGGGCACCGCCGCCGCAACAAGGAGTGGCATGAAACTTCAGTTTGAACGCTTCACCGTGTTCTGCCGCGACCTGGACGCATCGCTGCGCTTCTACCGCGACACGCTCGGGCTGGTGGTGGTCGAGCACAAGACCCTGGAAGGCGCGATGGCCGGTGGCCTGCTGCAGTTGCCGGCGTGCACGCTGCGCATTGCCCTGCTTGCCGCCGATGCCGATGCACCGGTGATCGTGGGCCTGTTCGAGATCAGCCAGACACCGCTGGAGGCGCTGCGGCCACCCGCCGGCCAGCCCGCGCATGGGCAGGCGGCCCTGGTGCTGCGTACCACCGGGTTCAATGCGCTGCACGCGGCGCTGGAAAGCGCCGGCTGCCGCTTTCTCACACCACCGCTGGCCTACCCCAAGCGCAGCGCCAGCGAACGCTCACCGGCGGGCCTGTACCGCGAAATGATCGTGTATGACCCGGACCAGATACCGGTGAGCATCCTGCAGATCGATCCCCTACCCGAAGAGGCCCATACATGACCGGCATCGCCCGTTCCATCATCGGCACCATCGCCTATACCAGCAACCAGCCGCACCGTGCCGGCGCGGAACGTGGCCGCGAAGCGTTCCGGCTGGACCTGCACCGCGATGGCTCGCGGGTACTGGCCGCGCATTGCGAGATCGACGATGCACCGGCGGTGGTGCGCGATGTGAACCTGCGCCTGGGTGCGGACAACCTGCCGCGCGAGTGCTTCGTGCGCATTGCCGTGGGCGGTGCGTTCCGTGGCTCGGGCTGGTTCAGCTTTTCCGCCCACGAAGCGCAGTGCGAGGCATCCACCACCATCGAGGGCCGTGTGTCGCAACGCTTCGCCCTGCAGCAGCCACTGCTGGCCTTCGGCAACCACGCCATCGTCAACGATGGTTATGCCATGTCGCTGTATGACCTGGCGCAGGGGCCGGGCACGCAACGCTTCTTCATGCTGCTGTCCTCGCCGGACCACCGCGGTGCCACCGGGCCCATGCTCTACCCCGTCAGCCTGGCCATCGAGTACGTGGGCGAGGAAGACATCGAAGTCACCGCCGGCCGCTTCCGCGCGCGCCACTTCCGCATCCTTGACGTGGGCATGCCCGAAGAGCACCCCGACTACGACCTGTGGGTGAGCGCCGACGATGACTACATCCTGCTGCGTGCACGCGTGACCGGCTACATGCAGACCGCCTACGAGCTGGCCAGCTACCACGTGGTGGAGCACTGAACATGCTGCTGCAGATACTGCTGGTGGCGCATATCGCCGTGCTCGGCTACTGGCTGGGCTCGGAGCTGGTGATCAACAGCACCTACCGCTATGTCTCCTTTGCCGGCAGCACCCCATTTGCCGAGCGCAACCGGCTGATGGAGCATGTGATGCATGTGGACCAGCACGTACGCTATGCGCTGGTATTGCAGGCCGGCCTGGGCTTCTCGCTGGCGGCCTTGTATGGGTTGGTGCCCGGTGGCGCACGCACCGCTGCCGTTGCCGGCGTGCTGTGCATGCTGTGGCTGGTGTTCGTCGAAGCGGTGCACCGGCTGCGCCACAGCCGCGTGGGTGCACAGCTCGGCAGCATCGACCGTGGCTCACGTTACCTGTTCATGGCCTTGCTGCTGGCACTGGCCCTTGGCCTGCTCGGCGGTGGCTGGGACATGCCGCTGTGGCTGCGCTGGAAGCTGGCGCTGTTCGCGGGCGTGATGGCCGCCGGCGTGGGCATACGGCTGGCGCTGATCAGCCACTTCCGCACCTGGAAGCGCATGGCCATCGAGGGCGCCGACGATGCCAGCAACGCCATCATCCGCGCCACCTATGTGAAGGCGACCTCGGTGCTGTGCGTGCTGTGGCTGTTCATTGCCGCCATCGTGGTGGTCAGCATCTGGAAGCCGGCATGAGCACCGGCACGGGTGTACTGCTGCAGACCCTGCGCAGCCTGCTGGGCGAAGATGCGGTGGCCACCGATGCCGCCACGCTGCAGCTGATGGCCGGCGACCTGTACAGCAGCGGGCCGCTGCCGTTGGCAGTCATCCGCCCGCGCGCACCGGCTGATCTGGGGCCAGCGGTTGCCGCGATACATGCCGCTGGCGTGTCGCTGGTGCCACGCGGCGGCGGGCTGAGCTATACCGGCGGCTACCGCTGCCAGGCCGCGAGTGTGGTGGTGGACCTGTCCGGCCTGGACCGGATCGAACACATCAGCGCCGAAGACATGTATGTAGTGGCACAGGCCGGTGTCACCTGGAAACAGCTGCATGAAGCACTGGCTCCGCTGGGGCTGCGGCTGCCCTACTTCGGCACCTTCTCCGGTGCCGGCGCCAGCATCGGCGGCGGCCTCAGCCATGGCGCGCTGTTCTTCGGCAGCGCGCGCTACGGCTGCGCCGCCGACAATGCACTGGGCGTGGAAGTGGTCACCGCCGATGGCAGCGTGCTGCGCACCGGGCAATGGGCACTGAAGGCCAACCCGGAACCGGTGTTCCGCAATTTCGGCCCGGATACCACCGGCCTGTTCATGCATGACGGCGGCGCCTTCGGCATCAAGACGCGTGCCGCGTTGCGCCTGATGCAGACCCCGGCGCATACCGGCTTCGCCTCGTTCGCCTTTGCCGATTTCGTCGCCGCCGGCAAGGCTCTGTCGGCGGTTGCCCGCGCCGGGCTGGCCGAGGAAGCCTATGTGCTTGATGCCGGCGCCATTGCCGCCAACGTGGAGCGCGACCACAGCCTGCGCGGCGCAATGCGTGCGTTGCGCCATGTGCTTGCCAGCGCGCGCGGCGCCCGCGCCAAAATCGCGGCCCTGGCCGGCGCAGTGGCCGCCGGCCGCCAGGTGGTACCGGACAACGCCTTCAGCCTGCACCTGGTGGCTGCCGGCAACAGCGCAGCGGCGGTGGAGCAAGAGCTTGCACTGGCGCATGCGCTGGCTGCCGCACAGGGCGGCATAGCCATTGCCGCCACGGTGCCGCGCATCGCCCGCGCCGATCCCTTCCCCGGGCTCAACGCGGTGCTGGGCGCCAGCGGCAGCCGCTGGGCCGCGCTCAACGTGAAGGTGGCGCACTCGCGTGCCGAGGCGCTGATCAGGGCGCATCAGCAGTTGATGGCACAGCACGCGCAGGCCATGCGCACCCATGGCGTGCGCGTCACCTACCTGTGCTCGGCCCTGTGCAGATACAGCTTCAGTTTCGAGGCGGTATTCCATTGGCACGACAGCTGGCAGCCGCTGCATGAGGCCAGCATGGAAGCCACCGCGCTGGCCGCCCTGCAGCGCCACGCCGAGAACCTGCCCGCGCGCGAACTGGTGGCACGCCTGCGTGTGGAGACCTGCGCGCTGTTTGCCGAAACCGGCGGCGCATCCAACCAGATCGGGCGCACCTACCCCTTTGTCGAGGTACTGGATGACACACCACTGGCACTGCTGCGCGGCATCAAACAGCAGCTGGACCCGCAGCAGCACATGAACCCCGGCGTGCTCGGTCTGTAAGACAGACTTACGACGCTTGTGGCAGGATCAATGCCGGGAGCACATCCGTCGGAGGCACCGAGGTGCGACGATTGCGTTTGACCCTGCGGCTGTCGGCCGCACTACCTGGCTACTGGGCATCGAGCACGGCATGGGCCATGGCCCAGTGCCCGGAGGAGTTTGGCGAGAAGTCCGCACTGTTCTGGGCCATGGGCTGGACGGTGCTGGGCGTGTTCGTGCTGACCGGCGCGTTGATGCCGGCCCTGCTGTACCGCGCCACCGCGCGCAGCCGCCCACGGTTGCGCTGGGCGCTGCGCCTGGCCAGCCTGCCGGCGATGCTGGCCATGTGGCTGCTCGGCTTCGGCATCTTCCTGGGCCGGTTCGTACTGGCGTGCTGAGCTGGGGCGGCCTCAGGCCGCCGGGAACCACCACGGCGACGCTGCGCCGGTATTGATCAACAGCGCACGTGCGCGGACGAAACGGCGGATGGACGCTGTGCCCATGCGCGAACCGCCCATGCCCGAGAGCTTGAAACTCTGCTTCTCAGCGGTCTGCACCAGGCCAGTAAGGCAGGCATCGTTGATGGAAATTCCACCGGCATCCAGCTGCCGCGCGACATGCTGCGCGCGCTCCACGCTCTGAGTGAACACCGCTGCCGACAGCCCGAACTCGGTGGCATTGGCGCGCGCGATGGCTTCTGCTTCATCGGCCACCACGATCACCGGCAGCACGCTGGCGAAACTTTCATCACGCACCACCGCCATGTCGTCGTTGACATCCACCAGCACGGTGGGCGGGCACCACATGCCGCCGTGGTCGATCAGCTCACCACCGGTGAGCGCACGCGCCCCCTTGGCCTTGGCATCGGCCAGCTGGCCGCGCACCAGTTCCACCTGCGATGCCGCGATGACCGGGCCGATGTGGCCCTGCTTCGGATCCGGCCACGCCAGTTCCAGCGCAGCTGCTTCCTTCACCAGCGCCGCGATGAAGGCATCTGCCACCGGCGCTTCAACATACACGCGCTCGATGGACATGCAGCTCTGGCCACCGTTGACGAAACTGCCCCACGCCAGCGCACGCGCCGCGTGTTCGACATTCGCGTCCGAGAGCACCAGCGCCGGATCCTTGCCGCCCAGTTCCAGCGACGCCGGAATGAAACGGCGCGCACACGCCTCGCCCACCTTGCGGCCCGTGGCCACCGAACCGGTGAAGCAGATCTGGTCGCTGGCCTCGATCACCGCCTGCCCGGTGGCACCGGCACCAGTGACCAGCTTGAACACCTCGCCAAGCCCGGCTTCATCCAGCGCTTCTCGCAACAACGGCACGAAGCGCGACGTGACTTCACTGGGCTTGGCCAGAATGGTGCAGCCCGCCGCGAGCGCCGGCACCGCATCGATCAGCGTCAGCATCAGCGGGAAGTTCCACGGGCTGATGACACCGACCACGGTGTACGGCACCCACGTCTGCTGTGTCTGGATGAACGGGATGGCTTCCTGCTGCACCGGCTTCTCGGCAAGGCAGGCCGGTGCCTGCTGCGCCCAGCGGCGGATCGCCGACACAGTGCCGTCCACTTCGATCACCGACTCGTGCCAGCGTCCGGTGTCGGCCAGCAGCGCATCGAGAAAGGCATCGCGGCGCGCAACCAAGGCGTCGGCCAAGGCACCCAGACGTTGGCAACGGTCTTCGATGCTGCGCGCGGCCCATGCGCGCTGCGCATGACGCAGGCCCGCCCCCAGCGCGGCGACATCCGCAACCGAGGTGATGGGCAGTTCGCCGTCGGATTCGCCGGTGCGTGGGTTGCGCAGCGGCAGGGTGGTGGCTTCAGTCATTGCCCAGGACTCCGGCGCTCAGAAGTGCATCGATGGTGGCTTTCTGGCGGGCGGCGAAATCCGCCCGCTGCGGGATCTTCACGGTGTCGCCGTTCAGCAGCGCGTTCGGCTGGAGCGCAGTGCTGGCCAACCCGGCATTGATGGCGGCCTGCGGCAAGCGCGACAGGAAATTGCCCATGCCCGGACGCAGGCGGCGGCGGCGCAGGCTGGCGATGTCCAGATCGGCATAGGCGGACATGGATTCGCCCGCACCGGCTGCGGCCAGTACGCGGCCCTGGTCATCGACGATCTTGCTCATGCCGTCGGCACTGCCCAGCGGAATGTCCACGCCGCTGATGCCTGCGGTGTTGGCCGAGATCACATAGGCCATGTTCTCGATGGCGCGCGAACGCTTGGCGATATCCTTCGGCGTCAGCGCGGGGCTGCCCACTTCGCTGGTGGAATGCAGGAACACCTCGGCACCGCGCAGACCGAGCGCGCGCGCCACTTCCGGGTACAGGATTTCTTCCGACGCGATGCAGGCAAGGCGGCCGATCGGCGTGCGCGCCACCGGGAACACGCCGTCCACGCCATACAGGTCCAGATACTTGTCCCACACATCGTGCGGACTGGGCGCGTACAGCGAGATCAACCGCCGATAGCGCAGGATCTGGTTGCCGCTGTCATCCAGCACCACCGACGACTGGAAATACAGGTCCGGGAAGTGCGGGTCACGCTCGTAGGCGTTGGAACACAGGTACACGCCGTTGTCCTGCGCGATGCGGCCCAGCTGCTCGTACTCGCGGCCATCCATGTCGAAGCAGCCCTTGGCCGCCCAGCCCGGGATGGTGTCGCCCAGCGGGTAGCTGGTAGCGAAGTATTCCGGCAGCACCACCAGTTTCAGGTCGGCGCCGATGAAGGCCTTGGAGGCACGGATCTGGCGCCCGACAAGGGCGATGTTGTCAGCCACCGCGGCGGCGGCATCCTCCGGCGTGTTGCAGGCGTTGATCGCACGGCAGGTGGTCTGCAGCGCCAGCGCGCGGTAGGCATCGATCATGGAGCGTTCCCTTCGGTTGCGGGTTCGGTAAGGGCCTGGGTGTGCACGCCATCAGCCAGCAGCACGCGGAAGTCACCGGTGCCTTCGCGCAGCGGCTTGATTGCCGCGTACTCGGGTGAGTGCCAGAACGCCAGCGCGGCGGCACGGTCGGGCCAGCATGAGATCACCGTGCGCGCCGGCGTGGGCTCGCCTTCCAGACGGGTCTGTTCGCCGCCCATCACCAGGTACTGGCCGCCGTGGCGTGCCACCACTGCGGGCGTGGCGCGGGCATAGTCGGCAAAGCGTTTCGGGTCGCGGATATAGGCTTCGATGATCAGGTAGGCGGGCATGGCGGCCTCAGCTGAAGCGCGGCGCGCGCTTTTCGAGGAAGGCGGCGGCGCCTTCGGCGAAATCGCGGCTGCTGAAAGCGTCGTTGAACGCCGCCTCGGCCTGCGCGGCACTGAGGCTGGCATCGCCGCCCAGGTGGCCCAGCACGGTCTTGATGGCGCGGCGCGCCTGCCCGGAGGTGGCCAGCAGCTGCTGCAGCTGCGCCTGCTCCAGCGCCTCCAGCTCGCCCTCGCCGGCCAGCTGGTTGACCAGCCCCCAGTCCAGCGCGGTGGCCGCGTCCAGCAGGCGGCCGGTCAGCAGCATCTCGCGGGCGCGGGCCATGCCGACCGTATTGACCAGCCGGCGGCTGTCGTCGGCGCTGTAGACTAGGCCCAGTTTGGCCGGGGTGATGGCGAAACGGCTGCGGCCACTGGCCAGGCGCAGGTCACATGCCAGCGCCAGCCCCAGGCCGCCGCCGACGCAGGCGCCATCGATGACGGCCACTGTGGTCTGCGGCAGGCGTTGCAGCGTGAGCTGGGTCCGCTGGACCTGGGCGTTGTTGGCGGCGAAGGCCTCCGGTGCGGCGAGCAGCTGTCCCAGCTCGTCGATATCGGCCCCGGCACTGAACGCGCCCGGCACCCCGGACAGCACCAGCACCTGCGCGGCGCTGGCGGCAACGGTGCCCAGCGCAGCCTCGATGGCCGCCCAGTGGCGCGTGGCCAAGGCGTTGCGCTTGTCGGGGCGCTGGATGCCGATACGGGCCAGCGCGCCGTCGATGCTGCAGGAAATCACGGTTTCGTCAGTGCTCATGATCTATCCTATTTGTCATATCGTTATAGCATTAAGTCAAAGGAGGGTGAAGCGAGGATGTCCGAGGACACACTGACTGCGTTGCTGAGTTCCAATGCGCACAAGCTGCTGCGCAACGACCTGCCGACGCCGCTTTACCACCAGATGTTCAACCTGCTGCGCGATCGCATCCTCAACGGTGAGATCCCGCGCGGCTCGCGTATTCCCACCGAATTCGACCTGGCCGAAGGCTTCGGCGTCTCGCGCATCACCGCCAAGCGGGCGCTGGACGAACTGGCCGCCGAGGGGCTGGTCGAGCGCCGCCGTGGCAAGGGCACGCACGTCATCCACCGCTCCCGCCCCAAGCCCATGCACAGCCCGCTGACCGGGCTGCTGGAGAGCCTGGAGGTGCTGGCCGAGCACACCAAGGTGCAGCTGCTGCAGTTCCGCCGCGCGGTGCCGCCGGAGCCGATCCGCGCCCTGTTCGACACCGGCCCGCGCGAGCCGCTGGTGCATGCCATCCGCCTGCGCCTGCGTGGTGACACTCCGTTCGGCTACTACAACAGCTGGACCCGCACCGACCACCCGGATTTCAACGAATCCAAGCTGGCCCGCACCTCGCGCCTGAAGCTGTTCAAGGCGGTGGGCATCCAGATCAAGCAGGTGGAGCAGGTGCTGTCGGCGGTGAACGCCGACGCCATCAGCGCCATGCACCTGAAGGTGGAGCCGGGTACCGCGCTGCTGGCGCTGGAGCGCCGTTCCTACGATGGCGACGGCAACATGGTGGACCTGCTGAGCGTGCAGTACCGCCCTGACCAGTTCACCTACCAGATGACGCTGGACGTGGAGAACGGCGGGCACGACTGAGCCGGGAACGGGCAGCGTCACCGGCTGCCCGACCAGCGTCGCTGGACAATTTGTCCGGACATATTGCAGGATCGGGACAGGCACGACCTTTCCCCGATCCTGCAACAGGAGCCCGGCATGTTGTCCGAAGTAAAGGCAGTCACCCTTGGTGTAAGCGACCTGCAGCGCGCCTGCACCTTCTACCAGAACGCACTGGGTTACCAGGTGCAGACGCAGGGCGAGCTGTCGCCCGCACTGGCACCGCTATGGCGCCACGACCCTGCACTCAAGGGCCGCTACGCGATGCTGGCACCGGACGATTCCGGCCTGGGCCGCATCCGCCTGGTGGCCTTCGACGCGCCCGGGCAGCGCCTGTGGAACGCGGACAACCTCTACAACGGCAGTGGCTACTACGCCATGAACTTCCGCTGCCGCGATGCATTGGCCACCATGCAGGCCATCACCGCCGCCGGTGGCAGCAGCGCGCACGAGCCCAGCTACTGGGAAGTGAGCGACGAGGTCGCGGTGCGCGATTCGATCAACGACGACCCCGATGGCATCCGCCTGGACGTGTTCTCCTACGAGCGCGGCGGTGAGCTGCGCGGCCCGCTGCATACCGAGGTGAGCGTGCTGCAGACCATCGCCATCGCCACCCGCGACGTGGCGCGCTCGGTGGCGTTCTACAAGGCGCTGGGCTTCCAGGTGCTGTTCGACCGGGTGCTGGATTTCCCCGAGCTGCAGACCCTGCTCGGCACCGACCGGCCGGTGCGCATCCACAACGTCAACCTGATCAAGGACGGCCATATCGTGCCGGGCCGGGTGGAGATGTTCGCCTATCTGGACATGCAGCATCTGCCCGATGCACCGCTGCGCGAGGTGGCGGTGCCGCCGAACATCGGCATTGTTTCCGCCTCGCTGGCCAGCACCGATCTGGATGCCGACCTGGCCCTGCTGCAGGCGCAGGGCGCCAGCCTGGTGGCACGCGCCACGCTTGCGCTGCCCGGCTTCGGCCAGTGCGATGTCGCCACTGTGCTCGGCCCGGATGGCGAGCAGCTGGAAGTGTTCCAGCCGCACTGAGCCCGGCACCACGCGACGCCCTTGAGCGCATCCGGCAGCCATGCTGCCGGATGTGCCTGCATCACTCAGCCGGCAAGTGCCGTGCGCAGCGCGGCGATGCGCCCTTCAAAGTCATCCGCATCATCGGCGAGCGGTTGCACCGGTACGTGCAGCGAGCGGATCGCCTGTTCCAGATCCGGCAGCAGCGCACCGTCGAACAGTACGGGCAGGTGCGGGCCAAGGCGCAGCAGCTCCACCACATTGGCATGTACCTGCTCTACCTGCGGTGCGGCGCGCAGCCGCCGCGCCTGTGCGCTGGGCGGCAGCCACGGCCACAGCAGGTGCCGCTCGCGCTCCCACTGCCACGCCTCGGCCATGTGCCCGCCGGCCGCATGTATCTCCGGCGCCGGCAGTTGGCGCAGGAAGCAGGCGCGTTCATCGGCACGCAACAGCAACGGCCGGTACAGCACCACCTGATGCAGGCGTGCACCCAGCCATGCCGCCAACGCCGGTACGTAGCCACAGGCGGCTTCATGGGCATGGATCACCACGTCCGTGCCCGCGCAGAACTGCGCGCACACCGCCTGCAGGGCCGTGTGCACCAGCGCGGCATCCGGCGCGGCCGGCATTTCCGAGGATGCACCGTGGCCCGGCAGCTCCACCGCCACGTGGGTATGCGTGTCGCCCTCGGCCAGCTGCGGGCGGTATGGCGCCTGCCCCGGCGCATGCAGGTGCAGCACCCGCCGTGCATCACCGGGGCGGTACCAGCAGGCCACCTCGCCTGCCGGTGTGGCCAGCATGCGCCGTGACCAACCCTGTGCTTCGCGCGCAGCCAGTTGCACACCGGCACCGGTGCCATCGAGGGTCTGCCGCAGGATGTCATCCATGCGCCTGTGCAGCCCGTCCACGCCATCGGGTTCCTCGATGCTGAGCACGTTGGCCGGCAGCGCGGGCAGGCGCGGGCGATGACTGAGCAGCACGTCATCATGGCGGTAGATCAACCACGTGGGGCAGCGCAGCTCGGCCACGCGCTGGCGCTGGGTATAGGCGAAGGCGGCGCCGTAGCCGCTGCGGTAGTTGTCGCCGACATCCAGGATATCCATGGCCGCATCGTGGGTGCCCTGCGCGGTATACGGCGGCAGCCGTATCGCGCATTCGGCCGAAGGCTCGCACCACGGGAAGAAGTACAGCTGCTCGCGCATGCGTGCCCACAGCCAGCGCAGGTGGGCGCCGTCCCAGCTGGGGGCAAACGGCGGCAGGTAGCGGTCGGTATAGCGTGCGCGCTCGGCATCGTTGAACAGCGCGTAGCCATCAACGATGAGGCAGTGCAGGCGCTCGGGCGCGGTCCACGCCAGGTGCATGCCGATCAGGCCGCCGGTATGCATGCCGAACAAGGCAAAGCGGTCGATACCAAGCGCATCGGCCAGCTCCAGCGTGGCCTCGGCGAAACGGTCGATGCCCGGCGCGGCATCCGGCAGCGGCTCGGAGTAGCCGAAGCCGGGCGTGTCCGGCGCGATGACCGTGTAGTGGCCGGCAAAGCGTTCCATCATCTGAAGCCACATGCGCGAGTTCTGCGGCGATTGGTGCAGCAGCATCAGCACCGGCCCGGTGCCGGCGTGGCGGTAGTGCACGTGGCGGTTGCCGATACGGACGAACTGGCGCTGGATCATGGGCACTCCTTCATGCGGGCAGGTAGTGAACCCATTTTGCATATTGATATATCAATATGCTAATTAGCCGCTCACGGTCCTGCCTCCGCGTCGTACCGCACGGGCCGCATCGACAACCTGCAGGGAGCCCGCGCAATGGCCTGGCATGTCTACCTGGTGTTTGCCCATCTGCTGCTGTTTGCTTACTGGCTGGCGCCGGACTGGGGCGTATACGTCAACTCGGCCTATGTGGCACGTGCCGACCTGCCGCTGGCCGAACGGCGGCGTTTCCTGCAGGCCGCACTGCGCATCGACCTGCTGCCGCGCAGCGCGCTGATCCTGCTGCTGCCGCTGGGCCTGCAGCTTGCGCGCAACCTGGGGCTGGTGCAGCTGCCGGTGGCTGCAATGGCTGCCATCTGGGCCGGCGGCATCGCCTGGCTGCTGCTGTCCTGGTCGGTATACCGCAACCAGGCCATGGCCATCGGCCAACGCCTGAAACAGATTGATCATGGCATCCGCGTGGTTCTGGCGCTGCTGTTGCTGGCGCTGTCCGCGCATGCACTGGTAACCGGCGAGGTATTCGCTGCGCGCTGGCTGGCGCTGAAAGTGGGTGGCTTCGGCTTCCTGCTGGTGCTGGGCCTGTTGCTGCGGCGGGTGATGGGCGGCTGGGCCGAAGGCTTCCGCCGGCTTGAGCGGGAGGGTTCCAACGCGGCCACCGAGGCGGTGTTCGCCACCGCGCTGCGGCGCGCGCGGCCCATTGTCTATGTGTTCTGGAGCACCAGCGCGGCCATGGCCTTTCTTGGCCTGGTCAAGCCTTTCTGACACGCAAACGGAGCCTGCATGGATACCGATGTGAATGCTGTCCGCCTTCCCGCCGCACGCACCGCACTGGTTGTCGGTGGCTGTGGCGGCATAGGCGACGCCGTGGTCACCGCGCTGCTGGCGCAGGGTGTGCAGGTCGTGGTGATGGACCTGGCAACGTCGCTGCTGGCGCGGCCACTGCCCGACACCGTGCAGGGCATCGCCATCGACCTGCGCGATGAAGCCTCGGTGCTGGCCGCATTCGCACAGCTGGCCACACGGCACCGGGCCATCGACTACCTGGTCAACGTGGCCGGCTACACCAGTGCACTTGCGCCGGTGGCGCAGCTGGACATGGCCATGTTCGACGACATCCATGCCGGCAACCTGCGCGGCATGGTGCTGTGCTGCAAGCACGCGCTGCCACTGCTGCAACACGGCAGCGACGCGGCCATCGTCAACATCAGCACCGGCATCGCCAACATCGGCGCCCCCGGCTATGCGGCGTATGCCAGTGCCAAGGCCGGGGTGGCGGCGCTCACCCGCGTGCTTGCCGCAGAAGCCGCGCCAACGGTACGGGTCAATGCCATTGCGCCGGGTGGCGTGGATACCGCCTTCCTGCGCGGCGGCTATGGCCGTGGCGGGCGCGAGGACGGCCCGCCGCTGCGCCTGTCCATTGATGACTACGCCGCGCGCGTGCCGCTGGGCCGCATCGGCGTGCCGGATGATGTGGTTGGGCCAGTGCTGTTTCTGCTGTCCGCTGCCGCCGCCTATGTGAGCGGACAGGTGCTGCACGTCAACGGCGGCGCCCTGATGCGCGACTGAGCCGCGCGCACGTTTCGTGCGCGATGCTGCACATGCACATCGCGCCGATCTTTGACCTGTCGCAGATACCTATAGGTCATTTGCCGCCGCTCCGGCGTCTCCGCTTTTCCACCCATTCATCGCCAAACCGCTGTTTTCAGGCGGTTTGCGTGAACGCGGCCGATTTTTCAAGTTGTGCAGGGAAACTGCAAAAGTCCGGTTGATTGTCCGGACAAATAGGCCAATACTCAAAAGAAGCATTGATATATCTATATGTCGATGCTGGTTCCGTACCCCCTGTTTCTTCCATCCACGCTACGAGGCGAGTCATGAAAGAAGTTGTGTACCGGAGTGCATTGGCGGTTGCGATCATGGCCGCCCTGGGTAGTCAGGCAGTGCATGCCGAAGACGCCCCCACCAGCGCCGACAACGCGGTGCAGCTGGACCAGGTAAGCGTCACCGCGCAGCGCCGCGAGGCGGAGATGCAGAAGACCCCGCTCAGCATGAGCGTGATCAGCGGCCCTGCGCTGGACCGCATGCAGATCAAGCGCGTGGACGACGTCAAGTTCACCACGCCCAACATCATCATCGAACAGAACACCGGCACCAGCTCGGGCGCCAAGATCATCATGCGCGGCGTGGGCGCCGACGAGTCGATGTTCACCAACGATCCTGCCGTGGCGCTGTACATCGATGATGTCTACATTCCGCGCCAGAACGGTGCCATGTTCGACCTTTACGACGTGGACCGCATCGAAGTGCTGCGCGGGCCGCAGGGCACGCTGTATGGCCGCAACGCCACCGGTGGTGCCATCCGCTACATCTCCAAGAAGCCCACCGGCGAGGACAAGCTGACTTTCGACGGCAGCGTGGGCAACATGGGCCGCCTCGATGGCCGCCTCACCTTCGCCACCCGCGTCGGCGAATCGCTGGATATCTCGGCCGCGGTGCTCAGCCGCAACCGCGACGGCATCATGCATGACATCAGCCACGACCGCTGGGTCAACGACCAGGACGTGCTGGCCGGCCGCCTGGCCTTCGCCTCCACCTGGGGCGAGGCGTCCTACGCCACGTTGAGCATCGACCGCCTGCGCGAGCGTTCCACCCCGGCATGGGGTGCGCCGGTGATGTTCGATGGCCCCGACCACGTCGTGCCCAGGCTGGGCAGTTTCTACAAGACCCAGACCGATACGCTGGGCATCAACAACATCGACCAGTTCGGCGTGGCGCTGACCAGCGAAACCGACTTCGGCTCCTTCAGCTGGCGCAACATCGCCCACTACCGCTCGCTGGACCACCACTTCTACATGGACGTGGATGGCACCGCGCAGATGCGCTACCACCTGGAGCAGGACCAGAAGCAGAACCAGCACGGTTACGAGGCGCAGTTCACCTCGCAGCTGGACGGCCCCTTCAGCTGGGTGGCCGGTGTGTTCAGTTTCTGGGAGCACAACGACCAGCCCACCCGCAATGACATCTTCGTGCGCGGCGGCACCAACTACGTCAAGCAGGACACCACGGCCTACGCCATCTACGCGCAGGGCGACTACAAGCTCACCGACAAGCTGACCCTGACCCTCGGCGGCCGCTACAGCTACGAGAACAAGGATTTCAGCGTGCGCTCGGTGAAGGCCAATGGCGAACTGAACTACACCAAGGCACTGGAAAAGACCTGGACCCGCCCGGACTGGAAGGCGTTGCTGTCCTACAACTTCAGCGACAACGTGATGGGCTATGTCAGCGCCACCACCGGCTTCAAGAGTGGCGGCTTCAACGGCCGTGGCACCACCTACGCCACGGTCACCCCGGTGGACGCGGAAACGCTCAAGGCCTACGAGATCGGCGTGAAATCCACGCTGTGGGACAACCGCCTGCGCCTGAACGCGGATTACTACCGCCTGGACTATGCCGGCATCCAGCTCACCGCGGTCAACCAGGACGGCGTGTTCGTGATGACCAATGCCACCGGCGCGCTGATCCAGGGCTTCGAGGTCGATGCCCAGGCCCAGCTCACCGACAAGCTGCGCGTGGATGCCAGCGTAGGCACCATCGACGGCGAGTACCAGAACTACAGCGACGTGAATGCCGCCTACTTCAAGGGCCGTCACATGAAGAGCGCGCCGGACATGCAGTGGACGCTGGCAGGCACCTACGTGCAGCCGGTCGGCAATGCCGACCTGGTGCTCAGTGCGCAGGCACGCCACACCGATGAGTACTACCAGAACCAGGACACCTCGCGGCTGATCATGACCCGCGCCAATACCGAGTACAACGCACGCATCTCCTACGAGCCGCGTGATGCGAACTGGTCGGTGGCGCTGTGGGGCAAGAACCTGGGTGACAAGTTCGTCTCCACCGGTGGCTTTGACATCGCCAACCTGGGCATCGGCGTGATCTACCCGAACGTGCCACGCAGCTACGGCGTGGAGTTCAAGTACCGCTTCTGGTAAGCCACACCCGCACGGCTGACACATCGCTCCCGCAAGGGAGCGATGCTTTTTGGAGAATGCAATGGAATACCAACTGCTGTTGTTGCTGCACCTGCTGATCGGCGGTTACTGGCTGGGCGGCGACCTTGGCGTGTTCTACATCGCCGGCAAGATCGCCGACCCCGCACAGCCCCTGCCGGTGCGGCTGTTCTCGGCCAAGGCGATGATGCTGCTGGACATGATCCCGCGCACCTGCCTGATCCTGGCTTTCGGCACCGGCCTGAGCCTGGCCACGCAGGCCGGCCTGCTGCCGCTGCAGGGCTGGACATGGGCGATATGGCTGCTCACCCTGGCATGGCTGGCGCTGGCCTGGGTGGCCTTCGTCAAGGAACATTCGGCCATTGGCCACGTCATCACCCGCATTGATTTCAACCTGCGTGTGCTGGTGCTCATTGCCTGTGTTGCCGCCGGCATTGATGCCCTTACCGAAGGTGGCGTGATTGCCCGTACCGGTTGGCTGGGCGCCAAGCTGCTGCTGTTCGCCGGCATCATCAGCATGGGCCTGCTGGTGCGCATCCAGCTGCGCCCATTCGGCCCGCTGTTCGGCAAGGTGGTGGCCAACACCGCCAGCGATGCCGAGCAGCAGGCACTGCGTCAGCTGGTGGCGCGGGTGAAGATTCCGGTGCTGTGCATCTGGCTGATCATTCTGGCGATCGTCGTGCTGGGCAAGACCAAGCCGTTCTGATCGTTTCGAGGTGTTCAACTCTCCCGGCCTACCCTTCGCCATGCGAAAGGGAGGCTGCGGAAAGCGGACTTCACCTGCGCTGGAGGCCAGGCCCCGGCACAGGCTGCATGTTCGCCTCGCCGGCAAAGGCCAGCCGGCGCTCATCGCGCACCAGCAGCGAGGCCAGCAGGCCGATCACCACCAGCACCGCGATCACGATGAAGGCGATGCGGTAGTTGCCGTAATGGTCGAACATCACCGCCGTCAGCCAGATGCCCAGGCCCGCGGAGGTGGCATCCATCAACGAGATGGTGCCCAGTATCTTGCCGGCCGCGCTCAGGCCGAAGGCTTCCACGATCTGCAGCTGCAGGATCGCGTAAAGCCCGCCCCAGCCCAGCCCCATCACCACCAGCCCGGTCCACAGCAGCCCCGGCTGCTGCAGCGCGATGATCACCGCGCCCACCGCCATCAGCGCCACGTTGCTGATGAACACCTTCTTGGGCGTGGTCACATCGGCCAGGAAACCGAACAGGAACTTGCCCACCATGCCCAGCCCGAACAGCAGGAACATGCCGTCGGCCGCCTGCTTGCCGCTGAAGCCCAGGTCCTTCATGTGCAGGATCAGGTGCGAGGACAAGGACATGATTCCCCAGAACGTGGTGATGGCCACCAGCGACAGCGCCCAGAACGTGCGCGTGCGCAAAGCCTGCCGGTAGCTCAGGTCCGGCAGACTGCTGGCCACACCGGGGCGGCACGTGGCACTGGCCTGCCCCGCGCCCCACGGCTGCGCGCCGAACGCGCCGGGCCTGCGTACCAGCAGCAGGCAGATGAAGAACAGCGCCACCGGAATCACCGCCATCAGCAGGAAGCTCTCGCGCCAGCCATGGGCCGGCAGCAGCGCCACGATCACCTTCGGCACCAGCATGCCGCCCACGCTGCTGCCCACCAGCGCGATGCCCAGCGCGGTGCCACGGCGGGTCTGGAACCACTCCGACACCATGATAACCGCCACGCTCAGCCCGCTGCTGACCACCACCGCGGCAAAGCCCACATGGATCAGGTACACGTGGGCGATGGACTGCACCTGCGAATACGCCGCGTACAGCACCGCCAGCAGCACGCTGCCGAACAACGCCAGGGTGCGCACACCGATACGATCGATCAACGCACCAACAAACGGCGACAGTGCTGCGGCCAGCAGCAGGTTGAACATGTCGCGGAACTTGAGCTGGCCACGGCTCCAGCCGAATTCATCCAGCAGCGAAGGATCGAACGCGGTGATCCCGGTCATGGTCATGCCGTTGGAAATGGCCAGCATGAGCATGGCGACAACACAGATCAGCCATGGGTAACAACGTTTCATCAGCTTCCCTTGGGTGGCGGTGGGGGTGGTCTGGCAACGCGTGTCACGACATTAATGTCCGGACAAAGAATTGCATAGCGCAACCGTGGAAGGAAGCCACCGGCAGGGATTTGCAGCCACGCGCAAATAAAGTTATATAGATATATCATTAAGATTATTGTTGACTGGCAACCGCTCGTGGACCCGTTCACCGCTCAATCGCTGGAAGGCATCCTCCGCCGCGACGTGCACGCGCCGCTCTACCACCAGCTGCAGGGTTTCCTGCGCGGGCTGATAGAGCGCGGCGAGATCGGTGATGGCGAGCAGCTGCCGCGCGAGGAGGAACTGGCGCGGCGCCTGCGCATCTCGCGGGTCACCGTGCGCCAGGCCCTGCAGGTGCTGGCCGACGACGGCATGCTGGTGCGCCAGCGCGGCCGCGGCACCCGTGTGGTGGGTGGCAAGGCGCGCGTCTCCACCATTCCCATGCCGCTGAAGACGCCACTGGGCGAACTGATGCACAGCCTGGACACGCTGGCCAGCAACACCCAGGTCCGCCTGCTGGGCTGGGAGCGCGCGGTGCCACCGGAGCCGGTGCGCGAGCTGTTCGGGCTGGCGCCGGGGCAGACCCTGGTGCGCTGCGTGCGGGTACGTTCGCGCCACGGCCATCCGTTCGGCTACTACGCCAGCTGGACCCGCACCGACCACTCGGATTTCAGCGCCGAGCACCTGGCCTATGGCTCACGCATCGAGCTTTTCCGCCGCTGCGGCATCAACGTGGCCAAGGTGCAGCAGACCGTGTCGGCGCTGCGCGTGGGCGCGCTGCCGGCCATGCACCTGCAGATGTCGCCGGGGCAGGCGGTGATGACCATGGAGCGGCGCTCCTTCAACGCCGATGGCCTGCTGCTGGACCTGCTGGAAATCCAGTACCGCCCTGACCAGCTGCGCTACCAGATGCGCATGGACTACGAAGCCTTCAACCCGGAGACGCCTGTTTGAGCGCAACGCTTGCTGAAAAGATCCTGGCCCGCGCCTGTGGGCGTGATGCCGTGCGTGCCGGTGAAATACTCACCGCCAGGCTGGATCTGTTGATGATGCATGACTCCGGCGGCCCGCGCCGCGTGGCCTCGCGGCTGGAAAAGCTCGGTGCGCGCGTGTGGGATCCGGACAGGGTGGTGGTGGTCTCCGACCACTTCGTACCCGCCGTGGACATGGAAAGCGCGGACATCCTCGCGCTCACCCGCCGATGGGCGCAGGCGCAGGGCGTCACCCATTACGACATGCTCGGCATCTGCCACGTCGTGCTGCAGGAACACGGCCATGTACAGCCGGGTATGTTCTGCGTGGGCGGCGATTCGCATTCGCCCAGTGGCGGCGCCTTTGGTGCCTTCATGGTGGGCATGGGTGCCACCGACATCACCGGTGCGCTGGTGACCGGTGAAGTGTGGCTGCGCGTGCCGCACACCACCCGCGTGCAGCTCGATGGCGTGCTGGGTACCGGCGTCAGCGCCAAGGACGTGATGCTGATGCTGTGCGGCGAGCACGGCATGGGCAACGAAGGCCAGGTGTTCGAGTACGGCGGCAGCGCGGTACAGGCCATGCCGATGCACGAGCGTCTGACCCTGTGCAACATGGCCGCCGAACTCGGCGCCGAAACCGGCATCGTCGAACCCGATGCGGTCACGCTTGCCGCATTGGAACAGGCCGGCAAGCCGTTCCAGGGTGACCTGGGCCACTGGCGCAGCGATGCCGGTGCCAACTACCTGCATGTGCACCGCTACGATGCCGCACACATCGCGCCGCACGTGGCCGCACCGCACAGCCCCGCCAACAGCCGCCCGGTGGGCAACCACGGCAAGGTGCACATCGACCAGGCCTATATCGGTGCCTGTACCGGCGCCAAGCTCACCGACCTGCGCATGGCCGCCGAAGTGCTCAAGGGCCGCAAGGTCGCCAAGGGCACGCGCCTGCTGATCGCACCGGCCTCTGTGGCGATGACCGCGCAGGCCGCCGCCGAGGGCACGCTGGCCACGCTCACCGAAGCCGGTGCCATCCTGTTGCCGTCCGGCTGCGGCGCCTGCGCCGGCATGGGCGCGGGCATGCTCAGCAGCGGTGAGGTGTGCATGTCCACCACCGCACGCAACTTCAAGGGGCGCATGGGCTCGGCCGAAGCACAGGTGTACCTTGGCTCGCCGTACTCGGTCGCCGCGGCGGCGGTGAAGGGTGAAATCTGCGATCCGCGCGAACTGCTGGGGGAAGGCGCATGAACGTCCGAGGCAAGGCCTTCGTCTTCGGCGACCGCATCGACACCGACGTACTCGCCCCCGGCCCCTATATGCGCGAGCCGCTGAGCGTGCTCGCCAGCCATTGCCTTGAAGCGGTGGACCCGGATTTTGCCGGCGAAGTGAAGCCCGGCGACATCGTGGTCGGTGGCGAATCCTTCGGCATCGGCTCCTCGCGCGAACAGGCGGTGCAGGCGCTGGCCGAACTCGGCGTGGGCGCCATCGTGGCCAGGTCGTTTGCGCGCATCTTCTACCGCAACGCGCTCAATCTCGGCGTGCCTGCGCTGGTCTGCACCGGGCTGGAAGCCGCACGCGGCGACGAGCTGGAAGTACGCCCGGTGGAAGGCCGCATCATCAATCACAGCAGCGGCCGCGAATTCTCCTGCGAGAAGATTCCGACCGAGCTGATGGAAATCGTGGCCGGTGGCGGCCTGATGCCATGGCTGGAGCGCAAGCTCGCCACGGAGCGTGGCCTGTGAGCGCGCCGCAGGGCATCATCCACGCTACCCTGATCGCGACGGATCTTGAAGCGACATGCGAAGCGTATGTGGCGCAGCTGTCTATGCGTGTGCATCAACGCGGCACGCTTGATACCGACGATGCCTTGGCACTCGATCTGCACGACCTTGCCGGCGCACCGCTGGCATGGCTGGCCAACAGCAACGGCGAGCCGGTGCTGCGCGTGATTGAAGACCGCAATGCCGTCGTCGCCCAGCCGATGTTCCGCCACGGCTGGCTGTCGCTGGAAGTGCTGGTGGGCGACATCGACACGCTGGCCGCTGGCCTGCGTGCCCCCTTCACCGTGCTCGGTGCCGCAGCGGATCTGGAACTGAGCGACGCCATCCGCGCCGCGCAGGTGCTCGGCCCTTGTGGCGAGCTGCTGTACCTCACCCAGATCAAGGCGCAGGTGCCACCGTTCGACCTGCCGATGACCGACGCCACCGTGGCATCCACTTTCATTGGCGTGATGACCACACCGGACCGCGAAGCGTCACAGCGCGCGTGGTTCACCCTGCTCGGTGCCAAGGGCTGGGCGTTCGACACGAAGATCACGGTGCTCAACCGCGCCTACGGCAAGCCATTGGAAGGCCGCTACCCGGTGGCCGTGGTGCCGATGCCGGGGCAATGCATGGTCGAGATCGACCAGGTGGAACTGCCGCCTGCGCTGGCGGTGCGCCACGCGGGGCAGCACAGCCTGGCGCTGCGCCTGCCTGCGGTGGATGACGCGGTACTGGCCGAAGCTGGCTGGAAGGTGTACGCGGTGGGCGCGCGCCGCAGCCTGCGTGGTCCTGCCGGGGAGCATGTGGAGCTGCTTGCGGGCTGAGGGGGAAGCTCCACCCCTCCCCAACCCTCCCCTGCGCTTCGCGCAAGGGAGGGGGTAGAAGCGGTTCGCCGCGATCTTGAAGTGCGCGTTGAAGACCCCCTCCCTTGTGCGAAGCACAGGGGAGGGCAGGGGAGGGGTAAAGCTCTTCTACTCACAAGCCCCCATGACCTTTGCCATGTGCACCCGCCCCCGCACAGGCATAGCGTCAGCCTCTTGTCCAAACGTGTGAGGCAGGCAATGCGCATCCGGACCCTGGCAACGGCACTGGCGGCCATCACCGCCACCGGCATCACCGGCATCGCCGCCGCGCAGACCTCACCGATGACGCCGGACATCACCGGCAGGAAATTCGTCGCCCCCGAGCCCGCACGCGACTTCATCAAGCGCGTGGAAATGGTGCCCATGCGCGACGGCACCAAGCTCTACACCGTCATCATGATCCCCAAGGGCGCACACGACGCGCCCATCCTGCTCACCCGCACGCCCTACAACGCCGCCGGCCGCGTGGACCGCACGTCCGGCGCCACGCGTCTGGTCGATGCACTGGCGCAGGGCGATACCGTATTTGCCGAAGACGGCTACATCCGCGTGTTCCAGGATGTGCGCGGCAAGTACGGCTCCGAAGGCGACTACGTGATGACCCGCCCGCCGCGTGGGCCACTCAATTCGACCAAGGTGGACCACACCACCGACGCCTGGGACACCATAGACTGGCTGGTGAAACACCTGCCCGAATCCAACGGCAAGGTGGGCATGCTGGGTTCGTCCTATGAAGGCTTCACCGTGGTGATGGCGCTGCTCGATCCCCACCCTGCCCTCAAGGTGGCCGCGCCCGAGAGCCCGATGATCGACGGCTGGATGGGCGATGACTGGTTCCAGCATGGCGCCTACCGCCAGATCAATCTCGGTTACTTCACCGGCCAGACCGCCGCGCGCGGCGCCGGGGCCAGGATCGCCATGCCCACGGGGGATGACTACACCAGCTTCCTGCGCGCAGGCTCGGTGGGCGCCTTCGCCAAGGCGCAGGGTCTTGACCAGTTGCCCGCCTGGCACAAGATCAGCGAACACCCTGCCTACGATGCGTTCTGGCAACAGCAGGCCTTGGACAAGCTGCTGGCCAGGCTGCCCGGCATTACCGTGCCCACCATGTGGGAACAGGGCCTGTGGGACCAGGAAGACATGTATGGCGCGCACACCGCCTGGGCCGCGCTGGAGCCGAAGGACAGCGACAACACCCGCAACTTCCTGGTGATCGGCCCGTGGCGGCACAGCGGTGCCAACTACAACGGCAGCAGCCTGGGCGCGCTCGATTTCAACGGCGACACCGCGCTGGAATGGCGGCGCGATGTGCTCAAGCCGTTCTTCGACCAGTACCTGAAGGATGGCGCGCCCGTGGCAAAGACGCCGCCGGTATGGGTGTACAACGCCGGCAGCAACCGCTGGGACAGCTACAGCAGCTGGCCGCAGAGCTGCGCACAGGGCTGCGCCGCCAGCGAACGCAGGCTGTACCTCAACAGCGACGAACAACTTGGCTTCACTGCATCCAGCAGCGGCACGCGGTATGCCGAGTATGTGTCCGACCCTTCCAAGCCGGTTCCCTTCGTGCCGCGCCCGGTCAACATGGGCGACCGCGATGTCTGGACCACTTGGCTGGTGCGCGACCAGCGGTTCGTCGATGGCCGCACGGATGTACTGAGCTATACCGGCCCGGTGCTGGACAAGCCGATGAAGCTGGCCGGCATGCCGAAGGTGCACCTGAGCGCATCCACCTCGGGCAGCGACAGTGACTGGGTGGTCAAGCTGATCGACGTCTATCCCGACCAGAATCCGGACGACCCGAAGATGGCCGGCTACCAGCTGCCGCTGGCCGTCACCATCTTCCGTGGCCGCTACCGCGAGAGCTTCAGCCAGCCCAGCGCACTCACGCCGGATGCACCGCTGAGCTACAGCTTCGACCTGCCCAACGTGAACCACACCGTACAGCCCGGCCACCGGCTGATGGTGCAGGTGCAGTCCAGCCTGTTCCCGCTGTACGACCGTAACCCGCAGCGTTATGTGGACAACATCTTCTTCGCCAAGCCCGGCGACTACCAGAAGGCCACCCAGCGCATCTGGAACAGCAGCGAGCACCCGAGCTACGTAACCCTGCCCATGGTGGAGTGAGCACCCACCCGGCAATGCCGGTGCCGCGCAGCACGCTGCCGTTCAGCGCAGCGTGAACTGCACCGGCGTGGTCACCTCGATACGCTCACCCGGCACATCCGGCGGTGGCGCAGGCAAGGGGCTGGCGCGCTGCACTGCGGCCAGCGCCTCCTCATCCAGCGGCTCGCGGCCACTGCTGCCGGCCAGCGCCACCGCCAGCACATTGCCCTGCCGGTCAACGCTGTAACGCACCTGCACCACGCCCTGGTAGTGGCGGCGCTGCGCCGCGCGCGGGTAGCGTTTGAAGCGTTCCAGGTGGCCCAGCAGCTGCGCCTGCCAGTTGCTGAACTGTGTGCTGCTGATACCCGCACTGGACTGCGGCGCGGCATAGCGCGCGCCGCTGGCCGCATTCACCTGGGGCGGCGCGCTGGCCTGTGAGGCCTGCGCTGCCGGGGCCTGTTCCTGCTGGGCAGGGTCGCTCTGGGTGGGCAACGACACCGCAGCCTGCGCAACCGGTGGGCTGGGCGCCTGCCTGGGGGTGGGCTGCGGGCTTGGCGGCTTCACCGGTGCGGGCGGCGTGGGCTCGCTGTCCTGTTGCGGCGGGCCCGGCGGCAGCTCGCTGGGCGCCGCGGCTGGCGCGCTCGCCACCGGTGCCAGTTCCACCATCACCGCCTGCGGCGCTGCCGGCGGTTCCGGTACGGGCGAGCGCTGCTGCCAGAGCAGCGCCAAGGTGATGGCCAGCGCATGCACCATCACCACCAGTGTGAAGCTCAGGCCCCAGCGCAGGCCATCCCGTTGCCCTGCCAGCACGGTCATGGCTCGGCCTGCTCCTGCGCCACCAGCGCCACCTTCAGGTAGCCGGCATCACGCAGCACGTTCATCACGCTCATCAGCTCGCCATAGGCAACGCTGCGGTCGGCACGCAGGAAGATGCGCTGTTCATGGTCAGCCCCGGTCGCCGTATCCAGC
The DNA here is from genome assembly GCA_002329155.1 of Stenotrophomonas sp. UBA2124. GTDB lineage: Bacteria > Pseudomonadota > Gammaproteobacteria > Xanthomonadales > Xanthomonadaceae > Stenotrophomonas. The sequence continues at coordinate 36,784 of DCXY01000024.1, read as the reverse complement.
CCTGTCTGCAGCGCGCTGCGTTCGATGCGCTGCTCTCCCAGGTTCAGCGACAGGTCGGCGTTCACCGTCAGGTATACCGGCTCATCCTGCGCGGGTTGTGCTTGTGCAGTGCTGGCCGGCAGGTCCACCGGTACATCCACGGTGGCCAGCGGTGCGGCCACCATGAAGATGATCAGCAGCACCAGCATGACGTCGATGAAAGGGGTGACGTTGATCTCGTGCTGTTCGTCCAGCCCGTCATCGCCTTCAGGGGTGCGCATTGCCATGCCCGCCCCCTCAGTTGCCGGTGGCCGTGCGCAGCAGCACCAGCTGCTGGCGGTCCAGGTCGCGCGAAACCAGCTGCTGCACCGTGGCCGACAGGTCGCCCATCTCCGCACGCAACGCCATCAGCCGCCGCGCGAAATGGTTGTAGATCACCACCGCCGGAATCGCCGCCACCAGCCCCAGCGCGGTGGCCAGCAGCGCCTCGGCAATGCCGGGCGCCACCACCGCCAGGTTGGTGGTGTTGGAACGCGCAATGCCGACAAAGCTGTTCATGATGCCCCACACCGTGCCGAACAGACCCACGAACGGTGCCGTGGCGCCAATGGTGGCAAGCACGCCGGTACCTTTGCGCAGCTGCCGCAGGTACAGCAGCTCCACACGCTCCAGCCGCGATGCCACGCGCTCCTTCACTGCTGCCTTGTCCGGCAGGCCGGCCGACTGCAGCAGTTCATCCTGCGCCTCGTCCACCAACGTGCGGGCCACGCCCCGGCCCAGCGCGTCGGCGCCTTCAAGGCGGTTGGCATGCTGCAGCCCGCCACGTGCGCTGCGCAGCGTACGGGCCATGCCGCGCAGTTCCCAGCCCTTGGCCAGCAGTACCGTCCATGTCACCAGCGAGGCGAATGCCAGGCTGACCATGATGGCCTGCACCACCCAGTCGGCATGCATGAACATCTGCCAGGGGCCCAGGTCGGGGGGAAGTTTTGTCTGCATGCTCTGCATGGGTGTTGATCCAGTCGATTCGGGGGAAATTGCGGTTGCCATGCCGGCAGCGGCTAGGGCTCGGGCCTGCACCACAGCCACACCAGCACGCAGGCCATGCAGCCGATGATGATGAGCACGCTGGGCAGGTGCGGAATGGTCAGGGCCGAGAACGTGCCGGCCAGGGTCATGGACAAGGTCGCCATCCACTTGGCGCGGCGCGGCAGCTTGCCCGAGCGCCACTGCGCAAGCAGCGGCCCCAGCAGGCGGTGCTGCACGATCCATGCGTGCAGCCGTGGCGAACTACGCGCTGCCGCCCACGCCGCCAGCAACACGAACTCGGTGGTTGGCAGGCCCGGGGTCACCACGCCCACGAACGCCAGGCCCAGGCTGAGCACGGCAAGTGCGCGCAGCAGTACCCGCTGCACGCCACCCACCGGCTTGGGCAGTGGCGCGGGCAGCTGCGGCTTCAGCTCCATGCCGCCACCGGTCTGCCGCTGCCGGCGCGGCACCCTGCCGGGCCGGCGCCGCATGCGCCATCGCTCACGGCCGCGTACCCGGCGCATCGTCCACCAGCGGCAGCTCCTGCTCCACGTAACCGCGTACGGTGGCGAAAGCATCCTGCGCGCCGGCAATGGTTTCCTGTTCCTGCGCCGCGCTCATGGGCACCGCATCCAGCGCGGCGGTGAACTGGCGCCAGTGGCGTGCCGCGCCCTCGGGGTGCGCGGCCAGGTGGCTGGCGCCCAGGCCCTGGTGCAGGCCGAGCTTCTCGTTGGCCATCTTGAGCAGAATGGTGCCGCCCAGGTTGGAGCCTTCGGCCACATACAGCCAGCCCAGGCTGCGGTACAGCGACAGGCCGGCTGCCTGCGGCGGGCTGCCGGTGTCGGGCACGCGCTGGCCCAGGCCACACAGGTCATTGGCGATGCGCAGCAGCCGCGCCCGCTCGGCCAGGCCGGGGAGCAGCGCGGCCAGTGCGGGGCTGTCGTAGAGCGGGGCAATATCGCGATGGAAGCGGTACTGCGCACGCAGAAAGCCGGCAAAGTTGTCGCGGCTGGCAAAGATGTCCGCGGCCATGATGCGCTGGTCCAGCGCGTCATGGGTTTCATTGGTGGCGGCCTTCAGCTGTTGGCTGCGCGGGGGGACCAGGCAGGTAATCGTGTCGCTCATGGTGGCGCTCCTTTTCGGGGTTAGAACGCACGCTCCAGCTTCACGCTGGCGGCGTGCCGGTCATGGCTGTAGAGCCAATCGACATTGCTGTGCACCACGTTGCGGCGCAGGGTGAATACAGGGGTGAAGCCGGCCAGCGCCCAGCGCGTGGCCTTGATCACCAGGGTGTAGTTCTGCTCGTCGTCCTGGCGGCGTGCCGCCAGCAGGCTGTTGTAGGCGCGGTAGCTGCGTTGCCGCAGCGATGCCATGGCGGTGGCATTGAAACCCTGCGGCCATTGCAGCGTGGCACCCACGCGTGCGCCACGCTGCAGCCAGGCATCCATCTGCCGGGGGGCGTCGCCATCACTGATGTCCACGCCGCCAAACAGCATCCACCGCTTGCCTATGCCCTGGTACCAGGTGGCATACAGCGCCCGGTTGGCGCCGTCGTAGTTGTCGGCCAGCACGGCGTTGCGGTAGCGCAGGTCCTTCCAGTCCGCCTCCACCTTGAACATGGCATCGCGCGCGGCCAACCAGCTCCATTCGGCATGTGCACCCAATGCGCCGTACAGCGCGCGGTTGCCCCACGCGTAGTAGTCGAAGCTGGGTGCCAGCGACAGCATGTGGGCGGCACTGCGGTAGCTGTAGCCTGCCTGCACGGCAAGGCTGGCCTCGTTCCATGCGGCAGCATTGCGGTAGCTCTGCCCATAGGCCAGTGCACGCACATACAGGCCGTGGTGGCCGGCCAAGGGTTGCCGCCGGCTCAGCACCGCGTCGTAGTCTGCGGCCCATGCGCTGATGGGGTCGGGCGTCTGCCTGAGCCATACGCACTCCCCGCCAAGGAAGACCATGCAGGTGCGGCTGGCTGTGGTCCGGTTGACGTTGTCGCTCCACTGCGGCCCCATCGATGCACTGCCCTGCCAGCTGCGCCGGTTGCGCAGGGCCTTCTGGAACGTGGCCACGGTGGTGCGCACCCCCGCACTGCGTTCGTCGCCCTCATCCAGCGACGCGGCGATGGCATCGAACAGCTGCCCGGCCTCGCGGTCCTGCTGGTCCTCGAACAGGGTGCGTGCCAGTTCCAGCCGTGCCAGCAGGAAATCCGGCTTCAATGCCAACAGTGCGGTGAGCTCGGCCACGGCCCGTGCATGCTGGCCATCCTGCCTGGCCAGCAGAGCGGTGGCGTAATGCACCAGCAATGCGTCGCGCTGTGGCAGCGTGTTGTACTCGTCCAGAAAACGGCGCGCCATTGCCCATTGCCGGTGCTGCAGCATCAGGTACAAAGCCTGGCCTACATCGTTGGCGTTGTGCTCGATGCGGTAGGTGGTGCCATCCAGCGTGAGGGTAGGCCTGCCGTCGGCATCGGCCTGTTCCAGCAGTTGCTGCTCGCGCGCCAACGTCTGCTCGCGCGCGCCCTGCTCCAGCAGCCGGCGGGTGTCTTCCTGTGCGGGCGCGGCGCCTGCAACAGCAGCCAGTGCCAGCAGCAGCCAGGGCATGCGCGCGGCAACACACAGGCGCTGCGCCAGGCGGGCGATGAACGGGTGGCATTGTGGGAGCGTAGGGGTCATGGGTAGGCGGTGGTGGTTGCTGAAATGCCAGAGGCAGGGGTGGCAATGCCAACCCCTGCCGTTGATGCAGGTTCATCCTGTTTCCGTGGGTGGGCGCGCAGCTGCAGCTACCCGCTGCCTTGGGAAGGGATCAGTTCTTGGCGCCGCCGAAGGCGGTGTTCTTGCTGCGCTCGCCAGTGAACGTGACGGTGCCGGCAACCGCAGCAGCCCCGGTGCCGAAGAAGTCACCGTTCAACTGGCCGTTCACGCCGCCAACGCTGCTCACACCCACGTTGCCGGCAGCCAGCTGCACACGTACACCATCCACACTGATGGTGCCGCCGCTGAAGTTGATGTCACCTGCGGAGCTGGCGGTACGGCCACCGAAGTTGGCCGTCAGGGTGCTGCCCGGCAAGCTGGCGCCGGTGGCCGCGTAGGCATTGTTGATGGACTTGATGCTGTAGGTGGCGGTACCGGTGGGCAGCGTGGTTGCCACATTGCCGGCCTCGCCCGAGTAATACACGGTGTGCTTGGCGCTGGCGCTGCTGCCGGTGTCCGACCATTCGCCAAAGAACACCGCCTGCGAACCCACCTGGGCAAAGTTGAAATTGCCCAGCGCCGCGTGGCTGGGCGGCATCATCGCGGTGGTGATCTGGGTGAGCCTGGGGTCTGCGGCGGTGCCGGCACCACTGGTGGTGGCCAGCCGCTGCAGGCCGGCGAAGCCCACCATTGCACCACCGTAGACGCCGCTGATGCCGATGGCCGGCTCGCCCTGCTGGCCGCCATGATTTGGCGAGGGCCCCTGGCTGCCGCCAACAAGAACATAGTTGTCGTCAGAGGTTCTCGACTGCACATTGTCCGCCCGGGCTGTGGTGGCTGCGCACAGCAGGGACAGCGCCAATACCGATACTCCAATCATCTTCATGGTGTTCTCCAAAGTTTGGGTTGGGTGCTACAGGGTCAGGCGTCCATTCCCGAAAGCGGCTGCTCCTTGTCTCTTCGCTCAGAACCGGTAGTTCATGCTCAGCTTCAGCGTCCGCCCAGGTGCGGTGAGGGCCGAGCGGGTCAGCGGATCGATGTAATAGAGGTTGCCCAGGTTGGTGCCCACCAGTTCGATGCTCATTGCATCCGTGGCCTTGTAGGCGGCATAGGCGTCGTAGGTGAGCACCCGGCCCCATTGCATGGGCGTATTGGCGTAGTACGGCACGGCGGTCTGGGTGCCGTAGTTGCCCTCATAGGGGTTTTCAAACGCGCTGTAGTAGACGCCGCGCGTACCCAGTTCCAGCTTGCGGTCCAGCAGGCGCACACCCAGCAGCACATTGACCGTCCAGTCCGGAATGACCTGGGTCACCAGGTAGCCGCCGACAAACCCACCGCTCACACAGTTCTTTACCGACCCCTTGGTCTTGTCGAGCAATACGGCGGTGCTTTCATCACATACGGTGTTCTCCAGTGTGTGGGCGGCACTCAGGTCGGCAAAGAAGCGGCCGTTGTCATAGCGGCCCTGCAACTCGACCCCGCGTATGGTCTGCTTTTCAACATTGCTGAACATGAGTTGCGGCGAACGCTCGATCACATCCCGCGTGCGGTGGTGGTAATAGGCCAGCTTCACATCCGCGTGGCCCCCATCGCCGGTACCCAGCAGTGATGAGAGATCCTGCACATAGCCCAGTTCATAGCTGTAGACATGTTCCGGCTTCAGGCCTGCCGCCGGAATGCTGGATGAGAAACCCAAGGTGCTCTCGAACATGCTCGGGTACCGCCGCGCCTGGTTATGCAGGAAATAGGCCCGGGCATCGTCGTTGAAATGGAACGCGGCCGACAGCGAGGGTGACCAGGCATTGCCGGACTTGGACCTGGTTGAACGCAACCGGTTTTCAGGCAGCCCGTGAGTACCAATTGCCTTCATGCCGTAGTTGGCCCCGGCTCTGCTGTAGTCGATACCGCTCAGGGAGCCATTGAGAAAGACATTGGTCGAGCGTGAGTACTTGCCATCGGGTCCCGCGCGCCACAGAGCGAAGTTGGGCTTTGTGTAGACATTTCCGTCCATAAACTCCTGCAGGCGACTACCGCTGTAGCCCTGCGCTATCAGGCTGTCGCGGTACGCCTTCACATCGGCCGCGCTCATGCCATCGCGCGGTGTGTAGTAGCTCAACCCATAGAAACCGTACTCATACCTTTCGCTGATTCCCGTATAACCGCCTGCTTCCATCTTCCGGGCGAAATCATCAACCGCCCAATACGACTGGTAGCGCAGGCCACCTGCCAGCTCCAGCCGATCGAACGGCTGCCACTCCAGCTTCAGGCTGAAATCATTCTCCACGCGCCGCCCGGCACGGGGGTACATGCGGAAGGAGGTGTTCTTGCTGATGTCCCAGAAGTCGTCCTTTGAACGCAGGGCTTCATGCTGGTAGCTGCCGCCCAGGTTCAACTGCAGGTTGTCCCGCAGCAGCACCCGGTTGCTCAGGTTCACGCCCTTGCGCGTATTGTCGGAATTGGCAATACCGGTGTTGCGCAGGATCTCGCTGGTAACCCAATTGGCACCGGTTTTTGCGGCGTTCGGCACCAGGTACGCGCTGTTGTCATTGGGGCGGCCACCACTGCTGTAGGTGTCGCTCATGGTGTCGGTCTGCCAGAGGCTGGCACGCAGATCGACCCAGCGGTTGCCTGCGGGCTGCACCGTGTAATCCAGGTTGTAGGCCTTGGCATCCACGCGGCTCAGCGGCCATTGCGGCACGCCGTATTTGGCGGTATCGAGCCAGGTGATGCGCGAGGGCATGATTTCGCCGTAGTGCGAGAGCGTGTCACGCACGCCCAGCTCCAGCACCTGGCTGTCGGTGATGCGCCAGGTCAACTTGCCCAGCCAGGATTCCATCTGTGCCGAGGTATTGGGTACCTCATCGCCAGGCTGGTAGATCTTGGCCAGGAACGGAATGTAGTCCCAGCCGTCCTTCGGCGGTTTGGCGTAGTAGTCGGCATCCTTCTTGCCCGCGAAGTGGTTGCCCTTTTCGCGGTAGGCATAGGCCGCCATCAGATCGACACGGTCACCACGCCAACCCAGTGCCACGCGGTAGGCCTGGTCGTCGCCGGACAGCAGGTCGTTGCTGCTGTCACCGCGCGGCTTCACATACAGGCTGGGGTCGTAGTAGTTCCAGTTCACCGTGGGCCAGCCCGGGATGTCCCGGTAACGCTGGCCGGTGCGCAGCGCCTGCAGGCGTGGGGAGATGGAGTTGTTGCTGCCCTCCAGCTTGATCTCGCCACCGAAACGCTCGCCCTCTTTCAGAATGTCATCCACATCCAGCGTATTGATGACCACCGCACCGCCCACCGAGGTGCTGACATTGCGCTGCAGCTGCGGGCCCTTGATGACCTGGATGCCACCGATGAGATTGGGGTCGATGTAGTTGCGGTTGTTGGCGCCCATGTAGCCGCGCCACACGGTCAGCGCCTGCTCGGTGCCATCAACGGTCACCGGCACGCGGCCGGGGCCCTGGATGCCGCGGATGTTGGGGTCCAGCGCACCACTGTTGCGCGCATCGCCGCTATAGACATTCACCATGCCCTTGAACACATCGGCCGGTGCTGCACCCTTGTACCGTTCGATCATCTCCTTGCCTGCGTAGGTACTGGACAGATCAAGGTCGTAGACATCGTCATAGCCACGGATGTCGCGCTGCGCGCCACGCAGGCTGCTGGCCTGCTGCCCGGCCACGCTCAGCGTGCCGGTCACCACATCGCCTTCGGCCTGGGGCATGCCTGCGCTGCGGCTGACCACGGCGATGCCGGGTTCACGCCACTGCCAACGCAGCCCGCTGCGTGCCAGCAGTGCCGCCAGCGCCTGCTCCGGCGTGTGGTTGCCTGCCAGTGCCGGTGCCTGCAGCCCGGCCACCTCATCGGATGCGAACAGGATGCGGATGCCGCCCTGGTCAGCCAGCTGCGTCAGCGCGCTGTCCATCGGTTGGCCGGCAATATTGAAACTCACCGCCGGCGAGGCCTGCGAGCTGGCCGGTTGCGCCAGCAGCGGCGGGGAGACAGCCAGCGCAATGCTGACCGCCAGCGTGGACAACAGGCGGCGCCTGGGAGCACAGAGGGTATGAGATCGCATGATGTTGGTTGGTCGGGAGGAATGAACGCCCCAAGGGCGGGCTTGTACGCGATGCAAATGCATCTCATTCCTGTAGACGAATCAGGCAAGCAGAACTTGCAACGGATACCTTCAATCCGGGGGCTGGGTCACAACGCAAACCCTATTGGGCTCAACCAATCACGGTCAGCAGCGGCAGCTGCAGCAGCTGCGCGCCTGCCAGCGCGGCGACGGTGCGCGGCAATGCTTCCAGATCATCCAGCTCGAACACGCCACTGAGGCGCAGCCTGCGCAGGTACTGGCCAACAATGACCACCTGGCCTTGCAGATAGCGCTCCATCTCGTCGGCAATGTCGTGCATGGGTTGCTGGTTGAAGACCAGCTTGCCGCGCACCCAGGCGCTTGCGGCTTCAGCATCCACCGGCTGCGGTGCAGTGATGCCACCTGCGCCAAACTGCAGGCTGCGGTTGCCGGTTACGTGTGCGGTGGCTGCAGGGGTCTTCACCGTCACCTCGCCGCTGAGTACGGTGAGCAGGCAGCCTGCGGCCTGTTGGCGCAGGGTGAAACATGCCGCCTGCGTGCTGAGCGTGCCGGCGGGTGCCATCACCTCGAACAACGGCGTGCCTGCTGCGGCAACATCAACAAACACCTCGCCCGCCTTCAGCAGCAACTGCCGCCGTGCGCCGGTGAAGGCCAGGGCGACGCTGCTTGCGGTGTTCAACCAGGCACGTGACCCATCGGGCAGCAGCAGGCTGCGGCGTTCGCCAGTGGCGGTGCGCTGCTCGCCGGGGGCTGACATGTTGCCCATGCCCAATACCCCCACCCCGGCCAGCGCCGCTGCCGACACGCCACCCACCAGCAACGCACGGCGGTTGAGCCCGCGCTGCCTGCGCGGGGCCATGACCTGCACCAGCTGCCGGTGGTCGCTGGCCGCCTGGGTATGGCCTATGTCTTCCAGCAGCAGGTTGGCCCGCGCCAGTGCACGCCGATGCGCGGGTGAGCGGCTGCACCACTGCGCGAATGCCTCGCGTTCACCAGCGGCAGGGTTGCCACCCATGCGCGCCAGCCAGGCAATGGCCTCATCATCGATGTTTGGGTTGCGGCTGCGGAATATGTCGGGCATGGCGTGGCATCGGGCTGCGCGGCAGGGGAGCAGGGCGCAGGAATCGGCCCTTCACCCTATAGACGTGCCCCACACCCGAAAATTGCAGCGGCCACCGGTGACGGCTGTCACTCATCGTCCAGCCGGCTGCGGCAATGCTGCAGCGCACGGCCGATGTACTTGGCCACCATGCTTTGCGATACGCCCAGGCGCCGCGCAATCTGGGCGTGCGACAAGCCATCCACACGAAACATCAGCAGCGCCAACCGGCAGTTGCCGGGCAGCTCGCGCAGGGCTTCATCGAGCCTGCGCAGGCGGTCGCTGGCCTGTGCGCGCTGCTCGGGGCCGGGGCCTGCATCGGGCACGGAATCATCCGGTGCACCCACTTCGCGGCTGCGCTGCTCGCGGCGTACCGCATCGATGGCAAGATTGCCGGCCACGCGGTAGATGAAGGCGCGGCTATCCCTGACCTGCATGCCCTCGCCCTGGCGCGATTCGGATTCCAGCAGGCGCAGGTAGGTGTCCTGCATCACGTCCTGGGCACGCTCGGCACTGCCTGTACGCCAACGCAGATGGCGCAGCAGTTCGCCGTACAGGCCCAGAAAGCTGTCGATCAGATGCGTGCGGGGCGGGCTCATCGCCAGCCCCATGGACCAGCGGACAAGCCGGTGTTGTTCCGGTGAACAAAATAGGGAAAGCGACGTCCGCGCATTGCCAAGCACAAGCTCCGTGTGATCAACGGTCGGCTGGCACGGCGCGCTGGCTAACGGGCACATGATAACGCGCGCAGGTTGCACCCCTGCGCGCATTTCAGGGACACGCTGTCTCAATGGCATCGCCTGTTGTGCTGTATCTCGGTGTCATGCGGGTGGCGACAGCCCGGCCTTCCTGCACGGTAGAACTGCGTAGCGCCGGTGCCACGGGCAAGCCGGCTGCGCCGACGCAAGCGCGATGGTGGCAATGAGGGCATTGGCGCGAACCCAGCGCATCTACGCGCTATGGTGAGGCCGCAACGTACCCGGCCTGCTCACCCGGCGCGCGAAGCCGCTGCCCGAAGAAGAGAGGCCTAACGGCAGCACTGCTCCCTTCAGGACGCCTGAGAGCGGAAGCCCACCTTGGCCGGACTACACAGCCGCACGCCAGATGCGTACGCACTGGTGGCTGCCTATGCCGGCCGCTTCCATCGCCGACTCACTGCGCTGCACCCAGAAGATTGAAGGACCGCGCCTGAGCCTTCGACTCCGAACGTCACTCAGAGCCAGTGCCATCACCTTTGGCCCATTCCACACGGGGTGCTTTGTCCCGCATCTGCGATCAGCGACTACCTCGCAATCGCAGAGCTTCTGCTTTATGGCTCAAGGCATGCTGCCTTGATCAGGTCAGTTCGTACCCGGTACTGCGCCCGCCGCCCGGTGAACGCTTCAGTAGACCAATCTCGAGAAGAACAGTGATGTCACGAAGAGCAGTGTCCTGGGAGCACTTGGCGACAGCGGCCCACTTGCTGGTAGTTAGCCTGCCTTCAAATCCATCTAGTAGACGATTGATCAGTTTCACCTGCCGCTCGTTCAGCGGGACTCCCGCCCATCGTTTCCAGAAGCGAGCCTTGGCCAGCACAACATCCACATTGTCCTGTGCTGCGGCAATTGCGCGGCCCAGCGCCGCGAGGAACCAGGCCAGCCACTCCGTGACGTCAGTGCTGCGCTTCTGGGTCCGCTCCAGGACCGCGTAATACTCCTTGCGTTCCCGCTGGATTTGAGCCGACAGGCTGTAGAAGCGTTGCTGGCTGGAGCCATCGGCTCGAGCAAGGAAAAGATCCCCTACGGCCCGGGCGATGCGGCCATTTCCGTCATCAAACGGATGCAGGGTCACGAACCATAGGTGGGCAAGGCCTGCTTTGATCAGGTCAGGTTCTGCGGTGTCGGCGTTGGCCCATGCCAGGAACGCCGCCGTCTCGGCTTCGAGAGTGCGTGCCGGCGGGGCTTCAAAATGGACCCGTTGGCGACCTACTGGACCTGAAACCACCTGCATGGGGCCACGTTCGTCGGCGCGCCATTGACCTACAGTGATGCGGCTGATTCCGCTGAAACCAGTAGGAAACAGGGCGGCGTGCCACCCGAATAGTCTCTCGGCCGTCAGCTCAGCAGCACTGTTCGAGGTAGCGTCCAGGACCATTTCGACAACGCCCTCGACGTTCCGGTCGGCAGGGGCCACGGCGCCAAGGTCGACGCCGAGCCGGCGGGCGATGGAAGATCTGACCGATTCAACGTTCAGTACTTCGCCCTCGATGGCACTGGTCTTGACCACGTCCTCCGTCAGTGCCGCCAGGCTGGCTTGCTCACGCAAACCCATGCCGAGGTCGGCGAGGCGGCCCAAAAGCATCCCCTGCGCCCGGCTGGTCTCTGCCAAGACCGGCGCGAGGGCCGAAACGTCATAGGTCAGTGCTGGCCACTCAGGCGTTTGCCACACGTAGCTGTATTCACCGTATGTCATGCGGTGATTAAATCGTAGAACCACCTCGGCCACAAGCTATTCTCCGCAGATATTGCGGTGGAAATTGATCGAATCACCGCATGACTACGGTTGCGACTGCTGGGGCACAAACGTGCGGAGCTGATCTCCGCATCTGCAGCCGGGGGGCTGGTAAGAGATTCTTTGATTGGACCTTTGAGACACCGCACCGGCATGTCCACTTTCTTCTGGGCCAGATCAATCGTCTGAAAGCATGGCTGCTGCAATTTGGGGCCCAATCGCACCAGCACATGCTTTAGGGCAAGCCCGAATGTTGACCTCGGCCTACCGCTCCCAAGAAGTTCCCGAACCCCGCGCCTAATTTATGTACTGGTCAGTTTGATATTCAGGGGCTATTCCGTTGGCTAACGGATAATTCACAACTGCCGAGCGGCGCTGGATTGGCCGCATCGTCCAAATCAATAAGAAAAGGTAGCGCTGAACATGAAGACTTCCCTGATCGCTCTGGGCCTGCTGGCCGCCCTGCCGTTTGCTGCCTCCGCTGCCGATGGCCTGTCCTACAACTACGTGGAAGGCGGTTACGTGAAAACCGACACCCGCGGCGGCGACGCCGACGGTTGGGCCCTGAAGGGCTCGGTGGCGGTGCACCCGAACTTCCATATCTTCGGCGACTACAGCGCCCAGGAAACCAAGCGCGGCAATGCTGACGTTGACCAGTGGCGCCTGGGTGTGGGCTACAACTACACCGTGGCCCCGAGCACCGACCTGCTGGCCCGCGCTGCGTACCAGAAGTTTGATCCGCAGTACGGCACCAAGTTCAACGGCTACAGCGCCGAGGTTGGCGTGCGTACCGCGTTCACCCCGAACTTCGAGGGCTATGCCCTGGCCGGTTACGAGGACTACACCAAGAAGAACGGCATCAACCCGGACGGCGAGTTCTACGGCCGCGTGGGCGCCCAGGCCAAGTTCACCCCGAACTGGGGCCTGACCGGCGAAGTGAAGCTGGCCAAGGCTGGCGACAAGGAATGGTTCGTCGGCCCGCGCTTCACCTGGTAAGTGCTGGTAGCTGCATGTTGTAAAGACGCGTGCTCTCTCTCCCCCGCGTCTGAAGCCCGGTCCTTGTGACCGGGCTTCTTTTTTGGGTGGTCTGTGTGGAAAAGCTTTACCCCTCCCCAGCCCGTCCGGCCCTCCGGGCGTTCATCAGGCCGCGCACCAGTGGTGCACAACCGGCCTTCTTCACCCCCTTTCGCTGCGCGAAAGGGAGGGGGCAAAAGGCGGCATACCGATGCCCTGACAGATTGCGTGAACGACCCCTCCCCTTCGCGCAGCGAAGGGGAGGGCTGGGGAGGGGTGAGCTCCAGAACCTTCCGCCCAGACAACAAAAAGCCCGGCTTTGCCGGGCTTTTTGCATACAACGTCGCCGATCCTTACTTGAACAGCGTGGCCGGGTATTCCGGCTTCTGTTCGCGGGCCAGCAGCTGCTGCAGGCCTTCGGAGGGGCTCATTTCGCCGTGCAATACCGCCTGCACCGCCTTGGAGATGGGCAGGTCGATGCCGTGGCGGTCGGCCTGGCGCATGACTTCGTCCGCCGTCTGCACCGATTCCACCACCTGGCCGATTTCCTTCACCGCGTCGGTCAGGGTCTGCCCCTTGCCCAACGCCAGGCCAAGGCGACGGTTGCGCGAGAGGTCGCCGGTGCTGGTGAGCACCAGGTCGCCCAGGCCTGCCAGGCCCATCAGGGTTTCCGGCTTGCCACCGATGGCGGCGGCCAGCCGCAGCATCTCGTTGAGGCCGCGGGTGATCAGGCCGGCGCGGGCGTTCAGGCCCAGCTGCATGCCGTCGGCCACGCCGGTGGCCACGGCCAGTACGTTCTTCATCGCGCCGCCCAGCTCGGCACCCACCATGTCATCGCCCGTGTAGGCGCGGAAGGCAGGGCCGTGCATGGCGTCGGCCACCTGCTGGGCGAACGCCTCGTCATCACCGTGGACGGTGATGGCGGTGGGCAGGCCCAAGGTGACTTCCTTGGCGAAGGACGGGCCGGTGACGACAGCCAGCGGCACGTCCGGGCCCAGTACTTCGCGCGCCACTTCGTGCAGGAAGCGGCCCGAACCCGGCTCGAAGCCCTTGGTCGCCCAGGCCACGCCAGCCCCGGCCGGCCGCAGCGGCGCCAGCGCGCGCACGGTTTCGGCAAAGGCATGCGACGGCACGACCACCAGCACCCAGCGGGCACCTTCGAGGGTTGCCGCAAGGTCGGTGGTGGCGCGCAGGGATTCGGGCAGCGCAATCCCGGGCAGATACCGGGGATTTTCGTGACGCTGGTCGATGGCTTCGACCACCGCCGCATCACGCCCCCACAGCACGGTCGGGTGACCGTGCCGGGCCAGCAGGGTGGCCAGCGCGGTGCCCCAGGAGCCCGCGCCAAGGACGGCTATCTTTTCCGCGTCGGTGGTACTCATCCGATGTCGCGAACGCTGATCAGGCGTTGCCGGCCGGCTCGGAGTCGGCCAGCGAGGCGCCTTCGCCCTGGCTCTGGCGCTGACGCAGGGTTTCGGCGTACAGGCCTTCAAAGTTGATCGGCTGCAGGTAGAACGGCGGGAAGCCGCCGGCCTGGATCAGGTCCGACACCATCGAGCGCACGTACGGGAACAGGATGTTCGGGCACTGGGTGCCGAGCAGCACGTCGATGGCCTGCGGCTCCAGGCCGATCAGGCCGAACACGCCAGCCTGCTGCACTTCGGCCACATAGGCGGTTTTGTCGCCGGCCTTGCAGGTCAGGGTCACGCCCAGCACCACTTCAAAGGCGGTGTCGGACAGGCGCTGCACCTTCTGGTTCAGGTTCAGCTGCAGCTCCGGCTGCACGTTCTCATTGAAGATGCCCGGCGAGTTCGGCGACTCGAAGGAAACGTCCTTGACGTAGATCTTCTCGATGGTGAAGGCCGGGCCGTTGGCTGCTTCGGCCGGGACGACGCCGTTGGTGTTCTCTTCGGACATTTCTCGGTGCTCCAGAACGTTCTGTTTCAATGATTGGGAGTGTTACAAGACCTGCGATGGGGGCGGCGCCCTCCTTCCACAAGGCCTTAACGCAAATTAACTGCTCAGCCGCGGCCCTTGACCAGCGGCAGGTCTGCCGCCTGCCACGCCGGCAGGCCACCATCGAGCACGTAGACCTGCTCGAAGCCGGCCTTCTTCAGGGCCTTGGCGGCGGTGGCCGAGGCATTGCCGGTGCGGCACAGCAGCACCACCGGCGACTGCCTGGCCGAAGCCAGCAGCTTGTGCGCGGGGGTGAGCTGGGCCGGCTGCACGTTGCGGCTGCCGACAATGTGGCCCTTCTCGAAATCGGAGGTGGCCGACAGGTCAATCACCACCGCATCGCCGGCATTGATCATGCGGGTCAGCTCGGCGGGCTTGAGCGATTTGTAGCCGCGGAACAGGCGTGCGACCTCGGTGGCGATGATGGCCACGGTCAGGCCGACCAGGGCCAGCGACAGCATCGGGTTTCGGCCGGCGAAGGCCAGCAGCTCTTCGTAATTCACTCAGGTCACGGGTCGATTAAGCGGGCGGGGATTGTCGCACATGCAAGCAATAAGGCGCCCGGGGGCTCATTGGCCCTGCCACAGGTCCGGCAGGCCGGCCGCCTGCCACCAACGCTTGGCCTGCGGATCCCAGCGCCAGCGTTCCTTCACCATCACCGTGCGCTCGGCCTGGGTGTTGCGGTTGATCACGCTCATCTCCACCCGCCGCTCGATGCTGCCGTCGCCGGCCACACCGGTGCTGCGTTCGCGGTAGCCGGACACCTGCACCTGCCGGTAACGCTCGCGCTCCAGCTCGGTGACGGGGTGGGCGCGCAGGTGCTCAGGGTCGATGAAGCCTTCGGCGGCCTCGAAATCGCTCCAGCGCACCGCCGCCACATAGGCGTCCTGCAGGGTGGCCAGTTTGGCCCGCTGGCTGCGGCTGGGGCCCTCACCGGCGAGCGCGGCGGTGGCGGTCAGCAGCAGCACCACTGCAATGAAAATTTGCTGGAATTGGCGGAAACGTGTCATGCGGCCCCCTGCGTAAGTGCCCATCCTAGCCTTTGCTGATGGCGACAAAGCGCCCTTCCAGCTCGGCGGCGCCGCCAGCGATCTCGGCCCGCACGGTCATCCGTGCCCGGCCGCGCTTGTCGAATACGGTCAGGAAATCGTCCCAGTCCTGGTCCGGTGCGGCCCGCGCCACCGCCAGCAGGTCGCCGTAGACCGGCGCACGGTAGCGGATGCTGCTGTCAGCCACGTATACCTCGGCCTGTTTACCGGCCAGGGCCAGGCGCAGGCTGACCAGCGCCCAGCCAGCCAGGGTCATCACCGAGGCCAGGCTGCCGCCAAATGCGTTGCCCTTGTCATTGTGGTTGCTGCCCAGCGGTGCCTGCATGCGCAGCACCCCATTCTCGTAACCGACAATGTTGATACCCATTGCCGCCACAGGCGGCATGGCCGAAAGGGTGTTCTGTAGTTGCGCAAGCAGCGCCGAAGCGTCAAGTTGTTCAGACATGGAAAGCCGTACGAAAACGGAAAGCGCCCGCATGATGCATGGAATGAAAGCCCAAGCCTATGCCCCGACCGATTCAGTCTGGCACCTGATTTCGCTGCGCCCGCAGGGCCAGCACGACACCCTGCGCAGTGCCGCGGCGCGTCTGGGCGCCCGTACGGTGGCGCTTTCACCCTGGCGGGTGGCCCTGCGCAACGATGCGCAGGCCCGTGCTGCAATGCGCGAAGCAGCCAGCTGTGACCTGTTGGTGTTCACCAGCCCCAGCGCCGCCGAGGCCGCCTCGCGGCTGATGCCGCTGGAAGAGCTGCCCGAGGGCCGCATTGTCGCCGTCGGCCAGGGCACCGCCCGGGCCCTGCGCAGCCACGGCGCCGGGCATGTGCACGCCCCCTCCCGCATGGACAGCGAAGGCCTGCTGGCACTGCCCTGCATGCAGCAGCTGGCTGGCAAACGGGTGGCACTGGTCACCGCGCCGGGCGGCCGGGGGATCATTGCCCAGCAGATCACCGCACGCGGCGGCGACCTGCTGCGTGCCGATATCTACGAACGCGTGCCGTTGCCGGTCAGCGCCGCCACTCTCAACCGGCTGCTGGCTCTGCCGGAACCGGTGGTATTGGCGGTGAGCAGCGGCGAGGCACTGGAAAGTGTGCTGCCACAGCTGCCTGAAGCACTGTGCCAACGCTGGCTGCAGATGCCGGTGGTGGTGGCCAGCGAACGCCTGGCCACGCTTGCCGGCCAGCTTGGCTTCACCCGCACCCACGTGGCCGAAGGCCCGCTGCCCGGGCAACTGGTCAATGCCGCCTACGCAGTGGTTGCAGCGCTGCCGCGCTGAGCGCGCGCAGGCCGCGCCGGCTTGCAGCCATCCACCGGCACGGGCGATGCTGTCACCGCATGAGCCGTGCCGTGGCAGACGCGGCAGCACTATGCCCGCCAAGGATGCTGTGCCCCCATGAATGACGAAACCCCAACCCCGCCGCGCGGCTCGCTGCTGCGCTGGTTGATGCTGCTGGCCGTGATTGCGGTCATCGCCGCCGCCTGCTGGCTCGGCTACCGTGCCTGGCAGGCGCAGCAGCTGCGTGCCGCCGCCCTGCGCGACACCACCGCCCAGCAGCTGGCCGCCCTGCAGCAGAGCCTTGACGGCCTGCGCCGCGACCAGCGCGCCAACGCCCGCAGCATCCAGGACGCCGCCGCCACCAACCGCGTGCTGCGCGACGAAATGCTGGGCCTGGGCCAGCGCAACGCCCTGCTGGAGGAAAACCTCGCCCGCCTGGCCGACAGCTCGCGCCAGGGCGCGCAGGCCGTGCGCCGCGAAGAGGCCGAGCTGCTGCTCAGCCAGGCCCAGCAGCGGCTCACCTATGCCGGCGACATCGACGGCGCGCGCCGCCTGTACGCACTGGCATCGGGCGTGCTGGAGAGCATCGACGACCCGGCCTACCTCAACCTGCGCCAGGCCCTGCTGCAGGAGCGCAACATGCTCGACACGCTGGGCGATGGCATCCGCGCGCAGACGACCGAGCGCCTGCAGCAATGGGCCGCCAAGCTGGAAAAGCTGCCGGAACAGGTGCGCCAGCCGGCTGGAACCACCGCGCCGTGGTGGCAGAAACTGCTCTCGCCACTGGTGCAGGTGCGCCCTGCCGACGGCAAGGTGCTGGTGGCGCGCTCGGAGCGGCTGGCCGCCAACGACTCGCTGCAGATTGAACTGAGCCTGGCGCGCGCCGCGCTGGAGCGGGGTGATGACGTGGCATGGCGGCAGGCGCTGGACCGCATCGACGGCTGGCTGCAGCGGCTGTGGCCGGATTCACCGCAGCGTCAGCAGCAGCTTGGCGAACTGCGTGCCATGCGCGGCGTCGAACTGCGCCCCACGCTTCCTGAATTGGGCAGCACCCTGCAACAGCTGCGCAGCATGCGCGCGGCCAAGGAGTCGCCATGAAAGCCTTCCGCTCCCTGCTGGTCGTCCTGCTGGTCGCCGCCCTCGGCATTCTCGGCGCGCAGTGGCTGGGCCAGGAGTCGGTGCGCTCGATGGGCGAGGTGATCGTCCGCGCCGGCAGCCACGACTACATCGCCACCCTGCCGCAGGCGCTGCTGGCGCTGCTGATCGTGCTGCTGCTGGCATGGCTGCTGTGGACCCTGGTGACCCTGCCGTTCCGCGCCTGGTCGCGGCACCGCCGCAAGCGCGGCCGCGCGCGCCTGATAGACGGCCTGCAGGCGCTGGACCGTGGCCAGTGGCAGCGCGCGGAAAAACAGCTGCAGAGCGCAGCGGGCGAAAAGGAAGTGCAGCCCATCGCGCTGGTGGCCGCCATGCGTGCGGCCGAGGCCCGCGATGACGCCGCCACCGCCGGCCAGCACCTGCAGCAGCTGGGCACGGTAGACCCCACCCTGCACGCGCTGCACAGCGCCGAACGCTGGCTGGAGCTGGGCAAGCCGCAGGAGGCCATCGACGCGCTGGACGTGGCGGCAATCCAGCCGCTGCCGCCGCGCGGCCTGTCGCTGCGCACCGATGCCCTGGCCCGCGCCGGCCGTGCCGAAGAGGCCTACGGCCAGCTGGGCGCACTGCGCCAGCAGCAGGCGTTGCCGGCAAACCAGATAGCCGCACTGGAAAACCGGCTGGCCCTGCAGATGCTCGACGAAGCCGGCGACGTCAACACCCTGGCCGCACGCTGGGAAGTGCTGCCCAAGACCTTGCGCCTATCGCCCGAGGCCGTGGTGCGTTATGCGCGGCGTGCGGTGGCGTTGAACTGGAACGATGTGGCCCTGCGCAGCATCGAACAGAACCTGGACAGCCAATGGGACGAGGCGCTGGTCACGCTGTATGGCGAGCTGCCGGTAGACAAGCTGGACTCGCGCCGCGCCAGCGCCCAACGCTGGCTGCAGCACCACGCTTCCAGCCCCGCGCTGCTGTTGACCCTTGCACGGCTGGCACGTGGCCAGGGCCAATGGACACAGGCCGAGGATTTCCTGCACCGCGCCGTGGCCCAGGGTGCCGGCGCCGATGCCTGGGACATGCTGGGCGAAGGCTTCGCCGAGCAGGGCGATGACGCGCTTGCACGGCAATACCTGCTCAATGGCCTGCGCGTGCGCCGTGGCCAGCTGCCCCTGTCCATCGAACGCCGCGACCTGCGCCAGCAGATCCAGGACCAGGCCGTGGCCGAAGAGCGTGACGAACATGGCTTTCCGCGCCTGCCGGGCTGAGCCCGGCAGCGCCTGATCCGAGCAAGCACCTGCTGAAGCAATGAGAATTCCATCGGATATCCACGCACGCGTGCTGGAGCTGACCGACGCCATCGTCGATGCCGGCCGTGACGGCGACACCCGCACCAGCTGGTCGGCCTACGACACGCTGCGCAACTACTGCGAAACCCTGGCCGCCGAAGGCCGCGACCACCCCTTCCTGTGGGAAACGCTGGCCGATTTCACCGGCAACGACAGTGTCGCCATCGGCCTGTACCAGCGCGCCTTGCCATTGGCCACTGCGGCCGGCGCGGACGAATACGCCGCCTCGATCTGCCTGGCACTGGCCGAGCGCCACTCCAACCTGGACCAGCCCGAGCCGGCCCGCGACTACGCCGAACAGGCTGATGCGTTCGCCCGCAGGTCCAATGACCTGCCGCTGCGCCAGGAGATCAGCCAGTTCCTGCTGGATCACGCCACACCACCGGCGGAGTGAGTTGCCCTCCGCCGCCGCGTAACCCGGGTAAGTGCAGCCATCTTCATTCCCCGGCTGCTGTAGCCCGGGTAAGCGCAAGCGCACCCGGGGAGTGGGCGGTGCAGACAGCCCCGGGCTGGCGCGAAGTTTCCACCTCAGGCCACCGACTGGCTACGCGGGCTGCCGGAAACCCCCGGGTGCGCTGCGCTTACCCGGGCTACGGGGACGGCGGGGCCGCGGCCATCTGCATTCCTCAAGCTGTTGTAGCCCGGGTAAGCGCAAGCGCACCCGGGAAGTGAGCAGCGCGGACAGGCCCGGGGCACCGTGCCATTTCCATCCCACGCTACCGCGTGCCTGCGCGGGCTGACGGAAACCCCGGGTGCGCTGCGCTTACCCGGGCTACGGGCGCGGTGGATGCGCGGCCACCTGCATTCCTCAAGCTGTTGTAGCCCGGGTAAGCGCAAGCGCACCCGGGGAGTGAGCGGTACGGACAAGCCGGGGCCACCGCGCCATTTCCATCCCAGGCCGCCGCGTGCCTGCGAGGGCTGGCGGAGACCCCGGGTGCGCTGCGCTTACCCGGGCTGCGGGTGCGGCGGACGCACGGCCATCTGCATTCCTCAAGCTGCTGTAGCCCGGGTAAGCGCAGCGCACCCGGGGAACGAGCACAGCCAACACGCCACCAGCCACGTCCACCCGAACACCAAAACAGAATGGCCGCCCCGTCACCGGAGCGGCCATCGTTTCATTCCGTCGTCGCCTGCGCTCAGCGCTCGACGATGGCCACCACGCCCATGCCACCGGCGGTGCAGATGGACACCAGCGCACGGCCACCGCCGCGTTCGGCCAGTTCCTTGGCCACGGTGCCGATGATGCGTGCACCGGTGGCGGCGAAGGGATGGCCGGTGGCCAGTGAGGAACCCAGCGGGTTGATCTTTTCCGGGTCGATGCGGCCCAGCGGCGCATCCAGGCCCAGGCGGTTGCGGCAGTAGTCCTCGCTCTCCCACGCACGCAGCGTGCACAGCACCTGCGCGGCGAAGGCTTCGTGGATTTCGTAGATGTCGAAATCCTGCAGGGTCAGGCCGTTGCGCTTGAGCATTTCCGGCACGGCCACGGTGGGCGCCATCAGCAGGCCTTCGCCATGCACGAAATCCACCGCCGCCACCTGCGAATCACGCAGGTAGGCCAGCGGCGCGTGGCCGTGTGCCTGCGCCCATTCGTCGCTGGCCAGCAGCACCGCGGCGGCGCCATCGGTGAGCGGCGTGGAGTTGGCGGCGGTCAGCGTGCCACGGCCGGAGGTCTTGTCGAAGGCCGGCTTGAGCGTGGCCAGCTTCTCCAGCGAGGTGTCCGGGCGCAGGATGTTGTCGCGCTCCACGCCGCGGAACGGTGCGATCAGGTCGTTGAAGAAGCCGCGCTCGTAAGCGGCGGCCAGCTTGCGGTGCGAGGAAACCGCCCATTCATCCTGCGAATCGCGCGAGATGTTCCATTCCTTGGCCATGTCCTCGCAGTGGTCGCCCATGCTCTTGCCGGTGCGCGGCTCGGCCACGCCGGGGAACTCGGGCTTGAGCTCGGAGAACTTGAAGCCCTTGGTCAGCGCGCGGATCTTGTCGCCGGTGCTCTTGGCACGGTTGGCCGCCAGCAGGCGCGCGCGCAGCTTCTTGCCGTAGACGATCGGCACGTCGGAGGTGGTGTCCGAGCCGCCGCCGATGCCCGAGTCGATCTGCCCCAGGGCGATCTTGTTGGCCACGGTGATGATGCTGTCCAGCGAGGTGCCGCACGCACGCTGCAGGGTGATGCCGGGGGTGAGCGGCGACAGGCCGGAGGACAGCGCGGCCTCGCGGCCCAGGTTCCAGTCGCTGGGGTGTTTGATCACCGCGCCCATCGCCACTTCGCCCAGCTGCTGGCCGTGCAGGCCGAAGCGCTCCACCAGCGCACCCAGCGTGCGTACCGACATGCCGAGGTTGCCCACGTCCGAATAAGCGGTGTTCTGGCGGCAGAACGGAATGCGGACACCACCAAGGATGGCAACGGGACGAGCGCTGGGCATGCGGATACCTGACATGAACTGTATGTGCGGGGGAGCCTGCAAGTGATAGCAGGCATAATGGGTTGAGTGTAGCTTTCAGGCCGTGATGGGCCAACCGCGAACCATGAGTAATTCCAACCCTGACATGAATGCCCTCGGCGTTATCGCACTGGAGCTGGCCGGGGGCCAGCAG
Source organism: Stenotrophomonas sp. UBA2124 (assembly GCA_002329155.1). GTDB lineage: Bacteria > Pseudomonadota > Gammaproteobacteria > Xanthomonadales > Xanthomonadaceae > Stenotrophomonas. The sequence continues at coordinate 15,099 of DCXY01000024.1, read as the reverse complement.
CCGCAGCAGGCCGTGCTGCCCTCCGACCAGGCCGGCGAACTGGCCGCGCTGGTGGGCCGCGACCTGGCCAAGCTGGTGCCGCAGGCCAGCGGGCTGGACCTGGTGCTGGCGGCGGCGCATTTCGACCCTGCCGAAGTGCTGCGCCCGGGCTGGCCCATCCATCGCCGCCTTAAAGAGCTGCAGGCGCGCGCACCGGGCCGCAACCAGGGCCCGCGCGTGCTGGCTTTCGGCAGCGATGCCAAGGGGGAGGTACCGCTGCCCCTGCAGGCCGACCCGGCGCTCGCCGGCGGTGGCCTGCGGGTGGTGCCCTTCGTGCTGACCGGCAACGACATGGGCCTGCTGCAGGAAGCGCGCGACGGGCTGGAGGACGTGCTGCTGGCCAACGGCATGGCCCAGCCGGACACCGCGATGCTGGCGCAGTCCGCGTTTGGCGCGCAGATCGAGCATGCACGCTATTTCACCGTCAACGACCTGGCCGCGATGATGGCCATGCAGTACGACAACCAGGGCCTGGCCGCGCTGTGGCCGGTGCTGGAGACGGCCATGTTCGCGCCCACCGAGGAGCAGTGGCTGGATGCGCCACCGGAGCCGCTGCTGCGCTGTGTGGGCGGTGAGGCGCGCATGGCGTTGTTCGACCCGGCCGGCTGGTGCGCCTATTACGGCCATGAGCCCAATGCCTGCGACCGCCTGCAGCGCATCTATGAGCAGTACCTGATGCGCCAACGGCAGATGGCCGCCGTGCTGGAAGCGCATGGCGTGGATGTGCTGTACGTGCATGTGCATGCCGGGCAGGACGCGAAGGCGCTGCTGGCGCATTGATTGGTTGCGGGGAGCTGGGGGGTGGGAGCGGGGAGGTGTGTGTTCCCCGTTACCCTGATCGCCGCATGTGATTCAGTCGCCACGTAGCCCGGGTAAGCAAAGCGCACCCGGGGCTGTTCGCTTGGATGCCCGCACTCTTGGGAAGAACTGCGCCAACGCACTGTATGCGTTGCCTGCCCTCACCCCTACCCCTCTCCCGCTTGCGGGAGAGGGGAATCAAGACCGTGTAGCTCGGGTAAGCGAAGCGCACCCGGGGCTGTTCGCGTGTTTGTCTGCACTCTTGGGAAGAACTGCGCCAACGCACTGTGTGCGTTGCCTGCCCTCACCCCTACCCCTCTCCCGCTTGCGGGAGAGGGGAATCAAGACCGTGTAGCCCGGGTAAGCGAAGCGCACCCGGGGCTGTTCGCTTGGATGCCCGCACTCTTGGGAAGAACTGCGCCAACGCACTGCGTGCGTTGCCTGCCCTCACCCCTACCCCTCTCCCGCTTGCGGGAGAGGGGATTTAGGCCCGTGTAGCCCGGGTAAGCGGAGTGCACCCGGGGTTGTTCGCGTGTTTGCCTGCACTCTTGGGAAAACTGCGCCAACGCTCGGCGTGCGTTGTCTGCCCTCACCCCTACCCCTCTCCCGCTTGCGGGAGAGGGGAATCAAGACCGTGTAGCCCGGGTAAGCGCAGCGCACCCGGGGTTGTTCGCGTGTTTGCCCGCACTCTTGAGGAAGCTGTGCCAACGTACTGCGTGCGTTGCCTGCCCTCACCCCCGCCCCTCTCACGCTTGCGGGAGAGGGGAGTTAAAGCTGTGTAGCCCGGGTAAGCGAAGCGCACCCGGGGTTGTTCGCTTGGATGCCTGCACTCTTGGGAAAAACTGCGCCAACGCACTGCGTGCGTTGCGTGCCCTCACCCCTGCCCCTCTCACGCTTGCGGGAGAGGGGATAGCGCGGTGCTTACGGGGCGGCCTTGATCACCGCGCAGGCCAGGCGGGCGCCTGCGTTGCCGGTGGGCTGGGTCTTGTAGTCGTCCGGGTCGGCGTGGACGATCAGGCCGCGGCCGATGATGTCGAAATCATCACCCTTGCCGGCGTTGACGTTGCTGGCCACCGGGCCGTCGATATGGGCGTTGCCCTGCGCGTCGGCCACGATGTTGGGCATGTCACCACCATGGTGGGCGGCGGCGGTCACGCTGCCGTGCTCGCTCTTGCCCGGGTTGAAATGGCCACCGGCACTGGTGCCGTCCGGCGCACTGCAGTCGCCCTTTTCGTGGATGTGGAAGCCGTGTTCGCTGTTCGGCTTCAGGCCGCTCAGCTCACCGCTGGCGCGCAGCAGGCCATCGACCAGGGCGAAGTTGATGGTGCCCTTGACCGTGCTGTCCTTGGTGGGCTGCAGCTCGGCGGTGGCTACCGGCGTGTTCATGGCCGGCGGCGCTGCCGGGTCGGCGGCAGGCGCTGCAGCCGGGGTGGTATCGGCGGCCGCTGCCGGTTCGGCGGGGGCGGCGTCGGGCTCGGCGCCCTGCTTGCAGGCGGTCAACGCCAGCGCGCCGGCCAGGAACAGGGTGGTGTGGATCAGTCGCATGCGTGTTCTCCTTGGGTCGGGTGGAACAGGGCGATGGGTGCGCTCAACGCACCACACGGATCACGGCGCAGGCCACGCGCGCACCGGCATTGCCGGCGGGCTGGCTGCGGTAGTCGTCGGCACCGGCGTGCACCACCAGGGCGCGGCCGGCAATGTCGTTGGCACCGCCACCACCGAGGGTAACCCCACGCAGGTGAACGTCCACGTTCACCACGCCTTCGCCATTGGCCTGCAGGTTGTCCATGTCACCGGCATGGTGGGCACCGGCGCCGGCACGGCCGTGCGGCTGCGCACTCGGGTTGAAGTGGCCACCGGCGCTGCTGGCGTCCATCGCGCTGCAATCGCCCTTCTCATGCACATGGAAGGCAGCCTGCCGGCCGCGCGGCAGGCCACCGATGACGCCGCTGATATGCACGCCACCGGCTTCCGGCACCACTGCCAGGCGACCACTGACCAGGCTGGCCGATGCCGGCGCGAGGTTGGCCTCGGCCATGCGCGCGGTGCTCACCGCAGGCGGTGCAACCGGTGCCACCGGTTTCGGCGGCGGGCTGGAGCCGCAGGCGGCTACCAGCAGCGCGGTGGCGATGGCGGTCAATGGAAGATGGATGCGCATTGGAATCTCCTTGCAGTAAGCAAACAGCCGTTGCCTTGCTCAACCACCGCGGCGGCGGCCCGGCCCCAGTTTGCGGGTAACAGTGTTACGACCCAAACCGAGCCGGGCGGCGGCTTCGGCGCGGTGACCATCGGTGAAGGCCAACGCGGCCTCCAGCAATACGTTGTCCAATCGTTCGCGCGCTTCGGCATGCAGCCCGGTTGCACCTTCGGCCAGGCGCTGGCGTGCCCATGCATCCAGTGCAACATCCCACTGCTGCGGCGCTGCGGCGGCACGTGCGCGCGGTGCGCGGCCACCCCGCGCGAGTGCGGCGCGCACGTCGTCGGCAGAAATGCTGTCGGCCACCGCCAGCGCGGCAAGCCGCCAGCAGACGTTTTCCAGCTCGCGCACATTGCCGGGCCAGTCATGCGCACGCAGCACCTGCACGGCAGCGTTGGACAGGCGTTTGGCTGGCATGTCCAGACGCCGCGCGGCGGTGGCCAGGAAGGTGGCGGCAAGCTGCGGCAGGTCGTCCAGGCGCTCACGCAGTGGCGGCAGGCGCAGCCGCACCATGTCCAGCCGGTGCAGCAGGTCGGCACGGAAGCGGCCCTGTTCCACCAGTGTTTCCAGATCCTGATGGGTGGCCGCCACCACGCGCACGTCCACGCGGATCAGCTCGCGGCCACCCACGCGGAAGAACTCGCCTTCGGCCAGCACGCGCAGCAGGCGCGTCTGCAGCGGCAGCGGCATGTCGCCGATTTCGTCCAGAAACAGCGTGCCGCCGTTGGCCTGCTCGAAGCGGCCGATATGGCGCTTGCTGGCACCGGTGAAGGCCCCGGCATCGTGGCCGAACAACTCGCTTTCCAGCAGCTCGGCCGGAATGGCAGCGGTGTTCAAGGCCACGAACGGGCCGCCGGCGCGCGGTGATTCGCGGTGCAGCGCATTGGCGACCAGTTCCTTGCCGGTGCCGGTCTCGCCATGGATCAGCACTGACAGCGGCGCCTGCGCGAGGCGGCCGATTGCACGGAACAGCGCGCGCATGGCCGGGGTGTCGCCAATCAGCTGCGGTGGGCCGGCATCGCTGCCGCTGGCCGGCGGCTGCGTGCTTGGCGGCGGTTCCGGTTCGGGCTCGCGCTCGGGCAGCGCGCGCCGCGCCAGTTCCACCGCGTCATCGAGATCGAACGGCTTGGACAGGAACTCATGCGCGCCGCCACGGAACGCCCCTGCGGTGCTGGCGACATCGGTATAGGCCGACATCACGATGACCGGCAACTGCGGGTGCGCGGCCTTGAGCTTGTCCAGCAGCACCAGGCCATCGTCGCCGGGCATGCGCACGTCGGTGAACAGCAGGTCCGGCGGCGGGCGCTGGGCCAGTGCGTCCAGCGCGACGGCGGCGCTGTCGAACCCTTCCACCGTGTAACCGGCCTCGCGCAGGGCGGTGGTCAGCACGAAGCGCACCGAGCGGTCGTCGTCCACCACCCATACGCTTGCCGGTGTGTTCAAGGGCTCAGTCATGGCCTGCCTCGCTGGTTTCCTCGCCCAGTGGCAGCGGCAACAGGACGGTGAAAACGGTATGGCCGGGACGCGAGCGGTAGCTCAGCGTGCCGCGGTGTTCGCGCGCAACCTGCTGCGCCAGCGCCAGGCCCAGGCCCGTACCTTCGGCACGGCCACTGACCAGGGGCAGGAACAGGTGTTCGGTGAGTTCTTCCGGCACGCCGCGCCCGTCGTCGGCCACTTCCAGCCGCAGCGCCAGCGGCGTGAGTTGTTCGGCGATGCGCAGGCTGTGTTCGACGCGCGTGCGCAGCGTGACGCGGGTGGCGCCGGCCTGCAGTGCATTGCGGACCAGGTTGAGCAGCGCCTGAGTGAGGCGGTCGCTGTCGCCGGGAAACTCGGGAATGCTGGGGTCGTAGTCGCGCAGCAGCCGCACCGACCAACCCGCCTCGCTCTCGGCCAGCCGCAGCACGCGCTCCAGCGCGGCGTGGATGTTCAACGGCGCATGCGGGCGCTGCGGCGCGGGCGACAGCAACTGTTCGAGCAGGGTATTGAGGCGTTCGATCTCGGTGCCGATCAGTTCGATCAGCTCGGTTTCGCCCGCATCACGGCCTGCAGTGCGGCGGGCCAGCAGCTGCGCGGCACCCTTCAGGCCGGCCAGCGGGTTACGCAGTTCGTGGGCCAGCCCTTTGAGGGCGGCGCTGAAAGCGCCCGGCAGCACCTGCGCGGGGTCGGCGGTCTGGAACTCGTCCACCGGGTGCGCTTCCAGCAACCAGCCATCGCCGTGGTAGCTGCTGAGCCAGCCATCGGCAAAGCGCGGTGCCTCACCCGGCAGGGCCAGCGCCAGCCGAGGCAGGCGCACGGTGTGGGTATCGGCGCTGGCTGGCATGGCCAGGCGGCCGGCCAGCAGCTCGCCCTGTGCTTCCAGCGAGGCCAGCGGCTGGCCCAGCAGGCGCCGCACGCTCACCCCCAGCCAGCGGCAGAAGGCCGGGTTGGCACCGAGAATGCGCCCATCGGCACCGCTCCACGCCATCGGCGTGGCCATCAGTTCGGGCGAGGGCTCGGGCAGCAGGGGGTCGCTCATTGCACCAATATAGTGCAAACCCTGCGTATCACTTCACCTGAAGCAGCAACGAATGCAGGATGCGGGCATCCTCTTCGTCCAGTTCGCCCGGCAGCGTATCGCTGCCCCGGAAGCGGCGATGGAAGGCGCGTGCGGCGGCGGCGCGGTCGGCCAGCGGGTAGCCCAGGGCGCCCAGCGCCATCCAGCGGTCGAAGCCATCCGGTGCCGGGCCGTCGCTGGCGCGCGGCCAGATGCCGAAACCGGCCTCGGCCAGCTGCTGCCACGGGAAGTAGCGGCTGGGGTCGGCCTTGCGGGTGGGTGCCAGGTCAGCATGGCCGATGATCTGGCTACGCGGGATGTACAGGCGCGTGCACAGGTCATCCAGCAGTTTGATCAGCGTGGCGATCTGCGGTTGGGTGAACGGGCTGTCGCCGTTGTTGTCGATCTCGATGCCGATGGAGGCCGAGTTGAGGTCGGTGATGGCACCCCAGCTGCCACCGCCGGCATGCCAGGCGCGCTCGCTGTCGGCCACCAGCTGGTAGAGGTCGCCATCGCGCCCCACCAGATAGTGCGAACTGACCCTGCCGCCGCTGTTGGCGGTACGCAGCGTGTGCAGGCTCTGCTGCACCGAGTCCTGCTCGGTGTGGTGCAGCACGATGATCACCGGGCTGCGCGCGTTGTGGTTGGGCGAAGGCACCCACTGCGCCAGCGGGTTGCGCACCGGCGTGGAGGTACAGGCGGAAAGCGCGGCGGCCAGCGCCAGGATCGAAAGGCGTTTGATCATCATGGCTGGCATTGCACGGGCTGAGGGCGGGGAATGCAAGGGTTGGATGTTGGAGTTGCCGAGAAGGCTGCGAAGGGCTGCCCTCACCCCAGCCCCTCTCCCGCACGCGGGAGAGGGGCTTCAGTGCGTTGCAGGCCGAGGCAATGCCCGCTTCAAGCCCCTCTCCCATTTCGGGAGAGGGGTTGGGGAGAGGGTGCGCCTTACACCTCGTATGCGGATTCCCCATGCGTAGTGACATCCAGACCCGTCAGTTCGGCTTCCTCGCTGACGCGCAGGCCCACCAGCGCGCGCACCAGCAGCAGGATCACGCTGGTGACCACGGCGCTCCACAGCACGGTGAAGCCGACACTCACCGCCTGCACCCACAGCTGGTGGCCGATATCCAGATCCACCCTGGTGCCGCCCAGCGACTGCGCGCTGAATACGCCGGTGAGCAGCGCACCGACGATGCCGCCCACGCCATGCACGCCGAACACGTCCGCCGTGTCATCGGCCTTCAACAACCGCTTGAGCCCGGTGACGCCCCACACGCAGACCATGCCGGTAACAAACCCGATGACGATGGCACCCAACGGACCCACGGTGCCGCAGGCCGGTGTGACGCCCACCAGCCCCGCCACCGCACCCGAAGCGGCACCGAGTGCGGAGGGGTGGCCCTTGGTCACCGCTTCCACCAGCGTCCAGCCCAGCACCGCAGCGGCGGTCGCCAGCACGGTGTTGATGAAGGCCAGCGAGGCGACCGTGTCGGCGGCGGCGGCCGAGCCCGCGTTGAAGCCGAACCAGCCCACCCACAGCAGCATCGCGCCGATCCAGGTCAGCGGCAGGTTGTGCGGCTTCAGCGCGACGTGCCCATAACCCAGCCGCTTGCCGACGAACCACGCCGCCACCAGCCCGGCCACGCCTGCATTGATGTGCACCACGGTGCCGCCTGCGAAATCGATGGCCCCCATCTCGCCCAGGTAACCACCGCCCCACACGATGTGCGCCATCGGGATATAGCCCAGCGTGAACCACAGCGCCGAGAACAACAGCACCGCGCGGAATTTGATGCGTTCGGCGAACGCACCCACGATCAGCGCGGTGGTGATGCCGGCGAAGGTGGACTGGAAGGCGACGAACAGGAAATCCGGCAGCCCGGCGATCGGCGTGCTGCCCACCGAATCGGGCGTGAAGCCCTTGAGGAAGGCGAACTCGGTGAACGAACCGAAGAACGCATTGCCCGCGCTGAACACCGCGCTGTAGCCGTAGGCCGCCCACAGCATCAGCACCAGCGAGAACACCACCAGCACCTGGCTCAGCACCGAGAGCACGTTCTTGGCCCGCACCAGACCGCCGTAGAACAGCGCAAGACCCGGCACCACCATCATCAGCACCAGCAGCGTGGCGGTGAGCATCCATGCCACGTCGCCGCGATCGAAGCTGGGCGTGGCGGTTGCTTCGGTGTCTATCTCAACGGGTGTAGCCGCATCCGCCTGCACCTGCACGCTTTCGCTGGGCAGCGGCTGCGTGGCCGGCGCGTCCTGCGCCATCGCAACCGTGGAAAACACGCACGCCATGACGATGGCGAGCAGGAACGACAGGCACAGTCCACCGAACCGGGTGTTCAACCCGGTGAAAATTTCCATTCGCATGTTTGACTCCGGCTGTAGGGGATCAGCCCTGCTCCGGGTGCCAGCGCCGCATCAGGCAGGCCGCGCGTGGCGGCATGTCAGCACGGTGGTCCGGCCACCGCTGGCAGGGTGTCAGAGCGCGTCGGCGCCGGTTTCACCGGTGCGGATGCGTACCACCTGTTGCAGAGGGATCACGAAGATCTTGCCGTCGCCGATCTTGCCGGTGCCGGCCGAGGCCTGCAGGGCTTCGATGACGGCGTCCACGCGGTCATCGGTGACGGCGGTTTCGATGCGTATCTTCGGCAGGAAATCCACGACGTACTCGGCGCCGCGGTACAGCTCGGTGTGGCCCTTCTGCCGGCCAAAGCCCTTGACCTCGGTAACGGTGATGCCGGAAACGCCGATGGCGCCCAGTGCTTCGCGTACGTCGTCGAGCTTGAACGGCCGGATGATGGCGGAGATCAGTTTCATGCGCGTATCCCGTTGTGGAGGAAGCCGGCCCAGCACATCGGGCCGGCAGGGTGTCTTCCACCGGCCATCGCGTGGCCGCTGGCTGTTGCGCCGGGCGTGTCGCAGAAGCCTGTCGCCAGCACCAACCCTTGCGGGTGCAGGTGACAGTGACGCGGGAGGGAGGCTGGCCCCTGGCAACGCGCCCGGTACTGCCTGTGCCGCAGCTGCGTGCGGCATGCCAGCGTGGCGCATCGGCCACGAAGGCGGTGGCGATGGCAGCGGAGGGAGGGGTTTCCGCCGCCATCGCCGCCGTGCATCAGCTTGCGTAGTACAGCTGGTATTCCAGCGGGTGGGTGGCGGCGCGGAACTTGGTCACTTCCTGCATCTTCAGCGCGATGTAGGCATCGATGAAGTCGTCGCTCATCACGCCACCGGCCTTGAGGAACTCGCGGTCCTTGTCCAGTGCTTCCAGTGCCTGGTCCAGCGAGGAACAGACCTGCGGGATCAGCTTCTCTTCTTCCGGCGGCAGGTCGTACAGATCCTTGTCGCTCGGTGCGCCCGGGTCGATCTGGTTACGGATGCCGTCCAGGCCGGCCATCATCAGCGCGGTGAAGGTGAGGTAGCCGGACTGGATCGGATCGGGGAAGCGCATTTCAATGCGGCGCGCCTTCGGGTTGGACACCCACGGAATGCGGCACGACGCGGAACGGTTGCGCGCCGAGTAGGCCAGCATCACCGGCGCCTCGAAGCCCGGCACCAGGCGCTTGTAGCTGTTGGTGCCGGCATTGGTGAAGGCGTTGATGGCGCGGGCGTGCTTGAAGATGCCGCCGATGTACCACAGCGCCATCTGGCTCAGGCCGCCGTAGCCGTCGCCGGAGAACAGGTTCTTGCCCTCCTTGGCCAGCGACTGGTGCACATGCATGCCACTGCCGTTGTCACCCACCAGCGGCTTGGGCATGAAGGTGACGGTCTTGCCGTTGCGGTGCGCCACGTTCTTGATGACGTGCTTCATGCGCTGCAGTTCGTCGGCCTTGGTCACCAGCGTGTTGAACTTGGCACCGATCTCGCACTGGCCGGCGTTGGCCACCTCGTGGTGGTGCACTTCCACTTCGATGCCCACCTTCTCCAGCACCTTGCACATCTCGGCGCGGATGTCGTGCAGCGAATCGGTCGGCGGCACCGGGAAGTAGCCACCCTTCACCGTCGGGCGGTAGCCGCTGTTGGTGCCTTCATAGCTCTTGCCGGTGTTCCATGCGCCTTCTTCGGAATTGATCTTGAAGAAGGTATGGCCCATGTCGTTGGCGAACTGCACCGAATCGAAGATGAAGAACTCGGGCTCGGGGCCGAAGAAGGCCAGGTCGGCGATGCCGGAGGACTTCAGGTAGGCCTCGGCGCGCTTGGCGATGCCGCGCGGGCAGCGGCCGTAGCCCTGCATGGTGGCCGGGTCGAGCACGTCGCAGATCAGCACCAGGGTCGGATCGGCGTAGAACGGGTCCAGGTAGGCGCTGTCCGGATCGGGCAGCAGCACCATGTCCGACTCGGCGATGCCCTTCCAGCCCGGGATCGAGCTGCCGTCGAACATCTTGCCTTCCTCGAACAGCGACGGCTCGATGATCGAGACCGGGAAGGTGACGTGCTGCTCGATGCCGCGCATATCGACGAAACGCAGATCGATGAACTCGATCTGGTTGTCCTTGATCAGCTTCTCAACATTTTCCTGGGACATCGGGTGCGGACTCGGGTGGTTGATTGGGGGGGTTGGTTAAGGAAGGAGCAACTAGCGTGCCAACCCTGCGACAATCGCAAGCCATTGTTTTTGTTGGATGACACCGAACAACAGCCGCACGCAGCTGCACCCTTTTGGTGCAGTTGAACGTGAATGCACCATGAGAGTGCGCGCTGATTGATGCTCTATGCTGTGCCGGCCTTTTCCCATCACCGCCTCCATGTCCGACCTGCTCTCCGCCCTGTTGCTGGGCATCCTCGAAGGCCTCACCGAATTCCTCCCCATCTCCAGCACCGGCCACCTGCTGATCGCCCAGCACTGGCTGGGCAGCCGTTCGGACTTCTTCAACATCGTCATCCAGGCCGGCGCGATCCTCGCCGTCACGCTGGCACTGCGCCAGCGGTTGTGGTCGTTGGCCACCGGTCTGAATCAAGCGGAGAACCGCGACTACGTGATGAAGCTGGCCGTGGCCTTCCTGGTCACCGCGCTGGTGGGCCTGCCGGTGCGGCTGGCCGGCTGGGAGCTGCCTGAAACCGTCACCCCGGTGGCGTGGGCGCTGGTCATCGGCGGTGTGTGGATGCTGGTGGCCGAGCGCTTCGCCAGCCGCCTGCCCGACAGCGACACCGTCACCTGGAAGGTCGCCATCGCCGTCGGCCTCGCACAGGTGGTGGCCGGTGTGTTCCCAGGCACCTCGCGTTCGGCGGCCGCCATCTTCCTTGCCATGCTGCTGGGGCTGACGCGCCGTTCAGCTGCAGCCGAGTTCGTTTTCCTCGTGGGCATTCCCACCATGTTCGCTGCAAGTGGCTACGCATTCCTCGAACTTGCCAAGGAAGGACAACTTGCCAGCGAGAACTGGGGCGACGTGGCCGTGGCGTTCACCGCCGCTGTCATCACTGGATTCATGGTTGTGAAATGGTTGCTGGGCTATATCAAGCGCCGCCCGTTCACCGGCTTTGCGATCTACCGCATGGCGCTGGGCGTGGCGTTGCTGCTGTTCCTGCCTGCTGGAAACTGAATGCGGCAGACAGGAATTAACCCCTGCCGTGACACCCAAGCGTTTATCGTCGCGACCGTTCCCTCTGCTCCAAGGAGTCATCCATGAATCGCACCCTCCTGTTGGCCCTGCCCCTGGCCCTGCTGGCCGCCTGCAGCAACCCGCCGGCCCCGACCAAGACCGACACCGCGCCGCCGGCAAGCACCGCCACCCCGGCACCGGCCGTGGACGGCAGCGTGCTGACCGCCAACCACTGGCTGCTGGACTCCGCCGTGGACAGCGCCGGCAAGCGCGTCGACGGCCTGTTCGCCCGTGCCGACAAGCCGCTGACCCTGATCTTCAACGATGGCCGCCTGAGTGTGGACAACGCCTGCAACCGCCTGGGTGGCAGCTACACCCTGGAAGGTGACGCGCTGACCGTCGGCGACATGATGTCCACCAACATGGCCTGCGGCGAACCGGGCGTGGCTGCGCTGGACGGTTTGGTGAGCGAGCGCCTGAAGGGCAAGCTCAAGCTGACCGCGCTGCACGCCGACGCCATGACCCTGGTGGCCGCAAACGGTGACGTGCTCGGCTTCCGCGCCGAACCCACCGCCGAAGCCCGCTACGGCGGAGAGGGCGAAACGGTGTTCATGGAAGTGGACGCACAGACCAAGCCCTGCCAGCACCCGCTGATGAAGAACGCCACCTGCCTGCAGGTGCGTGAGGTGAAGTACGACGACAAGGGCCTGGAACAGGGCAAGCGCGGCGCCTACGAGAACTTCTACGGCAACATCGAGGGTTACACCCACACCCCGGGCGTGCGCAACGTGCTGCGCCTGAAGCGTTTCCAGGTGAAGAACCCGCCGGCCGATGGCTCCTCGCTGGCCTACGTGCTGGACATGGTGGTCAGCCAGGAAGCGGTGGACAAGAAGTAAGCCGCCACGGTTGATCGCAGTCTTTGAATGGAAAGGGCGCCGCAAGGCGCCCTTTCTGTTTCCGGCCGAGATCCCAACTCCCGTAGCCCGGGTAAGCGCAGCGCACCCGGGGAATCACAACCGTGACGCGGCGGGCCAACGCGACCGTCAGCCGAGCTGCGTGTCCCGGGTGCGCTGCGCTTACCCGGGCTACATGGCGGCATGCATGTGCCGCCGCACTCAGGCCAACCGCTCAGGCCAGCGACGGGTTCAGCGTGTAGGTGCCGTGCAGCGCGGCCTCGCCCAGCACATGGCCCTGCATCAGGTGCAGCACGTCGCCTGCGGTGAATGCCGGCTCCAGCGGCAGCTGTGCCACGTCCAGCGCGAACAGGCGGAAGAAGTAGCGGTGCACGCGCTCGTCGTTGAACGGCGGGTACGGGCCGTCATAGCCGAAGTAGGTGCCGGACATCTGCGGGTCGGCCGCAAACCAGCCGGTGTAGTCGTTGACGCCCTGGCGCGCACCGGCCGGGCCTGCCGGCTGTGCCTTGCCATGCGCGGTGAAGCCATCGCTGCAGCTGCCGGCGGCAAGCTCGCGCACGTCGGCCGGAATATCGGCCATCACCCAATGCACGAAATCGCCACGCGGCTGGTCCAGCGGAATGCTGACGTCATCGCGGCCCACCAGCTCCGGCACGGTCGGCACGTCCGGGTCCACGCACAGCAGCGCGAATGAGCGCGTGCCCTCGGGCACATCGCTCCACGACAGTTGCGGGTTGCGGTTGCCGGCAAAGCCCTTGGCATCACCGGCGGCGAACTCGGCCGGTATCGGCTGCGCGTTCTGGAAGCTCTGGCTGTGCAGTTTCATGGCAACTCCTTGGATCAGACTTCGGGATAGCCCAGCCGCACCGCGACCGGGGTGAGGTACAGGAACTCGGCGCCCAGCGCCTTGGCGTACTTGCGCCAGTGGCCGGCCTCGATGGTGCCCGGGCCCAGGCTGCGCACCGGTGGGAAGCGCAGGCCAAAGGCCTGCTCCAGCAGCGCGCCCATCGCCTGCGGATCGTTGACCGCGTCATCGGTGCGGATGATCAGGTGCGTGTACAGATCCTGCTCGTGCAGCTCGGCCACCTGCTCCAGCGCGCGTGCCAGCCACTGCGCCGCATCCATGCTGGAGGTCAGCGCCAGCGGTGCCGGGGCACCCAGCGCCAGCCATTCCACCAGCATGTCGCGTGGGTCGCGCAGGGCGATGACCAGGCGGCCTTCCGGCAACTGCGGGCGCAGCGCCCACAGCAGCGCGTTGTCCCACCACAGCAGCCAGTCGATGATGTTGCCGTCCTCGATGCCCCGTGCCGGCAGCTGCTCGCGCCACTGCTGCACCAGCTGCTCCGGGGTCAGGCTGTCGGTGGCCAGGCGCTGCAGGGTGAGGAAGTTCTGGAAGGCATCGCTGGGCGGGTTGGGGCCGAAGCGGTCATCGCGCAGCACGCGGCTGCCGGCAGCCATCACCGTGACCACGCGGTCCACGCCCGAGCCCGGTGCACCCCACACGAACATCGGCCGCATGGGGTTGCCTTCGGCCACTTCGCCCATCGCCGGCCATTCCACCGGTGCCTTGGCCTGCGGCGGCAGGGGCAGGCGTGCCGGGGCCAAGTCGGCGTGCAGCTGCTGCCAGGTGGCCAGCGCGGCGGCCACATCGCCGCCCCGGTCGAGCACGCTGCCCAGCCAGGTGCGCAGGCCGGGGCGTGCGCCTTCGTCGGCGCGTTCGATCAGCGCGCGCACATGCGCGGCGGCGGCGGGCGGATCGCGCTGCAGCAGCGCTTCGACGATGCGCTCCTCGGCACTGAAGCGGCCCGGCTCCAGCGCGACGATCTGGCGTGCCAGCGCTTCGGCGGCATCGGCCTGATCGTTCATGTCATGCAGGCGCATGCGCGCTTCCAGCGCCGGCACGTGCTCGGGCATGGCAGCCTGCCAGCGTTCCACCACCTGCACGGCTTCCTCGCCGCCCACCGGTGCCACGGCCAGACGCGCCAGCCACAGGTCGTGCAGCTGCGGGTGTGTTTCCAGCGCGGTATCCAGTTCGGCGCGTGCCTCTTCGTCACGGCCCAGGCGCTGCCACGCCATCAGCAGCATCTGCAGGGTGGCGCGGTCGCCGGGCAGCTGGGCCAGCAGCGGGCGCAGGTGTTCCAGCGCCTGCAGCGGCTGGCCGGAGGCCAGTTCCAGCTCGCCGGCCACGCGGCGCATGCCCGGGGTGTCGCCACCTTCACTGGCCAGCACCTCGCGCATCGCCTCGGCGGCGCGGTCCACATGGCCCTGGCGCAGCGCCAGCTGCACCAGCATGCCGCGCAGGGCCTGGTTCTGCGGGTTCAAGTCGACCACGCGGCGGAACGCCTGCTCGGCGAAGGCCAGCATGTCCTTGCCCAGATAGGCGAAGCCCAGCGCGTACAGCACGCGCGAATCATTGGGCAGGCGCTGCGCGGCGACGGACAGCACGCGCAGGGCCTGGTCCACGTCGCCACGGCGCAGCGCCACCATGCCCTGGATGGCGCCCAGGTCGGGGCTGTCCGGGTCCACGCGCTCGGCCAGGCGGGCAAGCCGCTCGGCTTCGTCGATGTCCTCGCGCGCCAGCGCCAGGTGCGCCTGCATCACATAGGCGGTGAATTCGTTGGGGTTGAGCGCGGTGCTGCGGTCCAGCGCCTGCCCGGCGGCTTCAACCTGGCGCTGCGCCAGCAGCAGGCCGGCGTGCTGCAGGTGCAGGGCGGCATCGTCCGGTGCCAGCGCCAGCGCCTGCTCGATGCTGGCCTGCGCGTCGGCCAGCTGGCCGTGCTGCTGCAGGGCCAGCGCCAGCCAGCGGTGTGCCTGTGCCTGCTGCGGCTCGGCGGCAACCCATTGCCGGGCCAGGGACACGGCTTGGTCGGTGGCGTTGCGGCGCAGGGCTTCAATGATGGTGTCTTGCATGGCGATCCAGCGTTGGCACAAAGCGCCATTGTAGCGGGCCGCGCCCACCCCACCGCCGGTTCAGCGTGGCAGCGCCGCGCTCAGCTGCTGCGCCACCCAGCGTTCGGAGAAACCATCGCCGCGCAGGTTCTCGATGAAGCCGCAGTGGCCACCCCAGCGCGC
>DCXY01000018.1 GCA_002329155.1 Stenotrophomonas sp. UBA2124 | reverse complement strand
CTACGAGAGATTGGCGCCAGAGTTCCGTCCAACCACGGATCTCCAGGCGACACTCCAACCCTCTCCTTGGTGAAATTAGCGCTGTGGAACCACCCGATCCCATCCCGAACTCGGAAGTGAAACGCAGCCGCGCCGATGGTAGTGCAGCTCAAGCTGTGCGAGAGTAGGTCATCGCCAAGGTTTTATCCCAAAACCCCCGCAGCGCGCTGCGGGGGTTTGCCTTTTAGTGCAGGCAGGTGATTCTGCTGCCTGTTTTCCCTGAGGGGAGCCGAATTCGAGCGGGCGCATCGCGCTGCTCCAACCGTCTTCCTGGTGAAATTAGCGCTGTGGCACCACCCGATCCCATCCCGAACTCGGAAGTGAAACGCAGCCGCGCCGATGGTAGTGCAGCTCAAGCTGTGCGAGAGTAGGTCATCGCCAGGTTTTATTCTGGAAACCCGCTGCAGCAATGCAGCGGGTTTTTCTTTGCCTGTTTGGCGGGGGCCACAAACTGACGTGGAACCCACGTAGCCCGGGTAAGCGCAGCGCACCCGGGAAACCGATAGCGATAGGGTTGTTCTGGAGCCGCCCAGCGGTGCGGGCAAATCGAGAAGGCTGAAGCCTGCCCACACCACGAGAAAAACCCCGGGTGCGCTGCGCTTACCGGGGCTACGAGGTGGCGGTCCAAATGGATGGCCGAGAATCTGTAGAGCGCAGCCATGCTGCGCTGGGGGCTTTGGCGGTAAGGCCTTGCCAAGCTTGGCTCGGCACTACATGTTGCGTTGCTGGGGTGCTGGTGCTGGATACGAAGACGGCGCCTTGCGGCGCCGTCTTCGATGGTGCGATGGATGAGGCGCGCTTACTTCTTGGTGGCGTCGGTGCTGGTGCTGCTTTCGGCCTTGTGCTTCATCATCGCGTCGCGGTTGGCCTTGAAGGGGTTGCCTTCGTACCAGTTGGGCCAGGCGTCGCCGCCTGCCAGCTGCTGGCCGACGCCGTAGAGCAGTTCCAGGTCCTCGACCACGCCGTCGAGCTTCCAGGTGGCTGGGTCGTACTCGTCCTTCGGGCCGTGGTAGCGCTCCTTGCCATAGGCTTCGGCGGCGCGCTTGCCGGCTTCGGTGCCGCCGTCGAGCAGGTCTTCACCGCCATCGGCGTACAGGGCGGGGACGCCGGCCTTGGCGAAGTTGAAGTGGTCGGAGCGGAAATAGAAGCCGCTCTGCACCGAGGTCTCTGCGTGCAGGGTGCGGTTCTGCCTGGCCGCCAGCGGCTTGAGGATGTCTTCCAGCTCGGAGCTGCCGAAGCCGGTGACGGTTAGGTCGCGGGCGCGGCCGTTGACCGACATGGCGTCGATGTTGATGACGCCGGCGATCTTGTCCAGCGGGAAGGTCGGGTGGTTCACGTAGTACTGCGAACCCAGCAGGCCCGACTCCTCCAGGGTGACTGCCAGGAACACCACCGAGCGGGCCGGGGCCGGCTGCTGGTGAGCCATGGCATCGGCGACTTCGAGGATGCCGGCCACACCGGTGGCGTTGTCCACGGCACCGTTGTAGATGTTGTCGCCTTCCTCGCCCTCATGCTTGCCGAGGTGATCCCAGTGGGCCATGTACAGCACCGCCTCATCGGCACGGCTGCTGCCCGGCAGCACGCCGACCACGTTGCGTGACTTCTTCTCGGCGATGGTGCTCTTCAGGTCCAGCGACAGCTGTGCCTTGAGCGGAACCGGCTTGAAGCCGCGCTTGTTGGCGTCGGCATAGGCCTTGTCCAGATCCAGCCCGGCGTCGGCAAACAGCTTGCGGGCGGCTTCGGCGCTGAGCCAGCCCTGTGCCTGCAGGCGCGGTTCCTTGTCCTCGGCAGCCGGCAGGTCGTACTGCGCGCCGCCCCAGGAGTTCTTGACCACGTCCCAGCCATAGGAGGCGCCCGCGGTGTCGTGCACGATCAGTGCGGCGGCGGCGCCCTTGCGCGCGGCTTCCTCGAACTTGTAGGTCCAGCGCCCGTAGTAGGTCATGCGCTTGCCTTCAAACAGCTTCTCGTCATTGGCGTGGAAGCCGGGGTCGTTGACGAACATCACCACCGTCTTGCCCTTCCAGTCCTGGCCGGCGTAGTCGTTCCAGTTCTGCTCTGGGGCATCGACACCGTAGCCGACGAACACCATGTCGCTGGCGTCGATCTTGATCTCGGGCTGGCCGGTGCGGGTGCCGATGACCATGTCGGTGCCGAAGGCGAGATCCTGGCTGGCGCCGTCGCGCTGGATCTTCAACACGGTCTTTGGATCGGCCGTGGTTTCGGTCATTGGCACGTCCTGGAACCAGCTGTCGCCGTTGCCCGGCTGCAGGCCGATGCGCTGCATCTGGTCACGGATGTAGTTGACCGTCAGTTCCTCGCCCTTGCTGCCCGGTGCGCGGCCCTCGAATTCATCCGATGCGAGGTGCTTGACCAGCTCGCCGAAGTCGGCGGCATTGATCTGGGCATTGAATGCATGGGCGGTGGCGGGTGCTGCGGGGGTTTCAGCGGCGGGCGGCGGCGCCTGCTCCTGCTTGCAGGCAACCAGTGCCGCGCTTGCGGCAAGGCACAACAACAGATGGCGTGGCATGGGGACTCCAGAATCGGGGCGAACCCCGATTCTAGGCGCGAACCCATGGGCGTGCTCAGTTGACCGGTGCGGTACCGGTGCTGAAGCGTTGCGTGGTGGCTCCGGTGACCGGGCCGATGCGGGCGCTCTCATGTACGTACAGTGTCACGTCGCGCTCGAACACCAGCGAGCCTTCCACTACGGCGTTGGGGCCGATGATGATGCGCGGCTTGCGGGGGGGCGTGAGCGAGAGGCCGAACGATGGCCGCGTGACCTTGACGCCGCCTTTGACCACCGAATCGATGCCGACGGTGATGTCGCCGTTGACCGTCTCGATGCTGCCGCCGACCACGCTGCCCACCAGGCCGATGGCGCCGTTGACGGTTTCGATGTCGCCACCGATGCGGCTGCCACGGTCGGCGAAGATGCTGCCGTTCACGGTCTCCAGGCCACCGCTCACCATCAGCTGGGTGCTGCCACGGATGGCGCCGTTGACGGTCTCGATGCTGTGCGCGGTGACATTGGCGTCGGCCTGCACGCTGCCGTTCACCGTCTCCACACTGCCTGCGCGCACGCCGTTGGCCAGGTGCACGGCACCATTGACGGTTTCCAGATCGCCGTAGCTGGCTCCGGCATCGGTATGGATGGCGCCGTTGACCTTGCTGATGTCATCGCCAGCCATCGCCAGTGGTGTGGTGGCTGCCAGGGCCAGTACCAGAAGCAGACGTTTCATGAGGGTCTCCAGCCAAGCGTTCAGGGGGACAGGGCCTGATGGCACCATGCTTGGTTACAATCCGCACCTGCCTGAAGTCATTGGAACGCCATTGCGCCTGAACCGCCGCCTTCACCCTGACCGGTCCGCGCCCACGCCGCGTTGGCGTGCTGGCTGCCTGCTGGTGCTGGCACTGGTGGCGGGCCCCCTGCTGGCGCAGGACAACCCGCGCGAGGCCGAGAAGAAGCTGCGGGAGCTGCGTGGCGAGCTGAAGGGCGTTACCCAGCAGCGGCGTGAGCTGGAAGGTCAGCGCGGCCAGGCCCAGCAGCACCTGCGCGAGGCCGACGAGAAGGTGGCCCGCAGCGGCCGTGCGGTGGCCGAGACCGAAGCGGCGGTGCGCCGCGAGCAGCAGGCGCTGGCCGAGCTGCAGCAGCGCAAGGCCACGCTGGAACAGGGCCTGGCCCAGCAGCGCAGGCAGCTGGCGGGGCTGCTGCGCGGGGCCTACCAGTTGGGCAACCACGCACCGCTGAAGCTGCTGTTGTCGCAGGACACCGTGGCCGATGCCAACCGTGAGCTGGCCTATCACCGCTATCTGCAACGCGAGCGTGCCAAGGCGATCACCACGCTGACCGCCGACCTGCAGACCCTGACCAGCACCGAGCAGGCGATCGTGGCCCGCAGCCGCGAGCTGGAGCAGGCACGTGTACAGCAGCGGGAGCAGGCGGCGACGCTGGCGCAGGACCGTCGCCAGCGCGCCAGCGTGCTGTCCGAGCTGGATCAGCGTTACCAGGACCGTGCCGAGCGTGAGAAGGCGCTGGGCAAGGACGCACAGTCGCTGGAGCGGCTGCTGGCCAACCTGCGTGCCACCGCAGCGCGTGCCGAAGCCGAGCGCCGTGCCGCTGCACGCCGCGCTGCCGCCGAGAAGGCGCGCGAAGCGGCCGCCGCACGTGCGTCCAGTACGGTCTCATCGACCCGCAACACGCCACGCGCGACACCGGGCAAGGCGCCGCCGCGTGTGGTGGCCAATGCGCCCGCCCCCAAGGTGGGCGGGCTGGGCTGGCCGTTGTCGGGCAACCTGTTGGCCCGCTACGGCGGCCGCCTGCCGGATGGTCGCAGCAGCCACGGCGTGCTGATCGGTGCGGCGGCGGGCAGCACCGTGACCGCGGTGGCTGACGGCACGGTGGTGTTCTCCGACTGGATGACCGGCTACGGCATGATCCTGATCGTGGACCACGGCAACGGCTACATGAGCCTGTACGCGCACAACGACACGCTGCTGCGTGACGCAGGCGCGCAGGTGCGGCGTGGCGAGGCAGTGGCCAAGGTCGGCAACTCGGGCGGGCAGGGCGTCACCGCGCTGTATTTCGAGCTGCGCCGCAACGGGCAGCCAGTGGACCCTTCGACCTGGCTACAGCGCCAGTGATCACCGTGCGTTGACGCGGCCAGCGCAAGGCTAAACCGCACATGTCGGGCGGTGTCGCGCAGGCGCGTGGGTTCAACGGGAATTTAGCCGGTCATCGCGCATAATCGGAGCAGGCATGCTGCGGCGTGCGTCCGTTTTCTCATGGAGTGGTTCATGCGTGTAGCCCGTCTTGCAGCTGCCCTGCTGTTCGCCCTGTCCCCCACGCTCGCGCTGGCGCAGAGCACCCCGGCCAAGGCAGCCCCGGCCGACGACCCCGACACCAAGGAATCGGTGACCTCGCGTGTACCGCTGGATGAAATCCGCCGATTCACCGCCGTCTACAACGCGGTGCGTGCGGCCTATGTGGATCCGGTGGATGACAAGAAGCTGATGCAGTCGGCGGTACGTGGCCTGCTGCTGGAGCTGGACCCGCACAGCACGTATTTCGACAAGGCCGATGCCGAAGCGTTCGACGAGCAGGCCTCCGGCGCTTACGAAGGCATTGGCGTGGAACTGCTGCAGCAGGAAGACAACACGCTGAAGGTGGTGTCGCCCATCGACGACACGCCTGCCGCACGCGCGGGCCTGCAGGCCGGTGACCTGATCGTCGCCATCGACGGCAAGCCGATCAGCGCGATTGAAGCGATGGAGCCGCTGCGCGGCGCTGCCGGCAGCAAGGTGGTGCTGACCATCGAACGCGGCGACAGGAAGCCGTTCGACGTGACCGTGGTGCGCGAGACCATCCGCGTCACCAGCGTGCGCAGCAAGATGCTGGAGCCGGGTTACGGCTATGTGCGCATCAGCACCTTCCAGGCCGATACCGGTGCGGATTTCCAGAAGCATCTGTCGCAACTGCAGGCGCAGGCGGGCGGCAAGCTCAAGGGGCTGGTGCTGGACCTGCGCAGCAACCCGGGTGGCCTGCTCACCGCGGCGGTGCAGGTGGCCGATGACCTGCTCGACAAGGGCGGCATCGTCAGCACGCGTGGGCGCATTTCGATCAGTGATGCGAAGTTCGATGCCACGCCGGGTGACCTGCTGAAGGGCGCGCCGGTGGTGGTGCTGGTGGATGCCGGGTCGGCCAGTGCGTCGGAAGTGCTGGCCGGTGCGTTGCGTGACAACAAGCGCGCGCGGGTGATTGGCAGCCGCACCTTCGGCAAGGGCTCTGTGCAGACCGTGCTGCCGCTGGACAACGGTGATTCGGTCAAGCTGACCACGGCGCGTTACTACACGCCGAGTGGCCGCTCGATCCAGGCCACCGGCATCGTGCCGGAAGTGGAGCTGTCACCGGCAGCCGATGAGGTCAACAAGGACCTGCCGGCCAGCCTGGCCGACTACAGCGAAGCCAGCCTGCCCGGTCACCTGCGTGGCGATGACGAAGCCAATGCGAGCAAGGTGGGTGTGGTGCTGCCGGGTGATGGCCCGATCCAGTCGGCGCTGCAGGAACTCAAGCAGCCCGGCTCGGTGGCTGCCGCTGCCGCCGCGGCAGCGGCCAAGGCGAAAGCCGCTGGTGAGGTGAAGCCGGTGGCAGCGGAGAAGCCAGCGCCTGCGCAGAAAGCGGAGGACAAGGCGACGGACGCGAAACCTGCGGCGGTGCAAGACAAGCCAGCCGATGTGGCAAAGCCTGCGGCCACGCCTGCAACACAGGATGACTCGCCCAAGCCTGCGGCGAACGACGGCAAGTGAAATGACAACGGCCCCGCTTGATGCGGGGCCGTTTGTTTGTGCCGTGTGCGATCAACCGGAGGGCGACGTAGCGTTGTCGTAGCCCGGGTAAGCGCAGCGCACCCGGGAGATCCGCAGCCGGTAGCAGGAAGCGTGTCCCTCACACCATTCGTCGATCGAAGCCATGCAGCGCCTGGGTCGGCAATCCCCGGGTGCGCTTTGCTTACCCGGGCTACGGGTAGGTGGCCGAGGCTCTCAGATGCAGGGAGACGTGTCCCCCGCGCCGTTCGTCGATTGAAGCCATGCAGCGCCCGGGTCGGCAGGCCCCGGGTGCGCTTTGCTTACCCGGGCTACGGGTGTGCGGCGCTCAGCGCGGCTTGCCGGGAACCGGGAACGGGGTGACCACGGTTTCGCCGGTGGCGGCGTCGCGGATGCTCGACTGGCCCTTCTTCTCCACTTCCTCGATGCGCACGATGCTCTGCATCGGCAGGTGCAGCGCCCTGGTATTGCCGAATTCTTCGCGCAGGCGTTCTTCGGTGGGGTCCACCACCACGCCGTCGTGGATGTCGAACACCAGCTCGGCAACTTCGTTGAAGCCCCACAGGTGGCTGCTGCCCACGCGCCCGGCGTACAGCTCGTAAACCTTGCCGTGGTTGAGGAAAGTGACTTTGTAGAGAGGCTTGTCGCGCATGTCTGGATTATAGAAGCCGGTGCCGGAGCGTGGTTCAGAAGCCGTGGTTCTTGCGCAGGCGCCGCGCGATGGCGGTGCGGATGTACAGGCCGTACATGACGCCGAACAGGAAGCCGGCCACGTGTGCCGACCAGGCCACCATGCCGAAGCTGGGGCCGATGTAGGCGAAGACCACCTGCAGCGCAGCCCACACGCCGATCAGCAGGAATGCAGGGGCACGCACGAATTCCAGGAACAGCCCCAGCGGCAGCACCACGCCCAGCCGGGCGCCGGGAAACAGGGTGAGATAGGCACCCATCAGCGCCGATACCGCACCGCTGGCGCCGATGATGATGCGGTCCGGCGAGCCCATGGCGTAGAGCGCGGCCAGATTGGCGATGGCGCCGCCAAAGAGGAACAGGAACAGCAGGCGCCACGGCCCCAGCACGCGCTCGGCCGGCAGGCCAAAGATGAGCAGGAACACCAGGTTGCCGAGCAGGTGCAGCCAGTCGGCATGCAGGAACAGCGCGGTGAACAGGCGCAGCACGCTGCCGTCGCGCAGTGCGGCCCACCAGTCCTGGGGGTTGCCCAGGCCGGTGGACAGGGCCCCCCAGGCCATCCATAACGAGCGCCTTGCCTCGCCGGGCCGGGAGATCGACCACAGGAACGCCAGCCAGATGGCGAGCGAAAGCAGTGGTACGGCCCAGCGCAGGCCCGGCTTCTTGCGGGAGGGGATGGAGACAAACATGTGGCGGCAAGCCTAACCCGGGCCCGTCTGCCAAGGGGATCAAATTTTCCTGATCCCGTTATTGTTTAGTTAACGCAGCTGGGTAATACTACATACGGCGTCGTATGTCGGGAGGGGTCTCCGGCGTGCTTTTTTTTCGCTTCTGCGAGCGGAAAGCACAGGCGCAAAAACGACAATCACTGCTCTTACGGAGAGAGTTTCGACATGACCGCTTCCACTTTTGCACGCGTCACCGCCCTTGCCGTCGGCATCGCCGGCGCTCTGGCTTTCGGCCACGCTCACGCAGCTGCCTTCCAGCTGAAGGAAAACAGCGCCAAGGGCCTGGGTCGTGCTTTCGCCGGTTCGACCAGCGCCTGGGGCGATGCCTCGGTCGTCGCCACCAACCCGGCCTCCATGCGCCTGCTCGACGGCCGCCAGTTCCAGGCTGACCTGAGCGCCATCAGCTTCTCGGCTGAATTCGAGAAGTACGGTGCACGCCACGTTGGTCCGACCGGCCCGGGCACCGGGACCCCGGTGAGCGGTGGTGACGGCGGAGACGCCGGCATGATCGCGCCGGTTCCGGCGGCCTACTTCCATGTGCCGTTCGGCGAGAACGACAACATGCATTTCGGCATGTCGCTGACCGCTCCGTTCGGCTTCAAGACTGAATACGACCGCGATTGGGTGGGCCGCTACCACGGCGTCACCACCGACCTGAAGGCCATCGACCTGGGCGCTTCGTTCTCCTATGACGTGAACCCGTACGTGTCCTTCGGTGCCAGCGTGTTCGTTGAGCACCTGACCATTGAACTGAGCAGCGCCATCGACTTCGGTACCGCCATCTATGCTCAGCCGGGTGGCGCGCAGCTCGGCTTCCGTCCCGGCAACGCTGACGGCTTCTACACCGTGGAAGGCGACAACAATGCTGTTGGCTGGACCATCGGCGGCACCTTCAGCCCGACCGAGGACACCAATATCGCGCTGAGCTACCGCTCGAAGGTTGAGCACAAGATCACTGGTGGCAAGGCGAAGTTCACTGTGCCGACCAACGCGGCAGCAGTGCTGGCGGCGAGGGCGCCGGGCCAGTACGTGGACACTACGGGCAAGGCCACGGTAGAGCTGCCGGCTTCGGCCACCGTGAGCGTTACCCACCGGATCAACGACCGCTGGACGGTGATGGGCGACGTCAGCCGTACCGCATGGGCGCCGTCGTTTGACCAGGTGACCATCGATTTCGCCTCCAACCAGGCTGATCAGTCGCTGCCGTTCAAGTACAAGGACACCACCTTCGGTTCGCTGGGTGCCGAGTACAAGCTGTCCGACACCATCACCCTGCGTGGCGGCGTTGCCTACGACGAAAGCCCGACCAGCTACTCGCACCGTGACGTGCGCGTGCCGGACGTGACCCGCAAGTGGCTGTCGCTGGGCCTGGGCTGGACCCCGTCGGAGAACACCGAGTTCAACTTCGGCTACACCCACCTGTTCACCAACGAGCCGGCGATCAATCTGGTTTCGGCCACCGGCAGCACCCTGCAGGGCAAGTACAAGGTTGGTGGCGACATCCTGGCCGCTTCGATCAACTACAAGTTCTGATCCGGCTTGTAGCGTGATGCATGCAGAAAGCCCCGCGAAAGCGGGGCTTTTTGTTTGGATAGGATCTGGGGGAAACCAACGGCGCCGCATTCTGTCTGCGCGTTGGGGTCACGCGGCGTGCAGCCTTTTTAGCCCGGGTAAGCGCAAGCGCACCCGGGATGCGGGAGTGGGTGGCTCGCGTGGGAAAACGTGTGTGCCGCAGGAGAGTGTGTCGCGGAAGGCCCCGGGTGCGCTTGCGCTTACCCGGGCTACGCGGTTGTGGGCGTGTTGCGGAGCTTTACGGGAAACGAAAAAGCCCCGCTTGTGCGGGGCTTCTTCGATGCTGGAGATATTCAGGAGCTGACAGCACCCCTCCCTAACCCTCCCTTTCGCAAAGCGAAAGGGAGGGGACAGAGGCGCCCTGGCTTCGGTGACGGGGAGGTGTTGTGCACGCATACGCTGCTACCCACTTCCCCATTCCCTGCGCCCCCGATCAATCCCCGAGGGTAAGCAGCGAGGCGTTGCCGCCTGCGGCGGTGGTGTTCACCGTTACCGTCTTCTCGGTCGCGAAACGCAGCAGGTAGTGCGGGCCGCCGGCCTTGGGGCCGGTGCCGGACAGGCCTTGGCCGCCGAAGGGCTGCACGCCGACCACCGCGCCGATCTGGTTGCGGTTGACGTAGACATTGCCCACATTCACGCGCGAGGCGATGCGGTCAACGGTCTCGTCGATGCGCGAGTGCACGCCGAGGGTGAGGCCGTAGCCGGTGGCGTTGATCTGGTCGATCACCGCGTCGAGCTGGTCGGCGTTCCAGCGGATAACGTGCAGCACCGGCCCGAAGATTTCCTTGTGCAGCTGGCCCAGGTCCTTCAGCTCGTAGGCGCGCGGGGCGAAGAAGGTGCCGTGCGCGGCGTCGGCGGCCAGCGGCGCGGCGGCGATCAGGCGTGCTTCGCCGTCCATGCGTGCGGCGTGGTCGGTGAGAATCTTCAACGCGTCGTTGTCGATGACCGGGCCGACGTCGGTGGACAGTTCGCCCGGGTTGCCGACCTTCAGCTCGGCCATCGCACCGGCCAGCATGCCCATCACCTTGTCGGCGATGTCGTCCTGCACGAACAGCACGCGCGCGGCCGAGCAGCGCTGGCCGGCGGAGGTGAAGGCCGAGCCGATGGCGTCCTTGACCAGCTGCTCCGGCAGCGCCGAGGAGTCGGCGATGAAGGCGTTCTGGCCGCCGGTCTCGGCGATCAGCACGCCGATGGCGGCATCGCGTGCGGCCATGGCGCGGTTGATGGCGCGGGCGGTCTCGGTGGAGCCGGTGAAGGCCACGCCGGCCACGCGCGGGTCGGCGGTGAGTGCGGCACCCACGGTGGCGCCGTCGCCCGGCAGAAACTGCAGCACGCCTTCCGGCACACCAGCATCGAGCAGCAGCTTGACCGCGTAGTAGCCGATCAGATTGGTCTGTTCGGCCGGCTTGGCGATGACACTGTTGCCGGCAGCCAGCGCGGCGCTGACCTGGCCCAGGAAGATGGCCAGCGGGAAGTTCCACGGGCTGATGCAGACGAACACGCCGCGGCCATGCAGCTGCAGCTCGTTGCTTTCACCGGTGGGGCTGGGCAGCTTCTCACCCGCGCCGAACTGCTCGCGCGCCTGCTTGGCGTAGTAGCGCAGGAAGTCCACCGCTTCGCGCACTTCGGCCACGCTGTCGGGCAGGCTCTTGCCGGCTTCCTTCACGCACAACGCCATGAATTCGGCGATGCGTGCTTCCAGCTGGTCGGCGGCGTGCTCCAGGATGCTGGCGCGGCTGGCGGCCGGGGTGCGGTTCCAGGCTGGCTGCGCGGCCACGGCGTTGGCCAGTGCCTTCTGCACGGTGGCCGCGTCGGCGGCCTGCCACTGGCCGACCACTTCGCGGCTGTCGGCAGGGTTGGTGACCGGCTGCGCTGCGCTGGTGGTGATGGCGCCCGGCACCAGCGGTGCGGCCTGCCACGGCTTGATCGCCGCGTGTAGCTGTTCGGCCAGGGTACGCAGGTCGTTGTCGTTGGCGAGGTTGATGCCCATGGAATTGTTCCTGTCGTGGTTCTGGCTGCGCAGCAGGTCAACCGGCAGCGGGATCTTGGGATGCGGGATGGAAACGAAGGAGGACACGGCTTCCACCGGGTCGCGGATGAGGTCGTCGATGGAGACCTCCTCATCGGTGATGCGGTTGACGAAGCTGGAGTTGGCGCCGTTCTCCAGCAGGCGGCGCACCAGGTACGGCAGCAGGTCTTCGTGCGAACCGACCGGTGCGTAGACGCGGCAGGGCACGTTCAGGCGGTCGGCCGGGATCACTTCGGCGTACAGGTCATCGCCCATGCCGTGCAGCTTCTGGTGCTCGTATGTGCGGCCTTTGGCGATCTGCTTGACTGCGGCGATGGTGGCCGCGTTGTGCGTGGCGAACATGGGGTACAGCGTGTCGCTGTGCCCGAACAGGCGCTTGGCGCAGGCGATGTAGGACACATCGGTGTTCTGCTTGCGGGTGAACACCGGGTAGCCGGCCAGCCCTTCAATCTGCGCGCGCTTGATTTCCGCGTCCCAGTACGCGCCCTTCACCAGACGCACCTGCAGCCTGTGGCCGATGCGGCGGGCCAGGTCGGCCAGGTAGTCGATGGTGTAGGGCGTGCGCTTCTGGTACGCCTGCACGACGATGCCGAAGCCTTCCCAGCCCTTGAGCGAGGGATCGCTGACCACACGCTCGATGATGTCCAGCGACAGCTCCAGGCGGTCGGATTCCTCGGCATCAACGGTGCAGCCGATGCCGTAGGACTTGGCCAGCTGTGCCAGCTCCAGCACGCCGGGCACCAGGTCGCGCAGCACGCGCTCGCGCTTGGCGTGCTCGTAACGCGGGTACAGCGCCGAGAGCTTGATGGAGATGCCATGCGAACGGGTGACGTCTCCGTCAGCCTTGCCGCCACGGGCCAGGTTGTCCTTGCCGATGGCGTGGATGGCGCGGCGGTAATCCTCCAGGTAGCGCAGCGCGTCCTTCATGGTCAGCGCGCCTTCGCCCAGCATGTCGAAGGAATAGCGGTAGTTGCTGTTGTCGCCCTTGTGCGAGCGCGCCAGCGCCTCGTCGATGGTGCGGCCCATGACGAACTGGTGGCCCATGATCTTCATGGCCTGGCGCACGGCCAGACGGATCACCGGCTCGCCGACGCGGCCGATAAGGCGCTTGAAGGCGCCGTGCACGTCGCGCTTGGTGGCGTCGGCCAGATCCACCAGGTGGCCGGTGAGCATCAGGCCCCAGGTGGAGGCGTTGACCAGCACCGAGTCGGACTGGCCCATGTGCCGCTTCCAGTCCGCTTCCCCCAGCTTGTCGCGGATCAGCTTGTCGGCCGTTTCCTGGTCCGGAATGCGCAGCAGGGCCTCGGCCACGCACATCAGCAGCACGCCTTCCTCGCTGCCCAGGTCGTACTGGCGCATGAAGGCCTCGATGGCGCCCTGGTCCTTGGCGCGTGCACGCACGCGGCGCACCAGGTCGGCGGCGGTGGCCTGCACCTGCGCCTGTTCGGCGGCAGGCAGGCGGGCCTGCTCAAGCAGGTCACGCACATGGGTGGTTTCGTCCTTCAACCAGGCATCGGTGATGGCCTGGCGCAGCGCCGCAGGTGCGGGCGGCAGCTCGGGCGAAAGCAGAGTGTTCGGGGGGGGGAGGACAGCGTTGCTGGAAGGTGTGTTCATGGCTACTGCCACGGTTGTGGGATTCGGCCATTTTAATCGTTGGCGGCAAATTTCCCAGCCCCTCCGGTGAATGCCGCAACGCGCAAAAGCCTTGCTGTGCAAGGGATTCTGCAAAGTGCCGGTGAGCGATTGTGATTGTGCTGAAAACGTCATTTTCGCCGCCGATGTCGGGACGGTTCTGCAGGCTTTGTGATGTGCGCTGCAACATTTTTGACACGTCTGAATGGAAGCTTGCCGGTGTGAATCGGCGGGGCTACCATCGAAAGCGTTTTCCGCGGTAAGGACGCGGTTGCGACATGATCCAGATGCTTCGGTTGTTATCCGATGACTCGCATGCGCAGCTGGTGCTGCATCCCCCACGGGCGCTCACGGCCCGGCAGTTCGTCCTGTTGTTTGCCGCGTTGGCGGGGTTGATGGCGTTCTCGGCAGGCCTGGGCTGGCTGTCCGGAAACGTTTTCGCCCCCGTCTTCGCGCTGGTGCACTGCTTTCTGGTGGGTTGGGCGTTGCGTGCGGCATGGCGCAGCGGCGACCGCCGGGAGGAGATCCGGGTAGGGCCGGATTGCGTGGAAGTGATTCCCGCAAACGGAAGTTCACCGGTGTTCCGGGCACACCCTTACTGGGTGCGGCTGGAGGCCGGAGAGGAACGGGTCCTGCTGGTTTCCAGTGGCAAACGGGTGGAAGTGGGGAGTTTCCTCGCACCAGCCGAACGCCGGGAACTGGCGGTGGCACTTGAGGGCTTGCTCGCAGCCAGCAATGGCTGCAAACCGACGACGTCAAGGGTCTAGGCAATGAAGCAAAGCAGCGGGTGGGGCGAGAAGTTGATGAAGGCATGGCTGCTGGTGGCGATGACGCTGTCGGCACCGTTGGCGTGGGCGCAGTCAGCCGACCCCAAGCCGTGGCAGCTGAACATGGGCAAGGGCGTCACCCATACCTCACGCATGGCGTGGGAAGCGCACATGGTGGCGCTGTGGGTGTGCGTGATCATCGGCATTCTCGTGTTCGCCGCGATGTTCTACGCGATATTCAAGTTCCGCAGGTCCAAGGGGGCGGTGGCGGCGCAGTTCAGCCACAACACCAAGGCCGAGGTGATCTGGACGGTGATCCCGATCATCATCCTGGTGGTGATGGCGTGGCCGGCCACGGCCAAGCTGATCGCGATGTACGACACGCGCGATTCGGAAATGACGGTGAAGGTCACCGGCTACCAGTGGATGTGGAAGTACGAATACCTGGGCCAGGACGTCGCCTTCACCAGCCGTCTTGACCGCAAGTCCGACGAGATGCGCCAGAGCGGCCAGGTGCCGACGATGGCCACGGATCCGCATTACCTGCTGGACGTGGACAACCCATTGGTGCTGCCGGTCGATACCAAGGTGCGTTTCGTCATCACCTCCGATGACGTGGTGCATGCGTGGTGGGTGCCGGCGCTGGGCTGGAAGCAGGACGCCGTGCCGGGCTTCATCAACGAGCGTTGGACCAACATCGAGCAGGAAGGCGTGTACCGCGGCCAGTGCGCCGAGTTGTGCGGCAAGGACCATGGCTTCATGCCCATCGTGGTCAAGGCCGTCTCCAAGGACGAGTTCAAGCGTTGGCTGGCCGAGCGCAAGCCCGCGCCTGCCGCCGCGCCGGAAGCGGCACCCGCCGCCGAACCTGCCGGTGACGCCGCGCAACCGGAGGCCGCGCCGGCCGAGCCGGCTGCAGCCGACGCTGCCTGATACCACTGCGTGCCGGCTCCCGGGCCGGTGCGATGCCTGGAAACTGGATAAGAGGTGTAGTTGCAATGGCGAACTCCGCAGTGGACCACTCCGAACACCACGGCCACCATCAGAGCTTCTTCGAGCGTTGGTTCTTCTCGACCAACCACAAGGACATCGGCACGCTGTACCTGCTTTTCAGCTTCACGATGTTCATCATCGGCGCGGCGATGAGCGTGGCCATCCGCTGGGAGCTGATGGAGCCCGGGCTTCAGCACATGAAGCCGGAGTTCTTCAACCAGATGACCACCGTGCATGCACTGGTGATGATCTTCGGTGGCGTGATGCCGGCCTTCGTGGGCCTGGCCAACTGGATGATCCCGCTGCAGATCGGCGCGCCGGACATGGCGCTGCCGCGCATGAACAACTGGTCGTTCTGGCTGCTGCCGGTGGCCTTCACCCTGCTGCTGCTCACCCTGTTCCTGCCCGGTGGCGCGCAGGCAGGTGGCTGGACCATGTACCCGCCGCTGTCGCTGCAGGGTGGCTACAACGTGGCCTTCAGCGTGTTCGCCATCCACGTGGCCGGTGTCAGTTCGATCATGGGCGCGATCAACATCATCGCCACCGTGCTCAACATGCGTGCGCCCGGCATCGACCTGCTGAAGATGCCGATCTTCTGCTGGACCTGGCTGATCACCGCCTTCCTGCTGATCGCGGTGATGCCGGTGCTGGCAGGCGCGGTGACCATGCTGCTGACCGACAAGTTCTTCGGCACCAGCTTCTTCAACGCCGCCGGTGGCGGTGACCCGGTGATGTACCAGCACATCTTCTGGTTCTTCGGGCACCCGGAGGTGTACATCATGATCCTGCCGGCGTTCGGCGTGATCAGCGAAATCATCCCCACCTTCAGCCGCAAGCCGCTGTTCGGTTACCAGGCCATGGTGTACGCCACCGCGGCCATCGCCTTCCTGTCCTTCATCGTGTGGGCGCACCACATGTTCACGGTGGGCATGCCGCTGGGTGGCGAGATCTACTTCATGTTCGCCACGATGCTGATCTCCATTCCCACCGGCGTGAAGGTGTTCAACTGGGTCAGCACGATGTGGAAGGGCTCGCTGACGTTCGAGACGCCGATGCTGTTCGCCATCTCCTTCGTCATCCTGTTCACCATCGGTGGCTTCTCCGGCCTGATGCTGGCCATCGTGCCGGCGGACTTCCAGTACCACGACACCTATTTCGTGGTGGCGCATTTCCACTATGTGCTGGTGACCGGCGCGGTGCTGGCGCTGATCGCGGCGGTGTACTACTGGTGGCCGAAGTGGACCGGCCGCATGTACAACGAGTTCTGGGGCAAGGTGCATTTCTGGTGGACGATGGTGTTCGTCAACCTGCTGTTCTTCCCGCAGCACTTCCTGGGCCTGGCCGGCATGCCGCGCCGCATTCCCGACTACAACCCGGTGTTCGCCGACTGGAACCTGGTCAGCTCGATCGGTGCCTTCGGCATGTTCGTCACCCCGTTCCTGATGGCCGGCATCCTGCTGTCCTCGCTGCGCAGCGGCCAGCGTGCCGAGGCGCGTGCCTGGGAAAGCGCCAAGGGCCTGGAGTGGACCGTGCCGTCGCCGGCACCGGCGCATACCTTCACGGTGCCGCCGGTGATCAGGCCGGGCGACCTGGCCCACGACGACGTGACCCATTGAGGTGCCCGGCATGAACCGCCCGATGCAACCCGAGGAACTGGCACTGCGTCGCCGCCGCTCGCGGCGCACGGCGCTGGTGGTGGGGCTGGTGGCGGTGGCCATCTACGTCGGCTTCATCCTGTCCGGAGTGCTCGCGCATTGACCACGCCTGCGCCCACGCCCCGCCCCGAACGCAGTGCCGGCATGCTCCGGCTGGTGGGCGTGGTGCTGGGGGTGTTCGTGCTGACCTTCTCGCTGGTGCCGCTGTACCGCATCGCCTGTGAAAAGGTCTTCGGCGTGCGGCTTGAGCGTGGTGCCAGCCAGCCGGCGGCGGTGGGTGCGAGCACGGTCAAGCGCACGGTGCGGGTGGAGTTCGATGGCGGCGTCAATTCAAAGCTGCCGTGGGCTTTCCACCCGGAAAAGCTGACCATGGATGTGGTGCCGGGCGAATTGAACGAGGCGCTGTACTATGCGCGCAACAACAGCGACCACGCGCTGGTCGGCAGTGCGGTGCCTTCGGTGGCGCCGGCGCGCGCGTCGGGCTTCTTCAACAAGACCGAGTGCTTCTGCTTCACCGCACAGACCCTGCAGCCGGGTGAGAAACGCGACATGCCGGTGCGCTTCATCATCGACCCGGACCTGCCGGAAGAC
The DNA here is from genome assembly GCA_002329155.1 of Stenotrophomonas sp. UBA2124. Taxonomy (GTDB): domain Bacteria; phylum Pseudomonadota; class Gammaproteobacteria; order Xanthomonadales; family Xanthomonadaceae; genus Stenotrophomonas. The sequence continues at coordinate 835 of DCXY01000018.1, read as the reverse complement.
GTCAAGACCGTCACCCTGTCCTACACGTTCTACAAGAATGATTCGCTGACCGAGCAGCTGGCCCCGGCAACCGCCGCGGCCAATGCCCATGCAGCTCCCTGACCACGGACCTGGAAGCAAACGACATGGCCCACAACACGCCTGATGCCAACGTCTACTTCGTGCCGAGCCAAAGCAAATGGCCCTTTGTCGGCTCGATCGCCATGCTGGTGTTGATGGTGGGCGTAGCCAGTTGGCTCAACGACGCCAGCTGGGGCAAATGGACGTTCTTCATCGGCCTGGCGATGCTGGTGTTCACCCTGTTCCTGTGGTTTGGCGATGTCATCCGCGAATCGGTGGCCGGCAACTACAACCGCCAGGTGGACGGCTCGTTCCGCATGGGGATGATCTGGTTCATCTTCTCCGAAGTGATGTTCTTCGGCGCCTTCTTCGGCGCGCTGTTCTACACCCGCAGCATGGGCCTGCCGTGGCTCGGTGGCGAAGGCCACAGCAGCTGGACCAACGAACTGCTATGGCAGGGCTATTCGGCGGCATGGCCCACCAACGGCCCGGGCGACATCGGCGGTGCGTTCCAGACCATTCCGGCGTGGGGCCTGCCGCTGATCAACACGCTGATCCTGTTGACCTCGGGCATGACGCTGACCATCGCCCACCACGCGCTCAAGGCCGGCAACCGCAAGCAGCTGCTGATCTGGCTGGGCATCACCGTGCTGCTGGGCTGCGTGTTCCTGTTCTTCCAGGCCGAGGAATACATCCACGCCTACAAGGAACTGAACCTCACGCTGGGTTCGGGCATCTACGGTTCCACCTTCTTCATGCTCACCGGCTTCCACGG
>DCXY01000040.1 GCA_002329155.1 Stenotrophomonas sp. UBA2124 | reverse complement strand
GCATCTGCTTGGCCTCGGCGCCCACGGCGGCCACCGAACGGGTGCCACCGATGGCGCGGTCCTGGCGCACGGCCACGACCGACGGCTCGTTCAGCACGATCCCCTGGCCACGCACGTAAATGAGGGTATTGGCCGTGCCCAGGTCGATGGACAGGTCATTGGAGAACATGCCACGCAGCTTCTTGAACATCTGGGGAGTGATCCTGACGGGTGTCGCGCCCACGCCGGTTGGCGAAAAAATGGGCAGAAAAGAGGTCGGTTAGCCTATCAACCCACCTGGGTCCGGGCAAGGAAAATCCTAGTAATTTCCGGGCCTGAGCGTGGATCGTGCCAATACCATACAGATTCGGTTGTGGCTGTTCGACGCCCCAGCCGGTAACCTTATGCGCTTTGGCGCACGGTGCGCCGGCCCGTCTGCGCCCGCATGGCGGTGTTATCCCCTTTTCCGTATAGGCCTGTCCGCGATGTCCGCTTTGATCTGTGGTTCCCTTGCTTTCGACACCATCATGGTGTTCCCGGACCAGTTCAAGAACCACATCCTGCCGGACAAGGTGCACATCCTGAACGTCTCGTTCCTGGTGCCGCGCATGCGTCGCGAGTTCGGCGGCTGCGCCGGCAACATCGCCTACAACCTGAAGCTGCTGGGCGGCGAGCCGGTGCCGATGGCCACGGTGGGCCAGGATTTCGCGCCGTACCGCGAGCATTTCGCCGAGCAGCAGATCGACATGTCGCAGATCCGCATCATCGACGAGCTGTTCACCCCGCAGGCGTTCATCACCACCGACCACGACAACAACCAGATCACCGCCTTCCACCCGGGCGCGATGATGCGTTCGCACGAGAACCACGTGAAGGACGTGCCGGGCGTGACCTTCGGCATCGTCAGCCCCGATGGCCGCGAGGGCATGATCCAGAACGCCACCGAGTTCCTGGAATGCGGCATTCCCTTCATCTTCGACCCGGGCCAGGCCATGCCGCTGTTCAACGGCCCGGAGCTGCGCCAGTTCATCGAGCAGGCCGATTACGTGGTGGTCAACGACTACGAATCCAACCTGCTGCAGCAGCGTACCGGCTGGAGCGAGAAGGACATCGTCGAGCGCACCAAGGCCTACATCACCACCCAGGGCCCGCGTGGCGCGGTGATCCACACCCCGGAAAAGAGCTTCAACATTCCGCCGGCACACGAGCGCCGCGTGGTGGACCCCACCGGCTGCGGCGACGCCTTCCGCGCCGGCCTGATCTTCGGCATCGAGAAGGGCTGCGACTGGCTCACCGTGGGCCGCATGGGCAACCTGATGGGCGCATTGAAAGTGGAACACCCCGGCACCCAGAACCAGCGTTTCGACTTCGCCGAGTTCAACGACCAGTTCAAGCAGCAGTTCGGCTACGCGCTCTGAGCGCCGCCACCCTGCAGCAATGAAAAACGGCGCCATCAGGCGCCGTTTTTCTTTCCGTGTTGCCGGCAATGCCCTTGTCGCAACCAGCGCACGCACAGCACTACACCACCGCCGTTGCTCTGCAGTCAGGACCTGCGCTCAGGCCCGGCGCCAATGCTGCAGCAACTCCGCACAATCACGCAGCTGCCACTGCGCCATGCCCGGCCACGGGTCACCGCTCTGGTTGACCAGCACCGCCGGTACATCCGCCGCCTGCGCGGTGGCCAGATCGTAGTAATGATCGCCCACCATCCGCATCGACTGTGCCGGCACCTGCCAGCGCGCCGCAAAGAACTGCAGCCCTGCCGGTGATGGTTTGGGCACCGCTTCATCGCGCCCCAGTATTTCGGCATCGGCAAAGCAGCCCTCCAGCCCGATCGCAGCCAGCGTCACCTGCGCCAACGCCCGCGCATTGCGGGTGAGGATGCCCAAGCGGCAACCATCGGCATGCAGCGCGCGCACCAGTTCCACCGCCCCCGCCGCCGGCGTGGCAGCCATCGCAAGCGCATGTTCGTGCTCCAGCAGCCACGCATGGCACTGCGACGCCTCCTGCTCGGGCAACGCCGCAAGATGCTGCAGGATGTCCGACTCGGGCGGAATCCGCAGCTCGCGCCGGATCAGATCGAAATCATGCACCGGCTCGGTGAGGGTGCCGTCCATGTCGAGTACCCAATGGCGGCTGTCGCCCAGCTTTGCCAACGGCGCGGGCATCGCCGCGTCAACGCGCATCAGCTCAATCCCAGTTCGGCATCTGGCTGCCGTCCAGGCCGCCGACTTCAAACACGGCCTTGCGGGTGCCACCGGCCTTCACCGGAAACTCGATCTCGATGGCCTTGGCCTTGCGTGCGTGGCGCCACAGGCCACGGTTGTCGGTGATGAACATGGCGATGGCCTCATCCGTGTCCGGGCGGTAGGCGGCCATGCTGCGCGGGGCTGCACCGTCCACGCTGACCTTGACCTGGCAGTTGCGGTAGCAGGCCTTGGCGAAGTCGCTGGTCTGCAGCACCAGGTAGGCATGGCGCTTCCATTCCGGGTGGTCACGGAATACCAGCTGCACGGGCTTGGGGCCGGTGCCGTCCACGACTACGCGCTCCTTGCTGTAGATGGCCGCCGACCGCTGGGTGCCGCCCTTCACCGGCACCTGGTTGTAGTTCCACAGTGCCTGCATGCGGCGCAGCTCGCGCGCGGCCTCGGCCTTCTCCTTCACTTCCGCGAAGCCGGGCTCGATGCGCTTGGCCGCTTCCGAATCCGGGAACTGGTCGAGCAGCGCAGCGCCGTGGATGCGCGCCTTTTCCCAATCGGTGGCGGTGACCGCCGTGTCATAGAGCTTGCCGATGCCCTCGGCGTCGGCCTCGCGCTTGGGGCGCTCCTGCGCGGCAGCCGCTTCCTGCTGCTGGCGCTCGGCCTCCGGGTCGGAGCAGGCAGCCAGGGCAAAGACGCACAGTGCGCCGAGGATCAGTGGTTTCATCGAGCAGCTCCATCGTGAGGTGCGCATCGTAGGCGCGCGTTGATGGACACTTTAAACATCCGGCAACGGAATTGCCCACCGCACACACAAACCCTGTAGCCCGGGTAAGCGCAGCGCACCCGGGGTATTCCGCATCCACTCCTCGTGCGCATGCGACCGATGCGCTGCGCGTGCCCACGTTGCGTGGTGCGCGAAGGCCGGAGCAGGGGCAAGAGCGATTCGCGCCTGCTCTTGCCTTGGCATCCGCACCGTCTGCCGCGGCCGGACCACATCCGTACGGCAGCAACCCCAAAAACAACAACGGCGGGCCGAGGCCCGCCGTTGTCTCATTCACATCACCCGCCCCTTACTGCTTGGGCGTGGCTTCCTGCTTCGGTGCGGCTTCGGCCTTGGCGATCATGTCTTCCACCGAGGCGGTGGTGATCGGGTGGTAGCCCGGCTTGGCCTTGGCGAACACCACCTTGGCGAAGGCCAGGCCTTCCGGGGTCTTCAGCAGCTCGGCGTAGATCGGCAGCACCAGCTTGCGGCGGCCCACCTTCTCGATGAAATCGCCAGCGGCTGCCTGCGCTTCACCATAGCCGCTGCGGATGGCCAGCGGGTACCAGCGCATGGCGATCTCGCCATTGGGGGTGCCGGTGAAGTGGTAGGCCTTGTCCAGCTGCGCCAGCTTTTCCACCGGCAGCTTCTCGCCCAGGCCGTCGATGAAGCGCACCCACTCCTGGGTGCCCCACTCGCCGGTCACCTGCGCGCTCGGCAGAGTGTCGCTGCCCAGCCACGCGATGCGGGCGGTATCGACCACGGCGAAGTTGCGCGAACGCGCCTTCTGCGCGAACGCCGGAATGCCCGGCTCGTCCAGCCATGCCTTCAGCTCGGCATCGGTCACGGCGGTCGGGTTCTTCGGCAGCAGGTTCTTCTTCAGGTATTCGACGAACTGGTCGGTGTTGGCGCTCTGGAAGGCGTGGTCGTTGAACCAGCCGCGCAGGAACGGATCAAACACCTCACGGCCAAAACGCTGCTCCAGGAACTGCAGGAACCATGCGCCCTTGACGTAGGCCACGTTGCTCAGCGCTTCGTCCGGGTCACGCTCGTTCAGCGGCGGCAGGGCCAGCGCCTGGTCGGCGGGGCTCATGTCCTTCACTTCGTTGAGCAGGTCGGTCTGGTCGATCTCGCGCTCCATCTCGGCCATTTCCTGGCCATACAGCGCCTCGGTGATGCGCGCCTGCACGTAGGTGGTGAAACCTTCGTTGAGCCAGATGTCCTTCCAGCTCGCATTGGTCACCAGGTTGCCCGACCAGCTGTGCGCCAGCTCATGCGCCACCAGCGACACCAGCGACTTGTCGCCCACGATCACGGTTGGCGTGGCGAAGGTCAGGCGCGGGTTCTCCATGCCACCGAACGGGAACGACGGCGGCAGCACCAGCATGTCGTAACGGCCCCAGCGGTATTCGCCGTACAGGTTCTCGGCAGCACCGATCATCTTCTCGGTGTCCTCGAACTCCTTGGCGGCCTTGTTGACCATGGCCGGCTCGGCCCACACGCCCGAACGCTCGGAGATCGGCTCGAACACCAGGTCACCGGCGGCGATGGCCAGCAGGTAGGACGGAATCGGCTGCGGCATCTTGAAGCTGTAGTCGCCGTCACGCGCGGCCTTCGGGTCGTTGTCGGCGCTCATCAGCACCATCACGTCCGGGCGGCTGGTGACGTGCGCGCTGTAGGTGAAGCGCACGCTCGGGGTGTCCTGCAGCGGCACCCACGAACGCGCGTGGATGGCCTGCGACTGGCTGAACATGAAGGGCTGCTTCTTGCCCTCGGTCATCGACGGCTCCAGCCACTGCAGGCCCGAGGCGGTCGGTGCGGTGTGATAGGTGATGCGCACGCTGGCCGGCTGTTCCGGGGTCTCGATGCTCAGCTTGCTGCCGAACACCTTGTCCGCCGGCGCCAGTGCGAACTGCAGCGGCGTGGCGGTGCCATCGGCGGCCAGTGCTTCCACCTTCTCGATGGTCAGCTCGCGCGTATCCAGCAGCAGCTGCCTGGCGGCCTTGTCCTTCCACTCCAGCGTGTAGGTGGCGGTGCCACCGATCTGCTTGCTGTCGAAATCGACCTTCACGTCCAGCGCCAGGTCCTTGATGACCACCTTCTCCGGCTCGGCGTAGGAGCTTTCATCGTGGCTGCGGTTGACGGTGTTCACGGCGGCGGCAGGCTTCTGGGCGACGGGTTCGGCGACAGGCGCGGCGGGCTCCTTGGCACAACCTGCGGCAAGCGCAATGGCCAGGGGCAGCATCAGGAAGGGAGAACGCATGGACATCCTTTGAGACGAGGAGTGGGTGAACAGCATGGGCCGCCCGGGCAGAGTGCCTCATGCACTCCACGCCCCGGCCGCCACGCCTTAGATCTTGTAGCCGGAGTGGATGGCCACGATACCGGCACTGAGGTTCTTGTAGTGGCAACGCTCGAAACCGGCCTCGGTCATCATCGCCTTCAGTTCTTCCTGCGGCGGATGCTTGCGGATGCTTTCGGCCAAGTACTGGTAACTGTCGCCGTCGCCACGGGCGAACAGCTTGCCCAGCTTCGGCAGGATCTTGAACGAGTGGAAGTCGTAGATGGGCTTGAACCATTCCTCGGTGACTTCGGAGAACTCCAGCACCCGCGCCTGCCCGCCCACCTTGAGCACGCGGTACATCTCACGCAGCGCGGCGTCCTTGTCGGTGACGTTGCGCAGGCCGAAGGAGATGGTCACCAGGTCGAAGCTCTGGTCCGGGAACGGCAGCGCCTCGGCATTGCACTGCACCCACTCGAAGCCGGCCACATGGCCGCGGTTGGTCAGGCGGTCACGGCCCACCGACAGCATGCCGGCGTTGATGTCACCCAGCACCACGCTGCCCTCGGCGCCCAGCCGCTCCTTGAGCAGCACGGCGATGTCGCCGGTTCCGCCGGCCAGGTCGAGCACGCGGTCGCCCGGCTTCACCTGCGCGGTGGCCACGAAATAGCGTTTCCACAGCCGATGGATGCCAAGGCTCATCAGGTCATTCATCAGGTCGTAGTTGTCGGCCACCGAGGTGAACACCTGGCCGACAAGCTTCTGCTTGTCCTTGGCCGGTACATCACGGAAGCCGAAGTGGGTGGTGCCGCTCTTGTAGGGGGATTCGCTCATGCCCCGATTATCGCACTGCCAGCCGCGCTGCGCCCCCCGCCAACAGGCCGGGCGCAGCGGGTGGCCCGCTATGATGGCCGCGCACCGGCGCCACCGCGCCGCGAGGACCCTGCATGATCACCACCCCCGACTACCGCGCCCTGCTTGAAACCGCCATCGCCGAAGCCCGCCAGGGCCTGGCCGAGGGCGGCATCCCGATCGGCGCGGCGCTGTACCACAGCGACGGCGGCCTGCTCGGCTGCGGCCACAACCGACGCATCCAGGAGGACGACCCCTCCATTCATGGCGAAACCGACGCATTCCGCAAAGCCGGCCGCCAACGCGGTTACCGCGACACCATCATGGTCACCACCCTGGCCCCCTGCTGGTACTGCAGTGGCCTGGTGCGCCAGTTCAACATCGGCACCGTGGTGGTGGGCGAGTCGGTCAGCTTCGGCGGCGGCATCGGCTGGCTGCGCGAGAACGGGGTCAAGGTGATCGACCTCAACGATGCCGGCTGCATTGAAATGATGGGCCGCTATATCGCCGAAAACCCCGACGTCTGGAACGAAGACATTGGTGAATAGGCAAAAAAGTGCGCGGCATCCGTCAATTTCTCGGCGAAAGTGAGACTCACAGCACATTCCAAAGCCACGCAATCGTAAGAGAGACCGGTTAAGCTGGCTGCACAGGGGCACTGCCAAAGACGAGGTGACACGATGCACACCATGCTCATGCCTGCCCGTAACCGCCCGTCCCTGAAGGAGGCTGGCGACAGGCTCCGGCAGCAGTACGACCGTCACCGCAGCTCCGCGCCGTTCTGGGACGCCTACCAGCAGGTGCAGCGCGAACTGGTTGCCGCCTTCCCCGAACAGCAGGCCGAGCTGTGCAACCACCTGGCGGTGGTGGCGCAGCGGCTGGGCGCGGTGGAACAGGCCCAGCTGCTGGAAACCGTGCGCACCGAGGCCTGAACCACAGTGCCGGAAATGAACAACGCCGGGGCATGCCCCGGCGTTTTCATTTGCAGCATGGCGGCGCCCGGCAGGCGCCGCAGGCCATCAGACCTCCGGCGCGTTGTCGTCGGCAGGCAGGCGCTTGCGGTTGAACACGCGCTGCACCACCACGAAGAACAGCGGGATGAAGAACAGGCCCAGCAGGGTGCCCACCACCATGCCGCCCAGCACGCCGGTACCGATGGCACGCTGTGCGCCGGAGCCCGCGCCCGAGGCGATGGCCAGTGGCAGCACGCCCAGGCCGAAGGCCAGCGAGGTCATGATGATCGGGCGCAGGCGGTCGCGTACCGCATGCATCGTCGCCTCGATCACACCCGCACCCTTCTCCAGGTGCTCCTTGGCGAACTCCACGATCAGGATGGCGTTCTTCGAGGTCAGGCCCACCGTGGTCAGCATCGCCACCTGGAAGTACACGTCACGCTCCATGCCACGCATGGTGTTGGCCAGCACCGCACCCAGGATGCCCAGCGGCGCCACCATCAGCACCGCGGTCGGCACACTCCAGCTTTCATACAGCGCGGCCAGGCACAGGAACACGATCAGCAGCGACAGCGTGTACAGCAGCGGCGTCTGCGAACCGGCCTCGCGCTCCTGGTAGGACACCGCGGTCCACTCGATGTCGAAGCCCGGCGGCAGCTGCTTGACCAGCTTCTCGATCTCCAGCATCGCATCACCGGAGGCGATACCCGGCTTGGCCTCACCCTGGATTTCCAGCGCGGACACGCCGTTGTAGCGCTCCAGACGCGGCGAACCGAAATCCCAACGCTGGCTGGCGAAAGCCGAGAACGGCACCATCTCGCCCACGTTGTTCTTCACCGTCCACAGGTTGAAGTCTTCCGGGTTCATGCGGAAGCTGCTGTCGGCCTGCATGTACACGCGCTTGACGCGGCCACGGTCGATGAAGTCATCGACATAGCTCGAACCCCACGCGGTGGCCAGCGTGCCGTTGATCGCATCCAGACTCAGGCCATGCGCACCGGCCTTGGCGACGTCGATGTCCACGCGCAGCTGCGGCGTGTCGTCCAGACCATTCGGGCGCACGTTGGCCAGCTTGCCGTTCTCGGCAGCCATGCCCATCAGCTGGTTGCGCGCGTTCACCAGCGCCTCGTGGCCCTGCCCGGCTTCATCTTTCAGGAAGAAGGTGTAGCCCGAGGCGGTACCCAGCTCCGGCATGGCCGGCGGCGGGAAGGCGAAGATGAAGGCGTCCTTGATCTGCCCCAGCGCGGCCATCGCGCGGCCGGTGATCGGCCCCACGCCCTGGTCGGCACTGCGGTCCTTCCAGTCCTTGAGCTTGACGAAGGCCATGCCCGAGTTCTGGCCCATGCCGGCAAAGCTGAAACCCTGCACCGAGAAGATGGATTCCACCGCGTCCTTCTCGTTCTCCAGGAAGTGGTTTTCCAGCTTGTGGATGGATTCCATCGTGCGTTCCTGGGTGGCGCCTACCGGTGCCTGCACCAGCGCCATCAGGATGCCCTGGTCCTCGTTGGGCAGGAACGAGCTGGGCAGGCGCAGGAACAGCAGCACCATCGCCACCGTCAGTGCCAGGAACACCGCCATGAAGCGCATCGGGCGGCCCAGGATGCCGCGCACGCCACGCTGGTAGCGGGCGCTGGAGCGGTCGAAGCCGTTGTTGAACATGTTGAAGAAGCGACCCAGCAGGCCCTTGTGCGGCACGTGGTGCTCGCCCTTCTTCAGCGGCTTGAGCATGGTGGCGCACAGCGCCGGGGTCAGCACGATGGCCACCAGCACCGACAGCGCCATCGCCGAGACGATGGTCGCCGAGAACTGGCGGTAGATCACGCCGGTGGAGCCGCTCATAAAGGCCATCGGCACGAACACCGCCGACAGCACCAGGCCGATGCCGACCAGCGCGCCGGTGATCTGGCTCATCGACTTGCGCGTGGCTTCCAGTGGCGAGAGCCCCTCTTCGGACATGATGCGCTCGACGTTCTCCACCACCACGATGGCATCGTCCACCAGCAGGCCGATGGCCAGCACCATGGCGAACATGGTCAGCATGTTGATGGAGAAGCCCAGCATCGCCAGTATGCCGAAGGTACCCAGCAGCACCACCGGCACGGCGATGGTCGGGATCAGCGTGGCGCGGAAGTTCTGCAGGAACAGGTACATCACCACGAACACCAGCACGATCGCTTCCAGCAGCGTCTTGATCACGCCCTTGATCGAAACGCGCACGAACGGTGTGGTGTCATACGGAATCACCGCCTTCAGGCCCTGCGGAAAACTGGCGCGCAGGCGGTCCAGTTCGGCGCTCACGCCTTCGGCGGTTTCCAGCGCGTTGGCGCCCGTGGCCAGGGTGATGGCGATACCGGTGGACGGCTTGCCGTTGTAGCGGGTGACGAAGTCGTAGGTTTCCGCGCCCAGTTCCACGCGCGCGATGTCACCCAGCTTCAGGGTGGAACCGTCAGCTTCGGTGCGCACCACGATGGCGCGGAACTGCTCCGGCGTCTGCAGGCGGTCCTGCGCGTTGATGGTGGCGTTGAGCTGCTGGCCCCTCACCGCCGGCGTGCCGCCCAGCTGGCCGATGGCCACCTGTGCGTTCTGCGCGCGCACTGCCCCGGTCACCTCGTCCACCGAAACCTTGTAGGTCTGCAGCTTGTTCGGATCCAGCCAGATGCGCATGGCGTACTTGCCGCCGAACACCTGGATCGAACCCACGCCCGGCACGCGGCTGAGCGGGTCCACGACATTGGAGCCGACATAGTCGGAGATGTCGTGCTCGTTCATGCTCCCGTCCTCGGACACGAAGCCGATGACGTTGAGGAAGCCCGAGCTGGACTTGGCCACGTTGATGCCCTGGCGCTGCACTTCCTGCGGCAGCAGCGGCATGGCCAGCTGCAGCTTGTTCTGCACCTGCACCTGGGCGATGTCCGGGTCGGTGCCGCTCTCGAAGGTCAGGGTGATGCTGGCCTGGCCATTGGAGGAGCTGTTGGAGGAGAAATAGATCAGGCCATCAAGGCCCTTCATGTTCTGCTCGATGATCTGCGTCACCGAGTCCTCCACCACCTTGGCCGAGGCGCCCGGGTAGTTGGCGTTGATGGACACCGCCGGCGGCGCCACCTCCGGGTACATGGAGATGGGCAGCTTGAAGATGGCCAGCGCGCCGGCCAGCATGATGATGATGGCGATGACCCACGCGAAGATGGGCCGGTCAATGAAGAAACGTGCCATGGGAGTCTCCGCTTACTGCTTGGCCGCCGGCGCGGTGGCCGGTGCGGCGGCGGGCTTGGCGGGCTCGGCACCCTTCTCGGTGGCCTGCACCGGCATGCCGGGGCCGATCTTCTGCAGGCCTTCGACGATGACCTTGTCGCCCGGCTTCAGGCCGTCCTCGACCAGCCACTTGTCGCCGATGGTGCGGCTGACCTTCACCGGACGCTGCTCCACCGTGCCCTTGGCATCGACCACCATGGCGCTGGTGTCGCCCTTCGGGTCACGCGCGATGCCCTGCATGGGCACCAGCAGGCCATCCGGGCGCACGCCGCTGCCCAGCACCGCGCGCACGAACATGCCCGGCATCAGCACCTGGTCCGGGTTGTCCACGCGCACGCGCAGGCTGTAACTGCCGGTAGAAGGATCAACGCTGACTTCGGAAAACTCCAGCGTGCCCTTGTGGGCGAAGGGGGTGCCGTCTTCCAGCACGATGTCCACCGGCAGTTCCGACGCGCCTTCCAGGCGGCCGGCAGCCAGTTCGCGGCGCAGCTGCAGCAGCTCGGCCGAGGACTGGGTGACATCGATATAGATCGGATCAAGCCGGTTGATCGTCGCCAGCGGCGCGGCCTGGCCGGCGCTGACCAGCGCGCCCTGGGTAACCGAGGACTTGCCGATCTGGCCGCTGATGGGCGCGGTGATGCGCGCATAGCCCAGCGTGACATTGGCCGCATCCAGCGAGGCGCGCGCGGCCAGCACATCGGCGTCGGCCTGCTTCCACGCTGCCTGCGCGGCTTCATCGTCCTGCACGCTGATCAGCTTGGTACGCACCAGCTCGCTGCTGCGGCGCGCGGCCAGCCGTGCCGCATTGGCGGTGGCTTCGGCGCGTGCCACCTGGGCACGTGCGTTGTTGGCCTGCGCGCGGTAGGAGGCATCATCCAGCTGGTACAGCGCCTGCCCCTGCTTGACCACGCTGCCCTCGGTGAACAGACGTTTGGCAACAATGCCGCTCACCTGCGGCCGCACTTCAGCCACTTCATAACCGGTGGCACGGCCGGCCAGCTCGCGGGTCAGCATGACCGGCTGCGCCTTGAGCGTGACCACGGTGACCTGGCCCGGGCCGCCCTGCGGCTGCTGTTCTTCACCGCCCTTGCAGGCGGCGAGCGCGATGGTGAGGGCAAGAGAGAGCGCAACGATCCGGCTGCTGTGGCTGATTCGGGACATGGGAAAGGACTCGATTGAAAGAAGACGCCCACAGGCAACGCAACGCCCGGGCCGGGTAACAACCCGCCCTTGGCGCATACGCTACGGACATGCCCGTTAGCGCGGTTGAAAGAAACCCCGCGCACGCGGCACGTCCATCCTGCGAAGCAAGCCACGGAAATATACATACATGCACGGCTGTTTGTAAACGGCTACAATTCAGGCCGGTTTCATCCAGCAGCTGCTCCAGCAATGGCCAGAAAAACCAAAGAAGAGGCGCAGGCCACCCGTGAAGGCATCCTTGATGCCGCGCTGGCCTGCTTCCATGAAAACGGCGTAGCCGGCACCTCGCTTGCCGCCATTGGCGAGCGCGCCGGCTATACCCGTGGCGCGGTGTACTGGCACTTCAAGAACAAGACCGAAGTGCTGGAGGCGATGATCAACCGCAAGCGGGTGCCCTTCATCAAGCGCCTGCAACGCAGCTATTCGCCCCACCGCAGTACGCCCATCCGCGACCTGCGCGCGGCCATGCTGATGTCGCTGCAGGAGCTGGACAGCGACCCGCAGCTGCGCGACATGATGGAGATCATGCTGCGCAACGATCTTTCGACCGAAAGCCAGGCCATGCAGCAGCTGCAGCACGACAGCATCACGCAGGAGATGGCCATCTTCCGCCGTGCGCTGGAGCGCGCGCGCATGCTCGACCAGCTGCGCGACGGCGTGGACATCGACAGTCTCGTGCGCATCCTGCATGCCGGCCTGACCGGCGTGCTGTACAGCGCGATGCTGGAGCCGGGCGAATTCGCGCTGCAGCGCGACTGCCGCGACATGATGGATGCACTGCTGGCGCACCATGTGCGGCCGGGGGTGTTCAGCGCCGGCGAAGCCCCCTACGCGCTGCCACCGGACCCGGACGAAGAGGAATAGCGCCCTCCCCGCTTTCGCGCAGCACGACGAAAACGGCAGCACCTGCGTGCTGCCGTTTTCGTTTCACCGCTGTGATGACGGATTACAGGATGTAGCGGCTCAGGTCCGGGTCCTGCACCAGTTCGCCCAGGTGTTTGTCCACATATGCCTGGTCGATGCTGATGGTTTCACCACCGCGGTCCGGCGCCTCGTAGCTGAGCGTATCCAGCAGGCGCTCCAGCACCGTGTGCAGGCGGCGGGCACCGATGTTCTCCTGGCGCTCGTTGACCTGGAAGGCGATCTCGGCAAGCCGGTCCACCGCATCACCGGTGAACGCGACGCTGACGCCTTCGGTGGCCAGCAACGCTTCGTACTGCTTGGTCAGCGCAGCCTTGGGCTCGGTGAGAATGCGCACGAAATCCTGCTTGCTCAGCGCACCCAGCTCCACACGGATCGGGAAGCGGCCCTGCAGTTCCGGAATCAGATCGCTGGGCTTGGCCAGATGGAACGCACCGGAGGCAATGAACAGAATGTGGTCGGTCTTCACCGTGCCGTACTTGGTGGACACGTTGGAGCCTTCCACCAGCGGCAGCAGGTCACGCTGCACGCCTTCGCGCGAAACATCGCCACCGGTGGAGCCGGCATCGCTGCGCTTGGCCACCTTGTCGATCTCGTCGATGAAGACAATGCCATGCTGCTCGCAGGCTTCGATGGCGGCGGAGCGGATGTCGTCCTCGTTGACCAGCTTGCCGGCCTCTTCCTCGATCAGCAGGGGGCGCGCGGCCTTGATGGTCAGCGTGCGCTTGTTGGACTTGGCGCTGCCCAGGTTGGCGAACATGGATTTCAGCTGCTGGCCCATTTCCTCCATGCCCGGCGGGGTCATGATGTCCATGCTGACGTTGGCGGCCACGTCCAGCTCGATCTCGCGCTCGTCCAGCTCGCCATCGCGCAGCATGCGGCGGAACTTGATGCGTGTGTCGTTGTCGGCGGCGGACGGCTCGTTGCGTGCGGCCTCGGCATCAAACCCGATGCCCACGCTGCGGCGCGGCAGCAGCGCATCAAGAATGCGGTCCTCGGCCTTCTCCTCGGCCTGGGTGCGCACACGCACCTTGGCCTGCTCGCGGTAGAGCTTGACCGCGGTATCGGCCAGGTCGCGGATGATCTGCTCCACGTCCTTGCCGACGTAGCCCACCTCGGTGAAGCGCGTGGCTTCGACCTTGACGAACGGCGCGTTGGCCAGCGTGGCCAGGCGGCGCGCGATCTCGGTCTTGCCCACGCCGGTGGGGCCGATCATCAGGATGTTCTTGGGCATCACTTCATTGCGCAGCTCGGCCGGCAGCTGCATGCGCCGCCAGCGGTTGCGCAGGGCGATGGCGACCGCACGCTTGGCGTCGTGCTGGCCCACGATGTGCCGGTCCAGTTCCTGCACGATCTCGCGCGGGGTCATGGTGGCGGAAGAAACTTCGATCTTGTGATTCATTGGGGGAAAACCGGGAAGTGGGAACGGGGAACCGGGAAGCAGCGGTCGGGGCCTGCAGGGAATCTTCGATCACCGGATGCGGTCACTCCCGCTTCCGAGTCACCCATTCCCCGCCTGCGCCTTACAGCTCTTCCACCACGACGTTGGTATTCGTATAGATGCAGATGCCACCGGCGATGTTGATTGCCTCCATCGCAACGGCCTTGGCATCAAGTTCGGTGTGCGCCAGCAGCGCGCGGGCGGCGCTCAGCGCATACGAGCCGCCAGAGCCAATCGCGATGATGCCGTCCTCCGGCTCGATCACATCGCCCGTACCGCTGATGATCAGCGAGGTTTCCCTGTCGGCCACGGCCAACAGGGCTTCAAGCTTTCCGTAGCGGCGGTCGGTACGCCAGTCCTTGGCCAGCTCCACCGCGGCACGGGTCAACTGGCCATGCTTCTCCAGCTTGGCCTCGAACAACTCGAACAGGGTGAAGGCATCGGCGGCGGCACCGGCAAAACCCGCCAGCACCTGACCATCGCGGCCAAGGCGACGCACCTTGCGCGCATTGCCCTTCATCACCGTGTGCCCCAGCGTGACCTGGCCGTCACCGGCAATGGCCACTTTGTCGCCACGACGCACGCAGCAGATGGTGGTGGCGTGGAAAACACTCGGGTTCTGACTGGGGTCCATATGGCCTCCGGAATACTGTTCACCGGAGATGGGGACAGACCACGCCGCGATCAAGCCTGCGACGGTATCGGGTGGCGACAGGTGGCGTTCAGGCGCTGGCGCCTGCTGGTGTACGGAGGGCTGGCTGCGGGGCCTCTGGCGGGTGCGCCACCGCCGCCTGCGGGCAGGCGACATCCCGTGTTGTCCGCTACCTGCGGGAGCAATGGCGTTGCGCCTGCGCGGTGAGTGCCGTCAGATCAGCTCCGCGAACGGGCTGCAGATCGGCTCCCCAAGGGCGGCCCTTCCAGCTGTCGATTCAGCGCGATTGTTTCTTTGCGATATTGGGCCGCTCCGGTTCCGGTTCGATGCCCCAGTAGATGTACCAGTCCTCGCCCTGCGTTTCCGCGGGGTGCTGGGTGCGCCCGGAGCCATTGCCGCACTGCAGCGCATCGGCCGCGCAGTAGCGGTCACAGCCCCAGCAGATGCGCTCGGGGTGCTTGGGATTCAACGGAAATGGCTTGGCCATGATGCTCCCTCCTCGATACACCCAGCCTGCGCCCCCTGCACCTGCCCCGCCCTGACACAGATCAACTGCAACGCATTACCTGACCACACGCTGCGGGCAACCCTGCCTGCGCCGCGCGGCGGAAGATGAGCCGGTTCAGTAGCAGCGGATGGGCTAGGACTTGCGCTTGGCGCGCGGGTGCGCCGCGTCGTACACCTTGGCCAGGTGCTGGAAATCCAGATGCGTATAGATCTGGGTCGTGGCGATGTCGGCATGGCCCAGCAGTTCCTGCACGCCACGCAGATCGCCGGACGATTCCAGGATGTGGCTGGCGAAACTATGCCGCAGCATGTGTGGGTGCACATGCTTGAACAGGCCCTGCCGCTGCGCCAGCTGCTTGATGCGGATCTGCACCGCACGCTGGCTCAACGGGCCGCCGCCACGGCCGGGGAACACCGGCTTGTCGCCAGCACCACCGCTGTCCTTGCGCCATTCCTGCAGCGCGCCCAGCGCATGCGTGCCTACCGGCACGCTGCGCTCGCGGTTGCCCTTGCCGTGCACCAGCACCATGCCGCTGGCCATGTCCAGATCACGCCAGCGCAGCGCACACAGTTCACTCAGGCGCAGGCCCGAGGAATAGAACAGCTCCAGCAGCGCGCGGTCACGCAGCCCCAACGGGGCGTCGGTAGGCAGCTCCACCAGCTGCACGGCCTCGTCGGCGTCCAGCACCTGCGGCAGCTTGCGCGGCGCCTTGGGCGCACGCAGGCCGGCGGCAGGGCTGGTCTTGATGGCGCCGTTCTTCAACAGCCACGCATAGAAGCTGCGGCAGGCTGAAAGCCGCCGCTGCAGGCTTTTTGCAGCCAGGCCGCGGCGGTGTTCGGCGGCGATGAAATCACGCAGCTGGTCGTTGGCAACCTCCTGCGCATCGTCGATGCCGTTCTTCGCGCACCACTGCGCCAGTGCCGCCAGATCACGCTGGTACGCATCCAGCGTATGCGCGGACATGCGCCGCTCGACCTTCAGGTAGGACAGGAATGCCTGGATGGCGCTCATCGCCGCGCCATCACCTTCAGTTGCCGTCGAAACGCTGCAGCCCGACCACCAGCGCCTCGCCCATCATGCGCAGGAACAGCGTGCCCATGCCGGGGTAGAAACGGTTGGGGTCATGGCTGCCGACCGCGATCAGGCCCACGCCCGGCAACGGCAGCAACGCGGTGGACGACACTTCATCCACGCGCGCGCCATACAGCACGTTGTTCTTTTCCACCTGCAGCCGGCCGCAGATGGGCTCACCATCCTGCAGGCAGTCGTGGAACGCGGCCAGCCGCGTGTCACCAGCCGCAATATGCTGGAACCAGCCCGCCTGCTCCAGCTCGGGCACCGGCTGCAGGCCGACAATGCGCACCAGGTCGCCGGCAAAATCCTCTTCCAGCGATGCGGCCATGGCACGCAGCGTGTCGGCCGCGCTGGTCTGGCGCATCAGCGCCAGCGTCAGCTGGTGGGTACGCACCGCCAGCCGCTCGTTGACCTGCGCATTGCTGCCCAGCTCGGCAAGCCGCCGCGACAGCTCGCGGTTCTTGTCGCGCAACACTTCCAGCTGGTAACTGGCCAGTGAGGCGGTGGGGCCATCATCGCGCGGCACCACCATGGTCAGGGCCAGGTCCGGGAACTGCTTGAGGAAACCCGGGTGGCGCCGCAACCAGGCCGCTACCTCGTGGGCACCAAGTTTTTCCGCCGTGTCGTTCATCCCATCCACTCTCCGTCGAATACGAATGCCGCCGGGCCGGACATGACGATTTCCGCATCATTGGCCGGCCACTGGATGCGCAGGTCACCGCCAGGCAGCGAGATCAGCGCGTCGCGCTGCAGGCGGCCGCGCTGCATCAGCACCACCGCCGCGGCACAGGCACCGCTGCCGCAGGCCAGTGTCTCACCCACGCCACGCTCGAACACGCGCAGCCGCGCGTGGTCCGGGGCAACCAGCTGGGCGAAGCCCACGTTCACCGATTCCGGGAACGAGGCATGCTGCTGCAGCAGCGGCCCCAACCGTTCCACCGGTGCGGCATCGAGCAGGCCCACTTCCAGCACCGCGTGCGGATTGCCCATCGACACAGCACCAAAGCGGATGTTCTCGCCCTGCAGCGACAAGGTGTATTCCTCGCGTGCGCGCGGGAAGCCTGCCAGCGGAATCCGTGTCGGTGCGAAATCCGGCCGGCCCATCGCCACCGCGTACTGGTCCGCGCCCAGGCACTGCACCCTGTGGCTGCGCAGCGGGCTGTCGATGACGAATTCATCGCCCTGCGCCGCGCCATCGCGCACCAGCCAGGCTGCCACGCAGCGCGCGCCGTTGCCGCACTGCTGCGAGGTGGAGCCGTCCGAGTTCCAGATGCGGTACGACGCCACTGCCGCTTCCGAGCGCGGCGGCTCGATGGTCAGGATCTGGTCGCAGCCCACGCCAAGGTGGCGGTCGGCCAGCCTGGCTGCCAGCCCTGCATCGGGCGGCGCACTGCCGTCGCGCAGGTCCAGCACCACGAAATCATTACCGGCGCCATGCATCTTGCTGAAATGCAGGCGCCCTGTTGCCGGATTAACCATTTGCGTCGGATGCGCCGTCTTTAGGCTGGGTGGCATCATCGGTGGTGGGTGCCGGCTCATCCGCGGGCGGTGCTTCGTTGCCTTCAACCGGCTCGTCGGCCGGGGTTACCTCCTGCTCCTCGATGGGAACCGGCTTCTGCGGCATGACCAGCGGGCCCTTGTTGCCGCAGGCGGTGAGGGCCAGCAGCGCGCAGGCCACCGGGATGAGCATCAGGCAACGGAACGTCGTTTTCATGCCCGGAGTATAGCCACTGGACCATGAAGTCCGAACCGAAGGCGCGCCGTTCATTTGCCCTGCGGCGGCAGCGGCCGGCTCCACAGCCACAGGCACACAATCCCCATCATGCTGATCGAAAAGGCCTTTATCCAGGCCAGCGGCGCGCACCACAGGGTGATCAGCGCGCAGACCAGCATGGTCAGGCTGGCCATCCACTTGCCCTTGCGGCTGACCGCGCCATGTGTCTGCCAGTCCACGATGGCCTTGCCGAAGCGCGGGTGGTTCAGCAGCCAGGCATGCAGCCGCGCCGAACCCCGCGAGGCGGCCCAGGCCGAGATCAGCACGAACACCGTGGTGGGCAGGCCCGGCACGAAGATGCCGATGATGCCCACGCCCAGGCTCACATAGGCCAGCAGCCACCACGCCCAGCGCAGCCGCACCGGGCGTGGTTCCGGGGGGGGTTCGGGGCCTGTCATACGCCTGTCGTCAGTCGGCCACGCCCAGCTGCCCAAGGATGAAGGCATAGGATTCGGCCAGCTCCTTGTAACGCTCGAACCGCCCGGACTTGCCACCATGGCCGGCCTTCATGTCGATGCGGAACACCACCGGCAGCTCGCCCGTATTCACGTCGCGCAGCCGGGCCACCCACTTGGCCGGCTCCCAGTACTGCACCTGCGAATCCCACAGGCCGGTGCCGACGTACAGGGACGGGTAAGCCTGCGCACGCACGTTGTCATACGGCGAGTAGCCGAGCATGTAGTCGTAGTACTGCTTCTGCTCCGGGTTGCCCCACTCGTCGTATTCGTTGGTGGTCAGCGGAATGCTGGCGTCGAGCATGGTGGTCACCACGTCCACGAACGGCACCTGCGCCTCCATCACCCGGTAGTCGCCCGGTGCCTGGTTGGCCACCGCGCCCATCAGCAGGCCACCGGCGCTGCCACCGGCGGCGGCCACGCGGTCCTTGGCCGCATAGCCCTGTGCCACCAGCGCACGGGTCACGTCGATGAAGTCGTTGAAGGTGTTCTGCTTGTGCAGCAGCTTGCCGTTGTCATACCAGCTGCGGCCCATCTCCTGACCACCCCGGATATGGGCGATGGCATACACCACGCCACGGTCGAGCAGGCTCACCACGTTGTGGCGGAACACCGGGTCCGAGGACATGCCATAGCTGCCATAGGCGTACTGGTACAGCGGCGCTGTGCCGTCACGCTTGAAGCCCTTGCGGTAGACCAGCGACACCGGCACGCGCGCACCATCGCGGGCGCTCACCCACACGCGCTCGGTCTGGTACTGCGACGGGTCGTAGCCGATCACCGGCTGCTGCTTGAGCTGGCGGCGCTCGCCGGTCTTCACGTTGAGTTCGTAGGTGGTGGCCGGCGTGGTCAGCGAGGTGTAGCTGTAGCGCAGCCAGTCGGTATCCGGCTCGGCGTTGACCGACAGGCCCATCGCATAGGCCGGCTCATCGGCCTTGACCAGCTCGCTGCGGCCGTCGGCGTACAGCAGGCGCACGCGCTCCAACGCCTCGGCGCGCTCGGCGATGGCGGTGTAGCCGTTGAACAGCTCGAAACCCTCCACCAGCACCTGCGGGTCATGCTTCACCCAGTCCTGCCACTGCTTGCGGCTGGTGCTGCCATCGGCGGCGGTGACCAGCTTGAAGTTGGTGGCGCCATCGGCGTTGGTGCGGATCACCCAGCGCCCATCGAAATGGTCTGCGTCGTATTCCACGTCGCGTTCGCGCGGGGCCAGCACCGCGAACGCCTCCGGCTTGTCGGCCGGCGCGTAACGCAGCTCCGAGGACACGGTGCTGTCCACACCGATGGTGATGTAGCGGTCGTCACGGGTACGGCCGATGCCCATGTAGAAGCTGTCGTCCTTCTCTTCGTACACGGTGATGTCGCTGCTGGCCGGGGTGCCCAGCACATGCTTCTTGACCCGCACGGTGAGCAGGGTTTCCGGGTCGTTTTCCACATAGAACAGCGTGCGGTTGTCATCGGCCCACACCACGTTGGGCGACACGCCGGTGATCACATCCGGAAGCACCTCACCGGTTTCCAGGTTGCGGAAACGGATGCTGTACTGGCGGCGGCCCACCTCGTCCTCGGCCCAGGCCAGCAGCGTGTTGTCGCGGCTGATGTCCATGTCGTCCACGGCGAAGTAATCCTTGCCGGCGGCCATGGTGTTCACATCCAGCAGCACTTGTTCGGGTGCCTGCATGTCGCCCTTGCGGCGCGCGTGCACCGGGTAGTCCTTGCCGGTTTCGTAGCGCGTGTAATACCAGTAGCCGCGCTCGCGGTACGGCACGCTGGAGTCATCCTGCTTGATGCGCCCGACGATTTCGGCGTACAGCTTGTCCTGCAGCGGCTTGAGCGGCGCCATCAGTGCGTCGGTGTAGGCGTTCTCGGCCTGCAGGTAGGCCAGCATGTCCGCGTCTTCGCGCTTGTCGTCGCGCAGCCAGTAGTACTCATCCTGGCGCTCGGCACCAAACGGTGCCTTCACCGTGTGCGGGCGCTTGGCGACATCGGGCGGGGTGGGCATTGCGGCGACGGCGGTGTTCATCATCAGGCTTGCTACCAGCAGAAAGAGGGCGGGTTTCACGAAGCGCTCCCGGTTGCGGGCATGTGCCCGCGTGAAGCCCACAGTGTGCCACGGGCCCATGACGGTGGACGACCGCCCGCGGCCACTCGACCGCCGCGCTGGCACCGGGCGCAGCGCCTATGATGGGGGCGATGAACACTTCCAGCCCCACGCCCACCGGCTACAGCCGCCGCAGCGATGAAATCGCCCCTTTCCACGTCATGTCGTTGCTGGCCCGCGCCAATGCGCTGGAGCAGGCTGGCCATGACGTGATCCATCTGGAAATCGGCGAACCGGATTTCACCACCGCCGAGCCCATCGTCCGCGCCGGCC
Source organism: Stenotrophomonas sp. UBA2124 (assembly GCA_002329155.1). Lineage (GTDB taxonomy): Bacteria > Pseudomonadota > Gammaproteobacteria > Xanthomonadales > Xanthomonadaceae > Stenotrophomonas. The sequence goes on along the minus strand of DCXY01000040.1, from coordinate 4,570 downwards.
AGGCCGCGCTGGCCGCCGGCCACACCCGTTATACCGCTGCCCGTGGTCTGCCGGCACTGCGGCAGGCCATCTCGGGTTTCTACCGCCACCGCTACCGGCTTGATATCGACCCCGAGCGCATATTGGTGACACCGGGTGGCTCGGGCGCGCTGCTGCTGGCATCCAGCCTGCTGGTGGACCCCGGCAGGCATTGGCTGCTGGCCGACCCGGGCTATCCCTGCAACCGCCATTTCCTGCGGCTGGTGGAAGGCGCCGCGCAGCTGCTGCCGGTTGGCCCGGACACGGGTTACCAGCTCACGCCTGCGCTGATCGAGCAGCATTGGAATGCGGACAGCGTCGGCGCGCTGGTGGCTTCGCCAGCCAACCCCACCGGCACCACGCTGGATGCCGCGCAGCTGGCCGACCTGTCCACGTCGCTGAAGGCACGCGGTGGTCATCTGGTGGTCGATGAGATCTACCACGGCCTGACCTATGGCTTCGATGCGCCCAGCGTGCTGGAAGTGGACGACGACGCCTTCGTGCTCAACAGCTTCTCCAAGTATTTCGGCATGACCGGCTGGCGCCTTGGCTGGCTGGTGGCACCGCCGCAGGCCGTGCCCGCGCTGGAGAAGCTGGCGCAGAACCTCTACATCAGCGCGCCGTCGATGGCCCAGCATGCCGCGCTGGCCTGCTTCGAGCCGGACACCATCGCCATTTTCGAGCAGCGCCGCGAACAGTTCCGGCAACGCCGTGATTACCTGCTTCCGGCGCTGCGCGAACTGGGCCTGCGTATTGATGTGGAGCCGCAGGGCGCGTTCTACCTGTACTGCGACGTCAGCGCGTTCACCGATGACGCGCAGGCCTTCTGCGCGCACTTCCTTGAAACCGAGCATGTGGCGTTCACCCCGGGCCTGGATTTCGGCAAACACCGCGCCAACCAGCATGTGCGCATCGCCTACACGCAGGACATCGCACGGCTGCGCGAGGCGGTGGCGCGGATTGGGCGTGGTTTGAAAAGCTGGAAAGGCTGACAAGCTCTACCCCTCCCCAGCCCTCCCCTTTGCTTCGCAAAAGGGAGGGGGCAGGAGCAACAGCACCAGCCACAACAGCAGCAACAGCAAGAGCAAGAGCAACTGCAGCCGCAGCCGCAGCCGCAGCACATGACGCTCGCAGCAATGCGGCTTAGCCCCCTCCCTTTCGCCGCAGGCGAAGGGGAGGGCTGGGGAGGGGTGCTTCAAGCTTCACTCTCCCCACCCACAAGCCCAAAAAGCAAACGCCACCCGAAGGTGGCGTCTGCAACATCACGAACTCAACGCCGCTGGCGCATCACTTCCCGCCAAGCTGCTGCCACAGGAAGCTGTAGGCCAGCGCCGACATGTGGGCCGACTGCGCGTTGTTGGCTGCACCGCCGTGGCCACCTTCGATGTTCTCGTAGTAGGTCACGTCCTTGCCGGCCTCGATCATCTTGGCCGCCATCTTGCGGGCGTGGCCCGGGTGCACGCGGTCATCGCGGGTGGAGGTGGTGAACAGCACCGGCGGGTAGGTCTTGGCCGGGTCGAACAGGTGGTACGGGGAGAAGGTCTTGATGAACTCCCAGTCCGCCGTGTCCGGGTTGCCGTACTCGGCCATCCATGAAGCACCGGCCAGCAGGTGGCTGTAGCGCTTCATGTCCAGCAGCGGCACCTGCACCACCACCGCACCGAACAGCTCCGGGTACTGGGTGAGCATGTTGCCGGTCAGCAGGCCACCGTTGCTGCCGCCCTGCACGCCCAGGTGCCTGGCGCTGGTGATCTTGCGGCTGACCAGATCCTGCGCCACGGCCGCCATGTCCTCATACGCCTTGTGGCGGTTCTGCTTCAGCGCCGCCTGGTGCCAGCGCGGGCCGTACTCGCCGCCGCCACGGATGTTGGCCACGACATACACACCGCCCTTGTCCAGCCACGCACGGCCCATGCCGCCGGAGTAGTTCGGGGTCAGCGAGATTTCAAAGCCGCCATAGCCATACAGCAGGGTCGGGTTGCTGCCATCCAGCTTCATCGCCTTGTCGTGCACCACGAAGTACGGCACGCGGGTGCCGTCCTTGCTGGTGGCGAAGTGCTGCTCGATCACCTTGCCGCTGGCGTCGAAGAATGCCGGCATGGTCTTGAGCACTTCCGGCTGCTGGCCGATCTCGGCCAGCGACAGCGTGGTCGGGGTCAGGTAGTCGGTGACGGTCATCCACACCGCATCGCTTTCATCGGCGTCCACCGCACCCACACCGATGGTGCCGAACGACGGTGCACCGGTGAACGCACTGGTCGCCCAGCCGTTGCCCGGGGTCAGCACCTGCAGGCGGTTCTTCACGTCTTCCAGGATGTTCAGCACCAGGTGCGACCTGGTCCAGGACATGCCGGCCAGCGAGGTGGTGTCGGTCGGGGTGAACAGCACCTGGAAGTCACGCTTGCCCGCCATGAAGTCGTCGAACTTCGTCACCAGCAGCGAACCGGCGGTGTAGGTCTTGCCGCCTACGGTCCACGGCTCGCGCAGTTCCAGCGTCAGCCATTCCTTGCGCACGCCCTTCTCGGCCGAGTTGGGCGCATCCACCTTGGTCAGCTTGCCATCCGCACCCAGCACGAACAGTTCATTGTTGTAGAAGGCGATGGTGCGGCTGACGAAATTACGCTCGAAACCGGGCGTGTCATCGTGCATCGCCGCGATGTACATGTCCTCCGGCTTGCCCTCGTACACCACGCTGGCCGATTCCATCGGCGTGCCACGACGCCACTGCTTGACCACGCGCGGGTAGCCCGACGTGGTCATGCTGTCCTTGCCGAAATCGGTGTAGACGAACACGTTGTCCTGGTCGATCCAGCCCAGCCCGCCCTTGGCTTCCGGACGGAAGTAGCCGTCCTTCACCCACTGCTTGGTGGACAGGTCGAACTCGCGGGTGACGTCGGCATCGGCACCGCCGCGCGACAGTGCCACCAGACAGCGGGTGTACTGCGGACGCAGGCAGTCGGCGCCATGCCACACCCAGTTCTCACCCTCGGCCTTGTTCAGCGCATCCAGGTCCAGCACGGTTTCCCAGGTGGGCTCGGCCTTGCGGTATTCCACCAGCGTGGTGCGCCGCCACAGGCCGCGCTCGTGCTGCTTGTCCTTCCAGAAGTTGTAGTAGTACTCGCCAATCTTCTGCACGCCCGGAATCTTGGCGTCCGAATCCAGCACCTCACGGATGCCCGCTTCCATCTGCTTGAACTGCGGGCTCTGTGCCAGCTTGGCCTCGGCCTTGGCGTTCTGCTCCTTCACCCATGCCAGCGGCTTGTCGCCGGTGACATCCTCCAGCCAGGCGTACTTGTCCTGGGGTTCGTCAGCGGCCACGGCGGCACCGGCCAGGCTGGTGGAAAGCAGGCCTGCGACGAGACAGGCGGAAGTGAGTCGGGACATGTCTGCTCCATGCGGTCATAGACCATGAACGCTAGCACAGGCACCCTGCCCGCCTCCCCTGTCGAAGGTCAGGCTGCCCGCGACCAGCGCAGCCGTACCGGGCGCCGCGGGCGGCGGGCCTGCGGGCCACGGCGGCGCGGTGCCGCTGCCACCCGGCCCCGGTTGCGCCATGCCGCTGGCAGGCGGAAGCGGTACAGCGCCCACCAGGCGCTGAGCGGCATGCCCACCAGCCACAGCGGCAGCCAGCCGATCCATGCGCTGTGGCCACGCGCCGCCGGCCATACCAGTACCAGTGCCAGCCCGGCCAGGGCCACCTGTTTGACGCAACGCAGCACCCGCGGGTCAGGTGTGCTGGCACTGTGCGAGCGGTCGACTACGGTGCGCTGGGGCATGACGTTCTCCGGCAACATGGATGTGGTGGGATGCATGCTCCATGCACGCCATCTCACAGGCTGCGACCTACCATTGACGTGCTCACCACTCCCGCCGAACATGCCAATGCCATCCAACTTGACGCCCCGCTCCCTGATGCGATCGATCCCGCTGATTCTGTCCGCCCTGCTGTCGATCATCGCCCTGCCGGCCGCCACTGCCATGGCGCAGGATCAGTCAGCCACAAAGGCCGCGCCGGAAGGCATTGCCGAAGGCCCCATCGACCTGCAGCGGTTCATGGGCACCTGGTATGTGATCGGCCGCGTGCCGAACATCATCGAGCGCGGGCATGTGGCCAGCGTCAATACCTACACCCTGCACGACGAGGACAAGGTGGCCATCCGCTACCAGTACCGCGAGGGTTTCGGTGAGCCGGAAGAGGAAATCAACCTGCGCGCCCGCGCCGATGAAGACAGTGGCAACCGCCGCTGGCGCACCTGGTTCTACCGCGTGGTGCCCACCCGTTCACGCATCCTGGAAGTGGCGCCGGATTATTCATGGGCCCTGATCGGCTACCCGGGCCGCGAGATGGCATGGATCTTCGCCCGCCAGCCGGACATGGACACCGCCCTGTACCGCGAGCTGGCCCACCGCCTGCGCAGCAGGTACGACGTCAACACCGACAAGCTCAAGCGCGTGCCGCAGCACCCGGAGCAGGTAGACAAACTGGGCTTTGAAGTCCCCAACAAGAAGTGAAGCAAGGCCACCGGCCTTACCTCCTCCCTTGCGCGAAGCG
>DCXY01000049.1:271318-275324 GCA_002329155.1 Stenotrophomonas sp. UBA2124 | reverse complement strand
TCGCCGGGCGCGTGCGCTACACGCCCGACGCGCCGCGCATCGAGCGGCGCATGATGTCGCCGGGAGCAGCGTGGATCGTGCGCGACATCCTCGAATCCAACCCGCGCCCCGGCTATGGCGTGGGCACCTTCGACACCGGCACCCGCCCGCGCGTGGCGTGGAAGACCGGCACCAGCTACGGCTACCGCGATGCCTGGGCAATCGGCGGTACGCGCCGCTATACGGTGGGCGTATGGGTAGGGCGCCCCGACGGCACGCCGCTGCCGGGGCAGTACGGCGCGGTCACGGCATTGCCGTTGATGTTCGAGGTGATCGACAGCCTGCCACGCCAACCCGGCGACAAGGCGGCGCGGGTAATGCCACCCAGCGTGAGCGAGCTGGACATCTGCTGGCCGCTGGGCATCGCTGCCGAGCAGACGCCGCCGGCGATGTGCCAGCGGCGCTTCCCGGCGATGGTGCTGGATGGCGTGGTGCCGCCCACATTTGCCGAACGTGAGGCGCGGCTGTGGCAGTCGGGCAGGTTGTCTTTCGAGGTGGATGCGAAGACCGGGCAGCGCCTGTCAGCCGGTTGTGAGGGGCACCCGCAGCGCGAGCAGCTGCAGGTAGCGCGCTGGCCCGCATTGGCCTCGCCGTGGCTGACCGCGGCGCAGCGGCAGGCGCAGCGTCTACCACCGTTGGCAGCGGACTGCCCGGACGATGGCCGCCAATCCGATGGCGTGCTGCATATTGACGGTCTCAATGATATGGCGACGCTGGCGCGGCCACCGGGTGCGACGCACGGCCCGCGCCTGCAGCTACGCGCGGTGGGTAGCGAGTCACGCATCGAGTGGCTGCTGGATGGCCGCTGGATCGCCCGCACCGAAGGCGCAAGAGTGTTCACCCGTGATTTCGACGAACCCGGCGAACACACCCTCACCGCATTGGCCGAAGACGGCGCCTGGACCCGCGTCCGCTTCCGCGTGGTCAATTGACCCAGATCCACACAGACAAAAACCCCTCTCCCGCAGGCGGGAGAGGGGTTGGGGTGAGGGCATGCTTTTAGTAAGGCAGGCTTTAGGTGAGAAATTGGTGTGTTCGCAACCGCTGGAACAGCTGCTGCAACTACTCGCCGATCCAACCGTCCAGCATGTCCGCGAAATCATCGGCATGGTCCTCTTCCTGCGCCAGGATATGCTCCAGGATGCGCTTGGTCGTGGTGTCCTTGTCGCCGATGAAGTTGATCATCTCGCGGTAGCTGTCGATGGCGATGCGCTCGGCGATCAGGTTCTCGCGCACCATGTCACGCAGGTTGCCGCCTTCCTTGTACTCGGCATGCGAGCGGTCGGTGAGCGTGTCCGGGTTGAGGTCCGGCTCGCCGCCCAGCTGCACGATGCGCTCGGCCAGCATGCCGGCGTGCGCCTGCTCCTGCTGTGCATGTTCCAGGAATTCAGCCTTCACCGCATCGGCCAGCATGCCCTTGGCCATGTAGTAATGGCGGTAATAGCGCAGCACGCACACCCATTCGGTGGCCAATGCCTCGTTGAGCAGCTTGATCACCGTTTTGCGGTCGGCACTATAGGTCGGCGTTATGGCGCCATCCTCGATGCTCTTGCGCGCATTGGCGCGCAGCGTCCTCCGGTCGGTGAACCCCGCCGGCTGGCTGGGTGCGGCCGGTTTGGCGGTGGTTTTTTTGGCGGCGGGCTGTTTGCTCATGGCTGGCCTTTCCTTTCTGGTTGTGAATGATCAATCGGGCAGGTTGGCGAGTACGTATTCGGCAGAGGACACCTCGAACTTGCCGGGCTCCTCGATGTAGGCGGCACGTACCACGCCATCCTCGATATACAGGGCGAACCGTCGGCAGCGCGTGCCCATGCCAGAACTGCTTGCGTCCATCTCCAGGCCCAGCGCACGGGTGAAATCACCATTGCCGTCGGACAGCATCTGCAGGCCGTCGGGCACATCCTGGCTGCGGCCCCAGGCCTGCATCACGAACGGGTCGTTGACCGCCATGCAGAACACCTCGATGCCGCGGCTGCGGAAGTCATTGAAGTGCTCCACGTAGCCGGGCAGGTGGCGGGCCGAGCAGGTCGGGGTGAAAGCACCGGGCACGGCAAACAGCACCGCCTTGCGGCCCTCGAACAGGGCGGCGGTATCGATCGTCTCCAGGCCCTCGCGCAGACGCTTGAGGATGACCTCGGGAATACGGTCGCCAACATGGATGGACATCAGGAGCTCCTGTGCTGAATGTCAGTTTAGTGATCGGTTGCAAGCGCAGCGTCAACGGCTTGAAAAGGCCGTGTTCACACAACACTTCGTTGACATGGGAACGGCATCGCCATTCCGGCATGTCGGCCCCCCGTTTTCAGGAGGACATATGAGCATCGTACGTTACCGCCAGTGGCCGACGCAGTCCGAAATCCGCGATCTGCTGGCCCCCTTGCTGGACACCCAGCGCAACGCCGCACAGGGCTGGGCGCCTGCGGTCGATATCCGTGAGGAAGCCACCCGTTTCCTGCTGCAGGCCGACCTGCCGGGCGTGGAGCCTGCCAGCATCCAGGTGCAGATGGACAAGGGCATCCTTTCCATCAGTGGTGAGCGTGCCGCACCGGTGGCGGCAGCTGAGGGCATGTTCGCGCGCAACGAGCGGGGGCATGGTGGCTTCAACCGTCGTTTCGCACTGCCGGACACCGCCGACGCCGACGGCATCGTGGCCAGCAGCCACAACGGCGTGCTGGAAATCAGCATTCCCAAGCGTGAGGAGCCCGCGCCGCGGCGCATCCAGGTGGGGCAGGCGGGCACCAGCCAGGCCGTGTGAGCACGCCTCCACCAGCTCAGGCCTTGGTGACCGTTAGAATGGCGCCACGGCCGTTGCCGGTTGCATGACGGCCCGTTGCCGAAAGGCGGCGGGCCTGACTTTTTTGCAGAGGTGCATGGATGGAATTCAAGGATTACTACGCCACGCTGGGGGTTGAGCCCACCGCAGGCGATGCCGAGATCAAGACTGCCTACCGGCGGCTGGCGCGCAAGTACCACCCGGACGTGAGCAAGGAGACCGGCGCCGAAGAGAAGTTCAAGGCGGTCAACGAGGCCTACGAGGCACTGCGCGACCCGCAGAAGCGCCAGGCCTACGACCAGCTGCGCGCGCAGGGTTACCGCCCGGGCGAGGAATTCCAGGCCCCGCCGGATTTCGGTGGCGCACAGGGCTTCGACTTCGAGGAAGTGTTTGGCGGTGGTGGTGCCGGTGGTGGATTCAGCGATTTTTTCGAGAGCCTGTTCGCGCGCCAGCGCGGCGGGGCGGGCGCCGGTGCACGTGGCCGTGGCGGCTTCGAGGGTGGTTATGGCGGCCCGCAGCCGATGCGCGACACCCGCGCCAAGCTGTCGGTGCCGTTGGAAGCGGCCTACAAGGGTGAAAGCCTGCGCCTGAACATTGATGGCCGCCAGCTCGACGTGCGCGTGCCCAAGGGCATCCGCCCGGGGCAGGTGATCCGTCTGGCCGGGCAGGGCAGTGGTGGCGGCAACCTGATGCTGGAAGTGGAGTACGCCGCCCACCCGCAGTTCGAGGTGGATGGCCGCAACATTCTGTATACCCTGCAGGTCACCCCGTGGCAGGCGGCGCTGGGCACCAGCATCAGCGTGCCCACGCTGGGCGGCGCAGTGGAACTGAAGGTGCCGGCCGATTCGGACAGCGGCCGCAAGCTGCGCCTGCGTGGCCGTGGCCTGCCGGGCAAGCCGGATGGCGACCAGATAGTGGAGCTGGAAGTGGTGGCCCCGGTGGCCAGCAATGATGCCCAGCGCAAGGCCTACAAGGACCTGGCCAAGGCGTTTGGCGAAGGCTGAGGCGTTCTTGTGGTGGCTGGCTGGTGATGGAAAGGCGGGCGATTGCCCGCCTTTTCGTTTTCTGGAGGGTGCAGGTACTTCCCCTCTCCCGCCCTTCGGGCACCCTCTCCCGCAAGGGGAGAGGGGAAAAGCTGCGGTCGCCAGCGTCATCACGACCAGCGACAGCCTGAGCCCCTCTCCCCTCGCGGGA
>DCXY01000049.1:270719-271006 GCA_002329155.1 Stenotrophomonas sp. UBA2124 | reverse complement strand
AGCGGGCAAGCGCCAGCCTCACGGCCCGATCAGCAGAATTCAGAGCCCCTCTCCCCTCGCTGGAGAGGGGTTGGGGAGAGGGGGCAGCATCAGCAACAAGATTGCCCATGAAAAAGTGGGCAAGCGCCAGCCTCACCGTCCGATCAGCAGAATTCAGAGCCCCTCTCCCCTCGCGGGAGAGGGGTTGGGGAGAGGGGGCAGCGCCAGCAACAAGATTGCCCATGAAAGAGTGCCCAAGCGCCGGCTTCACTGCCCGATCAACGGAATTCAGAGCCCCTCTCCCCTCG
>DCXY01000049.1:270103-270442 GCA_002329155.1 Stenotrophomonas sp. UBA2124 | reverse complement strand
AGAGGGGTTGGGGAGAGGGGGGCTGCATCAGCAACAAGATTGCCCATGAAAAAGCGGGCAAGCGCCAGCCTCACGGTCCGATCAGCAGAATTCAGAGTCCCTCTCCCCTCGCAGGAGAGGGGTTGGGGAGAGGGGGGCTGCATCAGCAACAAGATTGCCCATGAAAAAGCGGGCAAGCGCCAGCCTCACGGTCCGATCAGCAGAATTCAGAGTCCCTCTCCCCTCGCGGGAGAGGGGTTGGGGAGAGGGGCAGCGCCAGCAACAAGATTGCCCATGAAAAAGCGGGCCAGCGCCAGTCTCACCCCCCAATCAACGGGATTCAGAGCCCCTCTCCCCTCG
>DCXY01000049.1:251146-269911 GCA_002329155.1 Stenotrophomonas sp. UBA2124 | reverse complement strand
AGCGGGCAAGCGCCAGCCTCACCGCCCGATCAGCAGAAGTCAGAGCCCCTCTCCCCTCGCGGGAGAGGGGTTGGGGAGAGGGGGCTGCGCCAGCAACAAGATTGCCCATGAAAAAAAGCGGGCAGGCGCCCGCTTTTTTCCAGCACCGGCAACAACCACACCGCTCAAGCCGCCGGCGGCGCCTCCGCGCTGAAGATCTGGTCGATCACCGCCGACAGGTCTTCCTCGCTGAAAGGCTTGGTCAGGTAGGCCTTGGCCCCTTGGCGCATGCCCCACAGGCGGTCGGTGTCCTGGTCCTTGGTGGTCACCAGAATCACCGGAATATGCTGGGTGGTGGCCTCGCGCTTGAGGGTGCGCGTGGCCTGGAAACCGTTGAGGTTGGGCATCACCACGTCCATCAGCACCAGGTCCGGCAGCACGGTCTTGGCCACCTCCACACCGGAAGCGCCATCAGTGGCGGTGAAGGTCTCGTGCCCCAGCTTTTCGACAATGCGCTGGATGCCCATCAACTGCGACGGTGAATCGTCAACGATCAGGATGCGCGCCATGTTCTTCCCCATGTGGTGAGGCGGAGTGTAGTACCCGGCAGGTGCGGCGTGAAGCAATCCGGCCACCCATGATGAATGGCCCGTACCACGCTCAGTCGACTCTTACGACGGTACGCCCGAAGGACTTGCCCTCCAGCATGGTGGAAAACACCCCCGGCAGCTCCTCCAGGCCCACTTCGCGGGTGCAGATGGTGTCCAGGTGGCGCGGCTTCCAGTCGCCACCCAGCAGTTCCCATACCTGCCCGCGGATGTCGCGCGCGGTGCCGGCCGAGGCCACGCCCAGCAGCGAGACGCCGCGGATGATGAAGGGCATGACCGTCATGTCCAGCTCGGCGCTGGCAGCCAGGCCGGCCGAGGCCACGTTGCCGTAGGGGGCGGTCTGCGCCAGCAGGCTGGTCAGCATCGGGCCGCCCACGTTGTCCAGGCCGCCACCGAAACGGGCCGACTCCATCGGCCGGGTGGTGGCCAGCGCATCGCGGCCCAGCACCTGTGCGGCACCGATGGAGGTCAGGTAGTCCGCCGCCTCGGCCTTGCCGCTGATGGCATGCACCTCGTAACCGGCACGGCTGAAGATATCCACCGCCAGCGAGCCAACGCCGCCCGTGGCGCCGGTGACCGCCAGCGGGCCGTGCGCCGGTGCCTGGCGGTTCTCGCGCATGCGGAACAGCGCCAGCGCGGCGGTGAAGCCGGCGGTGCCCAGCACCATCGCCTCGCGCGCGTCCAGGCCGGCCGGCAGGGGGATCACCCACTGGCTCTCCAGCCGCACATACTGGCTGTAGCCGCCGTCACGGGTCTCGCTCAGGCCGCAACCGGTGGTCAGTACCAGGTCGCCCTCGCGGAAGGCCGGGTCGCTGGAGGCCACCACTTCGCCGGCCACATCGATGCCGCCCACCAGCGGGAAACGGCGCAGGATTTTGCCCTTGCCGGTGCCGGCCAGCGCGTCCTTGTAGTTCACCGACGACCAGCGGGCGTGGATGACCACTTCGCCCGGGCTGAGCTGGTCCAGGGTCATCGGCTCCAGGTCGCTGCGGTAGCCGGCGTCGTCGTTGTGGATGCGGAAGGCGGAAAAGGAGGCGGAAACGGGCATCGGCTGGCCTGCGGCGGAGCGGGGGAATCCCCAAGATAGCCGTTGCGCCGCGATAGGTCTGCCCCGCGCCTCTGCTCCATTGCCTTTGCCATGGGCCGGCCGCGCAGGCCCCGGCGCTGAACGCAAATCAGCCTCACACCGCCCGCGCTGGCGCTGCAGGGCAGGCAGATCAATCACTTGCGCGGGCCGGGAGGGCGTTGATGGCACAGATTCGTACAGCCCTGAACCTGCGCGGAGGCTGCCTTGTTAGAATCGGGGTTCGATTTGATGGCTGGCCGGCGGAAGTCCGCCCCTGGCCCTGACAGACGGAGCATGCATGGCCTGGAATACACCCGGCGGCAATGGCGGGGGCGCGGACGACAACCGCGGCACCCGCAAGCCACGCGGCGGCAATGGCAACGGATGGGGTGGCGGTGGCCTGCCTGGCCCGTTGCGCGACCTGTTTGATGGCGGCATCTGGCGCTGGGCACTGATCGCGGTGGCGCTGCTGGTGCTGTTCTCCAGCTTCCAGCTGATCGGCGAGCAGCAGCGCGGCGTGGTGCTGCGCTTCGGCCAGTTCTCGCGCATCCTGCAGCCGGGCCCGAACTTCAAGCTGCCGTGGCCCATCGAGTCGGTGGTCAAGGTCAACGCCACCCAGATCAAGACCTTCAGCAGCAATGTGCCGGTGCTGACCCGCGACGAGAACATCGTCAACGTGTCGGTGAACGTGCAGTACCGTGTGGATGACCCGCGCCAGTACCTGTTCGGCACTGTCGATGGCGACCAGATGCTGGAGCAGTCCGCGCAGAGCGCGGTGCGTGAGCAGGTGGGCCGCGCCGACCTGAACACCGTGCTCAACAACCGTGGCCCGCTGGCCGCGGTGGCCGAGCAGCGCCTGCAGGCCTCGCTCAAGGCCTACAACACCGGCCTGGTTGTGACTGGCCTGACTCTGCCCGACGCGCGCCCGCCGGAAGAAGTGAAGCCGGCCTTCGACGAGGTCAACGGTGCGCAGCAGGTCAAGGAACGCCTGATCAACGAGGCCCAGGCCTACGCTGCCAAGGTGGTGCCGGAGGCACGCGGCCAGGCGTCGCGCGCGCGCACCACCGCCGAGGGTTACAAGCAGGCGTCCATCGCCCGCGCCGAGGGTGACGCACGCCGCTTCAGCCTGCTGCAGGCCGAGTACAAGAACGCGCCGGAAGTCACCCGCAAGCGCCTGTGGCTGGAAACCGTGCAGGAAGTGCTGGCCGAGAACCGCAAGGTCATCGGTGGCGACGGCCGCCAGCTGATCTACGTGCCGATGCCGGCCGATGCCGGCAAGGCCGCGGCCAACCCGCAGCTGACTCCGGACATGGTGGTACCGGCACTGCCGTCTGCCACCGACAATATTCGCAACGCGGACCGTACGGTTTCGCGCTCGGTCAACCGTCAGGAGGCCGGCCGATGAAGAATTCATTCGTGATTGGCCTGCTGGTCGTCGTGCTGCTGGGCCTGCTGGGCTCGGTCTACGTGGTGCGTGAAGACCAGACCGCCATGGTGCTCAACCTGGGCAAGGTGGTGCGTTCGGACATCAAGCCCGGCCTGCACTTCAAGGTGCCTCTGGTGGAAACGGTGCGCGTGTTCGACCGCCGCTTCCAGGTACTGGACACCGCCCCGGCGCGGTACTTCACCGCCGAGCAGAAGGACGTGAGCGTGGACTTCTTCGCCATCGGCTACATCTCCGATGTGCGTTCGTACTACCGCGCCACCGGTGGTGACGGCAAGGTGGCCAATGCCCGCCTGGCGCCGATCATCACCGACTCGCTGCGCAACCAGATCAACTCGCGCACGCTGCAGGCGCTGGTGTCCGGTGACCGTGGCGAGCTGATCGCCGGCCAGCTCAAGAGCATCAACGAGGCGGTCAAGCCGCTGGGCATGCAGATCATCGACCTGCGCATCAAGCAGATCGATCTGCCCACCGACAGCCAGGTCATCACCGACGTGTACGAGCGCATGCGCGCCCAGCGCAAGCAGGAGGCCGCCAAGCTGCGCGCCGAAGGCGAGGAGCAGTCGCTGACCATCCGTGCCCAGGCCGACCGTGAGAGCACCGTCATCGTGGCCGAAGCCGAGCGTGACGCGCAGGAGCTGCGCGGTGAGGGCGATGCACAGGCTGCCGCCATCTATGGCAAGGCCGGCTCGGCCGACCCGGCGTTCTATTCCTTCTACCGCAGCCTGGAGGCCTACCGTGGCTCCATGACCGACGGTAACGGCGTGATCGTGCTCGACAAGAACGACCCGTTCCTGCAGTACCTCAAGAACGACCGCTGATCGGTTGCATCCCTTCTCCCGTACCTGGGAGAAGGGCGGCTCAGCGGCTGCCGCCACTGAACGGCCCATCACCATTGGGCCGGGTCTGAACAACCAGGGGTGGTAGCCGTCAGGCAAAACCCGGATAATCCAGAAAAGCCGGTCGGGGTGTCCCGTCTGGCTTTTTCCGTGTTTGGCCCCGGTGTTTGCCGGCGTCCCCCGATGGGGCGCCACCCATGGCAGGCCAAGGGCGATTCACGGCCCCGTCCGCGGCCCCGATGGCCGCAGCAAACTCAGGAGTCACCCGTCATGGGTCAATCAGTTGTTGTTCTCGGCGCCCAGTGGGGCGATGAAGGCAAGGGCAAGATCGTCGATCTGCTGACCGAGGAAATCGGTGCGGTAGTGCGTTTCCAGGGCGGCCACAACGCCGGCCACACCCTGGTCATCAACGGCAAGAAGACCGTCCTGCACCTGATTCCGTCCGGCATCCTGCGCGATGACGCGCTGTGCCTGATCGGCAATGGCGTGGTGATTTCCCCGGCCGCACTGCGCAAGGAAATCGAGGAGCTGGAAGCTGCCGGCGTGGAAGTGCGCTCGCGTCTGAAGATCTCCCCGGCCGCGCCGCTGATCATGCCGTACCACATCGCCCTGGACCAGGCGCGCGAGAAGGCTGCCGGTGGCAAGGCCATCGGCACCACCGGCCGCGGCATCGGCCCGGCCTACGAAGACAAGGTGGCACGCCGCGGCATCCGCGTGGCCGACCTGCATTACCCCGAGCAGTTGGCTGAAAAGCTGCGCACCGCGCTGGACTACCACAACTTCGTGCTGACCAAGTACCTGGGCGTGGAAGCGGTGGATTTCGACACCGTCTATGCCGAGGCACTGGCATTCGGCGAATACGTGGAGCCGATGAAGTCCGACGTTGCCGGCATCTGCCACGACCTGCGCAAGCAGGGCAAGCGCGTACTGTTTGAAGGCGCGCAGGGTGCGCTGCTGGACATCGACCACGGTACCTACCCGTACGTCACCAGCTCCAACACCACCATCGGTGGCGCGCTGGCCGGCACCGGTGTGGGCGCCGATTCGATCGACTACGTGCTGGGCATCGCCAAGGCCTACGCCACGCGCGTTGGCGGCGGCCCGTTCCCGACCGAGCTGGACGATGAAATCGGCCAGGGCATCCGTGACCGTGGCGCCGAGTACGGTGCATCCACCGGCCGCCCGCGCCGCTGCGGCTGGATGGACATCGTCGCGCTCAAGCGTGCGGTGGCCATCAACGGCATTTCCGGCCTGTGCATCACCAAGCTCGACGTGCTCGACGGCATGGAGAAGCTCAAGGTCTGCATCGCCTACGAATACCGTGGCAAGCGCACCGAGTACGCGCCGCTGGACGCGCAGGGCTGGGAAGAGTGCACCCCCGTGTACCTGGAGTTCCCGGGCTGGAGCGAGAACACCCACGGCATCACCGAGTGGGACCAGCTGCCGCCGGCCGCCCGCGCCTACCTGCGCGCGCTGGAAGAACTGGCAGGCTGCCCGATCTCCATTGTCTCCACCGGCCCGGACCGCGATCACACCATGATCCTGCAGGATCCGTGGGGCTGATCACGGCCACGCCATAGCGCACCCCGCTGTGCCAGCGACGCCCCGCCGATGCGGGGCGTCGTCGTTTGTAGGGCCGGGCAGGTGGTGTGCATGCCACACCGCGCGATACGCGCTGCCCTTTCGTATCACGCGCCTGGAGCCTGTTGCCGCGCTGGTTGAAGAGGCGTGCGCGTGGGTCTTGCACGACGAAGCAGGGCAGCTGGTGGCCGAACAACACCGCCGCAGGGCCTGGCTTTCCGATGGTTTCAATTTGTGCCGGATTCTTCATCATTCATGAAGTATGTCCGTATCAATGGTTTCATCAGCCAACTATTCCGTGTTGACATATTTCTGTAACTTTGCCGATTCCGGCAACAGGAGAGGCAGAATCATTCAAGACGGAAAACCCCGTGGGCCGGGAATATCACAGCGTCAGTTTTGCTGGCAGAAGTGCAAGGGGGCGGTTGCTGCAACGGCAGCTGTTCGCACCAGGCCGGCACTGAGGTTTTGCAGTGACCTTACTTCCCCGGGGGGAAACAATGAGAGAGAACAACAAGCACGCTGTGTCGCGCATGCGCACAGGTTCGGTCAGGGTTGCAGGCCTGGCATTGGCATTGGGCCTGGTGCTGCAGGCACACGCGCAATCCATCACCGGTGGCCTGTACGGCAACGCCGGCCAGAGCGATGCGACGGTGGAAGTGAGCCGCGATGCATCGGGCTTCTCCAAGACCATCAGCCCCAACCGCAATGGCCAGTACAGCCTGGACCAGCTGGCGCCGGGCGTTTACCAGGTGAAGGTGGTGCGCGATGGCCAGGTGCTGAGCACGCAGAGCGTGACGGTGGTGGCCAACGCCGCTTCGGCGGTACCCTCCGGTGCCACCGAGCTGGATACGGTGACCGTCAGTGCCAAGGCCAGTCACTGGAACACCGTCATCAACCCGATCGACGTCAGCACGCCGGAGCTGTCCACCATCTACACCGCCGAGCTGCTGTCCGATCTTCCGGTCAGCCAGACCAGCATCTACGCGCTTGCGCGGCTGGATTCGGCCACGGTGATGGGCAACAGCTTCGCCCAGATCGGCGGCGCCAGCGAAACCGAGAACCGCTACTACTTCAACGAATTCGATACGTCCTATGACGTGACCGGCGCCGGCGCCATCGTGTTCCCGCAGGTGGCCGTGGCCAGCACCCAGCTGATCACCGGCAGCGGCGGCCTGGGCTGGACCAGCACCACCGGCGGCATCAGCTCGGCCACACTGCGCCAGGGCAGCAACGAAATCCACGGCGGCTACAGCCTGTACTACACGCCGCCGACCTCCGGCACGCTGCGCCCGCACGGCCAAGACCGCTTCAACCCCCGCGGCACGCCCAGCCTGTACCAGTCCGACAACCGCCAGGGCCACAACGCCCAGCACTATGTCTGGGGTTCGGGCCCGATCCTGCGTGACCGCCTGTTCGCCTATGTGCTGTACGGGCGCAACCCGGGCAGCGACAGCCGCAGCTACAGCGCCAACAGCCGTACCGATTCAAATACCGGCAACAAGGAAGGCTTGGTCAACCTGACCTGGAACATCAGCGACGACCAGTCGTTGAACGTGGCCGCCTACCGCAACCAGTACAACACCGATACGCACTTTGCCCTGGCCGAAGCCGGCAGCGTGGCCTACGACCCGTCGCTGTCCACCTATGGCGACAGCAGCTGGAGCGGGCTGGAAACCAAGCAGAAGCTGGTCATCGGCAACTACAACCTGCGCATCAACGACAACCTGCGCCTGCGCCTGATGGGCGGCACCATGCGCTACGACTACCAGCAGGCCACAGAGCTGGGCGATGTACCCTATGTGGGCCAGTACGACTATGCCACCTACATCGAGACCACGCTCAGCCCGGGCGATGCCTGGAAACCGCTGAACTACTACTTCGAGAAGAAGGGCTTCAAGGGTGACCTGACCTGGAACATCGGTGACCACGAAGTGGTGCTGGGCGGTGAGGTCTACCGCAATGACTACTACTACCAGCCCGAGAGCAACCCGGCCGGTTATTACTACTACTACCTCAACTACCCCTATGCGCTGGGCAGCTTCGTGCCGCCGGGTGATGTGGTCTACAAGTACGAGTACAGCATCGGCGGCGAGTTCGAAAGCCGGCAGAAGGGCATCTACCTATACGACAACTGGCAGGTCTCGCAGAACGTGCGCCTGATGCTGGGTGGCCGCTGGGACCAGATGGAGAACATGACCTCCACCGGCACCCGCTTCCTGGACATGGACATGTTCTCGCCGCGCGCCGGCATCTCGTGGGACATGCGCGGTGACAGTACCCTCAAGCTGGGTGCCAACATCGGCCGCTACACCCTGCCCATGCCTTCCACCCTGAGCTACCTGATCGCCTCGGCGCAGACCTACAAGCTCAGCTACTACACCTATAGCGGGCGCAACCCGGACGGCACGCCGACCGGCCTGAACCCGGTGGCCGACTATGTGTACTACGACGGCACACTGCCGGAGATGTCGGCGGTGGTCAGTCGCAACATGAAGAACACCTACCCGAACGAATACCAGGTGTACCTGCAGCAGCAGCTGACCCCGACCTGGTCGTTCATGGGCCAGGCCGCGTTCCATGACCTCAAGCGCATCGTTGACCAGACCTGCGACCTGGACGGCCGCATCAGCGACTACGTGCGCGACAACGGCCATGCCGGCTACGCTGGCCTCACCGGTGGCGGTGGCTGCATCGAGTTCAACCCGGGCAGCAGCATCGTGCTGAAGGATGACCTGGACGGCGATGGTAGCCTGAAGGAAATCGTCATTCCCAACAGCTACCTGCAGATGCCCAAGGCCAAGCGTCGCTACCTGAAACTGGGTGCGCAGCTGTCCCACCAGCGCAGCGATGCCGAGCCGTACTACCTCAACCTGAGCTACACCTGGTCGCACCGTTACGGCAACCACGACGGCTACACCAACCTGACCCGCTCGACCAACCCGAACCCGGGCACCAGCGGCAACTACGAGTTCCTGCAGAACACCTTCGGCAGCTCGGGCAACCTCAGCGGCGACCAGCGCCACAGCCTGGTGGCCAATGGCGTGTACTACTTCGACAACGGCCTGCGTGTGGGCTCGGTGTTGAACGTGGCCTCGGGCATCGCCCAGACCTGCCTGGGCGTGTACCCGGACAACAGCCCCGAGTTCGACCTGCTGGTGCAGGCCGGCGCGGTTACCCACTACTGCAACGGCAAGCTGGCGCCGCAGGGCAGTGCCGGCAGGACCGACAGCACCTGGCGCTGGGACATGAGCGTGGGCTATGACTTCAGCTTTGGCCGCGACAAGGGCCAGCAGCTGAGCCTGGACCTGTCGGTCACCAACCTCACCAACAATGATGCGGTGACCCAGCGCAGCATGATTTCCAGCGTGGGCCTGGATGCAGCTGGCAACGTGGTGCCGCTGGAGAGCTACCGCTCGGTCACCGGGCTGCAGGCGCCGCGCAGCACCAGCCTCTACCTGCGCTACAGCTTCTGAACCATACAGCTGCGGCGTGGGGCGGCATGCCCCGCGCCGCGGTCTGTGGAAAGTCCGCACAATGAGGCATCATCGTATGTCAGCCAGGTTCACCCAGCTTTTGCAGTAGCCAGATGCGTATCGACCCCGCCGAAATCGAAGCCCTGTTCGACGCCATACCCAGCGTGCTGTTCTTTGCCAAGGACAGTGCCGGGCGCTACACGCACGTCAACATGACCATGATGCAGCGGCTGGGGGTGAAGTCGCGCAGCGAGGTCATCGGCAAGCGTGCCGATGAGCTGTACCCCATGGGCATGAGCGAGGCCTATGTCGCCCAGGACCAGCGCGTGCTGGCCGGCGAGGTGATCGAGAACGTGATGGAGCTGCAGCTGTTCGCCAACCAGCAGCCCGGCTGGTGCCTGACCTGCAAGCGGCCCATCATCGAGGACGGGCAGGTGGTGGGGCTGGTGGGCATTTCGCGCGACCTGGGCCAGCGTGGCGGGCTGGAGTCGCAGTACGAACCGCTGCGGCTGGCGCTGGATTACCTCAACTCGCACTATGCTGAAAACGTGCGCATGCAGACCTTGCTGGACATCACCGGCTTCTCGCTGTCCAAGCTGGAACGCTCGTTCCGCAAAGTATTCCAGATGACCCCGCAGCAGGTGCTCACGCGCCTGCGCATCCAGATTGCCCTGCACCTGCTGCACGGTGATGAAAGCGTGGCCAGCATCGGCCAGGCCTGCGGCTTCAGTGACCAGAGCGCGTTCACCCGCAAATTCAAGGCCGAGGTAGGCATGGCGCCACGCCAGTACCGCGCCATGATTGCCGCGCGCAACGCGCAGGGCTGAGCCGCGCGGCAGCGTCGCAGCCGTTGCGACCGCGCTCGGCTATGCTGCGGTACCCCGCAGCAGGAACCTCCATGGCCAAGACCCGCAACAGCGCCTACGTCTGCACCGAATGTGGTGCCGAGTACAGCAAATGGCAGGGCCAGTGCAGCGAATGCGGGGCCTGGAACGTACTCAGTGAAGTGGTGCTGGAGAGTGCTGCCGCGGCCAAGTCGCCGGCCGCGCGCCGAAGCGGCTGGGCGGGCAAGGTTGATGCGCCGAAGATCACCGCGCTCAAGGACGTGCAGCAGACCGAACACCTGCGCGTGTCCACCGGCATCGGTGAGTTTGACCGCGTGCTTGGCGGTGGTCTGGTCGAAGGTGCGGTAATCCTGGTGGGCGGTGACCCGGGCATCGGCAAATCCACGCTGCTGCTGCAGGCGGTGGCGAAGATGGCCGGCACGTTGCCGGTGCTGTACGTCACCGGCGAGGAATCGCTGGCCCAGGTGGCAGGCCGCGCCGTGCGCCTTGACCTGCCGCTGGAGGGGCTCAATGGTCTGGCCGAAACCGGCGTGGAGAACATCCTGCAGCATGCCGCCAGCGCACGCCCCAAGCTGATCGTGGCCGATTCGGTGCAGACGTTGTGGACCGAATCGTTGACCGCCGCGCCGGGCTCGGTGAGCCAGGTGCGTGAGAGCGCCGCGCGGCTGGTGCGCTTCGCCAAGGAGACCGGCACCGCCGTGTTCCTGGTCGGCCACGTCACCAAGGAGGGCGGCATTGCCGGCCCGCGCGTGCTGGAGCACATGGTCGATGCGGTGCTGTATTTCGAGGGCGAGAGCGGCAGCCGTTTCCGCGTGCTGCGCGCCTTCAAGAACCGCTTTGGTGCGGTCAACGAGCTGGGTGTTTTCGCGATGGGTGAGAAGGGCCTGAAGGAAGTGCCCAACCCATCGGCGATTTTCCTGTCCGGCGGCAGCACACGCCAGCCGGGCAGCTGCGTGATGGTCACCCGCGAGGGCACGCGCCCGCTGCTGGTGGAAGTGCAGGCATTGGTGGATTCCTCGCCGCTGTCCAACCCGCGCCGCGTGGCGGTGGGTCTGGAGCAGAACCGCCTGGCCATGCTGCTGGCGGTGCTGCACCGTCACGGTGGCGTGATGGTGGGTGACCAGGACGTGTTCGTCAACGTGGTCGGTGGTATCCGCGTGCAGGAAACCGCCGTGGACCTGCCCGTGCTGCTGGCGGTGCTGTCATCGCTGCAGGACCGGCCGCTGGCGGAGAAGACCATCGCCTTCGGCGAGGTAGGCCTGTCCGGTGAAATCCGCCCGGTGCCCAATGGTGAAGATCGATTGCGTGAAGCGGCGACGCATGGCTTCAAGCGCGCCATTGTGCCCAAGGCCAACGCGCCAAAGACCGGCGTGGTGAAGGGCATGGAGGTCATCGCGGTGGAAAGACTGTCCGAGGCGCTGGAGGCTGCGGCGGAGTAGGGGGCGACGCTCGAACGGCACCCCTCCCCAACCCGTCCGGCCCTGCGGCATGGCCTTCGGGCGTTCATCAGGCCGCACGCCAATGGCGTGCAAGCGGCCTTCTTCACCCTCTTGCCTATGGCAAAGGGAGGGGGCCAGAAGCGGGGTTTCCCTCAATTCTTACCGTTCGCATGACCCGCCCCCTCCCTTTGGCGCAGCCAAGGGGAGGGCTGGGGAGGGGTAAGCTCCGCAGCCTTTCAGAAGAAGTAACGAGCGCCCGCAAGCGCCCAACACCCCATCACTCGCGGTGCAGCACCAGCTCGATCACGAACTGGCTGCCGAAGAACGCCAGCAGCAGCAGCGCCATCGCGCTCAGGGTCCAATGCACCGCCTTGATGCCGCGCCAGCCGTAACGGCGGCGGCCCACCAGCAGGGTGCCGAACACCAGCCAGGACAGCACGCTGAGCACGGTCTTGTGCACCAGCTTCTGTTCCAGCAGGTTGTCCACGAACAGCACGCCGGTCACCAGGGTCAGCGTCAGCAGGCTGAAGCCCACTGCAATCGTGCGGAACAGCAGGGTTTCCAGATCGGCCAGCGGCGGCAGTGCACGCAGCCATGCATGGAAATCACGCCGGCGCAGGGCGCGCTCCTGCAGCCACAGCATGATGGCCAGCAGCGCGGCCACGCTCAGCGTGGCGTAGGACAGCAGCGCCAGCCAGGCGTGGGTGGCAAGGCGCCAGCCCAGCGGCTTGCTCGGCTCGTGGCCATAGCCGTGGTAGGCCAGCAGCAGGATTGCCGCCATCGGCAGCACCACCACGCCCAGTGCGGCCATGCGCCCACGCGCGCCCACCAGTGTGGTCAGCAGGGCCATGCCCAGCGCCACCAGCGACAGCGCCGCGAAGAAGTGCATGTCAGGGCCGCCCCCGTTGCCGCGCAGTGCTACCCACAGGTGGTAACCGGCGTGCAATGCCATTGCCACGCACGCCGGCAGCAGCCATGTGGCAGCAGGCGGATTGCGGTCGGCCGCCAGGCCGCGCACCAGCAGTGCGGTGGCCAGCAGATAGAAGGCGGTGGCAATGAGAACGATTGTCATCGGCACAGTTTCTCACACGCGCCAGCCGCTGGCGATGCGCGACCGCGTGTCAGGCCACTGGCCGCTATACTTGGGGTCTCTGTACTGACGATTCCCGCAGGTTGCACCGCATGTTCGAGTCACTGACCCAGCGCCTTTCCGGCACCATCGAGCGCCTGCGTGGGCGCGGCCGCCTGACCGAGGAGAACATCCGCGAGGCCACCCGCGAAGTCCGCATCGCCCTGCTGGAGGCCGACGTGGCCCTGCCGGTGGTGCAGGCGCTGGTGGAGAAGATCAAGGTCCGCGCGGTCGGCCAGGAAGTGCTCAAGTCGCTGACCCCCGGCCAGGCGCTGATCAAGGTCGTGCGCGACGAGCTGACCGCGGTCATGGGCTCGCAGGCCACCGACCTGAACCTCAACGTCCCGGCACCGGCCATCATCCTGATGGCGGGCCTGCAGGGCGCCGGCAAGACCACCACGGTCGGCAAGCTGGCCAAGCACCTGAAGGAAAAGCGCAAGAAAAAGGTGATGGTGGTGTCGGCCGACGTTTACCGTCCGGCGGCCATCGAGCAGCTCAAGACCCTGGCTGACCAGGTGGGCGTGCTGTTTTTCCCGTCCGCACCGGACCAGAAGCCGGTGGACATCGTCCGCGCGGCCATCGACGACGCGCGCCGGTCCTTCGTGGACGTGCTGCTGGTCGATACCGCCGGCCGCCTGGCCATCGACGAAGCGATGATGGCCGAGATCAAGGCCCTGCACGCGGCGATCAACCCGGCTGAAACCCTGTTCGTGGTCGATTCGATGACCGGCCAGGACGCGGCCAACACCGCCAAGGCCTTTGGTGAAGCGCTGCCGCTGACCGGCGTGGTGCTGACCAAGACCGACGGCGACGCCCGTGGCGGTGCCGCGCTGAGCGTGCGCTACATCACCGGCAAGCCGATCAAGTTCACCGGTACCGGCGAGAAGGTGGACGGGCTGGACGTGTTCCACCCCGAGCGCGTGGCCAGCCGCATCCTGGACATGGGCGACGTGCTGTCGCTGGTGGAGCAGGTCGAGCAGCAGGTTGACAAGGACAAGGCGCAGAAGCTGGCCGAGAAGGTCGCCAAGGGCAAGAAGTTCGACCTCAACGACATGCGCGACCAACTGGAGCAGATGCAGAACATGGGCGGCATCGGCAGCCTGATGGACAAGCTGCCGGGCCTGGGGCAGATCCCCGACCACCTCAAGCAGCAGGTCACGCAGAGCAAGGAAGTGCCGCGCATGATCGCCATCATCAACTCGATGACCAAGAAGGAGCGCCGCAATCCGGGGTTGCTCAACGGCTCGCGCCGTGCCCGCATCGCGCGTGGTTCCGGCACCCAGCCGGCCGACGTCAACAAGCTGATGAAGCAGTACATGCAGATGGAAAAGATGATGGGCAAACTGTCCGGTGGCGGCATGAAGGGCATGATGCGCAACATGAAGGGCATGCTCGGCGCGATGGGCGGCGGCAAGGGCGGCCTGCCGTTCCGCTGATCGATACGAATTGCTGACGGTTCAACCAAGGGAGAGTGTTGTATGAAGAAGGGAATTTTCGTGGTGTCGCTGGTGCTGGCACTGAGTGCATGCGGTGAAGACCGTTCGCTGTCGCAGAAGGCCGGCAGTGCCATCAGCGGCACCGCCACCGATTTCGTCGCCGGTCTGGGCGAAGGCGTGGACAAGCGCATGGCGCTGAAGCTGGATGTGGACCCCTCGGTGGCTGCCAGCGGCATGACCGTCACCCTCGGCAAGAGCCGTGGCATGGGCTCCAAGGACGCTTCGGTGTATGTAGTGGCGACCCGGCCTTACACCGGCGCCTTCCTGGCGCGCGCGCTGGATGAATCCGGTACCGAGATCGGCCGTTCGCGCGTGGATGTGGAATTCACTGCTGACGACGCCAAGTACGTCAACTTCGTCTTCAACGAAGAGATGGACAGCCAGCTGGTGCGTTCCTACGGCATCTCGCTGCGCTGAATCGGATGAACGCCGAGGGCACCCCCATCGCCCTCCGCAACCCTGCCGTGTCCGACCGGGTCGCTGGTTTCTGCCAGCGCTTCAGCATTGCGCTTCCCGTTCTGCTGGCGCCGATGGCCGGTGCCTGTCCGGTGCCGCTGAGCGCCGCGCTGGCCAATGCCGGTGGCATGGGCGCGATGGGGGCCGTGCTGTCCAAGCCAGCGCAGATCGGGCAGTGGATGGGGGCCTTCCGCGAACAGTCCAGCGGGCCCGCGCAGGTGAACCTATGGGTGCCCGACCCGGCGCCCGTGCGTGATGCCGAGGCTGAGGCCGCTACCCGCGCCTTTCTCGGCCAATGGGGGCCTCCTGTGGAGGCTGGCGCCGGTGACGCCGGTCCCGCTGATTTCGATGCGCAGTTCGATGCGCTGATCCAGGCGCGGCCCGCAGTCGCCTCCACCATCATGGGTGTGTTCTCGGCTGCACAGGTGGCGCGGCTCAAGGCGGAGGGCATCGCTTGGTTCGCCTGTGCCACCACGCTGGATGAAGCCCTGCAGGCGCAGGCGGCCGGTGCCGATGCGGTGGTCGCGCAGGGCATGGAGGCCGGTGGTCATCGAGGTGCTTTCGATGCCGCGCGTGCCGAGCAGCAGATGGTGGGCCTGTTCGCGCTGCTGCCGCGTCTGGCCGACAAGCTGCAGGTGCCAGTGATCGCTGCCGGTGGCATTGCCGATGGCCGGGGTGTGGCCGCTGCCTTGCTGCTGGGTGCGAGCGCGGTGCAGGTGGGCACCGCCTTTCTTGCCGCTGACGAATCCAGCATCGCGCCGGCCTGGCGCGATGCATTGGCTGCTGCCGAGCCCGAGGCTACCAGTGCAACGCGCGCCTTCAGTGGCCGGCTGGGGCGCGCGCTGTCCACGCCTTACGTGCGGGCGGCCCACGCTGACGGTGCGCCGCCGCCACAACCGTATCCGGTGCAGCGCGGCCTGACTGCCGGCATGCGTGCGCAGGCCAATGCCGACAATCGCATCGACGCGATGCAGGCCTGGGCCGGTCAGTCGGCATGGCTGGCGCAGCGCGCACCCGCGGCGGACATCCTGCGCGGGATGTGGGCACAGGCGCAGGTGCTGCTGTGATCCATTATTTCTGCAATGGCGAGCAGGCCAGTGGCGAGGTGCTTGCAGCCGCGCAGGTGAACTACGGGCACTTCACCTCGTTGCAGGTGCGCGACGGTGCGGTGCAGGGCTGGGCACTGCATCTGCAGCGGCTGCAGCAGGCCACGCAGGCGTTGTTCGGTGTGGAGCTGGATGCCGGGCAGGTGCAGTCATGGCTGAAGCAGGCGCTGGTCGATTGCGGTGTGGCCGATGCCTCCGTGCGCATCACGGTATTCGCGCGTGCCTTCGATTTCCGCCAGCCGTTACGTCAGGTGCCGGTGGATGTGCTGGTGGCCGTCGCGCCGCCCGCCAACATGCCGTCGCAGCCCCGCACGGTGCTGCCAGTGCATTACCAGCGTGATCTGGCGCATATCAAACACGTCGGCACGTTCCCGCTGTTCCACCATCGCAGGCAGGCGATGGTGCAGGGCTATGACGATGCCTTGTTCGTCGATGCGGCGGGGCAGGTGAGCGAGGGCACCACCTGGAATGTGGCGTTCTGGGACGGCCGGCAGGTACTGTGGCCGCAGGCTGACATCCTGCACGGCGTGGCCGGGCAGCTGCTGGAAGACGGGCTGCAACGGATGGGGCAGGTGCAGGCGCGGCAGGCGATTCCGCTGTCGGCGCTGTCCGGTTTCAGTGGCGCGGTGGCCTGCAATGCCACCGGCCTGTGGCCGTTGGCCGGTGTGGGCGAAGGGCTGGTGTTCGGCCAGTCGGACGAGTTGCTGGCGATGCTCCGGCAGGCATCGGCCCTGGCGCCGTGGGAGCGGTTGTAGGCGCTTCGGCAGGGCGCACACGGCCCGCAGTCAGCTGGAAACGCCCGTTCAGCCCTGTTCAGGTTGCGCCGGTTCCACGGACTTGGAATGCCCCCGCCGCGCCGCTATAATCGCCGGCTTACCGCGCCATCCTGGCGACTGGGCTACATAGGAAAAACCACCATGGTCAAGATTCGACTGACCCGCGGCGGCGCCAAGAAGCGTCCGTTCTACCACATCATCGTTACCGACGTCCGTAGCGCCCGCGACGGCCGCAACATCGAGCGCGTCGGCTACTACAATCCGGTTGCCCAGGGCGCCGAGCAGCGCGTGGTGCTGGACATCGCCGCCGTCGACAAGTGGGTTGCCAACGGCGCCCAGCTGACCGACAAGGTTCGCAACCTGTACAAGGAAGCGACCAAGGCCCAGGCCACTGCGGCCTGATCCTGACGGGCCGCGCGAAAGCGCGGCCCGATTGGTTATGAATAAAGATTCCGGGCGCCGGATCCTGCTGGGCAGGGTTGCCGGCGCTTTTGGTGTGCGCGGTGAAGTGAAGCTCGAGTCCTGGACCGAGCCTCGCTCCGCCATTTTCCGTTACCAGCCGTGGATCCTGCGTACCCCTGCGGGGCAGGAGTCCGAGCTGTCCGGTGTGCGTGGCCGTGAATCGGGCAAGAGCCTGATCGCCACTTTCCCGGACGTGGATGACCGCAACGTGGTCGAGGCCATGCGCGGCACCGAGATCTACATCGCGCGCAGCGCACTGCCGCCGCCGAAGCCGGACGAATACTACTGGGTCGATCTGGAAGGCCTGGAAGTGCAGACCGTGGACGGCGTGAAGCTGGGCCAGGTCTCGCACCTGTTCAATACCGGCTCCAACGACGTGCTGGTGGTGCGTGGCGACCGTGAGCGCATGGTGCCGTTCGTGATGGACGATTTCATCAAGTCGGTGGATTTCGACGGCAACCTGATCGTCGTGGACTGGGACCCGGAGTTCTAGCGCCATGCGCGTGGATGTCATCAGCCTGTTCCCGGAATTCCTCGCCCAGTCGGCCGCACTGGGCGTGGTGGGGCGCGCGCAGGAGCGCGGCCTGCTGGAACTGCACGGCTGGAATCCGCGCGACTATGCCGAGGGCAACTACCGCCGGGTGGATGACCGCCCGTTCGGCGGCGGCCCCGGCATGGTGATGCTGATCGAGCCGCTGCGCGCGGCGCTGGCCGCCGCCCGCGCAGCCGACCCGCAGCCAGCGCCGCTGATCTACCTGAGCCCGCAGGGCCGCCCGCTGACCCAGGCCAAGGTGCGCGAACTGGCGGCACTGCCGCGCATGATCCTGCTCTGTGGCCGCTACGAGGGTGTGGACGAGCGTTTCCTGGCTGCCGAGGTGGACGAGGAGATCTCCATTGGTGACTACGTGCTGTCCGGTGGCGAACTGGGCGCGGCGGTGATCATCGATGCGGTCACCCGGCTGCAGGAGGGCGCGCTGAACGACGCCGAGTCGGCGGTGCAGGACAGTTTCGAGGGCGACGGCCTGCTGGATTGCCCGCATTACAGCCAGCCGTCCAGCCATGCGCTGGGCGGGGTGCCCGACGTGCTGCGTTCGGGCAACCACGCCGCCATCGCCCGCTGGCGCCGGCAGCAGTCGCTGCTGCGTACCGCCCTGCGCCGCCCGGACCTGCTGGATGAGGCCGGTCTGGGCAAGGCCGACCGCAAGCTGCTGGCCGAGGCCCGTGAGGCCCTGGCGGCGGCCCAGCCACCTACTGGCGCCGAGGGCGATCCGTAGGTTAGAATTGCGAGTTCCCGTTGGCTACTTGTGCCAGCAGGGTGCCAGAACAACAAACGTGCAGCGCAATCCGGTGACTGCATGAGCCCAAGCTGTCGACTCCGACACGCCCACCCCGAAAAATCGGTGTAATCCAATGAGCAAGCTGAACAAGTCCATCGTCGCGGAGTTCGAGTCCGCCCAGGTCACCCGCGAACTGCCGAAGTTCAGCCAGGGCGACATCGTCGTGGTGAACGTGAAGGTGAAGGAAGGCAACCGTGAGCGCGTGCAGGCTTACGAAGGCGTCGTCATCGGCACCAAGAACGCCGGCCTGAACTCCTCGTTCACCGTCCGCAAGATCTCGCACGGCTACGGCGTCGAGCGCGTGTTCCAGACCCACAGCGCCCTGATCGACTCGGTCGAAGTGAAGCGCCGCGGTAAGGTTCGCGCCGGCAAGCTGTACTACCTGCGTGGCCTGGAAGGCAAGGCTGCTCGCATCAAGGAAGACCTGGCTGCCGCGCAGCAGGCCAAGGCCGCCCGCCTGGCCGCCAAGGCTGCCGCCGCCGAGTAATACCGCCGCAGGCCTCACGGTCTGTTGCAGCAACGGCTACCTCCGGGTGGCCGTTTGCGTTTGTGGCATCAGATAGAGCATGCCGCGCTTGTGTATCGCGCTTGTGTAGCCCGGGTAAGCGCAGCGCACCCGGGGAATCGGCATGGCACTAGAATTGCCCGAAGATGCAGTTCGGTGAACGGCACGCGCATGCGCAGCGGAAATGCCGCGTGGTCCCGGGTGCGCTGGCGCTTACCCGG
>DCXY01000049.1:179204-250917 GCA_002329155.1 Stenotrophomonas sp. UBA2124 | reverse complement strand
GCTTACCCGGGCTACGGGGCCGCCGCCGAGTAATACGCCGCAGGCCTCACGGTCTGTTGCAGCAACGGTCACCTTCGTGTGGCCGTTTGCGTTTGTGGCATCAGGCAAAGCGCATAGCACGCTTGTGTAGCCCGGGTAAGCGCAGCGCACCCGGGGAATCGGCATGGCAATAGAGATGCCCGAAGATGCAGTCCAGCGAACGGCACGCGCGTGCGCAGCTGAAACACTACGTGGTCCCGGGTGCGCTGCGCTTACCCGGGCTACGGGTTGCCAAGGCTGCCCCTGTCGAGATGCCTCACGGTCTGTTGCAGCAACGGCTACATCCGGGTGGCCGTTTGCGTTTGTGGCGGCGGGCAGGGCAGCCAGCACGCGTGTGTGCAGCGCGCTTGTGTAGCCCGGGTAAGCGCAGCGCACCCGGGGGATCGGCACGGCAACGGAAATGCCCGAGGATGTAGTCCGGTGAACGGCGCGCGCTTGTGCAGCGGAAGCTCCACGTGGTCCCGGGTGCGCTGCGCTTACCCGGGCTACGGGGCTGCGGGGCTGCGGGAGCCTGGGCGTGCTTCTCAGCGGAAGTGGGCTTCTATTTCCTCCAGTGTCTTGCCCTTGGTTTCCGGCAGCCAGAAGGTGGCCACCAGGAAGAACACGAAGGTGCAGCCGGCCCAGAACAGGAACATGCTGGAGTAGCCGTGCCGGCCGACGGTGGGCAGGAACACCGCGGCGATCGAGGTGGAGACGAACTGGTTGATCAGCAGGGCGATGCTCATGCCGTTGGAGCGGATGCGGTTGGGCATCAGTTCGGACAGCGCCAGCCACACGCAGATGCCGGGGCCTACCGCGAAGAACGCCACGAACACCAGGATGCAGGTGGCCACCAGCCAGCCATGCGTGGGTGGCGGTACCGGCCCTATCCACGCCTGTTCGATGTGCAGCGGTGCGGTGGCGGCGGTGGACGGATCAGGGAAAGGATTCAGGTGCAGGCCACGGAAGAAGCTGCCGATGACGCTGTCGCTGCGCACGGTGGCGTCGCGCTGGATGCGCAGCTGGTGGTCGCTGGGGTTGTCGCTGCGCAGCGAGCGCACGTCGCTGAAACCACCAAAACTGTAGGACACGGTGAGCTGCAGCGGCTGGCCGTTGTGCAGCCGCGTGCTGGAGAGCTGGCGCCATTGCGCCTGGTCCATGTCCAGCTGCAGCGTGTCGGCCTGCACCATCTGCTGCAGGCGCGGCTGCACGTCCAGGCGGCCCTGTTCGGTCTTGTAGAACAGCATTGCAGCGGCCAGCAGCGACAGGCAGATGCCGCCGCTGCCGAGCATCAGCAGGAACTTGCGGCCCTTGCGGTCCACCAGCAGCAGCGCGACCACGGTCATCAACGCGTTGAGCAGTTTGATGGCCACGTCCGCGCCATTGGCGGCGGCACCCGGCAAACCGGCTTGATTGAGGATGTTCACCGCATAGGCCAGCACCGAGTTGATGCCGGTGGCCTGGGTGCAGGCCAGCACCACGCAGGCGAGCAGGAACGGCACCACATAGCGCCTGCTCAGCAGGCGGTCGCGCTTGCCATCGGCACCTGTGCGCGCGGGCGCCTGTATCTGCGCCAGCGTCGGTTCTACCTGTGCGGCGGGCAGGGTACGTTGCAGGCTGTGGCGCGCGGCATCGGTGCGCCTGCGCTGTACCAGCCAGCGCGGCGACTCGGACAGCCACAGCACGCCCACGCAGAACACCACGCCGGGCAGCAGGCAGCTCCAGAAAATGGTGCGCCATGCGTGGTCCTTCACCGCGAACAGTTCCTGCGCCTGCTGCACCAGCGGCAGGTTGCGCATGCTCTCGGTGGCCGCGTCCACGGCATGGGCTTGGTACAGGCCGATCAGTGCCGCCAGCACCAGGCCGATGGTCAGCAATAGCTGGAACATCGCCGCGCCACGGCCACGCCGTTCCGGTGCCAGCACTTCGGCCAGGTACAGCGGCACCACCACGCCGATCAGGCCGCCGCTGATGCCCTGCAGCAGCCGCCCCAGCAGCAGTGGCGTATAGCCCGAGGCGAGCGCCATGATCGGAATGCTGGCGGTGAACAGCACGCCGGCCAGCAGCATGGCGCCACGGCGGCCGATGAGGTCGGCCACCATGCCGGCGAACAGCGAGGACAGCACACTGCCCAGCAGTACCGCAGCCACCACGAAGCCCAGCTGCTGGCTGCTCAGCTGCCATGCGTGGCTGGCCGTCGCCTCCAGATAGGGCAGGGCACCGGCGATGATGCCGATGTCGATGCCGTACAGCAGGCCGCCGAGGCCGGCGATGAACAACAGGTAGCGCACAGGCCAGCGTGGCGCGGCGTCGCTGGCGGGTACGGCGTGGGCGCTGCTGGTCATCGGCTTCGCTCCTGAAGGGGCGTGGGCATGTCCGGGCGCGGCAGGCCGCGTGCCGGCGCGTAGAGGGTGTGGGTCAGGCGTGCTGCAGGCTTATCGATTGGCCGCCCACCCACACCTGCTGCAGGTGCAGGTCCGGGCTCAGCACGACCATGTCCGCGCGCAGACCGGGCGCGATGCGGCCACGGTCGTGCAGCGCCAGGTAGTCGGCCTGAAAGGTGGAAACACGCTGTGCGGCGTCGGCAAGTTCCAGCCCGACATCCACCAGATTGCGCAGTGCCTGGTCCATGGTCAGCGCGCTGCCGGCCAGCGAGCCGCTGGCAAGGCGCACGCAGCCCATGCATTTGTGCACGCGCTGTTCGCCAAGTGCATACTCGCCATCGGGCATGCCGGTGGCAGCGGTGGCATCGGTCACCGCGTACAGGCGCGGAATGGCGCGCGCTGCCATGCGGATCACGCCGCGGTGCACATGATGCAGGTCGGGGATGATCTCGGCGTACTGCGCATATGCCAGTGCGGCGGCGGCAATGCCGGGGTTGCGGTGATCCACGCCGGTCATGCCGTTGAACAGATGGGTGAAGCCGGTGGCACCGGCCTGCAGCGCGGCCACGGCGTCTTCATAGGTGCCGGCGCTGTGGCCCAGCTGCACGCGGATGCCCATGTTCGACAGTGCGGGAATCAACGCCGTGTGCTGGCCGATTTCCGGTGCAAGCGTGAGCACCTTGATAGGTGCCAGGGCATGCAGGTGCTGCACGCATTGCAGGGTGGCCTCCACCGTGCGTGGTGGTTGCGCGCCCAGCCGTTGCGGGCTGATGAAGGGGCCTTCCAGATGCACGCCCACGATCTGCGCGGCATCGCTGTCCGGCGCGGCCATCACCTGCGCCAGACCGCGCAGCGCGTTCTCGATCTCGTCCATCGCGGCGGTCATGGTGGTGCCGAGCAGGCTGGTGGTGCCGTGGCGGGCATGGGTACGCGCGATGGTGCGTGCCACATCGCCGCCCTGCATCAGGTCCACGCCTGCGCCGCCGTGTACATGCAGGTCGATGAAGCCGGGCAGGATCACCGGCAGCGTGTTGTCGTCACCTGCGTGGTCGTCCACGTCCAGCGTGTGGATGTGCTGGTCGAAACGCACATGGCCGCGCCGCCAGCCGAGCGGGGTGAGGATGCGGCCGTGCAGCGCGTGCGGGGTGTTCATGGCGAAGGCTCGGCGATGATCACTTCAATGCCCTGCTGCAGCAGCCCCTCGCGGGTTGCATCGTCAATGCCGGCATCGGTGATGATGGCGTGCACCTGGTCCAGCCGCGCGATGCGGTGCAGGCTCACCCGGCCAAACTTGGAGGCGTCGGTGAGCACCACGATGCGGCGCGCGCGCTCGACCATGCGGTGGTTCAGGCGTGCCTCGCCTTCGTCGTGCGTGGTCAGGCCGAACTGCAGGTCCAGGCCGTCCACACCGAGGAACAGCGTGTCGAAACTATAGGTGGTGAGGCTGGATTCGGCCTGGCTGCCCTGTAGAGACAGCGACTGCTTGCGCAGCTGGCCGCCGGTGAGTATCACCTCGATGCCCGGCGCGTTGGCCAGCTCCCAGGCGATGTTCAGGCCATTGGTCATCACCGTGACGTCCTGGTGGTCGTGCAGGTGGCGCGCCAGCGTCATGGTGGTGGAGCCGGAGTCGATGATGATGTTGTCGCCGGGCCGCACCAGCTGCGCGGCGCGGCTGCCGATGGACTCCTTCAGGGTGAGGTTCAGCGCATCCTTTTCGTGGATGTCGTGTTCCTGCGGCGGCACGCGCACCAGTGTGGCGCCACCATGGGTGCGCGTGGCCAGACCCTGCGATTCGATCTGGCCAAGATCGGTGCGGATGGTCACCGCCGACACGCCGAACCGCTCGACCAGATCCGATACCTGCACCGCGCCTTCGTCGATGAGGAGCTGCAGTATCTGCTGGCGGCGGGGGCGGGTGTTGCGGATGGCCATCTGCGGGGTCCGTTAAAAGAAGGAGCGGAAGCTTAACCGTTGGCGGAAGCCACGGCTGCCTGCCCGGCCTGCGCCGTGCGCGGGCCGGCCTGGTTGTGGCTGCAGGCGCGTGCGTACTCGGCCAGGCACAGGCCGATATGGTGCTGCACCAGCGCGGTGGGCGTGTTGCCAAGCCGGCCGGCACGCACCGCACGGAACTGTTCGGGCAGGTACTGGCTGAGCAGTACCAGCGGTGGCGTGTGCTGCTCAAGATTGGCGAACAGCGTGGTCACCGCGCGCTCCAGTTCCGGCTCGCCCCAGTAGTAGCGGCAGCGGTCGCTGAACGCATAGGCACGCAGCATGCGCAGTGTGGCTTCGTCGCCGTGGTAATGCGCCTGCCAGTGCTTCGGCTTGGCCAGCATCACCTGCTCCAGCACCTGCGGCAGCTGTGAGCACTGCGCTGCCGGCAGCAGTTCGGCCTCGATGGCGGCCAGCGCGAACAGCGCCTCGCGATAGGCGAACGTGGCGGCGGGGCCAACCTTGAGGATGGCGAAGTGGTCGCGCACCAGCGCGTGGAAGCCGGTTTCGCGCTGGTAATCGGTGGAGTGCGCCTCGAACACGATGCGCGGCTGCTGCTCCAGGAAATCGGCAAGCGTGGATGCCTGCGCCGGGTCATAGTCGTGCACGCTGACCGCATCGAAATCCACGCCCGGTTGCACCACCATCGCTATGACGCGCAGCCATGCATCGCGCAGTTCCGGGGTGTCGAACGCCTGCTGGTGGATGGCAAGGGTCTGCGCGGCGGCGGCAGGCGTGGTCACTGCCAGCCCGCCTTCCAGCGAGGCTTCACCACCGGGCACCGGCACCTCGGTGCCAATCACATACACAGGCGGCGGCAGGCCATTGGCCTTGGCAGCGGCTTCGGCAATCACCGCCAGTTCCGCCGAACGCGCGGCAACCGTTGCATCGGGCAGCGGTGTGGGGTCGTCGGCGCAGGACATGCTGCAGTCCAGGTGGATCTTGTGGAAGCCGGCGGCCGCATAGGCTTCTATCAGTACGCGCGCGTTGGCCATGGCTTCAGCAGCGGACTGCTTCTGCCAGGCGTTGGGGCCGAGGTGGTCGCCGCCAAGTACCAGCCGGTCGCGCGGGAAGCCTTCTTCGTCGGCAAGGCGCTGCACGTAGTCGCGGTACTGCACCGGAGTCATGCCGGTATAGCCGCCAAACTGGTCCACCTGGTTGGAGGTGGCCTCCACCAGCAACAGCGTGCCGTAGCGCGTGGCCACATGCATGGCGGCGCGCAGCACCTGCTCGTTGCTGCAGCAGACGCTGTACAGGCCAACGTTGTGGCCTTGGCGATGGGATGCAAGCAGGGTCTGCAACGGTGACATGGTGGGCTCCGTGGGTATTCAGGACAGATCGGGTTGGCAGGCAAGCAGGGCGGCGCCGCGTGCACCGCCGGCATCGCCGAAACGTGGTGGCACGATGGGGGGCACCTCCACGCCGTTGAACAGGTGTGTGCTGATCGCTGCCGGCAGTTGCTGGTACAGCGGTGCGTACTGCGAGAGCCCGCCGCCGAGCACGATGACGTGCGGGTCCAGCGCCAGGATCAGCTCGGCGAAGCTGTGCGCGAGCAGGTCGCGGTGGATGTCCAGCGCCTGCCGCGCGCGCGGGTTGCCGGCATCGGCCAGGGCGATGACTTCGCTGGCATTGGCCGCGCTGCCGCCCAGATGGCGTTCGATCATTGCCACGCCACTGCCGGAGACGTAACGCTCCACGCAGCCGCGCAGGCCGCAGCCGCAATCAAGCAGTGGCAGGCCATGGCGCTGCAGCAGATTGGCCGGCACACTCCAGTGGCCCCATTCGCCAGCCAGGCCGTTGAAGCCGCCGATCAAGCGGCCCTGCACGCAGTAGCCACCGCCCGCACCGGTGCCAAGAATGGCGCCGAACATGCTGGCGTAGCCATCGGCCGCGCCGCCATGCGCCTCGGACAGTGCGAAACACTGCAGGTCATTGCCGAAATGCAGCCTGCGTTGCAGCCGTGCCTGCAGATCGTGGGCCACGGTCTGGCCGGTGAGGGCCGGCACGTTGGCGCTGAGCTGGCGGCCACTGCGGCGCTCGCGTACACCGGGCAGGGCTATGCCGATGGCCTCGGCGCGGATGCCGAGTTCGGCATCGGCATTGGCAACCAGCTGTTCCACCGCAGCAAGGAAGGAAGGGTAATCCGCCTGTGGCGTGGCAATGCGTTTGCGCCACACGACCTGCATGGCCGCATCGCAGGCCACCAGTTCGCTCTTGGTGCCGCCGATGTCGATGCCGTAGCAGGGCGTGGGTTCAGCCATGGTGGATGGTGACTCCCTTGACCACGCGGTTGACGGTGCCATCGGGGAAGGGGTTGTCCGGGGTAAGGCCCAATGCCGCCGAACGCTGCAGCGCATACATCTGCGCGAATGGCAGCCACGCGGCCGCCAGCCAGCTGTCCGGGAGCGCGGGCGCGGGCAGGCTGTAGTCGTCATCGCCAGCCTCGCCTTGCGGGCCGACCGAAAGCACCTTGCCGGCGACGCCATCGCCCCGCAGTTCCTGCAGCAGGTCGTGTTCGTAACGACGCGCCAGCGGCTCGATGCTGCGGAACATCACCACCAGCGTGTCGGCATTGAGCGTGGACTTGGGCCCATGGCGGAAGCCCAGCGGTGTATTGGCCAGCGCCAGCACGCGGCCTGCGCTGAGTTCGAGCACCTTCAGCGCGGCCTCGCGCGCCAACGCCTCCAGTGGGCCGCTGGCAAGGTAGATCACGCGGTTGAAGGGGGTGTGTGCAAGCGTGGCAATGGGCGCATCCCACTGCGCGATGCCCAGGCGTGCCAGGGTGGCGAGCTGGTGCAGGCGCTGGCTGCGTTGTTCCCATGGCGCGCGCTCGAACACAGTGAGTGCGGCCAGCAGCATGCAGCTCAGGCTGCTGGTCATGGCGAAGGCGCGGTCGCAGGATGCGGCGGGCATCAGCAGCGTGCAGGTGTCGGCCTGGCCCGCGCCACGGCGTGCGAGTTCGCCGTTGGCATTGCAGGTGATGTCCAGGAACAGCGCGTCATCCACATCGGCGCGCACACGTTCCACCGCCGCCACGCTCTCCGGGCTGGAGCCGCTGCGGCCGAACGACACCAACAGGGTGGGGCGGTCGCGCTGCAGGTACAGCGCCGGGTGGGTAAGCAGGCTGGTGGTGTGCACGGCGCGCACTTCCGCCGGCCATTGCGCATTGATGCTGTCGGCCACCATCTCGGCGATGAAGCCGGAACTGCCGGCGCCGGTGAACAGCACGAGCTGACGCGGGTCGTCCAGGCGCTCGCCAAGGAAGGCCTGCAGCCGTGCGCGGTCGTGGAAAAGGGTGTCGGCCAGGGTCTCCCACAGCGCCGGTTGCTGGGCTATCTCGGTGGCGGTATCGGCGCCGCCCAATCGGTGCCAGATGGATAGATCTGAAAGCGTGGTGGGGTGCATGCGTGATTCCTGTAACTTGCCGCCACTTTCGTTTATTTCTTTCGGGAAGTCAAAATACGAAAGAAATAAAAAAGAAATTGCCGGAGCCCCATCGCTCGCCGCCCGCTTTCTTCCGCGATGCGGTGAAGTGCCCGGAGCCTGCATTCAGTGGGTGGTGCGGCAATTTTCCGGGGAGATGAAAGTACCGCGCTGCAGCATCTTTCCTTTCTCCGGAAAATCTTATTATTTTCTTTCATTTAATTGACGCATTCCGATTTTCTGGTCTAGAGTCGAATCAGGCAACTGCTTCTCCAGCTGTCCTTCGTCCAGCCAGGGCGCGATGTTCCGGCAGCCATGTTTCAGTGTTTCCAGTGCGGCGGCTGTGGCTGGCGCCGGCTTACCAAGAGGTGCCATTTGTGATGAAACGTAGGGATTTTCTGTTGACCGGTGCCGCGCTTGCGGCCACCACGCTGCTCCCCACCATGCCGGCATGGGCCAAGGGCCGCACGCTGCGGCTGGGCATGATCGGCACCGGCATGCGTGGCCAGGTACTGCTGACCGAACTGCTGCGTCGTGACGACGTGGAGATTCTGGGGCTGTGCGACATCGAGCCGATCATGCTGGGCCGCGCCATGGACATGGTGGCCAAGGCCGGCAAGTCCGCGCCAACCGCCTTCGGCCAGGACGGTGACGTCAACGCCTGGAAGCGCCTGCTGGAACTGCGCGGGCTGGACGGCGTGATCATCGCCACGCCATGGGAGTGGCACGCACCGATGGCCATTGCCGCCATGCAGGCCAAGGTGGCGGTGGGCTGCGAGGTGGTGGCCGGCATCACGCTGCAGGACCACTGGGACGTGCTCAAGACCCAGCTCGATACCGGCACGCCGTACATGCTGCTGGAGAACGTCTGCTATCGCCGCGATGTGATGGCCGCGCTGCAGATGGTGCGTGCCGGCCTGTTCGGCGAGCTGGTGCACCTGCAGGGTGGCTACCAGCACGACCTGCGCGGGGTGAAGTTCAACGACGGCAACCCGGAGCACCCGTACGACAGTGGCGTGGAATTCGGCGCCAAGGGCTGGTCGGAAGCGCGCTGGCGCACCGAGCATTCGGTAAAGCGCAATGGTGAGCTGTACCCCAGCCACGGCATCGGCCCCTGCGCGATGTATACCGGCATCAACCGTGGCAACCGCTTCACCCATATCAATGCGTTCGCCAGCAAGGCGCGTGGCCTGCATGAGTACACCGTGGAGAAGAGCGGCGGTACCACGCACCCCAGCACCAAGGTCAAGTTCAAGCTGGGCGACATCGTCACCACCACGCTGGCCTGCGCCAATGGCGAGACCATCCTGCTGCAGCACGACACCTCGCTGCCGCGCCCGTACTCGCTGGGCTTCCGCGTGCAGGGCACCAAGGGCCTGTGGATGGACCTCAACGAGGGCATCCACATCGAAGGCCGCAGCCCGCCGCACAAGTGGGAGGACTTCAAGGTCTACCAGGACCAGTACGAGCATCCGCTGTGGAAGGAGTACGCCGGCACCGCCGCAGGGGCAGGGCATGGCGGCATGGACTGGTTCGTCATCCACGCCTTCGTCGAATCACTGAAGGCAAGGGCACCGATGCCCATCGACATCTACGATGCGGTGACGTGGAGTGCGATCACGCCGCTGTCCGAGCAGTCGATAGCCAACAGCTTCCAGACGCTGGAGTTCCCGGATTTCACTGCGGGTGCCTGGCAGAAGCGCAAGCCGATATTCGCGTTTGATGCGGCGTATTGAGTGAGGTGTATATCCCCCTCTCCCCAACCCCTCTCCCGCAAGGGGAGAGGGGCTTGAATCACACTCCCTGAAGCTCTCTCAGCAATCCCGCCTTTTAGCCCCTCTCCCCTTGCGGGAGAGGGGTTGGGGAGAGGGGAAGAGCAATCACCCCCGCCCAGACGTCTCCACCTCATCAACCTCATCCTCCACTTCAACCTCCGCATCCGCATCGGCCACCGGTGACGGTGGCACCGATGCCACCTCCGCCGGCGTTGCCAGCGTGGAGGCCGAAGGCTTGTCCAGCATGTGTGCTTTGCGCCACTTGCCCCAGCGGTAATAGGCCAGGATCATCAGCATCGAGCAGAACGCGCTGACCGGGAAGCTCCACCAGATCGCATCGGCACCCAGCTCCGGTTGCAGCCATTTGGCGAACGGCACACGGATGCCCCACATCGCCACCGCCAGAATCAGCAGCGGCGGCACCACCGCGCCGGTGGAGCGCACCACGCCGGCCAGCACGAAGTTCACGCCGAAGAACAGGAACGACCACACCGCGATGTGGTTGAGGTGGCGGCCGATTTCCAGCGCCGGGCTGGCCTCGGGCAGGAACAGCGCCAGCGTGCTGCGGTCGAACAGGATGATCGGCGCGATCAGCGCGCCGGTCAGCAGGAAGTTGAACAGCACACCGGTGCGGGCGGTCGCGTCCACGCGGCTCCACAGGCGCGCGCCCACGTTCTGCGCGGCCATCGACGAGCAGGCCGCACCGATGGCCATGGCCGGCATCTGCACATAGGTCCACAGCTGCAGCGCCGCGCCATAGGCCGAGGCCGTATCCACGCCGTAGCTGTTGACCATGCTGATCATCATGATCATCGCCAGCGAAATGACC
This sequence comes from Stenotrophomonas sp. UBA2124, assembly GCA_002329155.1. Taxonomy (GTDB): domain Bacteria; phylum Pseudomonadota; class Gammaproteobacteria; order Xanthomonadales; family Xanthomonadaceae; genus Stenotrophomonas. The sequence goes on along the minus strand of DCXY01000049.1, from coordinate 240,499 downwards.
ACCATCTGCAGGCCCATCGGCACGCCCTTGATGATCAGCGACTTCAGGATGTCGGTATCGATCTTCAGCAGCGCCGCGTCCTTGCGCCCCAGCCACAGCATGTGGCGCTTGTTGCGCAGGTAGAGCATCAGTGAGGCCAGCGCCAGGCCCTGGGCGAAGAAGGTGGCCCAGGCCGCACCCGCCACGCCGAGTTCGGGGAACGGGCCCAGGCCGAAGATCAGCACCGGGTTGATCACGATGTCCAGCAGCACCGACAGCAGTAGGAAGCGGAACGGCGTGCGTGAGTCGCCGGCGCCGCGCAGTGCGGCGGTGATGAAGGCGAAGGCATAGATCAGCGGCATGCCCAGGAAGATCACCTTCAGGTAGGCGTCGGCCATGTGCAGCGATTCGGCAGGTGTACCCATCGCCACCAGCAGCCGGTGCGACAGGAACCAGCCGGCGATGGCGATGACCACCGACAGGCCGATGAAGAAGGTGGCACTGGTACCCATTACCCGCCGCGCCTGCGGCAGATCCTTGCCGCCGATGGCCTGCCCGATCAGGATGGTGGCGGCCATGCCGATGCCGAACACCGAGCCGATCAGGAAGAACATGATGTTGTTGGCGTTGGCCGTGGCGGTCAGCGCTGCCTCGCCCAGAAACTTGCCCACCCAGATCGCGTTCACCGAGCCATTCAGCGACTGGGCGATGTTGCCGGCCAGAATGGGCAGCGCGAACAGCAGCAGGCTGCGGCCGATGGGGCCTTCAGTCAGGTTGCGGGCTTGGTTGGCTTTGGGCATGAATACGACTGGCGCGAATGGGGGTGCACGTTAGCACCTTGATGGTGATGACGGCGGCCCCAAGGTATGTAGAAACGGCGCAGGCCGGCCAGACCCAGGAGCACGATGAACCCGGAAAACGCAACCGTCGCCCCCAGCATCCGCCTGGATGTGTGGCTGTGGGCCGCCCGCTTCTTCAAGACCCGCAGTCTGGCAAAGCAGGCGGTGGATACCGGCAAAGTGGACGTGGCCGGGCAGTGGCCCAAATCCTCGCGCGCCATCCGCGTGGGCGATGCGCTGCGCGTGCAGCGTGGTGACGAGGTGTTCGAGCTGCGCGTGCGTGGCCTCAGCGATACCCGTGGCCCGGCGCCGGTGGCGCAGGCGCTGTACGAGGAGAGCGAGGCATCGAAGAAGGCGCGCGAGGAACTGCGCCTGCGCCGCGCTGCCGAGCGCACCGGCTACCAGCCGCCCGAGCACCGCCCCGACAAGCGCGCCCGCCGCCTGATCCGCGCGCTGGGCGACATCGACGCACTATAGGCGCCGTGGCACACCGCACATGGTGCGGTACTGCCCAAACAAAAAGCGCCACCCTGCGGTGGCGCTTCGTGTTTTCGAGCTGTTGGCCCGGATCAGCGTTTGCCGCTGCCGAGCAGGCCGCTGCCGAGCTTGATCAGGTCGCTGACGCCGAACTGGCCGTCGCCATCCTGGTCCAGCACGCTGCCGAGCAGGCCGCCACCGATACCACCGGCCTGCTGCACCTGCTGCTTTTCCTGGCCCAGGATCTGGGCAAGACCGGAGGCGTTGCCCTGGTTGCCGCCGCTCATCATGCGCTGGGCGATGAAGGCCATCACGATGGGGGCAAGAATCTTCAGCAACTGGCTGGAGTTGCCCTGGCTCAGGCCGGTGGCCTGCGACAGGCCCGCTTCGGCACGGCCCTGGTTGCCGCCAAAGATGTGGCCAAGGATGCCGGCGCCGTTGGCGGCCGGGCTGTTGTTGCCACCGCCCAGCACCGCGCCCAGCACGCTGCCGATATCCAGCCCGCTGTGGTTGTTCTGCAGTGCGCCGAACAGGGCTTCAGCTCCCTGCGGCTTGGCGGCGTTGTTGCCCAGCGCGCCCATCAGCAGCGGCAGCGCGGCACTGATGGCGCCGGAGGCCTGCTGGTTGTTGATACCTAGCTGCTGGGAAACCTGCTGCAGCGGTGCGCCCTGCAGCTGGGAGAGAAGATCGTCGGTGAGGCTCATGGGTCGAATCCTTGCGGTGGGTAGCCGTCGGCATGGTAACCCTGACTGGGGCGCGGCGCGCGTGCCAGCCGGCAGGCTGCGGAAACAACGCCGCCCGCGTTCAGCGGGCGGCATCGGTCAGTAGCGGTGAGGGTTACAGCTCGATGTCTTCGGCACCCGGCGTGGCGGCCGGGTAGGCGGCTTCCGGCTGTGCCGGCTTGAGCGGGTCCGCCGGCGGCATGTCCGCCAGCTTCTTCAGTGCGGCCGCAATGCCCGCACCGTAGGCCGGGTCGGCCTTGCTGCAGTTGTCCATATGGCGCTGCTTGATGAAGTCCGGCGCATCACCCAGCGCACGCGCGGTGTTGTCGAACAGGCGCTGCTTCTGTGCCTCGTCGTAGCTGCGGAACAGCGCGCCGGGCTGGCTGAAGTAGTCGTTGTCGTCCTCGCGGAAGTTCCAGAAGTCGGCATCGCCACGGATCTTCAGTGCCGGCTCGCGGTACTGCGGCTGTTCCTGCCACTGGCCGTAGCTGTTGGGCTCGTAATGCGGCAGGCCGCCATAGTTGCCATCCACGCGCATGGTGCCGTCGCGGTGGTTGGTGTTTACCGGGCAACGCGCGGCATTGACCGGAATCTGGTGGTGGTTCACGCCAAGGCGGTAACGCTGTGCATCGGAATAGGCAAACAGGCGCGCCTGCAGCATCTTGTCCGGCGACACGCCGATGCCCGGCACCAGGTTGCTCGGTGCGAAGGCAGACTGCTCCACATCCTGGTACCAGTTGTCCGGGTTGCGGTTGAGCTCGAACTCTCCCACTTCGATCAGCGGGTAATCGCTCTTGGGCCACACCTTGGTCAGGTCGAACGGGTGGAAGCGGTAGGTCTCCGCTTCCAGCTCGGGCATGATCTGCACGAACAGCTTCCACTTCGGGAACTCGCCGCGCTCGATGGCCTGGAACAGATCGCGGCCATGGCTTTCGCGGTCCTTGCCCACCAGCACCTCGGCCTGTGCATCGGTCAGTGCCTCGATGCCCTGCTGGCTGTGGAAGTGGAACTTCACCCAGTAACGCTCATTGGCATCATTGGTGAAGCTGTAGGTGTGCGAGCCGAAGCCATGCATGTGGCGGAAGCTGCGCGGAATGCCGCGGTCGCTCATCACCACGGTGACCTGCATCAGTGCTTCCGGCAGCAGGGTCCAGAAATCCCAGTTGTTGCGTGCGCTGCGCAGGTTGGTGTGCGGGTCGCGCTTGACCGCCTTGTTGAGGTCGCCGAACTTGCGCGGGTCGCGCAGGAAGAACACCGGGGTGTTGTTGCCCACCAGGTCCCAGTTGCCTTCCTCGGTATAGAACTTCATCGCAAAGCCACGGATGTCGCGCTCGGCATCGGCCGCGCCACGCTCGCCGGCCACGGTGGTGAAGCGGGCAAACATTTCGGTCTTCTTGCCAACCTGCGAGAAGATCTTGGCGCGGGTGTACTTGCTGATGTCATGGGTGACGGTGAAGGTGCCGAACGCACCGGAACCCTTGGCGTGCATGCGCCGCTCGGGGATCACTTCGCGGTTGAGGTTGGCCAGCTTTTCCAGCAGCCACACGTCTTCCATCAACAGCGGGCCGCGCGGGCCTGCGGTCTTGCTGTTCTGGTTGTCCACCACCGGCGCGCCGAAGGCGGTGGTCATGGGCGTCACCGGGTAATCGCCGTGCTTCTGCTTGGGCGTGGTGCTGGTATCGCGTTGTGCCTGCGCGGCCTGCTCGGGCGAGGGGGCGCTGTGATACGGGCAGGTGGGCTTGGTGTCGTTGCTGCTCATCGGGCTGGCTCCAGCTGGCTCGGGGGAAAGAACGTGATGACCCGACTTTAGCCATCCATTGACGAAATAGATAATCGAATGATCCGTTTCATTCGATAGCTGGCATCTATTGTTCAGGATGCGGGCATTGGCCGTACCTCTGGTGGCGGTACTGGCTCGTGCCCGACCCTGGATTCCGGAGCGCCGCGCTCTGCGGGCATCTGTTGGAATGACTGCGGGCTATGGGCTGCCGTCACCGGTGGACAACACTTGTTTCCTTACCTTTCGCGAAGCGAAGGATAGGGGGCGGGTCATGAGGCAGTTGCTTGTCCCCCTCCCTTTCGCGAAGCGAAGGGGAGGGCCGGGGAGGGGTAGTTCTTTGCAGTAGCACTGGTCAGCGTGAATGGCATTTCGCGGAAAGCACCCCTCCCCAACCCTCCCCTGGGCTGCGCCCAAGGGAGGGGTGGGTCATGGGGCAGCTGCTTGTCTCCCTCCCTTTCGCAACGCGAAGGGGAGGGCCGGGGAGGGGTAGGCTCTTCGACCGCGACTACAGCAAGGACTTCACCCGGTACAACGCCTCCAACGCCTGCTTCGGCGTCAGCTCGTCCGGTTCCAGCGCCTGCAGTGCATCCAGCGCCGCCGAACTTGGCGCTGCAAACAGACCAAACTGCTGCGGCGCGTCCAACGCCTGCGGTGCCATTGACGCACTCTGCGTCTCGCCACCGCGCTGTTCCAGCTCGGCAAGGCGCCTGCGTGCCTGCGCCACGGTGGCGCGCGGCAGGCCCGCCAGCGCGGCCACCTGCAGGCCGAAGCTTCGGTTGGCCGGGCCGTCCTTCACCGCGTGCATGAACACCAGACTCTCGCCATGTTCCACCGCATCCAGATGCACGTTGGCGATGCCGCTGGGGCCACCTTCATGGCTTTCATCGGCCAGCGCGGTCAACTCGAAGTAGTGCGTGGCAAACAGCGTGTAGCAGCGGTTCTGGTAGGCGAGGTGACGTGCCACCGCGTCGGCAAGCGCAAGGCCGTCGTAGGTTGAAGTGCCGCGCCCGATCTCATCCATCAGCACCAGAGAATTCGCGGTGGCGTGGTGCAGGATGTAGCTGGTCTCCGCCATTTCCACCATGAAGGTGGACTGGCCCTTTGCCAGATCGTCACCCGCACCGATGCGGGTCAGGATGCGGTCGATCGGGCCGATCCGCGCGCGGCTGGCCGGCACGAAGCTGCCGATATGCGCCAGCAGCACGATCAATGCGTTCTGCCGCATGTATGTGGATTTACCGCCCATGTTCGGGCCGGTGATGACCAGCATGCGGCGATCGGGGTGCAGGTCCAGATCGTTCGGCTCGAAGGGTGCATCACGCACGGCTTCGACCACCGGATGGCGGCCACGCTCGATGCACAGGCAGGGTGCTTCCTGCAGCTCGGGCTGCGACCAGTCCAGCGCCTGCGCACGCTCGGCGAAGGCGGCCAGTACATCCAGTTCGCTGAGCGCGGCGGCGCAGCGTTTGAGTGGCTCCAGATGCGTGCCGATGCTGTCCAGCAGGCCTTCGTACAGCAGCTTCTCGCGGCTGAGCGAACGCTCGCGCGCGGACAGCACCTTGTCCTCGAAGCTCTTCAGCTCCTCGGTGATGTAGCGTTCGGCATTGGTCAGCGTCTGCCGGCGCGTGTAATGCACGGGCGCCTTGTCGGCCTGGCCCTTGCTGATTTCGATGTAGTAACCATGCACGCGGTTGTAGCCGACCTTGAGCGTGGCGATGCCGCTGCTTTCGCGCTCGCGTGCTTCCAGGTCGATCAGGAACTGGTCGGCGTTGGTGGACAGACGGCGCAGTTCGTCCAGCTCTGCATCGAAGCCTTCGGCTATCACCCCGCCATCGGACAACTTCAGCGGCGGCTGCTCGGCGATGGCGCCGGCCAGCAGCTGCGCGCTTTCGTCGTGCGAACCCAGTTCGCTGCACAGCTGTTGCAGGCGCGGCGAATCCAGCGGCTGCAGGTATGCGGCGATGGCGGGCAGCTGGCCCAAGCCGTCACGCAGGGTGGAGAAATCGCGCGGGCGCGCCGAGCGCAGCGCCATGCGGGTGAGGATGCGTTCAATGTCGCCCAGTGCACGGAATGCTTCGCGCAGGTCGGCATCGGTGCCCTGGTCGATCAGCGTGGCGACGGCGTGGTGGCGCTGCTGCAGCACGGTGCGCAGGCGCAGCGGGCGGTGTAGCCAGCGCCGCAGCAGGCGGCCGCCCATCGGCGAGACCGTGCTGTCCAGCACGCCCAGCAGCGTGTTGCGGGTGTCGCCGTCCACACGCGTGTCCAGCTCCAGGTGACGGCGCGTGGCCGCGTTCATCGCGATGGCTTCACCTGCGTTTTCCATTGCGATGGAGGTCAGGTGCGGCAGGCGCTGCTTCTGGGTTTCCTCGACATACCCCAGCAGCGCACCGGCAGCGGCGGTAGCACGCGGCTTGTCGTCGATGCCGAAGCCGCTCAGGTCGTGCAGCTTGAAGAAGTTCAACAGCTGGCGGCGGCCACTGTCGGCGTCAAACAACCAGGGCGCACGACGGCGCACGCCACTGCGCTGGCGCAGGAATTCCGGCCAGTCCTCTTCGTCGGGTACCAGCAGCTCGGCTGGTTCCAGGCGTGCCAGCTCGGCCTCCAGCGCGTCGTCGGTTTCCACCTCGTTGACCAGGAAGCGGCCACCGGCCAGATCGGCCCAGGCCAGCCCATAGCCGGCCTTGCTGCGCGACAGTGCCATCAGCAGGGTGTCGCGGCGCTCGTCCAGTAGCGCCTCGTCGGTGACGGTACCGGGGGTGACGATGCGCACCACCTTGCGTTCGACCAGCCCCTTGGCCAGCGCCGGGTCGCCGATCTGTTCGCAGATCGCCACGGATTCACCCAGCGCCACCAGCCGCGCCAGATAGCCCTCGTAGGCATGCACCGGCACACCGGCCATCGGAATCGGCGCACCGCCGGAACTGCCGCGCTGGGTCAGGGTGATGTCCAGCAGCCGCGCGGCCTTGCGCGCGTCGTCGTAGAACAGCTCGTAGAAATCGCCCATCCGGAAGAACAGCAGCAGGTCCGGGTAATCGGCCTTGGCCGCGAAAAACTGCTTCATCAGCGGGGTATGCTGCTGTTCGTCTTTTTTCTTATTCGTATCAGTCACTTGGGGCTCTTGTTCGGGCAATTCTTGAGTGTCTGGCAGCTGTGGCGGGCGTGCGACCCATGAATGATAGGCGCTGGGGGCCGGTTTTGGCCGCTGCCTCAGCCGCCCCGCATGCGGCGTGGGCGCGGACGCCGCCGGGGCCTTTGCCGGGGCCGGGCAGCTGCCCGGTCTGGGGCCGGGAAAATGAAAAGTACCCAAATCGCCCCTTCCGGCACACTACTGCAGTGGGCGTCGCTCATCCGTGTGTGGGCGACAGGTTTCAGGTGGGAGCGATTCGACGGGCTGTTGCCGGCGGGGCGTGTTGCAGCAGGTATCCGGAAATGATGAAAAGTGTGAAGCCGACAGCCGAGGCCCATGCAGTCGCGGTGGCGGCCGTTGGCCAGTACGGCAGGCAGCTGCGCGCCTTTCTGAGGCGCCGGGCGTGGCGCTCGGAGGATCTGGATGATCTGGTCCAGGAGGTCTACCTGCGCCTGCTGCGCGTGGATGATGCGGACAAGGTGCGCAACCCGCTGGCCTACATCTATGGCGTGGTATCGCATGTGGCCAGCGAATTCAACATGCGCGGCCAGAAAAGCAAGGTCGTGTTCGACTCATCGGCAGTGGATGCGTCCATGAATGAAGAGGGCAGCCATGCAGACGGGCCATCCATGGAAGGTGGCGCATATCTGGAGCGGCATGTCAGCGAGGCCCTGCGGCAGCTGTCGGCCAAGCATCTGGCCGTGCTGCTGCTGGAGCGGCGTGACGGTTTGACGCAGGCGCAGATTGCCGAAAAGCTCGGCCTGAGCCTGCATACGGTGAAGAAGTACAGCGTGCAGGCCCTGGCGCATGTCCGCGCCAGCCTAGAACGATGAGAGGAATCAACCGGCTGCGGCTGGTGAGCAAACGCATGAAGATCTACAGGACAACAGAGCAGGATCGGCTCGAGCGCGCCGCACGCGAGGCGGCCGAGTGGCTGCAGGTCATGAACGGTGATCCTTCGGCCGAGGACCGTGCCGGGTTCATGGCCTGGGTACAGGCCTCACCACTGCACCTGCGCGAGCTGCTGATGGCCAGCATGCTGGAGCGTGAGCTGGCAGCGCCGGGCGTTCTGGACGGCTTCGACATCGAAGCAGTGATTGCCCAGGCCAGGGCCGAGGACAACGTGGTGCCGTTGCGTGAGGCGCCGGTTGCCGGGCGCCCGCAGGCGGGGGCGAACCTGCGTGCGCGCCGGCGGCCAACGGCAGCTGGAGCTGCATTGGCCGCCGGCCTGGCATTGTTCGTCGCCGGTGGGGCGTGGCTGGGTTGGCGCTCGGCCGAGCAGGGCACCTCATATGTCTCCGCGCTCGGCGAGCAGCGCGTGATCAAGCTGGCCGACGGCTCGGTGGTGACGATGGCCCCCAGTTCGAGCATCGAGGTGCAGCTTTCCTCGCAGACCCGCAACATCCGCCTGCGTGCCGGTGAGGCAGACTTCAAGGTGGCGCACGACAAATCGCGGCCGTTCCGCGTGCATGCCGGTGCCAGCACCATCCAGGCCGTAGGCACGCAGTTCCGTGTGAACCGCCTGCCCTCGGGAACGGTGGTGGCGGTGACCGAGGGCGTGGTGAAGCTCACCAGTGGCCATATGGCTGCGCTTGGTGATGGCCTGGATGCATGGCTGCGCTCCTGGCAGCAGGGGCAGGCTGCAGCCATCCAGCGCCCGGGGGTGCAGGTGATTGCGTTGGCGGACGCCCGCAACCTTGCCGCTGGCGAGAGCGCGCACATTACCCATAACGGGCGCGAGCTCGCTCTTGGCACCGTCGAGCGCAGCACCGGCGACAGTGCATTGCCACCGCGGCTGATCTTCCACGACGACACGCTTGCCGATGTGGCGGCCGAGTTCAATCGCTACAACACCGTGCAGATTGTCGTGGAAGGCGAGGCAGCCGGCCTGCAGCGCTATAGCGGTGTATTCAACCCGCGCGATTCGGCCTCGTTTCTTGAATTTTTGGCCTGCTGCTCGCGCCTGAGTGTCACCCGCGAAGGCGACCTGGCGAAGGTGCGCCTGTCATCGGCGCAGGCATCGAAGCTGCAGTGATGTGGCCGCGTGGCGGCGTGTGTGTGGTGGCGAGGGCCGGGGGCATGGGCGGTACGAGCCGGCATTTTTGAAACGGGTTTGAAGCGTCATGCCTGCTGCACTTTCGGCTATCAGAAAATATTTCTTGTTTGCCACTACCCTTTTCGCACTCCTCGACACACAAGCAATACAAGGACCCCGGCTCGGGGAAAGAGTCCAGGGGCGGCCATGGTGTATTGCGGGGGGGACTGGCGTGCGTAGCAAATACATGAATCGTGGAGTTCTGTGTCAGGCTGTGGCCGTGGCACTGCTGATGGGTGGGGCAGCATCGGGCCTGGCGGCCACGCCGCAGGCTTCGGCGTCACAGGCAAAGGCGCAGCAGGCGTTGGTGGATGTGGCCATCGATGCGCAGCCGCTGCACGCGGCTCTGGATCAGTTCGCACTGCAGACGGGCATGCAGGTGGTGTATGCCGGCGCCAATATCGTGCGCGGGCTGGATGCTCCGGAAGTGCGTGGTTCGTTTACGGCCGAAGCGGCGCTGCGCCGCCTGTTGCAGGACACGGGCCTGCAATACGAGTTGGTCAATGCGCATACGGTATCGCTGCGTCGGCCGCCAGCCAGCCGCCAAGCTGCCGAGGTGACACCGCCTGCATCGGTGGGTGTCGCAGCTGGGGCGGAGGTGCATGTTCAATCGGTGAAGGTTGCCGACCTTGAAACCATCATCGTCACCGGCACCAAGCTGCGCAACATCGATCCGGCATCGCCGTTGATCATGATCGACGCGCAGCAGATCGAGATGGGCGGCTATTCGTCCATCGATGATGTGCTGCGGCACCTGCCGCAGAACTTCAGCAGCCGCAATTCCACCAGCGTGGCGATGGGCGAGTCCGAGTTTGGTGATTCCTTCCGGGCCAAATCCACCGTGGGCGCCAGCTCGGTGAACCTGCGTGGCCTTGGCAGCGGCGCCACGCTGGTGCTGGTCAACGGGCGGCGCGTGGCCGGTTCGGCGCAGGGGCAGGGTGCGTTCACTGATATCTCGTCGATTCCGCTGGCCCAGGTGGAGCGCATCGAGGTGCTCACCGATGGTGCCAGCGCCATCTACGGTGCCGATGCAGTGGCCGGCGTGGTCAACATCGTCCTGAAGAAGTCGTACGAAGGCACGCTGGTACAGGCGCGATACGAAGACTCCAGCACCGGAGCGGATGCTTCGCGTCTGGACCTTGCGCATACCTTCGGCTGGGCCAGTGGTTACATCACCGCCTCGGGCAGCTTCCGCAAGAGCAAGCCGGCAGATACCTCGCGCTTCATCCATGTGGGCCCGGGCGGGCTGGGTGACTTCACCGACCTGGGCGGCGTGAACGGGCGCATCCCTGATCTTGGCCAGCCGGGCGTGGTGTTCAGCGCGCTCAATTTGGGCTATGGCATGTATTTCGCTGGCGCCCCACTGGGCATCATTCCGGGCGGGCAGGACGGCACATCGCTGCGGCCTGCCGATCTGCTTGCCTACGATGCGGCAAAGTCGCCGTCCTCGTACTGGACACCGCGCATCGGGCCGCAGATCGTCACCCCTTCGCTGCGCATCGCCGGTGAGCAGCAGCTGGGCGGGGGTCTGACCCTGAGTTACGGGGGCAGCTACGCCAAGCAGCGCAACGAGCGGTACTGGAATCCGATTCCCTACGATTTTGGTTTCATCTCCGCCGGTGCCACCACCTTCGTGCCCAAGACCAACATCCACAACCATTTTGGTCAGGACCTCATGGTCGGCTACTCGTATGAGCGCGAGTTTGCGGGCATGACGTTCAGTGAGGAACAACGCCAGACCAACACGAACGTCAATCTCGGCCTGGACGGCAAGCTGCCGTGGTCGGACAACTGGGAGTTCGAGCTGGGTTACAACGACAGCCGCGAGCGTGGCCGCAGTGACAGTCTGGTAGGCACGGGTGGGCTGAGCCTGCTCGGCAACGATTCGCGCCTCACCGAGTTCGTCAACAAGATCAACGTGTTCGGCGATGGCAGCAATGCTGCGGTGGTGGATGCCAACCGTGAACTGCTCAAGGCACTGGTAAGCCGCTACCAGAGCAATTTCGATTCGCATCTGCGCGATGCCGATGTATTGGTCCGCGGCAACCTGTTCACCTTGCCGGGCGGCAAGGCGCAGCTGGTAATGGGTGGGCAGGGGCGCGATGAGCGTTACCACATGAGCACCACCCTGGGTGGCCTGACCGAGGCGAATGCAGACCGCCGTGTGCATGCGCTGTACGGTGAGCTTGGCATGCCCTTGTTCAAGGACCTGCCGGGCGTGAAGGAGTTGACGCTGACACTGGCTGCCCGCCACGAATCATTCGACCAGCAGGGCGGAACCACGGTGGTCAACCAGGCCTACGATTGGTTTGGCAGTGACCCGAATGACCTGGTCAACCTTGTCGCGCTGGGCGGCTTCGACCTGCACAAGCTCACCGGTGCCACCGCCGGGGACATGCCGTACCAGGAAGGGGAGCCCGCACGGCTCAAGCGCAGTTATTCCAATACCAGCAGGCAGGCCCGCCTGGCGTGGAAGCCAATCGAAGAACTGCGCCTGCGCGCAACCTGGGGCCAATCGTTTCTTACCCCGCAGGCACTGCAGCAGTTTGGCCAGGACAGCGTGCAGCTGGCCACGTATGCGGTGCTGTTCAATGGCGGGCAGATTCCCCCGGGTGTGAGCAGCATCATCTCGCTCAACGGCCCCAATGCGAACCTGAAGCCGCAGCTGGCCACGGTCCGCACGTTGGGCTTCGACTACAGCCCGGCCTTCGTCGGCGGTTTGACCGTGGCGGCCACCTACAACGACACCCGGTTCCGCAACTACATCGGCGATCCGCTGGCCGGCATGAGCTATGCCGACATTTTCAGCGACATCAGCAAGATGCCGAAGGAAGCCTTCACCATGGGCGAGAACGGTGTATTGCTCTGGGACGCGCGGCAGGTCAACTTCCTGGGCCGCCGCTCGCGCAGCATCGATGGCAGTATCGACTATGGCTTCGACAACAGCCTTGGTGCCTGGACGCTGCGGCTGAATGCGGTACGCACGCTCAGGCTGGAAGCGCGTACGCTGCCGTCGTTCCCGACGGTGGTGTTCTCCGACAGCGAGTTCGGCCCCAGCAAGTGGGCAGGTGATCTTTTCGTCGGCTGGAATCGCGGCAACTGGTCGGCATCGGCCGGCGCGCACCACAGCTCGGCATTCCGCGTGCTCTACCCGATGTCGGGCCTGGCCACGGTCTTCAACAACTGGACACCGGACAACCCGAATCCGCGGCGGCATGCGGCGTCCTACACCACGGCTGATTTCCAGGTGGGCTACAACTGGCAGCGGTCGGCCGGCTGGCTGGGCGGTACCACGCTCCGGCTGGGTGTGCAGAACGCGTTTGATCGCGGCTTCCCCTTCGTTGACAACCAGTACGGGTTCATCTCCAACCGGGTGAATGTGCGCGGCCGGGTGCTGTACCTGGACATCAAGAAAGAGTTCTGAAGACACATGCGTGTGTGGCAGATCGAAACAAACAAGAGAACATGGCATTGAACAAGACCTTCCGACCCTCTCCGTCCCTGTGCATGGCAGCACTGGCCCTGGGTATCACGCTTGGCCTGGCCGGGTGCGACAAGCCGGCGGGCAATGTGCCCGCCGGCCAGGCAGCGGGTACGCCGGCCGTGGCGGCAACGCAGGCAGGCTTCACCATCACCGCCACGGGCCTGCCGCAGGCCGACGGCACCCCCGTGCAGCTCAATGCGCTGATGCCGGGGGCCGACGGCAAGTGGACTGACGGGCCGCTGGCGCAGGGCGTGGTCTTGGGCGGTAGCTTCAAATTGGATGCATCCACCCCGGCACCGGTGCTGGGTACGCTGCAGATAGGTGAGCTGAAAGCACAGGACCATGCCTATGCCTATACCCGCCTTGTGGTGGAGAACGCCAGCTACCAGGCCTCCATCACCGATGGCGTACTGCTGGTCAAGGGCGGCCAGTACAACGATCTGGTTTTCGGCTACCAGCAGCTGCCGGCCTACATCGCCGCGGTGAAGGCCAAGAACAAGGCCGAGGCTGAGGCACTGAAGGGCGTTGACCGCAATGATGATGCGGCCATGCTGCGCGCGAAGATGCAGGCCGCACCACTGGTGTCGCCGTATTACATGGAAATGGGCAAGGTGTCGGAGGACTACCTGGCCGGGGTTGTGGATGGCCAGCACGACGACCTGGCACGGTTCCTTGCGCTGTCGGTCACCTCCGACGCCCAGCGTTACCCTGCAGACAGGCGCAGTGCCCTGATGGCGGGCTGGAGTGCCAGCTTGGCCGACAGCCCCGCCTACCGTAATGAACTGGCCGCCGCCGAACTGGAAGCAGCTGCCGCTGCCGCCCGTGACGCACTTGCCGTGGGCAAGCCGTACCGGGACGTGACGGTGGCCGACAAGGACGGCCGCGAGGTGAAGCTTTCCACGGTGCTTGCCAGCAACAGATTCGTGCTGCTGGACTTCTGGGCGTCGTGGTGCGCGCCATGCCGTGAGGAGTTTCCGTATCTGGCCAGGGTCTACCGCGATTACCACGCGCAGGGTTTCGAGATCTATGGCGTGTCGCTGGATGAAGAGCGGGAAGACTGGCTGAAGGCGATGAAGCAGGAAAGCGACAACGGCCACCTGCCATGGATCAACCTGCGCGCCGATGGCTTCGGCTCCAAGGCTGCCGAAGCCTATGGCGTGCGCGGCCTTCCCAATAATTTCCTGATCGGCAGCGACGGCACCATCGTCGGCAAGAACATGCGCGGCGATGAGGTGGAGCGCATGGTGGCAAAGCAGCTGAACAAGCCGGGGAAGGGCTGATACATGCGTCGTTCCTGGCCTGTTGCTCCGCTGCTGCTGTTGCTGTTGCTGCTCATGCCCGTGGTGGGCTGGGCACAGGTGGCCGCGCAGCTGGTGTCACCCCAGTCGTCGGTACAGCCGGGGCAGTCGGTCACCGTGGCGCTGCGCCTGGACCACCAGCCCGGTTGGCATACCTTCTGGGAGCGTGCCGGCACCGGCCTGCCGACGCGCATTGAATGGGAGCTGCCGGCCGGCGTGCAGGCAGGGCCCATCCAGTGGCCGGTCCCTGGCCTGATCCACAACACGCAGGGCGAGATATCCGGCTACGGCTACGAGCAGCTCACTCATCTGCCTGTCGAGTTGAAGCTGCCGGCCAACCTGGTGCCGGGCCAGACCTTGACCCTGCGTGCCACCGCGCGTTGGTTGATGTGCCAGACGCTGTGTATTCCAGGCAAACAGCAGGTAGTGCTCAGCCTGCCGGTAAGCGCACAGGCCACGCCGCCGGATGCAGGCGTGGCGGCGCAGCTGGCCGGGCAGCCGATGCCCGAGCCGGCAACCGGCTGGACGCTGGCGGCCAGCCACGACCAGCATGAGGTGACGCTCAATGTCGCCGCACCGTCCACTGTGACACTGCCGCAGTTCTTTCCGTTGGAAGATTTCATCGACTACAAGCAGCCGCAGACGGTGGCCAACCGCGACAACCGTGCGATGTTGAAGATGGTGCTGGACCCGGAGGAGGTGGTACCCGCCGAAGCGCGCCTGCGTGGCGTGCTGGCCTATGTGGACGCGGCGGGCCAGTACCGCGGTGTGCGGGTGGATCTGCCGTTCGTCTCTGCTGCGGCGGCGCAGGCCGGTGGCATGGAGGCAGGCAGCGGCACCCAGGCGGGCGTGGGCCTGTCGTTGGGTGTGCTGGTGCTGGCGCTGCTGGGTGGCCTGATTCTCAACCTGATGCCGTGCGTGTTCCCGGTGCTGGGCCTGAAGGTGCTGGGCTTCGTCGAGCAGGCAGGCAAGGACCGCGCCAAGGTGGCCGCGCACGCGCTGACCTTCACCGCAGGCGTGCTGTTGTCGTTCTGGGCGCTGGCAGGTGTGCTGGCCATGCTGCGCGATGGCGGCGCACAGCTGGGCTGGGGCTTCCAGCTGCAGTCAGCGGGCTTCGTGTTCGCATTGGCCGTGGTGATGCTGGCATTCGCGCTGAATCTGAGCGGTGTGTATGAAGTGGGCGTGCGCGCAACCGCGATTGGCTCGCGTCTGCAGGCACGCCAGGGCGTGGCCGGTTCGTTCTTTGCCGGCGTGCTGGCCACGGTGGTTGCCACGCCTTGCAGCGCACCGTTCCTGGCACCTGCGCTGGGTGCGGCGCTGGCCTTGCCTGCCGCACAGTCATTCGTGGTGTTCACGGTGATCGCATTGGGGTTGTCGGCGCCGTATCTGGTGCTGGCCGTGTTCCCCGGGCTGATCCGCTTCCTGCCACGGCCGGGCGCGTGGATGGAGACGTTCAAGCAGCTGATGGCCTTCCCGTTGTATGCCACCGTGGCCTACCTGCTGTGGGTGCTGGCTGGCCAGGCAAGCGAGCAGGGGCTTTTGAACGTTCTGCTGGCGCTGTCGCTGGTGGCGTTGGCGTTGTGGGCCTACGGGCGCTTTTCCACACGTGGCGGCACAGGGCGCAGGGCGGTTGCCGCCGGCGCGGCGCTGCTGTTGTTCGCCGCCGCAGTGGGCTGGGGCTGGCCGCGGCCCGCCAACCGCGACGTGATGGAGTGGCAGGAATGGAGCCCGGAGCGGGTGGCCGAGCTGCGCCACAGCGGGCGTGGCATCTATGTCGATTTCACCGCGCGCTGGTGCGCCACCTGCCAGGTCAACAAGAAGGCGGTGTTCAGTTCGGAAAAGGTGCGCCAGTACTTCCGCGAGCACGACATCGTGGCGCTGAAGGCGGACTGGACCAATGCCGACCCGCGCATTACCCGTGAGCTGGCCAGCTACGGGCGCAGCGCCGTGCCCTTCAATCTGGTGTACCGCGCAGGCACGGCGGCCGACGAGCCTGAGGTGCTGCCGGAAGTGCTGACGCCGGACATCGTGCTGGATGCCTTCGGCACGCCCGCCGACTGAGCCTCCGCGGTCCCCAATCTGAGTTTCCCCTTTTCAATCACGGGCGCCCCGGCGCCACGTATCGGAGTACTGCACCTATGATTCGGAGACATCTTCTGGGCGCATCGCTTGCGCTCGGCCTGCTGGCGTCGCCTGGCCTGTTGGCCAAACCAGCCAGCGTGGATGGCTATACCTACGTCAAATCGCTGGATCAGGTGGACGAGTACCGGCTCGACAGCAACGGCATGACCGTGCTGCTGGCGCCGCGCCATGCCGCGCCGGTGGTCACCTGCATGGTGACCTATCACGTGGGCTCGCGTAACGAGGTGACCGGCAGCACCGGTGGTACGCACCTGCTTGAGCACCTGATGTTCAAGGGCAGCACCAACTTCGAAAAGGCCAAGGGCAACGGCATCGATGCATACCTTGAGCGGGTGGGGGCCAACTTCAACGCCACCACCAGTTTCGACCGCACCAATTACTACGCCACGCTGGGCCCGGAGGCATTGCAGGGCTATATCGCCATCGAGGCCGATCGCATGCGCAACCTGCTGCTGCGCGACGGTGACCGCAGGGACGAGATGACGGTGGTGCGCAACGAATACGAGCGCAGCGAGAACGACCCGTGGTCGGCGCTGGATGTGCAGGTGTGGTCGGCGGCCTACCAGGCGCACCCGTACCATCACCCGACCATCGGCTGGCGCAGCGACATCGAGAACGTGTCCATCGACAAGCTGCGCGCTTTCTATGACACCTACTACTGGCCGAACAATGCCACCGTCACCGTGGTTGGCGACTTCGAGCCCGCTCAGGTGCTGGGGTGGATCAAGCAGTACTACGGTGCCATCCCGCGTTCGCCGCAGGCCATTCCCACGCTGTACACCAGCGAGCCGGAACAGCGCGGTGCGCGCCGCGTGGTGTTGCGCCGTGCGGCGCAGTCGGGCGCGTTGATGATGGGCTTCAAGGCACCGTCGGCGCTTGATCCGGATGCGGCGGCACTGATTATGCTGGGCCTGGTGCTGCACAACGGAAAATCCAGCCGCCTGTCACGTGCACTGATGGACTCCTCGCTGGCCACCGACGTTGTCGCCCATCTGCAGCTGCAGCATGACAACAGCCTGTTCTCGGTGGGCGCGATGATGGTGCCCGGGATTGCGCCGGAGCAGGCCGAGAAGGTTGTGCTGGATCAGATCGAAAAGATCAAGGCCGATGGTGTCAGTGCAGAAGAGATAACGCGCGCGCTTGGCCCGTACCGCACGGACCAGGCATTCCGCCGCGACGGCACCAGCAACACCGCCGCCGCGCTCAACGAGTACATCGCCATGGGCGACTGGACACTGTACGCCACCTTCCTGGACAAGCTGGAAGCGGTGACACCTGCCGATGTGCAGCGCGTGGCCAGGAAGTACCTGGTGGAGGACCAGGGTACCACTGGCTGGTTTGTTCCGGAGGCGTCGAAATGAGGGCGGTTACGATGAGTCGTTTGTTTGCATTGGCAGCGGTCATGGGCCTGTGCGCGCTGGTGCCGATGGCGCACGCCGGTGTAGCCGACAAGGTGCAGCGTGCAAAGGTGGGCCCGGTGGATGTGGTGGTCTACCCGATGGACGTGAAGGACGTGGTCACCGTACTGGGCGCGATGCCGCTGGGCGATGCGGTGGTGGCCAGCCGGAACGATAACCCGGCCGTGGCCGCGCTTGCCTCCATGATGGTGCAGCGGGGCAGCACCCGGCATGACAAGTACCAGATTGCCGACATGCTGTCCGCGCTGGGGGCAAGGAGTTCGATCAGCTCGAACGATGGCGCCGTCACCGTCTATGGCAAGAGCCTGAAGCAGGATATGCCGGCGGTGGTGGGGCTGCTGGCCGAGCAGCTGCGCATGCCCGCGTTCGACCCGGGCGAGTTCGAGAAGGCCAAGGCGCAGCTTGGCGCAATGCTGCGCCAGGGTACCGACGACACCGATACCCGCGCCTGGGACATGTTGACCGAGCAGATGTTTGCCAAGGACAGCCCGAACGCCTCGGTGCCGCGCGAGGCATTGCTCAAGGCCGTGGATACGGTGACGCTGGAGCAGGTCAAGGCATTCCATGCCCGCTACTACGGGCCGGCGCACATGACCCTGGTGTTCACCGGCGATGTCGACCTTGCCAGCTCACGCGCGGCGGTGGTGCGTGCGGTGGAAGGCTGGAGTGGCGGTGTGGACTTCATGCGCAACGCGCCGAAGTCCCCGGCCGCACAGGCGCGCAGCATTGATGTGCCCATGAAGGACAAGGCGTCGGTAAGCGTGCTGTGGGGCCAGGCCACAGGCCTTCGCCGCGCCGACCCGGGCTATCTGCCGTTGCAGGTGGGCGTGAGCATTCTGGGCTCGGGGTTCACCGGGCGCCTGATGTCCGCGGTGCGTGACAGGGAAGGGCTTACCTACGGGATTGGCGCAAACCTGTTTGGGGATGACTTGGTGGACGGGGGCTTCATGATGCAGGCCACCTTCGCCCCGGAACTGCTGGACAAGGGCGTGACCAGCGCGCAGCGTGAGCTGGGCCTCTGGGCTCGGGAAGGCGTTGCCGCCGAAGAGCTGGATGCGCGCAAGCAGGCACTGGTTGGTCGTTTCCAGCTGCGCATGGGCACCACCGAGGGCATGGCCGAGGCACTGCTGATGACCGTCGTGCGTGGGCAGGAGCTGGCATGGCTGGATGCCCACCCCGGCGAGATTGAAGCCTTGACCCTGGAGCAGGTGAATGCTGCCATCCGCGAGCATGTTGATCCATCGAAGATGGTGCTGGTAAAGGCGGGTAGTTTCAGCAAACCCTGAGTTGCGGGCGGCTGTCACCACGGAAAAGGCGCGCCCGCGGGCGCGCCTTTTTTCTTGATTGAGCGTGTCTTGAACAAGTGCGACCGGGCGGCACCGTTGCTGCGCTGCGCGGCATCCCAGCGGCGTGGCGTACCCATGGCAGCGGCCGCACCAATCACATGGGATGAAGGTATTCCACGGCGGGCCGGGCAGAGTGGGTTCCCTGAGCCATGGCCGTTCTTGATATACATCAAGACGCTGCCTGTCACCGGCTCCTAGCCTTTGGCCATCCAATCGCGAGCAGCCCCATGCGCACCTGTCTGATGGCGTTTGCCCTGTCCGTGGCGTTGTCGTCCGTGGCAGCGCCCGCCTGGTCGGCACAGCATGCCGAACATACCCCGCGGCATCCCGCGTCGGCAACGAGCCATGCGCCCGCCAGGGGATGGGCCACCGATGCGCCGTTGCGCAAGGGCATGCGGGATATCGCCACTGAAGTTGACGCCCTGCGCCGCCATAAGCAGGGCCAGATGACGCCCGCGCAGGCCGCGGAAGTGGCTGGGCAGATCCAGGCGCATGTGCGCCAGATCATCGTCAGCTGCCGCCTGCCGGCCGATGCCGATGCCGCGTTGCACGAAATCATCGCGCCGTTGATGGACAACGCCGCCTCACTGCAGGCCGACCCGGGCAAGCGTGAGCTGGTCGCAGCCATGCGCCGGGCGCTGGCCGAGTATGCGCAGCAGTTCGATGACCCCGGTTTCTCCTTGCCGTCCGAGGCGCCCGGCAAGCCTGTACTTCGCTAAGCACGCCCATTGATCTCCAGAGTTTCAACACGTCCATGAACCAGACCCAATCCTTTGCACTGCAGGCCTATCCGTTCGACGCGCGCGGCATCAGCAAGCGTTTCCGCCATGCAGCCATCTTTGGTGCCATCGAGGCACTGCGCCCCGGCGAAGCCATGCGCTTCGTCAACGACCACGATCCGCTGCCGTTGCTCGCGCAGCTGGGCGAGCGTTATGGCGACCTGTTGAGCATCCAGTATGTGCAGCGCGAACCCGGCGCCATCGTGATCGACTTTGCGGTGGTGGGTGGTGCAGTGGAAGAAGAAACCGCCTGCGGTTGCGGCGGCGGCAGCTGCGGCTGAACCATCACGCGGCCACACATACTTCGTAACGGTTGCTGCCAGCCCCGCCCGCCATGCAGGCGGGGCTGGCAGGCGTGGGCTCAGCCGGGTGTGGTTTCGTCAATGCGGACCAGCAGCAGGTCCAGATCGGTTTCCGCACTGACGGCGTGCTCCTCGCCCGGTGCCATATGCAGCACCTGACGCTCATGCAGGGCAACCTGCTCAGTGCCGAAACCGAAGCTGCCACGGCCAGCCAATACCACCACCAGCACCCGCTCGGGTGCCGAATGCGCTGGCATGCGGGTGCCGGCCTTCAGCTGCACTTGCATCAGGCGGGTGGCGGCGTACTGGCCTATGGGCGTCACCCGGCGTTCGCCCGTCAGATCGCCAAGTGGTACGAGGTCGGCGAGCCGTGGTACGGGCGCCGGAGCTGGGACAGGCGTTGCCGCCTGGGTGGCGACAGGCAGCAGCGCCGTTGCCGCCATGGAGGCCAGTAGCAGGGCCGGGTGCAGGTTCATTGCGGTTCTCCTTGTTGCCGGGGTCGTGTTGTTGCCGTTGCCATGGTGTTGCCACGGTCATGAGCGGTAGCCCGCAGTGCGTGCTGGCACCCGGGCACGGACGCTGTGTTCAGAACCGCCATGTGAAGCCCACGCTGCCGCTGCGGCCCACGCCGGGCAGGAAGCCGGGTTGCGCCAGCGTGCCCTGGTTGCGTATCACGTAACTGCTGGCATAGCGGCGATCGGTGAGGTTGTCGGCATGCAGGAATGCGGTCCAGCGGCCGTCAGCGGCGGTGTAATCAATGCGGAAGCCGAGCAGTGCGTAGCCATCCTGGTACACCTCGCGGGTGTTTGCGTGGTCGGTGGGGGTGTCGCGCGGCAGCCAGCGTGCGTTCGGGCCAAGGCGCCAGCCACCGCTGCCCCACATGACCTCGGCGCTGAGCAGGTGTTCGGGCACGCCGGCAATCTGGTTGCCGGCAAACTGACCGCCGTCGAAGGTGAAATCGCTCCACGTCCAAGCCAGGCGGTAGTCCAGCGTGCTGCTGTAGGTCAGGGCCAGGCGGCCATCCACACCGGCTTCCACGCCCTGGTGGGTGGTGCCGGCGGTGTAGTTCCAGGTGCCGGTGCGGCTGCCGGTGTCATCAACCATCGACATCAGCTCGTCATCAGCCTTGCTGCGGTATGCCACCAGGCTCCAGTTCATGCCATTGCCACCGCTATTGCCGATGTGGCCGTTGGCGCCGAGTTCGATGGTATCGGCGGTCTGCACGCGCAGCGGCAACAACTGCGCCCGCGCTGCGGCCGGGTTGTTGGCCGGGGCTTCGGCGGCGGCAATCTCCCACCAGGTGGGTACTTCATTGCTGCGGCTGAGGTTTGCGAAAAGGCGCAGCTGCGCAGCCGGCTGCCAGGCCGCGCCGATGCGTGGGCTGGCGTGGGTATAGCGTTGGTCAAGACCACGTCCACCGGTGCGGTCGGTGGCGTTGCGTTCGGCACGGCTCCATTTGCTTTCGGCCAGCAGGTGCAGGCTCGATGTTGCCTGCCAGCCCAGTGCTGCAACCAGGTCAAGGCTGGAGGCGTCCAGGTCGTAATGGCCGAAACGCTGCAGGCGGGTGCCATTGGCCGGGTTGTTGGCGTAGAAGTCACGCTTGGTGTCGCCGGAGGTGTAGGCCGCAGCCAGCCGGTAATCCCAGTTGCCCTGCGCCACCTGCCATTGGTATTGCGTGCCCCAGGTGTCCGAATCGCTGACGTTGTGCACGGTCGGGTTCTTGAACAGATCATCGGTGCGCTGCCACCACAGGCCCAGCGTGTGGCGGGAGTCGTCGGCACCCCATTCCGATGCATTGGCCAGGCGCAGTTGCCGGGTATCGCGCAGCGGGTTGCGCAGGTAGACGTTGGCCATCCTGTCCTGCGGGGTGTTGTCATCGCCCATCACGCCGCGCGGGTCGGTGTGGATGCGGGCCTTGGGCACCACGTTGGGAATATGGAAGAACAGGTCGGTCCATGATGCCCAGGTGCGGTTGCTGAAAGTCCCGCTGCCGCGCCAGCCGCTGTTGAAGTGGATGGCGTCACGCTCGCCATCGGCATGGCGGCGGTAGCCGTCGTACTGGTCGTGGCTGCTGCCCAGCCACCAGTCGCCATGTTCATTGCTGCCGCCCCAGGCCAACTGCCCGCCCTGGCGCCCGTCACTGCCGCCTTCAAGGCGCAGCCGGCCGCGTTCGTCGGCACCATTGAGGCTGAAGAAATCAACTTCACCGCCCAGCGTGGTGGCGCCGGGGTTGAGTGCGTTGGCGCCACGGCGGGCGCTGATGAAGGCGGCATTGCGTTGCTCCAGCAGGCCGATGACGAAAGAGCCATCAGCCTCGTTGAGCGGAATGCCGTCCTGCAGCAGCAACACGCCACGGTTCACCGGGTTGCTCTGGATGCCGGAGCCACGGATGTTGAGCCTGGGCTGGTCGATGCCGCCAAAGAATTCCTGCAGCACGATGCCCGGCTGGTGCTCCAGTGCATCACGCAGGGTGGCCTGGCGGCCGGCCCCGCGCAGCTCGATCAGGTTGGTGCCACCGGGCACGCGCTGCAGGCGTGCATGCTCGCTGGCCAGGTTGGGCGCCACGGGAGTGGTATCCCTGCGCCCAAGCACGGTGATGCGGTCCAGATCGACGGCATCGCTGGCGTCGGCAAAGGCGGGCGGGCAGGCCAGTGCAGTGCATATGGCCAGTGGAAGGGAACAGAGACGTACTGTCATTGCGGTGCCTGTGGGGGCGGAGGAACGGAGTCACCAACCGAGGTGGAACATCAACTTGGCCAGCAGCACGATGCCGACCATGTGGCTGAAAACACTCAGGTGGATACGCTTGAATGCGGTGGATGCCAGCCGGCCCCTGCGGCGCAGGTGCATGGCATAGAGGAAGTGGCCGAACACGCTCAGGGCCAGGCCGATCTTGATTGTCAGCAGCAGGCCGAAGCTGTTCTGAAGCGGATGCGCGAGCAGCTCGCGGTAACGCCACGCCATGCCCAGCCCGCTGGCATACAGGGTTGCCAGCACCCATGGCATCAGTTCGCGTGCGCGGGCGCCTATGCCGGTTTCCAGCTGGTGCATCACGTTGCGCGGCACCCGTTTGCGCACGGCCTCAAGAATGAGCACCTCGAAGAAGACCGTGCCGACAAAGATGAAGGCGGCAAACAGATGCAGGATGTTGAAGATGGCGTAGTTGCTCATGACGCACTCGACCTCTGCAATGCAGTGCACCCGGGGAACATGGCGGGAGTAAGGGGGCTGGCAGCTGGCATGGCGGGCCGGGGCAGGGGATAGGGCAGCAGGCGCCCGTGTTGCAGCAGCAGGCAGCGGTGCACGCGCTCGGCCAGCTCCTGCGGGTGGTGGCTGACGCACAGCAATGCGGCGCCGGTGCGGGCCAGTTCGGCATCGCAGAGCGCGCCCAGTTCGCGGCGCAGGGCAGGGTCGAGCGCGGCGAAGGGTTCATCCAGAAGCAGCAGCCCCGGCGCCGTGGCGAATGCACGCGCAAGCGCAACCCGTTGCGCCATGCCGCCGGAGAGCTGCCGCGGCCAGGCATCGGCGCGGCTGGCCAGGCCCATGCGTTGCAGCCATTGGTTGGCAGTGCGCTCGGCAGCAGCGCGTTGCTGGCCGGCTGCCTGCAGGGGAATGCACAGGTTTTCGCGCACATTGCGCCATGGCAGCAACCGTGGCTCCTGGAAGGCCATGGTGGTGCGCGCGAACTGGTTGATGCAGTGGCCCGAGGTGGGTTCAAGCAGGCCGGCCACCAGTTTCAACAGGCTGCTCTTGCCGGTGCCGCTGGGGCCAACCAGCCCAACGCGCTCACCCGGCGCGATGCGCAGCTCAACCCCATCCAGCACGCGCTGTTCGCCGCGCTTCAGTACCACGCCTTTGAGCTCAAGCATGGGTGGCCCCCGTGCCTGGCGCCGGCGCGTCGTCCTGCCAGCGGGCAAGCCGGCGCTGCAACGGCCGCAGCAGGCCCAGTTCCAGCAGTGCCACCAGCGCAAGGACCAGCACCACCCAGGCATACAGCTGGCCGCTGTCGAAGGTGCTGCGGGCATTGGCCAGTGCAAAGCCGGCGCCGTCCATTGCGCCGATGACCTCGGCCATCACCACCAGCCGCACACCGCCGGCGGTGGATACCAGCAGCGCCGCGCACAGCGGCGGCGCCAGTGTGGGCAGCACGACATGGTGCAGCCGGCGCCAGATGCCGAAGCGATAGACGCGCGCCATTTCCAGCAGCGCCGGGTCAACCAGCAGCAGCCCTTTGAGCGTGTGCACGTATACGCCGGGTGCGAGCAGCGCCACGCCGATGAACACCACCATCGGTGTGCCCATGCCGAACCAGAGCATTGCCAGCACCACCACGATCACGCCCGGTACCGACATCAGCACCCAGCGCAGGGGTTCAAGCGCGGCGCGCAGGCGGGGGTGGTGGCCGGCGAGCAGGCCAAGCAGCAGGCCGAGCACGATGCCCAGCCCAACACCGCATGCCACCCGCAGCAGGCTGGTACGGGCGTGGTGCAGGAAAGCCGCACTGCCCACCAGTTCCACCAGTGCGTGGCAGGTCTGTGCCGGGGTGGCCATCAGCAATGGCCCGAGCCGCTGCGCGGTGAGCTGCCACGCCACACCGATGGCAAGCAGGCCCAGTGCCGACCACAGCAGCAGTTCGCGTGGCGAGGGTGCGTGCGTGGTCATGGGCCGTAGACCGCCGCAGCTGGCAGGCGGCCACCAATGGTTTCGGGCTGGCCGTCGAGAATCAGCTGGTACAGCGCCTCCAGTTGCGGGCGTACCTGCGCGGCAGGCAGGCCATCAAGGCGCGTAACCCGGATGGACTCCTCCAGTGCCGGCAGCGGCATGTGCGGCAGGTATTGTTGGGCCAGCGCGGCACAGGCCGGCGGTGTGCTCTTGCACCAGTGCGCGGCCTGCGCATACGCACTGACGATGGCCTGGTCCATGGCCACGTTCCCGGCCGTGGAGGCGGCAGCCATCACCCCCGCCTGCGGCAATTCCGGCTGCTGCGGGAACTGCTGTGCCCAGGCCGCCTGCAGGCTCTGTACCCGGTACAGCGGTGCACCGCCTTGCTGATGGCTGCGGTACAGCAGCAGCGAGGCGGTGGGCTCGGGCAGCACGGCGTGGTCGGCCTTGCCGGCCAGCATCAGGCTTACCGCGTCCAGCGCATCGCGGGATTGGTGCAACTGCAGGTCGTGGCCGGGCTGCATGCCCTGCGCGGCATACAGTTCCTGCAGCATGATCGCGCCCATGTCACGGCGGAACGGGGTAAGCAGGGTGCGCCCGCGCAGGTCGGAGAAACCATGTACGTCAGGCTCGCGGCTGACCAGCCAGAGCAGGCCCCAGACGGAGATGTTGAGCAGGCGTACCGGTTCGCCACGGTTGGACATGAGGGCCGGCAGATTGGCTGGCACCGCGCTGTAGTCCAGCTCATCACGGGCAAGCATGACCCGCAGCTGGTCCGCGCTCTGCCAGAGCTGGAAGCTGGCCGTGTGCCGCTGCTGACCCACCGTTACGCCGGTCTGGGCCATGCGCATCAAGGGGAAGCTGACCACCGCGCCCGGGGCCCGGCCAGGCGCAGCGCAGGCAGTGCGGCTTGGAAGGCCGGTGCCGGCGGGGTGGCGTGCTCTGTGCCCGGCTGCACGCGGCTACAGCCGGCCAGCGCCAGTGCAAGCACAAGTGCGCTGGCGGCAATGCCGAACAAGGCCGATACAAGGCTATGAATAAGACGTATTCTCATGTGGCCATGTTCATGCCCACACGCCCCTTCTCAAATGACATAGGTCAAGTCGCACGTGCCGATGCGATGGTTGAGCACGCCTTGTTCCGTGAGCTGCAACCTGCAACCGCGCACTCCCTGTGTGAAGCGGCGGTATTGCGGCGGCTGGCTGCGGGGCGTTGGTTGTTCCGCGAGGGCGATGCCGCGCACCACTGCATGTTCGTGCTTGAAGGCTGGGTTGAAGTGCTGCGCACCGGCCAGGATGGCGAGGAGCGTGTCTACCGGATATTCGGCCCCGGGCAGCTGGTGGCTGAGGCGGCCATGTTCATGCCGCATGGCCGCTACCCCATGAGTGCGCGGGCGCAGGGAACGCTGCTGGTGCTGCGCTTGCCAGGGCAGGCACTGCGGCAGGCCTGCAGCGCCGATGCCGGGTTTGCACTGCGGATGCTGCAATGGATGGGCGAGCGGGTCTACCAGCTCACCAACGAGGTGGATTGGCTCACCGGCAGTTCAACCGCGCAGCGCCTTGCCGCCTATCTTCTGTCGCTGCGCAGCAGCGACGAGCCCTGCCGCGTGCACCTGCCACTGCAGATACGGCAGGTGGCTGCCCGCCTTGGCGTGCGCCCGGAAACACTGAGCCGGCTGTTGGCCGAGTGGCAGCGTGCGGGGCGTGTGAGCGGCCAGCAGCGTGAGTGGCGAATTCTCGACCCCGACTACCTGGCCATGCTGGCCAGTGCATCGCACAGGGACTTCTGAGCGGGGTGGTCAGCCCGGCGCGCGCAGCAGCGCATGCATGCCGGCGAGTGCCAGCCACATGCACGGCCACGGCGCTTCAGTCATCACGCTGCGGCTGGCCCTCAACCAACGGCACGCGGCTGCCATCCAGCAGGCCACGGCTGAGCTTGCCGTCTTCGATGAACAGCAGTTCGCCGTTCTCGCCGTTCTTGATGCTGCTGTCGATGGCGATGATGCGCCCGTCGTGGAAGCTGCTGACATGCGGCATGGAGGTGTGGCCGACCACGATGCGCTGCAGGCCCAGCTGCTGCAGAAGGTGCTGCACGCCTGGGGTATCCATGTGCCCGTCGAAATAGCCGCGGTACCAGATGGGGCTGGTCTTGCCGTCATAGAGCGGTGCGGTGACGGGGTTGGCCTTGACCTCGGCCTTGGCCGTGCCCAGCGAGGCCTGGTAGGCGGCGTTGGTGGCATCCGGGTTCAAGGCCATCTGCAGTGCCTGCGGCGAGATGCCGCCATGCAGAAACAGTGTGTCGCCGATGCGCAGCAGCACCGGCCGCGTGCGCAGCCACTGGCCGATCACCGAACCGGCGCCATACAGCTGCGGGTAGCTCATGCCGAGCAGCTGCGCGCTGCGCAGGTATTTGGGGTTCACGTAGCGCAGGTCGTCGTACAGCACCATGGTTTCGTGGTTGCCAAGCACGAAGTGCACCGCGCCGCCGGCGGCCTGTGCCTGCTGCTGCAGGCTGTACAGCAGCCAGAACGCTTCGGTGACCTGCGGGCCACGGTCGAACACATCACCGGCCACCACCAGTGTGTCGCTGCCCAGATTCCAGCGGTCGCCGGCATCAATCACCTGGTTGGCGCGCAGCAGCTGCCGCAGCAGGCCGTACTGGCCGTGGATGTCGGACAGGGCAACGATGCGCGGTGTTGCAGGCAGTACCGCCGTGCCGGCGCTGCGCGGTGGCGACAGGGTCAGTGCGTGTGGATAGCCGCAGGCCGGTGGCAGCTGCACTGCGGTGTCCGCGTGGCGCAGGCGCCGGCTGACCACGCGGTCATCGCAGACCCAGCGTGCCTGCAGTGTGTGGCCCTTGCGGAACACATACGGGCCGTCCGCATCGACATGCGCTGCCGGCGGTGGGGGGTGCGCAGCCGCCACCGCGCCGGTACAGGCGCAGAGCAGCAGGGCGAGGATGCGGAGCAGTGGCATTGAAGGCGACCTGTGAAGGGTGCCCGTTGCACCCGTCAGCCCAGCGTAGTGCGGGCGGCGGGTGCGGGCATATGCCAATGGTCGGGTTGGCCGCTTCAGCTGCGCAGCAGGGCCGCGCGCTCCGGCGCGGGCGGGGTGCTGTCGGTGCCCAGGATCACGCGGTTGCGGCCCTGCTTCTTGGCCTGGTACATGGCCGCATCGGCGCGTGCCATGAGCCGTTCGTAGTCGGGGTGGCCGTCGTGCAGGGCCACGCCGATGCTGGCGCTCACCGACAGGCGGTGGCCATTGGCCAACACCACCGGCGTTTCGGCGATGCGGCGGCACAGGCTGCCGGCGATCACCAGCGCCTGGCTTTCGTCCACGGCCACCAGCACCACCACGAATTCCTCGCCGCCGTAGCGGAACACGTAATCGCTGCCACGGGTGTACTGGCCCAGAATGCCGGCAACGTGCTGCAGGGCGCGGTCGCCGGCCTCGTGGCCGTGCTGGTCGTTGATGCCCTTGAAGTGGTCCAGGTCCAGCATGAGCACCGCGAAGCTGCCGCCGCTGGCCTCGGCCAGCTTGATCTCACGGCGCAGCACGGTGGGCAGGAAACGGCGGTTGAGCAGATTGGTGAGCGCGTCGCAGCCGGCATCCAGCTCGCCGATGCGCTCGAACAGCATGCCCAGCAGGTCGCGCACCTGGGCTACCTTCAGGCGCACTTCCTGCAGCCGCGCGCTGCGTGCCTGGGCGTCGCCTTCCTGGTGCAGGGCGGCGGGCAACAGTTTGTCCACCGCGCTGATGAGCGCGCTGATCTGCTGGGTTTCCGAGCTTTCGCCAAAACTGGGGATGCCCTTGTGGGTGAACCACAGGCCGAACTCGGACTGGGCCAGCGGCTGGAAGCCGGCCATGTCGCCCTGGCTGGCCAGTGCATAGAGCAGGGTGTTTTCCCAATCCAGCAGCAGGGCGCGTTGGCGCTCGCGCTCGGTGCTGACGTTCTGCACCAGCGAGAACAGGCGGTAGGCGGCATCGGTGCGCGAGGACCGCTCGCGTGCGTTGGAGTAGGCCAGGCTCATGCCTTCCAGCGCGATGTCGAACGAGGCGCAGAGGCTGGTGATGGCGGCACTGGCCACTTCTCCCTGGCCGGCGCTGTCGATGACCAGTTGGAAGATGCGCTGCTTGAGCACGCGCGTGCCGCGCGTGACCAGGTCTACCGGGATGCCGACACGCGCATGCACATCGCCGACGATGCGCTGGGCGGCGAGCAGTTGTTCCACATTGTCCGGCGATGCACCGAGCAGGCGAGTCACCCAGCCCACCATGGCCGGCTGCAGGCGTACGCGCACCTGGTCAAGTGAAAGTGAACGCGCCGCACGCGTGTCGTTCAGCATGACTCTGTAGAAATGGGCGGCCAGTTCTTCCGCATGTTCACCGGCAATGTCCGCCAGCAGCTGGCGGACAGCAGGGCCGCTGGCCAGCAGGTGCTGTTTCCAGTCATTGGCCAGTGCGCTGGCCACCGAATCCAATGGAGAGGTCTGGGCGGCGTTCATCGAGTAAGCGGGTGTTTTCCGGTGCCCGTTGGCCAATGCGGAAAAATGCAATGGCAACATGACTGAAGTAGGGTGCGGAACAATCTGTCCACGGTCTGGTCCATTGTAGTCCGGACAATTAGCAAGTGAGGTATCAATGATCAGTGCGGGACCCTTCCCGATGATGGCGGTGATTGCGCTGCTGGCCGCCGCCGTGGCATGGGTGTTCGCCCGGGCGCTGGTGCCGGCGGCCGATGGCCTGCGCAGCCGTACCGGCGCGGTGGTGCTGGATGCCTTCCTGCTGGGCCTGCTGGCTGCGCGGCTGGTGCACGTGGCCATTCATGCCCGCGACTACCTGGCGCAGCCGCTGTCCATCATCCGCCTGGGTGATGGTGGCTGGTCCATATGGGCCGGCGTGGTTGCCGCGGCAGCCTATGCCTTGTGGAAGACCCGTAGCGTGGTGCCGCGCAAGCCGGTATTGCTGGGCATGGCGGCCGGTGCGGCGCTGTGGGCGGTGGGCGGCATCAGCCTGTTCGCCCTGCAACGCTCCACCATTCCACTGCCAGAGGCGGTGCTGGTTGACCTGCAGGGGCAGCAGGCTCCGCTGGCCGCGTTCAAGGGCAAGCCCACCGTGATCAACCTGTGGGCCACCTGGTGTGGGCCGTGCCGGCGCGAGATGCCGGTGCTGGCGGCCGCGCAACAGGCATACCCGCAGGTGAGCTTCGTGTTCGCCAACCAGGGCGAAACTGTCGAGGAAGTGAACGCGTTCCTGCAGTCCACCCGGCTGCAGCTGGACAATGTGCTGCTCGATGCCGGCTCAGGCGTGATGCAGCAGACTGGCGCGCGCGCGCTGCCCACCACGCTGTTTTTTGGCGCTGATGGCCGCCTGCGCAACGTCCATATGGGTGAGCTGTCGCGCGCCACGTTGGAAGCGCGCCTGCGCGAAATGCAATAACCCCCGTTCCATGTTGATGAGGTAAGTGATGATCCGTCCCCGTTCAATGTTGCTGCTGTTGGCTGCCACCGCGCTTGTGCCGGTAGCCTGTGCGCGTGAGGCAGAGCCAGCCAAGGCACCGGCCGCTGCTGACAAGCCCGCCGCCGATGCCAACGAGCCTGCGGTGGTGAAGACCCTGCGTTCGCAGGGCGTGGAATTCATGGGCACCTTCGAGACGCCGGTGGGCCTGACCGGTTATGCCGGCATGGCCGGGCAGCGCCCGCTGGGCGTGTATGTGTCCAAGGACGGCGAGTACGCCGTGGTCGGCACGTTGGTCAATGCCAAGGGTGAAGACGTGAGCGCGGCCAAGCTCAAGGAGCTGGTGTCCGGGCCGATGGGTGCACAGGCCTGGAGCAAGGTGGAAAGCAGCCACTGGGTGGTGGACGGCAAGGCCGATGCACCGCGCGTGATCTACGCCTTCAGCGACCCCAACTGCCCGTACTGCAACCAGTTCTGGCAGGCGGCGCGGCCGTGGGTGGAGTCTGGCAAGGTGCAGATCCGGCAGATTCTGGTGGGCGTGATCCGTGAGGACAGCGCCAACAAGGCAGCGGCCATCATGAGTGCGGCCTCGCCGGAAAAGGCATTGCACGAGAACGAAAGCAATTTCGCCAAGGGTGGCATCAAGGCGCTGGCAAAGATTCCCGCCGATGTGGAGGCCAAGCTGCGTGCCAACGAGATGCTGATGCTGGATGTGGGCTTCCAGGGCACGCCGGGCATTCTGTTCAAGGATGCCGATGGCAGCGTGCAGATGCGCTCCGGCATGCCGCAGGGCAAGGACCTGGAAGCAGTGCTCGGCCCACGCTGAACCGTGACGCAGGCGTGCGCGGCGATGTAATAGTCTCCGCCGCGCGCGCCTGACTAAGCTGGCGCGGTTGCATGGAGCCACGCATGAGTCACGACCACAACCACCTTCCTACCGAAATCCGCCACGAAAAGCCCTTGTGGTGGGCGCTGGGGCTGACCGCTTCCTTCCTGGTGGTGGAAGTGGTGGGGGCGTTCTGGACCAACAGCCTGGCGCTGCTGTCCGACGCGGCGCACATGGCCACCGACACCATCGGCCTGATGATCGCGCTGACTGCCGTGCGCCTGAGCCGGCGCCCACCCGACGCGCGCCGCACCTATGGCTATGCGCGCCTGGAGGCACTGGGCGCGGTGGCCAACGGCCTGCTGCTGTTCTGCGTGGGCATCTACATTCTGTGGGAAGCGGGGGCGCGCTTCCGCACGCCGCAGGCCATCGGTTCGGAAGGCATGATGTGGGTGGCGGTGTTCGGCCTGGTGGTCAACCTGATTGCCATGCGCCTGCTCAGTGCCGGCAGCGGTGAGAGCCTGAACGTCAAGGGCGCCTACCTGGAGGTGTGGAGCGACATGCTCGGCTCGCTGGCGGTGATCGCCGGCGGCCTGATCATCCACTTCACCGGCTGGACCCTGGTGGACCCGATTCTGGCCGTGCTGATCGGCCTTTGGGTGCTGCCGCGCACCTGGGTGCTGCTGCGTGATGCGATAAACGTGCTGCTTGAAGGCGTGCCCAAGGGGCTGGTGCTGGCTGACGTGGAGCAGGCCATGCGTGCACACCCCGGCGTCTCCGGCATCCATGACCTGCACGTATGGGCGTTGGCATCGAGCACGCCGGCGCTGACCGCGCATGTGGTGATGCTGGAAGGGCAGGCACCGGACGCGCTGCGCCGCGAGCTGGCCGACCTGCTGCATGTACGTTTCGAGATTGACCATGTGACGCTGCAGGTGGAGGTGGACCACTGCGGTGACGACTGTGGCGACGGCCAGCCGAAGGGCGGGCATGGGCATGACGCGCATGATCATGACCATGATCATGATGATGATGGGCATGGTCACAGTCATGGCCACGATCACAGCCACGACCACGGCAGGCCCGGCGCCGACAGGCAGGGGCATCATGGGCATGTGCACCGCTGAGGGCGCGCCTGGGCGGAGCCAGGTGGTGGCCCATCAGGGCTCTGTTCCAGCCGCTGCGTAAGCGCGCCGCCCGCGCAACGCTCAGCGCGGCAGACACCCCAGCGCATCCAGTACGCCATGCAGCGCCGGTACCTGCATCAGCCACGGTGCGGCGATGGTCAGCAGGCCGGCGACGATGATGAAGCCGGCCAGCCCGACACGCAGGCCCGGGCGCTGCAGCCAATGGCCCATGCGTGCGCCTGACCAGGTCAGCGGCAGCATCACCACCAGCGTGGCCGTGCCGAAGCTGGCCATCACCAGCGCGCCGCCCAAGGCGTTGGCCTGCAGCCATGCCACGGTGAGCAGGCTCAGGCTCAGGCCGCAGGGCATCCAGCCCCATACCGCGCCCAGCGCCAGCCTCCGCCAGCTGCGGTCGGCCGGCAGCAGGTGGCGGTGCACCGGTTGCAGCCATTGCCAGAGTTTCTGGCTGGGGCGTGCAAGCAGATCAAGCCGCCCGCCACGGTTGAGCAGGCGCAGGGCCAGCAGGATCAGCGCGATGCCGGCGGCCGTGCGCGCGCCCAGCAGCAGCTGCTCGCTGCGGGCGAATTTCAGTATGCCGCCACCGATGCCACCGGCCAGGGCGCCGGCCAATGCATAGCCACCAATGCGGCCAAAATTCACCTGCCAGGCCACCGCCGCCGCGTGCCCTGGTGCCATGGCCGCAAAGCCGGTGGCGATGCCGCCGCACATCACCGCGCAGTGCAGGCCGCCGAGCAGGCCGGCCAGGAACGCAGCGGTCAGCGCGGGGATGTCCAGTGGCACGGTCAGTTGCCCGCCTGGGGGTCGTCGTTGTGTTGCTTGCCTGTGCGGCCATGCGGCGGGGGAGCAGGGCGGTCGTCGCTGTCCAGGATGTCCAGCGGCGGCGTGTCCAGATCATCGAACTGCCCGCGCCTGACCGCCCACACGAAGGCCGCCACGGCGGCGGCCAGCAGGATCAGGCTGATGGGGATCAGCATCAGCAGAATGCTCATGGCCTGGCCTCCATTGGCTGTGCGTTGCGCGACAGGCGCAGCGCGTTGAGGGTCACGATCAGCGACGACAAGGCCATGCCCAGCGCCGCCATCCACGGTGTCACCCAGCCCATTGCGGCCACCGGCAGCGCCACCAGGTTGTAGGCGGTTGCCCAGGCCAGGTTCTGGCGGATGATGCGCTGGGTGTTGCGCGCCAGCGCAATGGCGGTGGGAATGCGCAGCAGGCCGCCACCGGTGGTGACCAAGTCGGCAGCGCGGTGTGCGAGCGAAGCACCGTCGCCCATGGCGATGGAAACATCGGCACCGGCCAGCACTGGCGCGTCATTCAGACCATCGCCCACCATCACCACGATGCGTCCTTCGGCCTGCAGCTGGCGCACGCGCTGCAGTTTGTCTTCGGGCGACTGGCGTGCGTGTGCATCTTCCAGTTGCAGCGTGTCGGCCATGCGCCGCACGGCGTCCTGGCCGTCACCGCTGGCCAGGTGCAGTTGCAGGCCCAGCGCACGCAGCGCATGCATGGCCTGCGCGGCATCGGCGCGCGGCCGTTCCTCCAGCTCGAAACGCGCGCTGGCGGCATGGCCGTCGCCCAGCCACAGCGCACCGTCATCCTCGCAGGCGGCAGCGAAGCCCGCGCGGCCCAGCAGCCACAGGCGGCCATCCACCACGCCCCGGATGCCTTGCCCGGGCATGGCCTGCACCTGTGTGGCGGGGGCTACGTCGATATGGTTGAAGGCAACCGCCAGTGGGTGGCCGCTGTCGCGCTCCAGTGCCGCGGCGATGCGGGTTGCCTTAGCGGCATCCAGTCCCGGTTCCAGTACGTGGGTGGCGGCGAGCACCGGGCGCCCATCACTGAGCGTGCCGGTCTTGTCGAAGACCATGTCGGTGGCGCGCGCCAGTGTGTCCAGCGCATCCGGGCGCAGCGCCAGCAGGCCGGTGCGGGCCATCGCGCCATGGGCGCTGGCAATGGCGGCGGGCACGGCCAGCGAGAGCGCACAGGGGCAGCTGATGACCAGCAGCGCCAGGGTGACTTCCAGCGCCCGCTCGGGCTGGTAGTGCCACCAGCCGGCGAAGACCAGCAGCGCCACCGGCAGCAGCGCCAGCACGAAACGCATGCTGATGCGGTCGGCCAGCCGCGCCACGGCGGGGCGGTGTTCCTGCGCCTGTTCCACCAGCCGGGTGAGCTGGGACAGGCGCGTGTCGCTGCCGGTGCAGGTGACGCGCAGGCGGGCAGGGCGCTCACGGCAGACGGCGCCGGCATAGACAGGCTCGCCGGGCAGGCGGCGCACCGGGGCGGATTCACCGGTCAGCAGGGCTTCCTCGAACCAGGCTTCATCATCAACACCACCCAGCAGCTGGCCATCGGCAGGTACGGCCTCGCCTGCAGCCACGCAGGCAATATCGCCCGCATGCAATGCTGCCAGCGGCACGGTCTCGCGCTGGCCATCGCTGCGTTCGCGTGTGGCGAACACGGGCCGCGCCCGCGCCAGTGCATCCACCTGCGCGCTGGCCACGCTGCGCGCGCGTTGTTCCAGCATGCGTGCGGCCAACAGCAGGAACACGAACATCACCGCGGCGTCGTACCACACGTGTGGGCCGCCACGGATGGTCTCCAGCAAGCTGGCGAAATAGGCCAGCAGGGTGGAGCCGGCAATCAGCACATCCATGCCCAGGCGGCGCTCGCGCAGTTCGCGCCATGCACCGGCCAGGAACGGCCAGCCTGCGTAGAACACCACCGGCGCGCACAGCAGGAAGGTCAGCCAGCGGAAGAAATCACGCGTTGGCAGCGGCATGGTGCTGTTGAAATCCAGGTACAGCGCCTCGGCCATCATCATGGCCTGCAGCATGCCGATGCCGGCGATGCCCAAACGCAGCATCCAGCGGCGCTGCTCCTTGCGGCGCTGGCGTTCGGCAGCCTCGCTGCCGGCCAGATAAGGGCGGTAACCGAGCATGGCCAGCCGCTGCAGCGGTGCCGAGAGCACGGTGCGTGCAGGGTCCCAGGCGATACGGATGCGGCCGGTGATGGCATTGGCGTTGCAGTCGGTCACGCCGGGCTCGCGCGCAAGCGCACGCTGGATCAGCCACGCGCAGGCCGCGCAGCGCATGCCATCGGTGAGCAGGGTGATCTCGCGGCCACCGCTGATGGCGCGGCTGTGTTCGGCCAGTACGTCGCTGCGGTCCCACACGGCCAGGTCCAATGGCTCCTCGGCCACGCGCCCGGCGTTGCTGTTGCGCAGCCGGTAATAGCTGTCCAGGTCGGCGCTGATGATCCATTCGGCCGCGGCGGCACAGCCGTGGCAGCAGAACGAGCGTGCAGTGCCATCCAGCCGGGCCACGCAGGGGTCGGCCGGCAAGGCCTCACCGCAGTGGTAGCAGCTGTGGGTGGCGTTGATCGCGGCGGTCAGCTGGAGCGGCTCGGCAACCACGGTGCTGCTCAGTGCCCGGCATCCAGCGAGGGGGCCAGGCGGGCGGCATACTGTTGTTTGGGCAGGCGGCCCTGCAGGCGCCAATGGCCCTCGGCGTCCTCAAGCTGCACCCGCCAGTCATGCGCCTGGTCCACACCGGCCGTGCTGCGCCAGACATCACCCTGTGGCTGCAGGTCCACATGCAGGTCTTCGGACTGCTGGATGGGGTGCTCCAGCGCCAACCGCAGCACCGTGCCCTTGGGGAATTTGCCGGTGACCGGGCGCACTTCGACCACGCCGTCGTGTACGCGCAGCAGCGCGCTCAGGCCCATGTTCCTGGCTACCTGGTGCGGTGACAGGTCGGTGGTCTGGATCTGCGATTTGCGCTGCACCGGGTCGGACACCACATCGGCACCACCGGCGCGTATGGCAATCACCACCAGCCCCACGCCGGCCACGATGGACAGCAGCGGCAGGCCGATGACCAGCCAGAAAACGGGAATACCCCAGACGGATTGCTTGCGGTTGTTCATTGCACCGGTCCAAAGAAGCTGCTCTCGACGACATGCCGTTCGCGGCCGTCGTCACGCTCGACCACGAAGTGCACTTTATGCCGTCCGCTGACTTCCTGCTGGGTTACCACGTTGAGTGCCACCGGCAGCACCTGTTCCGGTGCGGCGTTGACCTGCGTGTTTCCCCGAAGCTGCAGGCCGGCGTTGCCCGACTCAAGGCTGATCTTGTAGCTGTGCGGCTGCTGGCTCTTGTTCACCAGCTTGAGCGTGTAGCTGTTGGCGATGCTGCCATCACCGGCCTGGAAATACAGGGCATTGCGGTCGCGCAGTACCTCGGCGATGGTTTCGTTGCGGTGGGTCACGCCCCACACCCAGGCGCTGCATAGTGCCAGCAGCAGCAGGCCGTAAATGATGATGCGCGGGCGCAGTACGCGGGTGGTCTTGCCGTCGATGGCGTTCTGCGTGGAATAGCGGATCAGCCCCTGCGGGTAGCCCAGCTTGTCCATCACCTGGTCGCAGGCGTCGATGCAGGCGCCGCAGGCGATGCACTCGTACTGCAGGCCGTTGCGGATGTCGATGCCGGTGGGGCAGACCTGCACGCAGATGGTGCAGTCGATGCAGTCGCCCAGCTCCTCGGGGTTGAACTTCGGCAGCGGTGCCACATCGCCCAGCTCGCCGTCCCAGGTGATGGTGCCATGTGCCTGCGCGGCCTGGGTGGCGGCGGAGGGATGGCGGCTGGCACGGAACACATAGTCGTAGGCGGTCTTGACCGGCAGCAGCCCACGCGCGCGCTCCAGCACGCTGGACAGGCCGCGCTTGCGCGGGCCACGCGGTTCGCCGCGCATGGGGTCGTAGGCGATCAGCAGCGTATTGCGGTCGAACATGGCGCTCTGGAAGCGCGCATACGGGCACATGTACTTGCATACCTGCTCGCGCAGGAAGCCGGCATTGCCCCAGGTGGCCAGCGCGTAGAACAGCACCCAGAAGGTTTCCCAGCCGCCCCAGGCGAAGGGAACCAGGCGGGCACCCAGGTCACGGATGGGGGTGAAGAAGCCGACGAAGGTGAAGCCGGTCCACAGCGCGAACAGCAGCCAGGAGGTGTGCTTGGCGCCCTTGCGCAGGGTCTTTTCGCCGGTCCAGCGGCTGGCATCGAGCTTGATGCGCCTGGGCCGGTCGCCCTCGCTCCAGCGTTCCAGCCACAGGAAGGTTTCGGTCCACACCGTCTGCGGGCAGGCGTAGCCGCACCACAGGCGGCCGGAAAGCGCCGTGCTAAAGAACAGGGTCAGCGCCGCGATGATCATCAGCAGCGCAAGGAACAGGAAATCCTGCGGCCAGAACACCAGCCCGAAGATGTAGAACTTGCGTGCCGGCAGGTCGAACAGCACAGCCTGGCGGCCATCCCATGACAACCATGGGAACACGTAGAACATGCCCAGCAACCACACCACCGCGGCAACCCGCAGGCGCGCGAAGCGCCCGTCCACGTCACGCGGGTAGATCTTGCGTTCGCTGACGTAGAACGAGTTTCCCTGCTCATCCACCAGATCAACCGGAATGCGTTTGCTCATTGCCGGAAATCTACGGTGCGCGCCGCGCAGGATGGCGGCCGGAGAGGAGTAGCGATGTCGGGTTTCATAACCATGCCATGGCGAAGGGCGAAGCGCGGTACGCGAAGCGGTAGTACGGAAAGCGGTGGGACGGAAAGCGGTGGGACGGAAAGCGGTAGTACAGACGCCGCTGGCAGGTTGCCAGCGGCGGCATCGGCTCAGGAATCCGTGGGCGGCTGCCTGCGGTTGCAGGGCGTACGCATCAGGATCCAGGTGAAGAGGCTGGAGGCGGAAGTGGCCAGCCAGAACATCAAAAAGGCCAGCGTGTAGCCGAACTCCCGCGATATCTGCAGGTCCGGGAAGGTGATGTCACGCAGCGCGAGCGGGTCGACGAAGGCGAAGAACACCATCGTCGCCACGCCTGCGGAAAAGAAGGCCGGCCACATGATCATCACCACCCGCGTGGCGATGTGCCGCGCGGGTGGTGCCGGTTGTGGTCCGCCGGCCTTGCTCATGGCGCGTTTGCCTTGCTGGCGGCGCCGGCAGGGTGTGACAGCGACCACACATACGAGGCGACCAGGCGGACACGGGTTTCGCCCAGCAGCTCGCGGTGTGCCGGCATGCTGCCATGGTGGCCTTCCATGATGGCCTTGCGCAGGGCTGCATCGGTGCTGCCATACAGCCAGTAGCTGTCGGTGAGGTCAGGTGCGCCCAGTGCCTGGTTGCCCTTGCCGTCCACACCATGGCAGGCGATGCAGACACCGTCATACAGTGCCTTGCCGGCGGTGGCGGCGGCATTGCCCGCCAGGGTTTCCGGTTTGGACAGCGCACGCACGTAGGCGATGGTCTGGTCCACGGCATTGGGCCCGCCGGTTTCGGTCAGCACTTCACCCCACGGCGGCATCACGCCTTCGCGGCCATCGAGCACGGTCTGCAGGATGGTGTCGGGGTCACCGCCCCAGTGCCAGATGTTGTCGGTGAGGTTGGGGTAGCCGATGGCACCCTGGCCCGAGGAACCGTGGCAGGCGGCACAGGTGTTGCCGAAGATGGAACGGCCAAGCGCCAGGGCTTCCGGATCCTTGGCCAGCTGGTCGATGGACTGGCCGGCGTAAGGCTTGAAGGTCTCCTCCAGCGTGGCATCCTGGGCGGCCTTCTCCCACGCATGCTCGCGCTTGGACGACCAGTCGCTGTAGCCCGGAATGCCACCCAGGCCACCAAACCAGAACAGGTAGCCGATGCTGAAAAAGATGGTGATGTAGAACAGGTTCACCCACCAGCGCGGCAGTGGCTTGTTGTACTCGGTGATGTTGCCGTCCCAGGTGTGCAGGGTTTCTTCCGGCTTGGGGTCGTTCGGGCGGCGGCGTGCGGTCCACCACAGCAACCATGCACAACCGGCAATGTTCAGCACGACCAGGGCGATGATGTACCACGTCCAACCTGTGCTCATTTGCGCCCACTCCTGTTTTCGTATATTGCCTGGTCGTCTTCCAGCGGCAGGTGCGCCGCATCATCGAACTCACGCTTGTGGCGCGGGTTCCACAGCCAGATCCAGCCGCCGACGAACAGGACCAGCAGTACCGCGGTAACGATGCCGGAGATCATTGCTGGCCTCCCCTGGGGGCGTTGCGGCCCAGGCCCTGCAGGTAGGCGACAACCGCATCCAGCTCGGTCTTGCCCTTGACGTCCTCCGCGGCGGCGGCGATCTGCTCGTCGCTGTACGGGTCGCCGAGCTTGCGCAGCGCGCTCATGCGCTGGGCAACGGTGGCACCGTCCACAGTGGCGTTCTCCAGCCATGGGAAGCTGGGCATGTTGGACTCGGGGACCAGGTCACGCGGGTTGATCAGGTGCACGCGGTGCCAGGCATCGGAGTAGCGGCCACCCACGCGCGCCAGATCCGGGCCGGTGCGCTTGCTGCCCCACTGGAAGGGGCGGTCGTAGACCGACTCGCCGGCCAGCGAGTAGTGGCCGTAGCGTTCGGTCTCGAAGCGCAGGGTGCGCACCATCTGCGAGTGGCAGTTGTAGCAGCCCTCGCGGACGTAGATGTCGCGCCCGGCCAGCTCCAGAGCCGGGTAGGGCACCACGCCCTCCAGCGGTTCGATGGTCTCGGCCTGGAACATCTGCGGCACGATCTCGGCCAGACCGCCGAAGGACACGGCCACCGCGATCAGGATGGCCAGCAGGCCTACGTTCTTTTCAACTTTTTCGTGGGAGTTGTTGCTGTCGCTCATTTCGGAGTCCTCCTCAAGCGCGCACTTCGGAGGCATCGACCGGCAGCAGCGGCTGCGGCTCGATTGCGGGGGCGACGCGGTAGGTGCGCCACACGTTCCACGCCATCAGCACCATGCCGCTCAGTACCAGCACGCCGCCACTCAGGCGGATCAGGTAGTAGGGGTAGGTGGCCGTCAGCGACTCGACGAAGGTGTAGGTGAGGGTGGCGTCGTCATTGGTGGCGCGCCACATCAGGCCCTGCATGACGCCGGCGATCCACATCGAGACGATGTACAGCACTACGCCCACCGTATGCATCCAGAAGTGCAGGTCGATGGCCTTGGTGGAGTACATGTCCTTGCGGCCCAGCAGCTTGGGCATCAGCGCGTAGATGGAGCCGATGGAGATCATCGCCACCCAGCCCAGCGCGCCGGCATGCACGTGGCCCACCGTCCAGTCGGTGTAGTGCGAGAGCGAGTTGACCGTCTTGATCGACATCATCGGCCCTTCAAACGTGGCGATCATGTAGAAGGAGATGGAGACGATGAGGAACTTCAGGATCGGGTCGGTGCGCAGCTTGTGCCACACGCCGGAGAGCGTCATCACGCCGTTGATCGCGCCACCCCACGACGGGGCCAGCAGGATCAGCGAGAACACCATGCCCAGCGACTGCGCCCAGTCCGGCAGTGCGGTGTACTGCAGGTGGTGCGGGCCGGCCCACATGTACACGGCGATCAGCGCCCAGAAGTGCACGATGGACAGGCGGTAGGAGTACACCGGCCGCTCGGCCTGCTTGGGCACGAAGTAGTACATCATTCCCAGGAAGCCGGCGGTCAGGAAGAAGCCCACCGCGTTGTGCCCGTACCACCACTGCACCATGGCATCGACCGCGCCGCTGTAGACCGGGTAGGACTTGCCCACACCCACCGGAATGGCGAGGTTGTTGACGATGTGCAGCAGCGCGATGGTGATGATGAACGCCGCGTAGAACCAGTTGGCCACGTAGATGTGCTTGACCCGGCGCTTGGCGATGGTGCCGATGAACAGCACGGCGTAGGCCACCCAGACCGCGGTGATCAGCAGATCGATGGGCCATTCCAGCTCGGCGTATTCCTTGCCCTGGGTGTAGCCCAGCGGCAGCGAGATGGCGGCGGCCACGATGACCAGCTGCCACCCCCAGAACACGAAGGCGGCCAGCTTGTCGGAGATCAGCCGCACATGGCAGGTACGCTGCACCACGTACAGGCTGGTGCCGATGAGGGCGCAGCCGCCGAAGGCGAAGATCACCGCGTTGGTGTGAAGTGGCCGCAGCCGCCCGTAGCTGAGCCAGGGAATGCCCTCGCCCAAGGTAGGCCAGTACAGCTGGGCGGCGATGATGACGCCGACCAGCATGCCCACGATGCCCCAGACCACGGTCATGACCGAGAACTGGCGGACCACTTTGTCGTTATACGTTTGTTGCAGGGCTTGCATCCGGCTGACCCCCGAGTCTGAACAATGATTCAGCTATTTGGGGTATGAGCCGGCCTGGGCACATTGATTTGGATCAATAGCCTGCATCTTTGCTGTGCGGTGCATCACGAACGTCAGCTGGAGCAGGCGAAAGGTTTGCCAGCTGATGCATTCGGGAGTTTGCTGAATCGGTTTATGTTGCGATGCACAATGAATTGGCGCGGTGGCTGACTGGGGGGTTGGGGAGGCAGGTGCGGGGTGCGGGAGGCACCTGGTCAATGACCGGGCCGGTCTCGTTGTTGAGTGAGGTCGTTTTCTCCGCACAACTCGGAGCTTCTGAACCTGGGGCTTCAACCCTGTGCGGAGCAGCAGCTCCCCGGCAACCCATGCATCGTCATTCCCGCGCAGGCGGGAATCGCTCTTCGTTCCGATGGCGGGGCGGCTTCGGAGTGAAGTCGGGGTTGTTGAGGAGGTGACGCCGGCTCAGGGGACTTTAGGCATGTGGCAAGGAGCGATTCCCGCCTGCGCGGGAATGACGGCAGCAAGCGCGGCCAGTTACTGTCTCCCCGTTCCCCGTTCCCCGTTCCCCGTTCCCCGTTCCCCGTTTCCCGTTTCCCACCCCAAAAACAACCTTGGGCGCCACCCGCAGCGGATTCACTCCATCTGCTCTCCGCTGCCCTCACCCCAACCCCTCTCCCGCACGCGTGAGAGGGGCTCTCAGCTGAGATTCAACGCTGATCAGGTCATGCGTGCAGCGGCCCTCAGGCCACCGGCTCGCGCAGTACCAGCATGTCCCAGCCGGGGCGGGGTGCGAAGCGGTCGCCGTGGCGGGCCTGCAGGGTCTTGAGCTTTTCCACCAGCGCATCGGCACCAGCGGTGCGGATGTACTGGATCGGGCCACCCCGGAACGGGGCGAAACCGGTGCCGAAGATCACGCCGGCATCGAGCAGGTCGGCATCGGCCACCACGCCGTCGTGCAGGCAGGCCACCGCCTCGTTGAGCAGCGGCAGGATCAGGCGGTCCTCCAGATCCGACGGCGCCTGGTAATCCTTGGCTACCTCCGGCTTCACCGCACGGCCGTTCTCCCACTTGTAGATGCCCTGGCCGTCCTTCTTGCCGCGCTTGCCCTGTTCCACGGTGGCCAGCGCCGCCGGAATCTGCAGGCCCAGGAACGGTGCCAGCTCCTTGCCGACGCCTGCGGCCACGTCCAGGCCCACGGTGTCGAGCAGTTCGATCGGCCCCATCGGCATGCCGAACTTCACCGCGGCCTTGTCGATCACCGGGCCGGGAATGCCCTCGGCATAGGAGGTAGCGGCTTCCAGCATGTAGGGGAACAGCACGCGGTTGACCAGGAAGCCCGGCGTGCCAGCCACCGGCACCGGGAACTTGCCCAGCGCCTTGCAGAACGCGGCCAGCCGCTTCTCGGTCTCCGGGGCCATACCGTCGTGGTGGATGATCTCCACCAGCGGCATCTGCGCCACGGGGTTGAAGTAGTGCAGGCCGGCGAACTGGGCCGGGCGCTGCAGGTGGTCGCGCAGCTCCACCAGTGGGATGGAGGAGGTGTTGGTGGTCAGCAGCGCATCAGCCTTCATGCGCGGCTCAAGGGTCTGGTACAGCTCGCGCTTGGCCTCCGGGTTCTCGATGATGGCCTCGATCACCAGATCGGCCTGGGCCACGCCGTCACCGGCCAGGTCGGCCTTCAGCCGCGCGGCCACTTCCGGGCGCTTGCTCTCGTCCTTCACCTTCTTCTCGAACAGCGCCTGCGCCCGGGTCATGGCCGGGTCGATGAAACGCTGCTCGCGGTCCTGCAGGGTCACGTTGAAACCCTTGTAGGCCGCCCACGCGGCGATGTCGCCGCCCATCACGCCAGCACCGACCACATGCACATGCGTGATGCCGGAATCCTTGCCGCCGAGGGCCTTGAGCCGCTCGGTCAGGAAGAAGATGCGGATCAGGTTGCGCGCGGTGGGGCTGCCGGCCAGCTTGACCACGGCACGGCGCTCGGCGTCCAGACGCTTCTGGATGGGGCTGCCACCGGTGCGTTCCCAGGTGCTGATCAGCGCGTACGGCGCCGGGTACTGGTCCTTCTTGGCCTTGCGCGCAACCTGCTTGGCCATCTGCGGCGCAAGGATCTTGCGCGCAAGCCACGTATTGGTGGCCCACGCGGTGGCGCGCTGCTTGAACGGGCGGGTGGTGCCGGACTGCGCCAGCGATACCGCCGCATCCACCAGCACCGCCGGGGCGGCCACCTTGTCCACCAGGCCGATGGCGCGCGCGGCCGAGGCCGAGAGCGTGCGCCCGGTCAGCATCATGTCCATCGCCGCCGGGGCGCCCACCAGCTGCGGCAGGCGCGAGCTGCCGCCCCAGCCCGGGAAGATCCCCAGCTGGGTTTCCGGCAGGCCGATGCGGGTGGACGGGTCGTTCGACGCCACGCGGTAGCGGCAGGCCAGCGCCAGCTCGGTGCCGCCGCCCAGGCAGTGGCCGTGGATGGCGGCCACGGTCGGGCAGGGCAGCTCGGCCAGCTTCTGGTAGACGGTCTGGCCACGGCGGATGGCGTCGTTGACGGTGCCGCGGCGGTCGAATTCCTGGAATTCCTTCAGGTCCGCACCGGCGATGAAGCCGGCCGGCTTGGTCGAGCGCACCACCACGCCCTTGGGCGGGTCGATGGCCAGGCGCTCGATGATGTCACCGAGTTCCAGCAGCACGTCCTGCGACATCGCATTGACGGGGCTGTCCTTGCGGTCGAGGCTGAGCACGGCGATGCCGTCCTCGCGCAGCTCGGTCTGCCAATGATTGAAGCGGAGCCCATCGAAGCCTGAAAGCATGGGACGTTCCATCCGGTTGTGTATGGAGAAGGCCGCTATGATCCAGAGGTTGTTTCCCTGACGTCAAATCCCAATGCTTATGGGTGACGCGTTTCGCCCTTCCTCTGCTCAGGCACAGGTTAGCCGAACGGGAGTTAAAAGCTGGTGCGGCCCCCTTTGTGGAGGGGACTGAACTTTTACCGCGAACAGCGGTCTCATTGCCCGACGTCGGTTGGGCTGACAGGAGTGCGGCCCGAATGGCCGAGGTTGAAACACCGCAGGAGCTGGATCTGGAACTGGTCCGGCGTGTGCAGCGTGGCGAGAGCGCGGCGTTCGATGTCCTGGTACGCAAATACCAGCACCGGATCATCGCGTTGATCGGCCGCTACATCGCCGACTGGAGTGAATGTCAGGACGTGGCCCAGGACACTTTCGTACGCGCCTACCGCGCTATCGGCAGTTTCCGTGGCGACGCCCAGTTCTATACCTGGTTGCATCGGATAG
The DNA here is from genome assembly GCA_002329155.1 of Stenotrophomonas sp. UBA2124. Lineage (GTDB taxonomy): Bacteria > Pseudomonadota > Gammaproteobacteria > Xanthomonadales > Xanthomonadaceae > Stenotrophomonas. The sequence goes on along the minus strand of DCXY01000049.1, from coordinate 196,201 downwards.
CCGTGAACACCGCAAAGAACTACCTGGCCGCACACAACCGCCGACCGCCCACCGATGACGTGGACATCAGCGATGCCGAACAGTTCGACAGCGGCACGCGGTTGCGCGACACCGATACCCCCGAGCGCGAGCTGATGCGCCAGGAACTGGAACAGACCGTGATGAAGGCGGTCGATGCGCTGCCCGAAGAGCTGCGTTCGGCCATCACGCTGCGAGAGGTGGAAGGCATGAGCTACGAGGAAATCGCACAGAAGATGGGCTGCCCGATCGGCACGGTGCGTTCGCGGATATTCCGCGCACGCGAGGCCATCGACACCCAGTTGCGCCCCTTGCTGGACACCGCCAGCGCCACCCGTGAGCGGAGCCGCATATGAACCCCACAGGCCGTACCCCGGAAGAGATGACCCAAGTCCCCGACAAATTCGAGTTGCACTACCGCCAGCAGCTGTCCGCGCTGGTGGATGGTGAGCTGGCCACGGATGAGGCGCGCTTCATGCTGCGCCGCATCGAGCATGACCTGGAGCTGGCCGCCTGCCAGGAGCGTTGGCAGATGCTGGGCGACGTGCTGCGGGGCAAGGGCACCGCGCCGGCGCCGCTGGATTTCAGCCAGAAGGTGCGCGCAGCCATCGCGGCCGACGCTGTCGCCAACGGGCCGGTGCAGGCCGCGCCGCAGCAGCAGAAGGCGCGAGGCTGGATGCGCTGGAGCGGCGGTGCCGCGCTGGCCGCGTCGGTGGCTGCGGTGGCCCTGTTCATGGCCCGCGAGCAGTTGCCCGGCAACCCGGTGGCCGAGCCGCCGGTGGTGGCCACCACCGCGCAGGTCACCCTGCCGGCTTCCGAGCCTGCCATGCCAGCCCAGTCGGCACCGGGCAAGGTGGTGAACGATGCCGCCGTACTGGTGGCCGCCGCCCCGGCCGTGGCGGTTGCCGCCGCCCGCCGCCAGGACGCCAGCCAGCGCCGTGGCAGTGCCACCCGCACCCAGCAGGCCGCCCGCGCCTCGGCGGTGAGCCGGGCCAGCGAGCCGCAGCGCGCCGTGGCCAGTGCCGCACCGGTGCTGCCGCTCAGCCCCGCGGCCGGCCATGGCCTGTCGCCCGACCCGTTCGCCGCCGCCAATGGCCTGCAGTCGCGGCCGTGGCCGCGCTCCAATCTGCCGCAGAGCGGGGCGTTCAATGCCAGCTTCCCGGCCCAGCAGGCCGGTGCCACGTTTTACCCGTTCGAGCCGCGCCTGCCCGTGCAGGATGCCGCCGCGAGCCCGCAGCCACAGCTGCACCACTGATCCGCGTGCCGGTGGCGGTCCTGCCACCGGCACCGCCCCGCTTTGATCCACCCTGCGTGCCCATGGCGTGCAGTGCTCGGGTTCCCCCACACGTTTAGCTGAATCGGAGGCTCGCTGATGTCCCACCGTATCCACACCCAGCTGTTTGGCCTGCTGGCGATGACCCTGCCGCTGGCCGCGTGCGCGCAGAGCAATGCGCCCAGCGCGCCGACCGAACAGGTTGCCGCCGCGCGCCCGGCGGCAGCGCCTGCGCCGCAGCTGGTCAGCGGCCTGCCTGACTTCACCCAGCTGGTCGATCAGGTCGGCCCGGGCGTGGTCAACGTCGAAACGGTCATCGGCAGCCGCCGCGACCCGCGCATGGCCGGTGGCCCGGACATGGACGACATGCCGGACTTCTTCCGCCGCTTCTTCGGCCCGGATTTCCAGATGCCCGGCCCGGGGCAGGGCCCGCGTGGCCGCCAGGACAACGCCCCGCGCGGCCGTGGCATGGGCTCGGGCTTCATCATTTCCAATGACGGCTACGTGCTGACCAACCACCACGTCGTGGACGGCGCCGAGTCGGTCAAGGTCAAGCTCAGCGACCGCCGCGAGTTCACCGCCAAGGTGGTGGGCAGCGACGCCCAGTACGACGTGGCCCTGCTCAAGATCGACGGCAAGAACCTGCCGACCGTACGCGTGGGTGATTCCAACACGCTCAAGCCCGGCCAGTGGGTGGTGGCCATCGGTTCGCCGTTCGGGCTGGATCACTCGGTCACCGCCGGCATCGTCAGCGCCACCGGGCGCAGCAACCCTTACGCCGACCAACGCTACGTGCCGTTCATCCAGACCGACGTGGCGATCAACCAGGGCAATTCGGGCGGCCCATTGCTGAATACGCGCGGTGAAGTGGTCGGCATCAATTCGCAGATCTTCTCGGCGTCCGGCGGCTACATGGGCATCAGTTTCGCCATTCCGATTGATCTGGCGATGGGTGCCGTGGACCAGATCAAGAAGACCGGCAAGGTCAGCCGTGGCCAGCTGGGCGTGATGGTGGGCGAAGTAACGTCCGACATCGCCCAGGGCTTCAAGCTGCCTGACAGCCGTGGCGCGCTGGTCAACCAGATGGTCCCAGATAGTGCAGCCGCCAAGGCCGGCATCGAGGTGGGTGACGTGATCCGGTCGGCCAATGGCACCGAGATCAACAATTCCAGCGATCTGCCGCCGCTGATCGGTGCCATGGCACCGGGCAGCAAGGTGCGCCTGGGCATCCTGCGCGATGGCAAGCCGCGCGAGGTGACGGTCACGCTGAACGAACTGACCGAAGATGCACAGCGTCAGGCGACCGCCCCGGGCGGCAATGCCCAGGAGGCCGCGCCGCAGGCCGGTGCCAACGCGCTGCTGGGCCTGGAAGTGGCTGACCTGACCGCCGCCGAACGCAGCCAGCTGGGTCTGGCGGCGGGTGAGGGTGTACGCATCACCGGCGTCAACAGCCAGGCTGCCCGCGAGGCACGGCTGTCCCCGGGCATGGTGGTGCTGAAGGTCAGGAGCGCCTCGGTGGGTAGCGTGGCGGCCCTGAACCGTGAGCTGGCGGGCTACAAAAAGGGTGATGTGGTGCCGCTGCTGGTGCGTGCTGGTGCCAACAGTGCCTATGTGGCGGTCAGGGCGGGCGATTGAGTCCCGCCGGCCCAGTCACCGCAACGGGAGCCGCCTTCGGGCGGCTCCTTCCGTTCAGCCAGACGCAACAGGCTGCAACAGCCCCTGTGCGGGGGCTTGGCCGGGCGTGCGATAATGTGCCGTTATCCTGACGACGCCGCGCGCCGCCGCCACCTATGTCACACGATTCAATGCGGATGATCCGCAACTTTTCCATCATCGCCCACGTCGACCACGGCAAGTCCACCCTGGCCGACCGCATCATCCAGTTGTGTGGCGGCTTGACCGCGCGCGAAATGGAAGCGCAGGTGCTCGACAACAATCCGATCGAGCGCGAGCGTGGCATCACGATCAAGTCGCAGTCGGTGTCGGTGCCGTATACGGCCCGCAACGGCCAGACCTACTTCCTGAACTTCATCGACACCCCCGGCCACGTTGACTTCTCCTATGAAGTCAGCCGCTCGCTGGCCGCCTGCGAAGGCGCGCTGCTGGTGGTGGACGCGGCCCAGGGCGTGGAAGCGCAGTCGGTGGCCAACTGTTACACGGCCATCGAGCAGGGCCTGGAAGTGGTGCCGGTGCTGAACAAGATCGACCTGCCGACCGCCGACATCGACCGCGCCAAGGCCGAGATCGAGGCCGTGATCGGCATCGACGCCTCCGATGCGGTGCCGGTCAGCGCCAAGACCGGCCTGAACATCGAAGAGGTGCTGGAAGCCATCGTGCACCGCATCCCGCCGCCGGCCGACCGTGGCAGCAACAAGCTGCAGGCGCTGATCATCGACTCCTGGTTCGACAACTACCTCGGCGTGGTGTCGCTGGTGCGCGTGATGCAGGGCGAGATCAAGGCCGGCGACAAGATCCAGGTGATGTCCACGGGCCGTTGGCACCAGGTGGACAAGGTGGGCGTGTTCACGCCCAAGCGCAAGGAAACCGCGTCGCTGCGTGCCGGCGAAGTGGGCTGGATCAACGCCAGCATCAAGGACGTGCACGGTGCGCCGGTGGGCGACACCCTGACCCTGCTGGCCGACCCGGCACCGGAGCCGCTGCCCGGCTTCCAGGAAATGCAGCCGCGCGTGTTCGCCGGCCTGTTCCCGGTGGACGCCGAGGATTACCCGGACCTGCGCGAGGCGCTGGACAAGCTGCGCCTGAACGACGCCGCGCTGCGCTTCGAGCCGGAAAGCTCCGAGGCCATGGGCTTCGGCTTCCGCTGCGGCTTCCTGGGCATGCTGCACATGGAAATCGTGCAGGAACGCCTGGAGCGCGAATACAACCTGGACCTGATCAGCACCGCGCCGACGGTGATCTACGAGGTGCTCAAGAGCGACGGCACCATCGTGATGATGGACAACCCGGCCAAGCTGCCGCCGGTCAACACGGTGGAAGAAATCCGCGAGCCCATCATCCGCGCCAACATCCTCACCCCCGAGGACTACATCGGCAGCATCATCAAGCTGTGCGAAGAAAAGCGCGGCACCCAGATCAGCATCACCTACATGGGCAGCCAGGTGCAGATCAGCTACGAGCTGCCGATGGCCGAAGTGGTGCTGGACTTCTTCGACAAGCTCAAGTCGGTAAGCCGTGGCTACGCCTCGCTGGATTACCACTTCGTGCGTTTCGACGCCGGCCCATTCGTGCGTGTGGACGTGCTGATCAACGGTGACAAGGTGGACGCCCTGTCGCTGATCGCCCACCGCAGCCATGCCGACCGCCGTGGCCGCGAGCTGTGCGAGAAGATGAAGGACCTGATTCCCCGGCAGATGTTCGACGTGGCCATCCAGGCCGCGATCGGTGCGCAGATCATCGCCCGCACCACGGTCAAGGCCATGCGCAAGAACGTGCTGGCCAAGTGCTATGGTGGCGACGTTTCGCGCAAGAAGAAGCTGCTGGAGAAGCAGAAGGAAGGCAAGAAGCGCATGAAGCAGGTGGGCCGCGTGGAAATCCCGCAGGAAGCCTTCCTGGCCGTGCTGCAGATGGACAACAAGTAAGCCCGTGGCCGGCCGCCTGGCGGCCGGCTGGTCATGCTGCAAAGGACCGTGAATGAAACTGTTTGAGATCCTCCTGGTCGTACTGACGCTGGGCTCCGGCCTGATCCTGCTGCTGGACAAGCTGTTCCTGGCCAGGCGGCGCGCGGCCAAGGCCAGCCTGCTCGATGGCGAGGAGCCGGCGGTGGTCGACTACTCGCGCGCCTTCTTCCCGGTGCTGGCGGTGGTGCTGATCCTGCGCAGCTTCGTGGCCGAGCCGTACAAGATTCCGTCCAGCTCGATGATGCCCAACCTGCTGATCGGCGATTTCATCCTGGTCAACAAGTTCTCCTACGGTTTCCGCCTGCCGATCACCAACACCAAGATCATCCCGGTGGGCGAGCCCAAGCGCGGCGACGTGGTGGTGTTCAAGCCGCCGCACGCGCCGGACCAGAACTGGATCAAGCGGGTGATCGGCCTGCCCGGCGACCGCATCGGTTTCCATGGCGACACCCTGTCCATCAACGGCGAGCCGGTGACCTACCAGGAGCGCGGCGAGTACGTGGGCAAGGGCCCGGGCGCGCAGATGACAGGCTCCAGCCTGTTGACCGAACAGCTGCCGGGGCGTACCCATACCGTGCTGGAGCTGCTGGGCCGCGCCGACCCGCGCGGGCAGGGCGACTGGGTGGTGCCGGAAGGCCAGTATTTCGTGATGGGTGACAACCGCGACAACAGCGAGGACAGCCGCTTCTGGACGCAGACCCACTTCCTGCCGGAGCAGAACCTGCGCGGCAAGGCGTTCATGATCTGGCTGAACTGCTCCGGCTGGTTCTGCAAGGCAAGTTTCGAGCCGTCCCGCATCGGGTCCGGCATTCAATGATTGACCAACAACGCGTATCTGGGGAGATCGCAATGAAGCGCACACAAGGTGGTATGACGCTGCTGTCGTTCGTGGTGGTGCTGGCCGTGGTCGGCTTCGCACTGTTCATCGCCATGAAGCTGTTCCCGATGTACCAGGAGTTCTATGCCCTCAAGACCTCGATGAAGGCCCTGGCCAACGAGCCGGGCAGCGCGGACCCGATGAAGGCGCGCGAGATGCTGCTCAAGCGCCTGGACATGAACTACTCCGAGAGCATAAAGAGCAACGACATCAAGTTCGACCGCATCGACGGTGGCGTGCGCATGACCGTGAAGTACGAAGTGCGCCGCCCGCTGGTGGGCAACCTGGACATCGTGGGCAACTTCGAGAATACCCAGGACCTGACAGGGAGCGGTGTTGAGTAAGACGTTCCAACGGGGTGACCTCATTGGCCACCCGTTCCGGAATCAGGACCTGCTCAGGCAGGCCCTGACCCACCGCAGTGCCGGCGCCCCGCACAACGAGCGCCTGGAGTTTCTGGGCGACAGCATCGTCAACATGCTGATCGCCGAAGCACTGTTCAGCCGTTGGCCCAAGGCCGACGAGGGCGCGTTGACCCGCGCCCGCGCCTCGCTGGTATGCGAGGGTGCGCTGGCGGTGATCGCACGCACCCTGCAGCTCGGCGAGCGGCTGACGCTGGGCCCGGGCGAAATGAAATCCGGCGGCCACCGGCGTGATTCCATCCTGGCCGACACGGTGGAAGCCGTGGTGGCGGCCATCTACCTGGATGCCGGCTTCGAGGCCTGCCGCGCGCGCGTGCTGCCGTGGTTCGAGGCCTCGCTGGCGGCGCTGCCAACCGGCAAACCGGAAAAAGACCCCAAGACCCGCCTGCAGGAATGGCTGCAGGCCCGGCAGAAGCCATTGCCGGTATACGAGCTGGTATCGGAGACCGGCGACGACCACGCCAAGCACTTCCATGTGCGCTGCGCCGTGGCTGACCCGGCCGTGACCACCGAGGGCGAAGGCACCTCGCGGCGGCTGGCCGAACAACAGGCGGCCGCTGCCGCGATTGAACAACTGGATTCCAAGTGAACGACACCTCAACCCATCGCTGTGGCAGCGTCGCCGTCATCGGCCGCCCGAACGTGGGCAAATCGACCCTGACCAATGCACTGGTCGGCGCCAAGATCAGCATTGTCTCCAACCGCCCGCAGACCACGCGCCACCGCCTGCTGGGCATTGCCAGTTTCCCCGAGGGCCAGCTGGTGCTGGTTGATACCCCCGGGCTGCACAAGCAGCAGAAGCGGGCCATGAACCGGGTGATGAACCGCGCCGCGCGCAGCTCGCTGGAAGGCGTGGATGCAGGCCTGCTGGTGATCGAGGCCGGCCGCTGGGACGAAGAGGACACCCTGGCCTACAACGTGCTGCGCGATGCCGGCATTCCGGTGGTGCTGGTGGTCAACAAGGTGGACCGCCTGAAGGACAAGGGCGCGCTGCTGCCGTTCCTGCAGGAAATCACCGTGGGCCGCGAGTTCGCCGCCGTGCACCCGATTTCCGCGCTCAAGCGCAACGGGCTGGAAGCACTGGTACGCGACCTGATCGGCCTGGTGCCGGTGGCGCCGCCGATGTTCGGCGAGGACGAAATCACCGACCGCAGCCAGCGTTTCCTTGCCGGTGAGCTGGTCCGCGAGCAGCTGATGCGCCAGCTTGGCGAGGAACTGCCGTATGCCACCACCGTGGAGATCGAACGCTTCGCCGAAGACGGCAACCTGCTGCGCATCGGCGCGGTGATCTGGGTGGAGCGCGAAGGCCAGAAGGCCATCGTGATCGGCAAGGGCGGCGCACGCCTGAAGGAAATCGGCGCCAAGGCGCGGCTGCAGATGGAGCGGCTGTTCGACGCCAAGGTGTTCCTGGAAACCTGGGTGCGCGTGCGTGAGGGCTGGTCCGACGACGAGGCCGCGCTGAAGGCCTTTGGCTACGGCGACAACTGAGCCGCCGCCGATGCGCTGCGGCCACTGAGCGCCCATGCGGATCGAGAACCAGCCCGGTTACGTGCTGCATGCGCGGCCCTGGCGTGAGACCAGCCTGCTGGTCGAGGCACTGACTCTGGAGCATGGCCGCATCGGCCTGCTCGCCCGTGGCGTGCAGGGGCCCAGGAAGCAGGCACTGCGTGCCGCACTGCAGCCCCTGCAGGCCATCCAGTTCGACGCGGTGTTGGGCGGTGAGCTGGCCCAGCTGCGGCGTGCCGAAAGCACTGATGTAGCCCCACGGCTGCAGGGGCCGTCGATGCTGGCCGGCTTCTATGTCAACGAACTGGTGATGCGGCTGGCGCCGCGTCACGACCCGCTGCCAGAGCTGCATGCGGCCTTTGGCCTGCTGCGTGAGCGCCTGCGCCATGCCGAGCCGCTGGCATGGACACTGCGCCGCTTCGAGCGTGACCTGCTGGAAGCACTGGGCTTTGGTTTCGACTGGGCCAGTGCCGCCGATGGCGCGCCCATCGACCCGGCCGCGCGTTACCGGCTGGACCCGCAGGAAGGCCCGCTGCGCCAGCTCAGCGAGCGCAGCAGCCAGCAGCGCCGCAGCCTGGCCACCGGCGCAGCCCTGCTGGCGCTGGCCGAAGACCAGCAACCCACTGCCGATGACCTGGCCAGCCTGCGCCTGCAGATGCGCGCGGTGCTGCTGCACCACCTGGGCGGGCGCGGGCTCAAATCATGGGAAATGCTGGGCGACCTGAGCCGCCCTTAGCCGTGGGTGTTGCCTGATTGTGCCGAGTGCGGCAGGTTGCGCGCTCAGGCCAGCAGCGCGCTGACCGCCGCATCGAACTGCTGCTGCGCCGCCGTTGAATCCGGGTTGTTGTGCAGCTGGCGTACCGCGCGCGCCAGGCGCAGCGCGCCGACAAAACCGCAGCTGGCCTTGAGCCGGTGCAGCTGGTTGCGTGCCTCGCCTTCATCGTGCTGCCGCAGTGCCCTGCGTACCGCATCACGCGCGCCCGGCAGTTCGGACAGGAACAGTTCGCGCAGCGCACGCAGGTGCGCCTGCTGGCCGTTCAGCGCGCTCAGCGCCACGGTTTCATCCCAGTGCGGCACGTCGGCTTCATCGTCCAGATCGGGGCTGTTGGCCGCCGTTTTTGCCAGCGTGCGGCGGATCGCCTTGAGCAGCGTCTCGCGGCTCATCGGCTTGATCAGCGTTTCGCTGAAACCGGCCTGCTGCAGGCTCTGCTGCAGTTCACTGCTGGCATCGGCGGTATGTGCCAGTGCCGTCACCTGCGGATCGCGCGCGCGCAGCCGCTGCAGCAGGGCAGGGCCGTCGCCGTCGGGCAGGTTCACATCGATCAGCAGCAGGTCGTAATGTGCTGTCTCGGCGCGTTTGAGCGCGCTTGCGAACGAATCGGCGATATCCACTGTCGCCGGCAGGGATTCCAGTGCGAACTGGAAAAAGCCCTGGCTGGTCATGTCGTCCTCGACCAGCAACAGGTGCGGGATCGACCCTTGACGTTGCGTATTCATCTGCTGCCTCCATGCCAGCGTCCTCGCCGCATCTTAGCGGGGGCTGGCGCAGGTGCAAGCGGAGGGGGCTCTTACGGGCTGCTTCTGCGACAATGTGCGCCCTTTTTGCCCGCAGCCGTTCGCCACGTGGCCCGATCCAGATCCCGTATAGACAAGACCCCGTTCCAGACCGACATCCTCGACTTGAGCCACGATGGCCGTGGCGTAGCGCGCCGCGAAGGCGAGGGCGGCAAGGTCACCTTCATCAGTGGTGCGCTGCCGCATGAAACGGTGATGGCCGAGCAGACCGGCAAGAGCCGCCACTTCGACGAAGCCCGTACGGTGGAGGTGCTGACCGCATCGCCGCACCGTGTCACGCCGCGCTGCCCGCATTTCGGCGTGTGTGCCGGTTGCGTGCTGCAGCACCTGGAAGAGTCGCAGCAGATCGTGGCCAAGCAGCGCGTGCTGATGGACAACCTTGAACGCATCGGCCACGTGAACCCTGGCACCGTGCTGCCGCCGCTGGTGGGCGACAGCTGGGGCTATCGCCGCAAGGGCCGTTTCTCGGTGCGCCGCGTGGAGAAGAAGGACAAGACCCTGGTCGGTTTCCGCGAGCAGGATCCGCGCTTCGTCGCCGACCTGTCGCAGTGCCTGACGGTGATACCGGAAATCGGCAGCAAGGTGTCGGCACTGTCCACGTTCATCGAATCGCTGGATGGCAAGCGCGACATTCCGCAGATCGAGTTCATCGGTGGCGACGACGCCATCGCGCTCACCGTGCGCCACCTGCAGCCGCTGTCCGACGCGGACGCGCAGGCATGGAAGGCATTCGGTGAAGCCAATGGCTTTGCGATCTACCTGCAGCCGGGTGGCCTGGATTCGGTGCATCCGCTGTGGCCGGCCGAAGGCGTGCCGCTGTCGTTCAAGCTGCCGCAGTGGAATGTGGAACTGGCGTTCCGCCCGCTGGATTTCATCCAGGTCAACGCCAAGCTCAACCAGCAGATGATCGCGCACGCGCTGACCCTGCTGGATGCACAGCCGGACGAGCGCGTGCTCGACCTGTTCTGCGGGCTGGGCAACTTCACCCTGCCGCTGGCGCGCACCGTGCGCGAAGTGGTGGGCGTGGAAGGTGAAGCAGGGTTGGTGGCGCGCGCGAAGGAAAACGCGCAGCGCAACGGCCTGGACAACGCGCAGTTCTTCGCCGCCGACCTCACCCAGGACCAGCGCAATACCCCGTGGATGAAGCAGGGCTTCGACAAGCTGCTGCTGGACCCGCCGCGCTCGGGTGCGATCGATGTGCTGCAGCAGCTGCCGCTGAAACAGTTCAAGCGCATCGTCTATGTCAGCTGCCATCCGGGCTCGCTGGCACGCGATGCAGGCTATCTGGTCAACGAGCAGGGTTTCACTCTGGTCAGCGCCGGTGCGATGGACATGTTCCCGCACACCGCGCACGTGGAAAGCATCGCCGTTTTCGAGAAGAAGTAAGCCATGGGCATCGAGATCGAACGCAAATTCCTGGTCACCGGCGATGGCTGGCGTGCCGCCGCGCATGCGGTCATTCCGATGGCGCAGGGCTACATCAACGATCAGGCCGCGATGGACAGCGGTGCGCAGAAGGCCTCGGTGCGCGTGCGCATCCAGGGCGATGCGGCTTACCTCAACCTCAAGTCGCGCGAGCTGGGCCACACCCGGCAGGAGTTCGACTACCCGGTGCCGGTGGAGGACGCGCGCGCGCTGCTGACGCTGTGTGTGGGTGGCCTGATCGACAAGCGCCGGCATTTGGTCAACCACGGCGGCCTGCTGTGGGAAGTGGACGAGTTCTTTGGCGACAACGCTGGGCTGGTGGTGGCCGAGGTGGAGCTGACCAGTGCCGACCAGGTGTTCGACAAGCCGGAGTGGGCGGGTGCCGAAGTGACCGACGAGCTGCGCTACTACAGCCTGGCGCTGGCCTCGCGGCCCTTCGCGCAATGGAGTGAGGCGGAGCGGGGCTGAGGCTTCTGGCTTACTCCTCCCCAGCCCTCCCCTCCGCCTGCGGCGCAAGGTAGGGGGCAGGAGCGGCTTTGCTGTGGTCTGGCAGACCGCAGGAATTGCCCCCCTTCGCGCAGTGGGGTGAGGCGGAGTGGTGCTGAGGCTTCTGAGGCTTACCCCTCCCCCAACCCTCCCCTTGGCCTGCGGCCAAAGGGAGGGGGAGATTCGCCGCGATCTGCCAGACCGCAGTAAAGCCGCTCTTACCCCCTCCCTTGCGCCGCAGGCCAAGGGGAGGGCCGGGGAGGGGTAAAGCTCAGCAGCAACCCGGCTCAACATCCCCCTACACCCAATCCACTACGCTGTTACTCCCCCGCAACATAAAGGAACACCCCATGCGCATCGATATCTGGTCGGACGTGGTCTGCCCCTGGTGCTGGATCGGCAAGCACCGCTTCCAGCGCGCGCTGGCACAGATGGGCGACAAGGCGCCGCAGGTGGATGTGCATTGGCATCCGTTCCTGCTCGACCCCACCGCCGGTGACACGCCGGTGCCGCTGCGCGAGGCCTACGCCGCCAAGTTCGGTGGCACCGAGCGCACCAACCAGATGCTGGCGCAGACCCAGTCCGCCGCACAGGCCGAGGGCCTGCCGATGGATTTCGACCAGGGCCAGGTCAAGGTGACCACGCTGCCGGCACACCGCCTGCTGTGGCTGGCAGGCCGCGAGGGCGTGGCCGAGCAGGTGGGCGAGGCGCTGTTCAGTGCCCACTTCGCCCATGGCCGCAACATCGCCGATCCGCAGGTGCTGATTGAAGCCGCTGCCGCCGGTGGCATTCCGGCCGAGCGGGTGCAGGCGCTGCTGGCCTCCGACGAGGGCATGGCCGAAGTGCGCGCCAGCCTGGGACAGGCGCAGGCGCTGGGCATCCAGTCGGTGCCGACCTTCGTCATCAATGGCCGCTACGCGGTGCAGGGCGCGCAGCCGCCGGAAGTCTTCGCCGAGGTGCTGGAGAAGGTGGCCGCCGAGCAGGCACCGGCCCCGGCCAAGGATGAACAGGCCTGCGGCCCGGACGGTTGCAGCATCTGACGCGGCAGGCGCCATCTGCGACAATGCACGGCTTCGCCGCCGTCGGTGGCGACCAGGAGTCCTTGCATGCTGTTGATCGGCGTCGCCGGTACCGAACTGACCGCCCAGGAGCGTGACTGGCTGCAGCACGCCGCCGTGGCCGGCGTGGTGCTGTTCAAGCGCAATTTCGCCTCGCGCGGGCAGGTGGCCGAGCTGGCCTCGGCCATCCGCGCCGCCACCGCGCGCCCGCTGCTGCTGGCGGTGGACCAGGAAGGCGGCCGCGTGCAGCGTTTCCGCGAAGGCTATGCCGAGCTGCCGCCGCTGGATGGCATCGGCAGGCTGTACGCACAGGACCCCGACGCGGCGCTGGCACTGGCCGAGCAGCACGCCTGGCTGATGGCCAGCGAAATCCGCGCCAGTGGCCTGGACCTGAGCTTCGCCCCGGTGGTGGACGTGGGCCATGGCAACCTGGCCATCGGCAACCGCGCCTTCAGCGAAGACCCGCAGGCCGTGGCCGCGCTGACCGCCGCCTATGTGCGCGGCATGCACTCGGTGGGCATGGCAGCCACGCTCAAGCACTTCCCGGGCCACGGCACGGTGCGCGAGGACACCCATGTCGATACCGCCGTGGACCCGCGCACGCTGCAGGAAATTGAAAGCCACGATCTGCTACCGTTCCGTGCCGGCATCGCCGCCGGGGCCGATGCGGTGATGATGGCCCACGTCATCTACCCGCAGGTGGCACCGGAACCGGCGGGCTATTCGCCGCGCTGGATCAACCAGATCCTGCGCGGACAGATGGGCTTCCGCGGCGTGGTGTTCTCCGACGACATCGGCATGGCGGCCTCGTTCGCCGCCGGTGGGGTCAAGGGCCGCGTGGATGCCCACCTGGATGCCGGCTGCGACGTGGTGCTGGTCTGCCACCCGGAGCTGGTCGAAGAATCGCTGCAGGCCGTGGCCGGCCGCAGCCTCAACACTGCCGCCGTGCTGGCCCTGATCAGCCGCGGCGCGATGGGCTGGGGCGGCCTGCTGGCCGACACCCGCCATGGCGACACCCAGAACCGTTTGCTTGAAAACCTTGGAAGAACTGCCTGATGTCCAAACTCACTCTTGAACAAGCCGTGGCCCAGGCCGACCTGCTGGTTGACCGCCCCACCATCGACAAGGCCATCGCCGGCATCGCCGACGCCATCGCGCGCGATTACAAGGGCGAGGTGCCGGTGTACGTGTCCATCATGAACGGCGCGCTGCCGTTCTCCGGCCAGTTGTCGCTGGAGCTGGGCGCCCGCGGCCAGAACATCCAGTTCGACTACATGCAGGCTTCGCGCTACCACGGCGAGACTGGCGGCGAGCTGGTGTGGAAGCACCGCCCGGTGTCCTCGCTGTTCGGCCGCCGCGTGATCCTGGTGGACGACATTCTGGATGAAGGCTTCACCCTGCAGGGCGTGCGCGAATGGTGCTTGGAACAGGGCGCCACCGACGTGCGCATCGCCGTGCTGACGGTGAAGAAGCACGACCGCTGCCTGCCGGGCGTCAAGGCCGACTACGCCGGCATCGAGCTGCCGGACCGCTTCGTGTTCGGCTTCGGCATGGACATCGACGAATCGCTGCGCTCGCTGCCCGCCATCTACGCGATGAAGCAGTAAGCACCACGGGCCGGGGCGGCCATGCCCCGGCCCTGTCGCAAAACCGTGCGCGCTGCCTGCGCCGTTGTCGGCGCCCAGCGCGCAGCCTGCAACGCTGCAACAGGAATCAAGCATGGAACCCATCGCACTGGCCGTGATCGGCGGCACCGGCGTCTACAAGCTGGCCACGCTGGACGATGTCCAGACCCATGAGGTGCAGACCGCCTACGGCGCACCATCCGGCCCGGTCCGCGTGGGGCTGCTCAACGGCCAGCGCGTGGCCTTCCTGGCCCGCCATGGCGAAGGCCATTCGATCCCGCCGCACAGGATCAACTACCGCGCCAACCTGGCCGCGCTCAAGCAGCTGGGCGCCACCCGCGTGCTCGCGCTGAACACCGTCGGCGGCATCACCGACAACTTCGGCCCGCGCGTGCTGGCCTGCCCGGACCAGCTCATCGACTATACCTGGGGCCGCATTTCCACCCTGTGCGAGGAAGCCGGCAGCGAGGTGCTGCATGTCGATTTCGGCCACCCCTACACGCCCTCGCTGCGCGCGCAGGTGCTGGCGGCGGCCCGCGACAACGGCGTGGCGGTGCAGGACGGCGGTTGCTACGGCGCCACCCAGGGGCCACGCCTGGAGACCATCGCCGAGATCGCACGCATGCGCCGCGATGGCTGCGACCTGGTGGGCATGACCGGCATGCCCGAGGCCGGGCTGGCACGCGAGCTGGGGCTGGATTACGCCTGTCTGGCCATCGTCGCCAACTGGGCTGCCGGTTGCGGCGATGCCGGGGAGATCACCATGGCCGAAGTGCTGGCCAACGTGGACGCCGCCTCCGCGGGCCTGCCCACCCTGGTCGGTGCTCTGGCTGGCGGTTGAGCCATCGGGTGATTGTCAATGCGGCGGAAGATTTGCATACTCCGCCTGTACGCCTCATTCAGCGTGCGCTAATCCATTCATCGAACAAGGTCTCGCATCATCATGCCGAACGGTACCGTCAAGTGGTTCAACGACGCCAAGGGATTTGGCTTCATCTCACCGGAGGACGGCAGCGCCGATGTCTTCGCGCACTTCTCCGCGATCAATTCCAAGGGCTTCCGCAGCCTGCAGGAAGGCCAGCGCGTCAGCTATGACGTGACCCAGGGCCCGAAGGGCGCCCAGGCTTCCAATATCACGCCGGCTGAGTGATCCACTCGGCTGTGCGGAAAAGCCCCGCCGCGGCGGGGCTTTTTTTTGGGCGGAGGGGGTAGCCGCCTGGGGGAGGGGGAAATGAGCAAGACCTTGGATATCGCCATCGTCGGCTACGGCACGGCCGGGCAGGCGCTGGCGGTGCTGTTGACGCGCGACGGGCACCGCGTGCAGGTGTTCGAGCAGGCGGCGCAGCCGGGGCCGGTGGGGGCCGGCTTCCTGCTGCAGCCCAGCGGCCTGCAGGTGCTGTGGCAGATGCAGTTGCTGCCGCAGGTGTTCGCGCATGGCGCGGCGGTGCGCCGCCTGTATGGCGAAACGCCGTGCGGGCGCGCGGTGATGGACATGCGCTACGACGCGCTGGACCCGCGCCTGTATGGCGTGGGCATGCAGCGTGGCGCGCTGTTCTCGTTGCTGCACGATGCCTGGGATGCGCCGTCCGCGCTGCATGCGGACTGCTGCATCAGCGCCATCACCGACAGCACGCAGCGCCTGCAGGACCGGCATGGCCGCTGGCATGGCAACTTCGACCTGGTGATCGCCACCGACGGCTCGGCCTCGGGCCTGCGCGAGAAGGTGCAGGGCACGCGGCTGGACCGGGTCTACCCTTGGGGTGCGCTGTGGTGCCTGCTGCCTGCCGGCGACTGGGCGTTCACCGACGAGCTGCGGCAACGCTATGTGGCCGCGCGCAAGATGATCGGCCTGCTGCCGGTGGGCACCCGCCCGGGCGACGATACGCCACGGCTGAGCTTCTTCTGGAGCCTGCAGCGCGAAGCCTTCCAGGCCTGGGAGGACGCCGGGCTGGAGCCGTGGCTGGACGAAGTGGCCAGCATCTGGCCCGAAGCACGCCAGCGCCTGCAGGGCGTCACCGTGCAGTCACAGCTGACGCGTGCCAGCTACCGCGACGCGGTGATGGACCGCTGGTACCACAAGCGGCTGGTGCTGGCTGGTGACGCCGCACATTCCATGAGCCCGCAGCTGGGGCAGGGCGTCAACATGGCCCTGCTTGATGCGCTGGCGCTGCGCGATGCGTTGCGCGCCGAGGAGGACGTGGATGCGGCACTGGCCCGCTACCAGGCGCAGCGGCAGGCGCATGTGGCGCTGTACCAGTTCTGGAGCCGCTGGCTGACGCCCATCTTCCAGTCCGAGCACGACTGGATCGCGCGCGCCCGCGACCTGCTGTTCAAGCCGATGGGGCGCATGCCCGGCGGCCGTGGCCACATGCTGCGTGTGCTCAGCGGCACCCAGCACGGCCTGTTCGGCAAGCTGCCGCTGCAGGATGCGTTCATCGCGGCGCTGCAGGCGCGCAACGGCGGATGAAACCGGCGGTAACGCGGGCGTGAGCCGCATGCGGCAGAATCGGGGCGACCCCAGAGGGAGCCGCCGCCATGCCCGTGCCGCCGTTCGAGACGCATACCGTCGATAACCAGGTGCCGCCCTTCGAGGGCCGCAACCTGTGGCAGGACGACACCGCGCTGCGGGAAGCCGTGGCGCGTGCCGGTGGCGGTGGTTTTGCCCAGCCGCTTGAACACTACGGCGCGCTGGCCGGTGGTGACCTGTACCGCGCCGGCTTCGACGCCAACCGGCAACGGCCCATGCTGCGCACCCATGACGCGCAGGGCCGGCGCATCGACACGGTGGATTTCCACCCCGCCTACCACCAGCTGATGGCCACCGCCAAAGGCAAGGGCGTGGCGGGGCTGTCCTGGCATGCACCCCGGCCCGGCGCGCACGTGGCGCGTGCCGCATTGAGTTATCTGCATCACCAGGCCGAAGCCGGCACCAGTTGCCCGCTGACCATGACCCACGCGGCAGTGCCGGTGCTGCGGCAGTCACCGGCGTTGGCCGAATGGGCCGACAAGGCGGCCATGCCGTTCTACGACCCGCGCGACGTGCCCATTGCCGACAAGGCCGGCATCACCGTGGGCATGGGCATGACCGAGAAGC
>DCXY01000049.1:76770-179005 GCA_002329155.1 Stenotrophomonas sp. UBA2124 | reverse complement strand
GGCATGGGCATGACCGAGAAGCAGGGCGGCTCGGACGTGCGCGGCAATACCACCACCGCCACACCGCTGGCCGGCGAAGGCGAGTACAGCCTGGTCGGGCACAAGTGGTTCTTTTCCGCGCCCATGTCCGATGGCTGGCTGGTGCTGGCGCAGGCACCGGGTGGTTTGAGCTGCTTTCTGATGCCGCGCCGGTTGCCCTGCGGCAAGCGCAATGCGTTTCGCCTGATGCGCCTGAAGGACAAGCTCGGTGATTGGGCCAACGCTTCCAGCGAGGTGGAGTTCTGCGGCGCATGGGCGCAACGCGTGGGCGAGGAGGGCAGGGGTGTGGCCACCATCATCGAGATGGTCATGCTGACGCGGCTGGACTGCATGCTCGGCTCGGCCGCGCAGATGCGCATGGCACTGGCGCAGGCGCTGCACCATGCGCGCCACCGGCAGGCATTTGGCAGGTATCTGGTCGAGCAGCCGCTGATGGCCAATGTACTGGCCGATCTGGCCGTGGAATCGGAGGCCGCCACCGCACTCTGGGCGCGCGTGGCACAGGCGGTGGATGCCGCGCCCCTGGACGCCGACCAGGCCGCATTCGCACGCATCACCACCGCCATCGGCAAGTTCTGGGTGTGCAAGCGCGCGCCGGGCTTCGTCAACGAAGCGCAGGAGTGCCTGGGCGGTGCCGGTTACGTGGAGGAATCGCTGCTGCCGCGGCTGTACCGGCAGGCGCCGTTGAATTCGATATGGGAGGGCAGCGGCAACCTGCAGTGTCTGGATGTGCTGCGCGCGCTGTCACGCGAGCCGCGCAGCGGCCAGGTGCTGCTGGCCGAGCTGCAGCAGGCTGGGGGCAGTGGCGATGCCTACGACGTGATGCTGGATACATTGACCACGCAGCTGGCCAGTGGCCAGGTGGGCGAAGCTGACGCGCGCATGCTGGTGGCGCGGCTTGCACTGCTGCTGCAGGCAGCGGTGCTGCGCCAGGCGGGCAGCCCGTTGGCCGAGCTGTTCGTGCAGACGCGGCTGGCGGTGGCCAGCAATGCCTATGGCCAGCTGCCAGCAGCCACGGCGTTCAGCGACATCCTGCGGCGCGCACTGCCAGCCTGATCAGGCGCCGCTGGCATCATCCAGCGCGGGGTCGAAATGCAGCACGCGGTTGCGGCCCTCGCGCTTGGCGCGGTACAGCGCCGCATCGGCCTTGCGCAGCAGGCTGGGCCCGGCCACACCGTCACCGGGGTAGCTGGCCAGGCCTATCGAGGCGGTGATTGGCGGCAGCGTCTTGCCGGCAAAGGGCACGCTCAATTGCGACAGCGCCAGCCGCAGTTCGTCGGCATGCTGCATGGCCTGCTCGGGGCCGGCTTCGGGCAGGATCACGGTGAACTCCTCGCCACCGTAGCGGCAGGCGATGTCCTCGCCACGCAGGCGCGAGGACAGCAGCTGCCCCACCGCCGCCAGCAGCGCATCGCCGCCGGCGTGGCCGTGGGTGTCGTTGAACTGCTTGAAGTGGTCCACGTCCAGCATCATCACCGACAGCGGAAATTCGCGGCGCGCGCAGCGTGCGATTTCGCGGGTGAGTGATTCTTCCAGATAGCGCCGGTTGTACAGGCCGGTGAGCGGGTCGCGGATGGACTGCAGGCGCAGTGATTCGCGCAGGCGCAGGTTGCTCAGTGCCAGCGACAGCTGTTCCATCGCCGATTCGGCCACTGCCTGCCGCGGCAACGGGCCGGGGCCTGTGCCGCACAGGAACAGGAAGCCGATCTGCACGCCCTGCGCCGACATGGGTATGCACACCGTTGCCACCGAGGTATCGGTGGCGGGCACGCTGATATGCGGGCAGCTGGCACCGTGGCGCAGGTCGTCCACCGCATGCGGCTGGCCACGGCGCAGTGCCCAGCACTGCTCCGGTGGCAGGAAGGTGCTGGTTTCCACCAGCGGCGTGCCCCAGCTGACGATGTTCTCGGCGCGGTCGTTGGAGGCGCGCAGCAGGTACACCGAACCGGCCGCTTCGGGCAGCAGGGCCTGCAGCGTGCGCGCGGTGATGGTCAGTGCTTCCTCGGGGCTGGCGCAGCTCTGCAGCAGGCCGGTGTAGCGGCCCAGGGTCTGCAGGTCGGCACTGGAACGCTCCAGTTGTTCAAGGTTGCGTGCCAGTTGCAGGCTGGCGCTGGCCGCGCGTGTTTCGGCACGGGTGCGGCGCCGCAGTTCGGACAGCAGTAGGCCATAGACCAGCGCCACCACCGCCAGGCCGAATGGAATGCCGGCAAAGGCCAGGCCCAGCAGCAGGTCGGCGCTGCGCCGCGAGCTGGCGGCGCGTTCCACCAGCAGGCTGTGTTCTTCGGCCACCATGGTGCGCACCTGCTCGCGGATGGCGCTGGTGGTGCGGAAGGCGGTCTGGTTGATTGCCGCGCGGGCCGGGTCAAGCCCCTGCTGGTCGTAGATGTTCACCACGTGCTGTATCTGCGCCAGCCGGCGCTTGACCAGTACGTCCAGTTCGCGCGCGTTGTGAGCCTGGTCGGGGTTGTCGCGCACTTCGCGCGCCAGCGCGGCCAGCAGCAGCGGCACTCGTTCGACACTGAGCTGGTAGTCCACCAGATAGGCCTGGCTGCCGGTCAGCAGATAGCCGCGCTCGGCCGATTCGGCATCCAGCACCTGGGCCTGGATTTCATCAATGCGCCCCACCACCTCGTGGGTGTGGGCAACCAGCCGTGCGTCGGCGATGAAGCGGCGTGCACCTACAAAGACGCCAATGCCGATGGCGACGAATACCAGTGCGGAAAATATCAGCGCGGGCTTGCTGCGGTTGCGTTGTTGCATCGCCATGTTGTGTGCGTTCTGGGCCTTGGCGTGCAGGCGGCAGGGCCATCGCACAGCTGGGCATGTCATCCGGGAGGAGAAACACTCCCGGCCCCCTGCGGCACCATCAATCAGGCGTGGATGCCACGCAGCCGCCGTGACTGCGGCGGCTGCGTGCGCAGTCTATCTCAATGCTTGGCTTCGTTCGCCTCCTGGCGAGCGTCCCGGGCCACGTCCTCGGCGTGGTCGGCAGCCTTCTGCGCGGCCCTGGCGGTGGCGGCGCTGGCATCGGCGGCGGCATCCTTGGCTGCGACCGATGCGTCGTGGGCAGCGTCCTTGGCCGCTGCCTTGGCGTCCTGTGCGGCTGCGGCGGTGGCGTTGGCGGCGTTGTCCAGTGCGCGCTCGGAGTCGGCAGCGGCTTCGCGGGTAGCGGCCGCGGCGCTGTCCGCGGCGCTGCGGGTTGCATCGGCGGCGGACTCTGCGGCGTTGCGGGCAGCGTCACCGGCGTGGTCGGCGGCAGCGGCGGCATCACGCTTGGCCTGCTCGGCATTGGGGTCGTTGCAGGCGGACAGGGCCAGTACCAGGCTGGTAGCCAGCAAGGGGGCAATAAATTTCATCGCTTCTCTCCGGGTTGGGTTGCTGTGTGCGCAATCTAGGCAGCGCCGTATTCAGATCATGTCAACGCGGCCGCCGTTTCCATCGCCTGCCCATCACATTCCCGGGCAGCGCGCATAAAAAAAGCCGCTGGCGAACCAGCGGCTTTTCCGTACACGCCTGGAAGCAGAAGTTATTACTTCTTGGCTTCTTCAGCAGCGTCCTTGGCGTCAGCAGCGACGTCCTTGGCAGCGTCGGCAGCGTCGGCAGCGGCGCCAGCAGCGGCGTCGGTGGCGGCGCCAGCAGCAGCCTGGGCAGCATCGCTAGCGGTGTCAGCAGCGGTGGCGGCGGTGTCAGCAGCAGCCTGGGCAGCGTCGGCGGTGGCTGCGCCAGCAGCGGCGGCCTGGTCGGCAGCAGCCTGGGCTTCGGTGGCAGCCTGGTTGGCGTCAGCGGCGGCGTCAGCAGCCTGCTCCTGCTTCGAGCAGGCAGCCAGGGCCAGACCCAGGGTCATCGCGATCAGCAGCTTGTTGATGCTCATTTGTGAATCCTCGTCGTGAAATTGGCAACGCGCCATTGCGCGCCTTGAACATGATGACAAGCCCATTTCGGGTGTCAAGCGGATACGCATTCAGGTTTCAAAAAAACTGACAAATCTCAATTAATTCAACTCGATGGCGATGGCGGTTGCTTCGCCGCCACCGATGCACAGGGTGGCGATGCCACGCTTGAGGCCCTGCATGCGCAGAGCATTTACCAGCGTAACAACCAGCCGCGCACCCGATGCACCGATGGGGTGACCCAGTGCGCAGGCACCGCCGTTGACGTTGACCTTTTCGTGCGGAATGCCCAGCTCGCGGATCGGTGCCATGGCCACGACGGCGAAGGCTTCGTTGATCTCGAACAGGTCCACGTCGGCCACGTTCCAGCCGGCCTTTTCCAGCACCGTGTTGATCGCGCCGATGGGGGCGGTGGTGAACCACTCCGGCTCCTGCGAGAAGGTGGCATGGGCCACGATGCGGGCCAGCGGCTGCAGGCCACGGCGGGCCGCTTCGTCAGCGGACAGCAGCACCACGGCGGCAGCGCCGTCGGAGATGCTGGAGGAGCTGGCGGCGGTGACGCTGCCGTCCTTCTTGAACGCCGGGCGCAGGGTCGGAATCTTGGCGATGTCCGACTTGCCCGGCTGCTCGTCCTGGGCGAACTCGACCTCACCCTTGCGGGTGCTGACCTTCACCGGGACGATTTCATCGTTGAACGCACCGTTGGCCACCGCCGCCTGCGCGCGCTTGACCGACTCGATGGCGTAGGCATCCTGCTCCTCGCGGGTGAAGCCGAACTTGCTCACGGTGGCTTCGGCGAACACGCCCATGGCCTGGCCGTCGTAAGGGTTGGTCAGGCCGTCCCATGCCATGTGGTCCACCGCCTGGAAGTTGCCGTAGCGGTTGCCGGTGCGCGAGTTGGGGATCATGTGCGGCGCGTTGGACATGGACTCCATGCCACCGGCGACGACGATGCTGGCCGAGCCGGCCTTGATCAGGTCATGGCCCAGCATGATGGCCTTCATGCCCGAACCGCAGACCTTGTTGAGCGTGGTGGCGCCGGTGCTGGTGGGCAGGCCTGCGGCCAGTGACGCCTGGCGGGCCGGTGCCTGGCCCAGGTTGGCCGGCAGCACGCAGCCCATGATCACTTCGGACACGTCGGCGGCGGGAACGCCGGACTGTTCAAGTGCGGCGCTGATGGCGGCTGCGCCAAGGGTCGGGGTCGGAACGCCGTTGAACTGGCCGAGGAAGGAGCCAATGGCGGTGCGCTTGGCGGCGGCGATGACGATATCGGACATGAGCAATCTCGGTTATACCTTGCGGCAATTATCGAACGTCGCCGGTGCCCGGCCCATTGGACCAACGGCACATCCGGCAGACAGGAGGATTGTCGTTGCAGTATAGAAGGTAAGGGTGGCGGGCCCGTGGCCTGCTAATACCTGAATTGGCAAAGGGTCCGTTCCGGGAGAGGGAACCATGACGTACGACAGTTTGGCGCGATGTGGGTTGGCGGCAGCATTGGCACTGGTACTGGTGGGCTGTGGTGGCGGGGGCGGCAGCAAGTCCAGCCCGCCGGTAAGCCCGCCGCCCACCGCGCCACCACCGGATCCGGAGCCGCCAAAGACGCCGCAGCCGGCATTCGATGCGCACCTGGCGCTGACCAATGCCAAGGCCGCCCATGCCATAGGTCTGAACGGTGCCGGCTACCCCATCGGCGTGATCGACTCCGGCGTGATGCGCAACCACCCCGCGCTGGCCGGGCGGGTCGCGGTGAACTACAACTACGTGGACCCGCGCAAGAACAACCTCAACGTGGATGACGTGGTGGGCCACGGCACCACCGTGGCGCAGCTGGCCGCCGGTGCACCCGCCGGGCGCTGGCCGGGCGGTATCGCGCCGGGTGCCACCCTCCTGTCGGCGCGCATCATCAACGACAAGGCGCCCACCGACGATGGCTCGGGCAAGGGCAACGAGGTGGATGGCGCGTTGGGGCTGGCGCCGATCCATGACGATCTGATCCGCGCCGGCATGCGCATCATGAACAACTCCTGGGGTGGCCTGTACTGGACCAAGCCCAGCGCCACCGCGCCCATCGCTGACGAGTACCGGCCCTTCATCATGAATTACGACGGGCTGGTGGTGTTCGCCACCGGCAACGAAGCGCGCGCGAACCCTTCGGACAT
Organism: Stenotrophomonas sp. UBA2124; assembly: GCA_002329155.1. Lineage (GTDB taxonomy): Bacteria > Pseudomonadota > Gammaproteobacteria > Xanthomonadales > Xanthomonadaceae > Stenotrophomonas. The sequence continues at coordinate 172,914 of DCXY01000049.1, read as the reverse complement.
GGCCGCGCTGCCGAGCAAGGCCGGCGTCAACGGCGCGATGGTGGCGGCCGACCTTGAACGCGGCTGGCTGGCGGTGGCGGCGCTGGATACCGCCGAGCCCACCAGGCTGGCCAGCTACTCCAATGCCTGTGGCGTGGCGAAGAACTACTGTCTCGTGGCGCCGGGCACGTCGGTGTTCATCGGCGAGGACAGCACCGCCAACAACCTGGAGTACTACTACGGCAGTGGCACCTCGTATGCGGCGCCGCTGGTGTCCGGCGCGGCGGCGCTGGTGTGGCAGGCGTTCCCGTACTTCGACAACAACCTGGTGCGGCAGACTCTGCTGGGCACCGCCACCGACCTTGGCGCACCGGGCGTGGACGAGGTGTTCGGCTACGGCCTGCTCAACGTGGGCAAGGCGGTGAAGGGGCCGGCGCGTTTCGACTGGGGCGATGTGCGGGTCAACGTCAACCAGGCCGGTCTGGATTCCACCTGGAGCAACAACATCAGCGGCAACGGCGGGCTGATCAAGACCGGCGGTGGCGCGCTGGTGCTGACCGGCAGCAACACCTATGCCGGTGCGACGCGCGTGGAGCAGGGCACGCTGGCGCTGCGCGACGGCGGTTCGATCCGTTCCAATGTGACCATCGCCGCGGCGGCCAACCCGTCGGCATCGGCGCTGCAGTTCATGGCGGGCAGCAACCGCGTGATCGGCAATGTGGACAACAGCGGCAGCGTGATCCTGCGCAGCGGCGGTGCCACCAGCACCATCGAGGGCAACTACATACAGCGTGCCGGCGGCCAGTTGATGGTGGCGCTGGGCGTCAATGCGCTGCAGGTGACCGGTACGGCCACGTTGAACGGTGGCGTGGAGGTCAACGGTGCGGTCAGCGGCTATGTGGCGCAGGATGGCAAGCGGCAGGATCTGATCCACGCCAATGGCGGCGTCAGCGGCCAGTTCGCCACGCCGGCCACCGCAACCGCCAACAGCGGCGTGACCCTGCTGCAGACCCAATATGGCTACGACGCCAACAATGCGTGGCTGCAGCTGGACCGTGTGAGCGTGACGGCAGCGGCCAGTGCCGCAGGCGCGGGCTTCCAGGCGATGTCGGCGGCGCAGCGGGTGGAGCAGGCGTTCGAGCTGCTTGATGGCAACGGCGCGCTGCAGGCCACGGCCTTCGGCGCGGCGGCGGCGAGCCTGCAGCAGGTGGGCGGCGGCTTCAATGGCCTGGCGACCAGCCTGGAGAGTCTGTCCGGGCAGGCACACGCCAATGCCACGGCAATGACCTTCGACAGCATCGACATGAACCGTCGCGCCTTGTCGGCTCAGTTTGCCGATGGTGGCGGCATGCATGCGCCGCAGGGGGCATGGATGCGCGCGCTGGGCGCAGGCGGCCAGGGCGGCTACCTCGGCAATGGCTACAACGCCGGTGGCTGGATGATGGGCCGTGAGGCTGCCATCGGCGGCAACGGTGTGCTGGGCTTTGCCTTCGGCGAAACCCGCGCCAACAGCAGTGCCGGCAGCACGCTGGAGCGTGGCCGCGACCGCCAGACCCAATCGCAGCTGTATGCGGGTTGGCAGGCGGGCAATGGCTACGTGCTGGGCCAGGCCGGCTTCGGCCAGTACCTGCGTGAGCTGGACCGTGGCCTGCTGCTGGGTGCCGAGCGCGCAGGCGTGCAGGCACGCTACGGCGGGCGCTTCCTGTCCGGCAGCGTGGAAAGCGGCTGGCGCATCGGCCGTGGCGCGGCAATGCTCACGCCCTATGTGGGGGCCGAGTACACGCGCGTCGACAACGATGGCTTCCGCGAGCAGGGCGGCTACGGCTTCGGCCTGCGCGCCGATGACTGGAGCAGCAGTCGCATGCAGGCACTGGCCGGCCTGCGCGGGCAGTTCCTGTGGAAGCGGGTGGCCTTCAATGGTTATGCCGAGTGGCAGCAGACGCTGGGCGGTGATGGCCTGATGCTGGATGCCGGCTTCGTGGGCGTCGATGCCTGGGCGCCGGTGGCGGGCCTGCAGCCGGCGCGTTCCGCTGGCCTGTTCGGGGTGTCCGTGGACTCGTGGTTGTCGCGCAACAGCCGCCTGTCGCTGGGCTACGACCAGCGATTCGGCCCGCGCGGTGACAACCGCCAGGTCTCGTTGCGCTTCTCCTCGGGTTTCTGAGGCCCATGAAACGAAAGAGGCAGCCTTGCGGCTGCCTCGTTCGTGATTCCTGACGCGGTGCTTATTCGCCGCGCAGCTGGCTCATGCGCGGGGTGGCGCGCCCCAGTGGCAGCTTGAGCTTGCCGATGGCTTCGATGCGGTTTTCGGCCAAGCGGTCGGCCGCGCGCTGCGGCGAGATCCCGTCACGCTCGGACAGGTCGAAGACGCGGCCAAGGTTGTGGTAGATGCTGCGGATCAGGCGCATCGCACGCTCGCGGTTGTAGCCGTCGATCTCCAGCGACACGTTCATCACGCCACCAGCGTTCACCGCGTAATCCGGCGCCCACAGGATGCCGCGCTTGTACAGCTCGTCACCCACCGCGTGGCTGGCCAGCTGGTTGTTGGCGGTGCCGCAGATGACCTTGGCCTTGATGCGGTCCAGCGTGGCCATGTCGATGCCGCCTTCCATGGCGCAGGGCGCGAACACGTCGGCGGCCACGTCATAGATGGCTTCCGGCTTGACTGCTTCGCAGCCGTATTCGCTGACTGCCTGCTGCACCCGTACCGGGTCCAGGTCGGTGACGTACAGCTTGGCGCCACGCTCGCGCAGCAGCTTCACCAGCTCCATGCCGATATGGCCCAGGCCCTGCACGGCGATGGTGAGCTTGCCCACTTCCTCATGGCCGAACTTGCGCTTGACCGAGGCCATCAGTGCCTGCAGCGCGCCGTAAGCGGTGAACGGTGCCGGGTCGCCGGAGCCGCCGTGCACCTGATGCACGCCGGTGACATTGCCGGTTTCCAGGTAGATCTGTTCCATGTCGTTGACGTCGGTGCCCACGTCCTCGGCAGTGATGTAGCGCCCACCCAGTGCCTCGACCTGGCGGCCGAAGGCGCGGAACAGCACCTCGCTCTTGTCGGTGCGCGGGTCGCCGATGATGACCGCCTTGCCGCCGCCCACATTCAGCCCGGCAAGGGCGTTCTTGTAGGTCATGGTGCGGCTGAGCCGCAGCACGTCGCGCAGGGCGTCGTCGGTGTTGGCGTAGGGGCGCATGCGCACGCCGCCCAGGGCGGGACCAAGCGTGGTGTTGTGGATGGCGATGATCGCCTTCAGGCCGGCTTCGCGGTTCTGGCAGAACACGACCTGCTCATGGCCGGAGGTTTCGAGCGTTTCGAAAAGCATGGGGGCTCCGTTGGCGTTTTGCGGCAACGTCGGTGATCCTGCTGGCAAACAGCGGGCTGGAAAACAAAAATGCGACTTCGTCGTTTCGGTGACGTGGTCGCGGCGCCATTCTAATGCATTCCCGCTTTGGAAATGTTCAGGTGTGAAGGCGCAACTCGGCCGGCCGCAGCGGTGAGTTCAGCTCGGTGCAGGGCCATGTGAAGGGCGTGGTCACGCTGCGCTGCAACCTGACCCGGCGCGCCTGCGGCCCTATCATCGGTTTCACCAGTAACCGGATGTCCGCACGGCCCATGAGTACCCCCGCTTCCCAGCTCCCGCAGGCGCAGCCTGAAACCACGCCGCTGCGCTTCGTCACCGCCGCCAGCCTGTTTGACGGCCACGACGCGGCCATCAACATCATGCGCCGCCTGATCCAGGCGCAGGGCGCCGAGGTGATCCACCTGGGGCACAACCGCAGCGTGGAGGACGTGGTGCGCGCGGCGCTGCAGGAAGACGCCGACGCCATCGCGCTGTCGTCCTACCAGGGCGGGCATGTGGAGTACTTCAAGTACATGGTGGACATGCTGCGCGAGAAGGGCGCCGGCCACATCAAGGTGTTCGGCGGTGGTGGCGGCACCATCACCCCGGAGGAGATCCGCGAGCTGCAGGCCTATGGCGTGGAGCGCATCTATCACCCCAATGACGGCATGAAGATGGGGCTGGTGGAGATGATCGAGGATGTGGTCAAGCGTGCCGATGACGCGCGGCAACAGGCTGGCGGGAACGAGGTGGAGGTTTCCGCCGTGCCGGACATCAACGATGAGATCGGCATTGGCCGTGTGCTGAGCGGCCTTGAAGACGGCCGCTACAGCGAGGCGGAGCTTGAGAAGCTGCGCCGGCAGTGGGCGAAGGAAGACAAGTCGTCGCCGTTCTCTGGTGCCGATGCGCTGTCGGCTACTCCGGTCATCGGCATCACCGGCACCGGTGGCGCTGGCAAGTCGTCGGTGACCGACGAACTGCTCAATCGCTTCCTGGCCAGCTTCCCGCAGATGCGCATCGCGGTGATCTCGGTGGACCCGACCCGTCGCCGTACCGGTGGCGCGCTGCTGGGCGACCGCATCCGCATGAACTCGCTGCGTTCCAAGCGCGTGTACATGCGCTCGATGGCGACCCGTCGCCAGCATGCGGCCATCAACACGGTGCTGCGTGACTGCATCGGTTTCCTGAAATCGCTGCACTTCGACCTGGTGATCGTGGAGACCGCCGGCATCGGCCAGAGCGATTCGGAAATCGTCGATCTGGTGGATTTCCCGATGTATGTGATGACCAGCGACTTCGGCGCGCCGAGCCAGCTGGAAAAGATCGACATGCTCGATTACGCCGAGCTGGTGGTGCTCAACAAGTTCGACAAGCGGGGCGCCGAGGACGCGCTGCGTGACGTGCGCAAGCAGTGGAAGCGCAACCGCGTGGCGTTCAGCCTGAAGGACGAGGAGGTGCCGGTCTACCCGACCATCGCCAGCCAGTTCAATGACCCCGGCATCAGCTGGATGTTCGCCAACCTGTGCCGTCTGCTGCTGGGCAAGCGGGGCGCGGGGAACGGGGAGCAGGCGGGCGGTGGCGCCACGCGCTGCTCGCTGGTGCCGCGTATTGATACCTCGTTGAAGGAGCCGCGCGCCACTGTGCTGATTCCGGGCAGCCGCGTGCGTTACCTGGCGGAGATCGCCGAGCAGGGGCGTGCGATCAATTCACGCATCGACTCGCAGGCGGAGATTGCCGAGCGCGCGCAGAGCTGCTGGCAGGCACTGAAGGAACTTGACGATTCCGCGCTGCCGGCGGCGCTGGAGCTGTATCCGGGCGATGCGCTGCTCTCAGGCGACGGCAGGGATGCGCAGGTGGACCGCTCGCTGCTGACCCTGCGCCAGCGTTACAACGACGCCGTGCAGTCGCTGGATTCGGATGCGCTGCGCCTGCTGCGTGAGTGGCCGGCACGCCTGAAATCGATCACCGAGCCGGTCAACGAATACCAGGTGCGCGGCAAGACCATCCGCGTGGAAAACTACCGCGAGTCGCTGAGCCACCAGCAGATTCCCAAGATCGCCGCGCCCACCTACCGCAGCTGGGGCGAGCTGCTGGTGTTCCTGCAGAAGGAGAACCTGCCGGGTTCCTACCCGTACACCGGTGGCGTGTACCCGTACCGCCGCAGTGGCGAGGACCCCATCCGCATGTTTGCCGGCGAAGGCACGCCGGAGCGCACCAACCGCCGCTTCCATTACCTGAGCGTGGGCCAGCCTGCCGCGCGCCTGTCCACCGCCTTCGACAGCGTGACGCTGTATGGCGAAGACCCGGCGCCGCGCCCGGACATCTACGGCAAGATCGGCAACTCCGGCGTCAACATCCCCACGCTGGACGACATGAAGAAGCTGTACTCCGGCTTCGACCTGTGCGCGCCGACCACCTCGGTGTCGATGACCATCAACGGCCCGGCGCCGATGATCCTGGCGATGTTCATGAACACCGCCATCGACCAGCAGGTAGAGAAGTACCTGAAGGAAGACCCGGCGCGCTGGGCGGCAGCGGAGAGGAAGATCGCCGCGCTGTTCGAGGGCCGCAACGGCCCGCGCTACCACGGTGAGCTGCCGCCCACCAATGACGGCCTGGGCCTGGCGCTGCTGGGCGTCACCGGTGACCAGCTGGTGGATGCGGACACCTATGCACGCATCAAGGCGGAAACCCTGTCCACCGTGCGTGGCACGGTGCAGGCGGACATCCTGAAGGAGGACCAGGCGCAGAACACCTGCATCTTCTCCACCGAGTTCGCGCTGCGCATGATGGGCGACATCCAGCAGTATTTCGTTGACAACAAGGTGCGCAACTTCTACTCGGTGTCGATTTCCGGCTATCACATTGCCGAAGCCGGTGCGAACCCGATCAGCCAGCTGGCCTTCACCCTGTCTAACGGCTTCACCATCGTCGAGTACTACCTGGCGCGTGGCATGAAGATCGATGACTTCGCGCCCAACCTGTCGTTCTTCTTCTCCAACGGCATGGACCCGGAGTACACGGTGATCGGCCGCGTCGCTCGGCGCATCTGGGCACGCGCCATGCGCGAGCGTTACGGTGCCAACGAGCGCAGCCAGATGATGAAGTACCACATCCAGACCTCGGGCCGCTCGCTGCACGCGCAGGAAATCCAGTTCAACGACATCCGCACCACGCTGCAGGCGCTGTATGCGCTGTTCGACAACTGCAACAGCCTGCATACCAATGCCTATGACGAGGCGATCACCACGCCTACCGAGGAAAGCGTACGCCGTGCGGTGGCGATCCAGATGATCATCAACAAGGAGCTGGGGCTGAACTTCTGCGAGAACCCGTGGCAGGGCAGCTTCATCGTGGACAAGCTCACCGACATCGTCGAAGAGGCGGTGTACAAGGAGTTCGAGGCCATCAGCGAGCGTGGCGGCGTGCTGGGCGCGATGGACACCATGTATCAGCGCGGCAAGATCCAGGAAGAGTCGCTGTACTACGAGCACAAGAAGCACGACGGCAGCCTGCCGCTGGTAGGCGTCAACATGTTCCTGCCGAAGGAGCATGCCGGCGAGGTGGCCACCGAGATCGAATTGATCCGCTCCACCGAGGAAGAGAAGGGCCAGCAGATCGACAACGTGCGCAACTGGCAGCACAACCGCAACGCGCTGGCGCCACAGGGCGAGACCTCGCATGCGCACGAAGTGGAGGGCGCCGCATCCAACGATGATGCGGTGCATGACGGGCACGGGCTGGCCTATCTGCAGAACACCGCGCGTGAACGCCGCAATGTGTTCGAGGCGCTGATTGAAGCGGTGAAGACGCACAGCCTGGGGCAGATCAGCCACGCGCTGTATGACGTGGGTGGCGAGTACCGGCGCAACATGTAACCGTCGTGCCGACAGGTGGGAAATGCGAAAGCAGCCCGCGTGGCTGCTTTCGTTTATTGGGCGCTGTGGTTCCGGCGTGAAGGCATCACCGGATCAGGCGGGTAGGCTGTGGGCGTTCTTTGTCAGCGGGCCGGGTCACGGATGAAAACTGCGTTTGCCTTCGCGTGTGTGCTGTCATGCCTTGGCGTTGCTCCTGCTTCGGCTGACGAACCCGCGAAGGGTGCGATGCCGCCGATGGGCTGGAACAGCTGGAACGCCTACCGCTGCGACATCGATGCCGACAAGATCAAGGCGGCGGCGGACGCGCTGGTAAGCACCGGCCTGCGCGATGCGGGCTACGTGCATCTGAACATCGACGACTGCTGGCAGAACCCGCAGCGCGACGCGGAAGGAAACCTCTTCGCCGACCCCGCGCGCTTTCCAGGCGGCATCAAGGCCATTGCCGACTACGCGCATGCGCGCGGCCTGAAGCTGGGCCTCTACGCGACACCCGGCTCCCGTACCTGCGCGAATCTTTACGACGACTATCCGGGTGCGTTGGGCAGCCTGGGCCATGAGCAGCAGGACGCACGCAGCTTCACGCAATGGGGCGTGGACTATCTGAAGTACGACTGGTGCCGTGCCGACCAGGATGGCCTTGAGGGCGAAGCGGCGTTCACCCGCATGCGGCAGGCCTTGCAGGCGACAGGCAGGCCGATCTTTCTCAGCATCCACCACGAGCCGCAGCTGCCCATGCAGCCGTGGCGGCCCAAGGTTGCCAACGCATGGCGCACCACGCCGGACATCAAGCCGCGCTGGCCCATTCTGATGCGCAATCTGGACGCACAGGTGGGGCTGGAAACCTATGCGCGCCCCGGTGCGTGGAATGACCCGGACATGCTGGAAGTGGGCAACGGTGAGCTGGCAGCCGACGAGAACCGCGCGCATTTCAGCTTGTGGGCGCTGTTGAACGCACCGCTGCTGCTGGGCAACGACCTGACCGCGATGACGCCGGAGGTGCTGGCTATCGTCGAGAACCGCGACATCATCGCGCTGGATCAGGACTGGGCTGGGACGCAGGGCCGCCGGCTGCGTGATGACGGCAACAGCGAGGTATGGGGCAAACCCCTGTCCGATGGCAGCTTCGCGGTGGTGCTGCTCAATCGCGGTGACGCTGCCGCGCGCATCGGTGTGGATGCTGCCGAGATGGGCTTTGAAGCGAATGCCACGCTGCGCGCCAAAGACCTGTGGAACCAGAGCGAGGCGACGCTGCGCGCACGCATCCAAGCCGATGTACCCGCGCATGGTGTGGCGGTGTACCGGGTACGCGCCGGCGCGCGCTGATTGGTGGTTCTGCACGCCGTGGATTGTTGACGATACCGGCTGCATTGCTACTCTGGCCCGGTTCCCACTCTGGTGATGGCGGCATGGACAGACGGCGATTCCTGGGCAGCACTGCGTTGGCGGCAGCGGTGCTGCCACTGATGGGCACGGGCACTGCACAGGCAGCGTCGCGTGGCCACCTGTTGCCCCCTGCGCTCAACAAGGGCGATACGGTGGGTCTGGTCAGCCCTTCCTCGGCCAGCAGCGAGCGGCTCAGCCTGCAGCTGGCGCGCGAAGTGATGGAGGCGCTGGGCTTCAAGGTCAAGACGGGCGCGCACTATGACGCACGCCGCGGCCACCTTGCGGGCACCGATGCCGAGCGCGCGGGTGACCTCAACGCCATGTTCGGCGACCGTGAGGTCAAGGCCATCATCTGCGTGCGCGGTGGTTCTGGTGCCGCACGCCTGCTGCCGCTGCTGGACTACGCGAGCATCCGCGCCAACCCCAAGGTGCTGCTGGGCTATTCGGACATCACCGCGCTGCACTGTGCCATCCAGGCCAGGACCGGGCTGGTGACCTTCCATGGCCAGATCGGCGCGGGCAGCTGGAACCGCTTCAACGTGGATCAGTTCGACCGCCTGTTCTTCAAGCGCGAGCTGATGCAGTACACCAACATCAGCGATGACGACGACGAGCTGGTGCCGCGCAGCAACCGCACGCTCACGCTGCGTGGTGGCACCGCGCGCGGTGAGCTGGTGGGCGGCAACCTCACCGTGCTGACGGCATTGGCGGGCTCGCCGTATCTGCCGGATTTCAAGGACAAGATCCTGTTCCTTGAAGATGTGGCCGAAGCGCCGTACCGCATCGACCGCATGTTCAGCACCTTGAAGCTGATGGGCGCGCTGGACCAGATCGCAGGCTTCATCTTCGGTGAGTGCAGCGACTGCACGCCGGGTGATGGCTATGGGTCGCTGACGCTGGACCAGATTTTCGACGACTACATCATGCCGCTGAAGATTCCCGCCTACCGTGGCGCGATGATCGGGCACATCAAGGAGCAGTTCATCGTGCCGGTCGGGGGCATGGTGGAGATGGATGCCGACGCCGGCAGTTTCCGTCTGCTGGAGCCGGTATTCAGCGGCAGCTGATGTGTGTTGCTGCGGATGCAGTGCCGGCTTGTCCATTGCGCTTGCAATGCGGTGACGTGGTGCCGCCCTGCCATGCCATCATCCGGCGGCGCCGCCTGATGGCGGCCGGTTCTTTTGCCTGAACGGGACGAATGATGATGAACAAGCCGAACAATACCGTTGCTCTGGCCGCATGCACGGTGGCCATGGCTGTGCTGATGGCCGGTTGCGGCAAGCAACCGGTGCCACCCGCCACTGACACGGCTGCGGCCGTGCCGGCAGACACCCCGGCGCAGACGGCCCAGGGCGTACAGCAGGCGGTGAAGGTGGAGGTGTTCAATCCGGGTGAGAACGGCATCTTCGCCGTGTCGTCGGAGCTGCTTACCGGTGCGAATGATGCGGTGCTGGTGGACGCACAGTTCTCCACCGCCGATGCCGCCAAGCTGGTGGACATGGTCAAGGCCTCCGGCAAGCGGCTGACCACGATCTACATCAGCCACGGTGATCCGGATTTCTACTTCGGTCTTGAAACGCTGCACGCCGCGTTCCCTGACGCCCGCATTGTGGCCACGCCGCAGACCGTGGCGCACATCCAGGTGAGCAAGGACGACAAGCTGAAGGTGTGGGGGCCGCAGCTCGGTGCCAATGCGCCGCGCGAACTGCTGGTGCCCACGCCGCTGCAGGGCGACACGCTTGAACTGGAAGGGCAGCCGCTGAAGGTGATCGGGCTGGAGGGTGCCAGCCCGGATCGCACGGCGTTGTGGGTGCCTTCGATCCGCACGGTGATGGGCGGCGTACTGGTGGATGCCGGCTCGCATGTGTTCATGGCCGATACGCAGACGCCGCAGTCCCGCAGGGACTGGCTGGCGGCACTGCAGCAGATCCGCGAGCTGGCGCCGTTGCGGGTGATTCCCGGTCACTATGCGGAAGGTGCGCCGCAGGACATGGCCGCGGTGGACTTCACCGCCGGCTACATCCGCGCGTTCGACGAGGAAGCCGCCAAGGCCGGTGATGCGGCAGGCCTGATTGCCGCCATGAAGCAGCGCTATCCGGGTCTGGAAGGCGACGCTTCGCTGGAGTTGAGTGCGAAGGTGGCCAAGGGTGAGATGAAGTGGCCGTGAGCCGAGCTGCCTGGGTGTAGCTGGCAGCTGCCTTGCTTCAATGCGAAAGCCCGGGAAATCCCGGGCTTTCGCGTTCCTACCTTCTGTCGCTGCAGGCCTGCGTTACTGGATCGGCTGGTCCAGCATCAGCTGGCGCGCGAAGCGCACCGGCGGAGCGCCGTAGGACAGCATCTGGTCGTGGTAGGCCTTCAGGTTGAAGTTGGCACCCTGCTTCTCCTCCACGGCCTTGCGCGTGTCGAAGTGCTCCTGCGCACCTACGAAGTAGGTGGGCAGCTGCGCGGAGGTGAGCTGTGCGCGCACCCACTTGCCGCTGGCCTCGCTTTCCTGCTGGAAGGCGTCGTGGGTCATCAGCTGCATGGCCTGCTCGCGGCTCCAGTTGTCCACATGCACGCCCTGGTCGAGGATGGCGTTGGCGATGGTGCGCAGGTAGAACTTCAGCTGCACCAGATGGAACAGCGGGTCCTTATCCAGATAGCCCTGCTCCTGCATCATGCGCTCGGTATAGACCGCCCAGCCTTCGGCGAACAGGCCCGAACGCAGCACGGCGCGCAGCGTGGACGGGAACTTGCCCGAGTGCCAGCCTTCCAGATAGTGGCCCGGCGTGCCTTCGTGGATGGACAATAGGTGGATCATGCGGCTGTTGTATTCGCGCAGGAACGAATCCACCTGCTTGTCGTTCCAGTCGTCCGGAATCGGCGAGACGGCGTAGAAGGTCTTGAGGTTCTTGTCGAGCGGGCCCGGCGAATCGCAGTAGGCCACGGCCACGCCGCGCTGGAATTCGGGCATCAGGATGATGTCCACCGGCGCATCGGGCAGGGTCATCAGGTCATGCTTGCGCACGAACTCGGTGGATTCGGCGAGCGAGGCCTTGGCGTCTTCCACCACCTTGTCGCGTGCCGGCTTGTCGGCATAGGCCAGTTCCAGCGCGGCCTCGATGGCCTTCTGCTGCTGGTCGTCGCTGGGGTTGGCCGGCATTTCCGGCGCGCCCGGCTTGTCCTTCAGCACTTCCTGGGCAATGGCATACATGTCCTTGCGCACGCGGGCCAGCTCGGCACGCGCACGCTCGCCGATCTCCGCGCGCGAGAGCGAAGAGTTGAGCGAGAACTTCAGCTTCTGGTCGTACTTCTCCGCACCGATGCGGAAATCACCCTTGGCGTTCGGCACCAGGGTCTTGTCCAGCCACTCCTGCTGCTCGGCAACGGCCTTGTCGAGGTTGGCGATGGCAGTCTTCAGGCGCTCCTGGTCGGCGGCTTCGAGCTGGCCGATGTTGGGCGTGATGAAGGTTTCGACCAGGCTGAGGATGCCCTTGTTCTGCTTGGCAACGGTCTCGGCATGGATCTTCGGTACGCGCGCCGGATCAAGGTTGGCGCGTGCGGCAGCGAAGATCTGCGGAATCTTCTCGATGCGCGCGGTGGCCGACTTCAGGCGCTCGGGCAGTGGCGCGAACTCGCGTGCCATCAGGCTGTAGATGGCGCTGCCGGCCAGGCCGTTGTAGACCTGCGGGTCCCACTTCCATGACTGCAGGGTTTCGTTGCCCCAGATGTCGGACTGCAGCTGGTTGCGCAGGATGGCGGCATCCACCTGGTTCTCGCGGCCGAGCTTGCTCACGTCTATCTTGTCCAGATCAGCGAGCAGGGCCTTGCTGGCGTCCAGATTCTTCTGCTGGCCGGCGGCGCTGAGGTCATCCAGCTCGGCGTCGTAGCGGTGGTCGCCGATCTGCGTGGCGTTTACCGGCGAGAGCTGCATCCAGGTGTCCAGCGCCTTCTGGGACAGTTCGGCGAACTGGGCATCAGCCTGTTCCTGGGCGGCCTGCGTGGCCTGCCCGTTGTTGGCGGCGGGGGCGGTGGGAGCATCGGCTCCCTGGCAGCCGGTGAGGCCGGCAAGCAGGGCGGCGGCGAGCAGGTGCTTGCGCATGGGTAGTCCTGTGGCATGGGTCAATCGGCAAGCATAGACCGCGTGAAGGCCCCCGCACACCTGCCGTTGGTTGGGCTTGGGCTGGTGTTGTAGCCCGGGTAAGCGCAGCACACCCGGGATTCTTCGCAGGGAGCCGGAAACAACCTGTGTCTATGGGTTCCACCTGTTCCCGGGTGCGCTTGCGCTTACCCGGGCTACAAGTGCGGATGAGGCGCGCACACGCACGGACAGGCACCCATCGCGTAGCCCGGGTAAGCAACGCGCACCCGGGGTTCTTCGCGGGAAACCCAACGCATCCCGTGCCTGTTGGTTCCACCTGTTCCCGGGTGCGCTTGCGCTTACCCGGGCTACAAATGCGGATGAGGCGCGCACACGGCGGACAGGCACCCATCACGTAGCCCGGGTAAGCAACGCGCACCCAGGGTTCTTGGCAGGGAGCCGGAAACAACCTGTGTCTGCGGGTTCCACCTGTTCCCGGGTGCGCTTGCGCTTACCCGGGCTACAAGTGCGGATGCGGCGCGTGCACACGGACAGGCATCCATCGCGTAGCCCGGGTAAGCAACGCGCACCCTTGGTTCTTCGCAGGGAGCCGGAAACAACTTGTGTCTGTGGGTTCCACTGTTCCCGGGTGCGCTTGCGCTTACCCGGGCTACAGATGCGGTTCTGCCGCGCGCCTTCTTAGTCGTGCAGATGCAGCTCGGGGATGTGTTTCTCGTGCACCGAGAACAGGTCCTGGAATTCTTCTTCGTTCAACTCGTCCGGCAGGTATACCGCCACCTGGCTGGTGCTGCCGTCGGCGGCGGTGCGCTCGCGTGGGCCGGCGCGCAATGACAGTTCGCGGTCCTTCCAGGTGGTGACCATGGGCACGTCCTCCCACTGCGTCACTTCGGCGTTGCTGCGGTCCCACAACACGACAATCGTATACATGCTCAGCCCTCCAGCCTGCGATGTTCACTGGTAATGGTCGCACCTTCGCGCATCACCAGGGTGACGGGGGTGCGCGTGGCGATATCCAGCAGGCGCTCCCACTGCGCGTCATCCAGCGCGCCGGTGGCCGAGAGCACACGGTGCACCAGCAGCTTGCCTTCCGCATCGCGGCTGGAGCTGAGCTCGGCACTGAACTCGCCCAGCTCCCAGCCCTTCTTCTCGGCGTACATGCGCAGGGTGATGGCGGTGCAGGCCGCCAGTGCCGACAGGTAGAGATCGAACGGCGCCATGCCGGCGTCCTGGCCGCCCAGCCGCTGTGGCTCGTCGGCAACCAGGCTGTGGCTGCCGCTGGTGATGCGATGGGCGTAGTTGGTGGCAGTGGATGCGATGCTGACGTTGGCCATGGCGGGCTCCTGCGGACAGGCGTCCACGCTAACGCCTCGCTGCTGCGACGGATAGCGGCACCAACCGATCGAATCGTCCCATCTGCCAAACAACCGCGCCGCCGCCATTTGCGCGGCGCGGCACCCGCCAGTGGATTCAGCGTGCCAGCCGCACCGGCAGCGGGATGTTGCACAGATCGATATGGCCGGCGGCGCGCTTGTAGAAGCCGTCCACGCGGTTGCGGCGGGCCTCCACGGCGGCGGCGAAGGTCTTTGAATCGGTGCGCAGCACCTGCAGCGGCACGCGCTGGTCTGCCGGCAGCTCGCTGGCCAGCTGGATGGAGGTGATGGGCGTGCGCTCGGCCGGGTTCTCGTAGAAGCCCATTGGGTCGGGGCCGCGTTTGATGCTGCTGAGCAGCTCCATGCCCTTGAGCACGCGCCCGACCAGGGTGATGTTGTTGTCCAGCTGGCGCGGCGATTGCCCGGTCACCACATACAGCTCGGCGCCCAGGCTGCTGTCTTCGGCGTTGTTGCGGCCTGCACCCAGCGCGCCGTAGCAGTGCGCCAGCCAGACGTTCTGGCCGTCACCGGCCACGGCGAAATCACCGGCGAAACCGGTCATGCGGGCCCAGCCATCGCGGTCGGGCAGGGCGGTGACGTTCACGCCCTTGGCCGGGCGCTTGAACTCGGCCGGCAGGTGGGTCTTGGCGCTGCCCATGGATTTGGCCTTGGTGCTGTCGTCGGCATCGGCATCGCCGAACTGCACCACGAAGTTGTCCTGTGAACGGTAGATGCCCAGCCCATCCCAGAAGTGCTCGCGGGCGAGGGTGCGGATGTTGGCCGCATGCTCCGGTGCGAATTCCGGCGCCAGCTCGATGATGACGCGGCCCCCTTCCAGATTCATGTAGAGGGTGTTCTCCGGTGCCGGCGTATGCCAGTCGCTGGCGGGGGAGGCGTCGATGATCTCCTGCGCGCTGCGGTACTTGGCCGGAGCATCGGCGGCCAGCAGCGGCAGCGGGGACAGCGCGAGGGCCAGGGCCAGCAGCGAGGGACGAAGCATCATCGGGCGACTTCCAGAAGGGGTGTGGGCCGATTCTGCGTGATTGGCCCTGCCCGCGGCCAGCAGCCTGACCGGGGGCTGATCAGCGCCGAATCTCAGCCGGACTGCCAGGGGGCCAGGAAGGCGTAGATCAGTCCCTTCTTCCGTTAACGGGACCTGCAGCCCCCATTTGGGGGAAGCTGCCCGAAGGGGCGGATGAGGGCGCTATTGGTGCCTTGGGGATTGAAGTCGATTTCTGGACGCCACCCGCAGCGCATTCACTCCATCTGACTTCGTTGCCCTCACCCCAACCCCTCTCCCGCGTGCGGGAGAGGGGCTCCCGGCTGGGACTGGACGCTGATCAGGACCGGGGTAGGGGTGACTACCGGCACATTCGCTATAGTGAAGTGAACACTAGTGTTGTCTTCAGGCTAGTCGGAAGGAGTGGGGCATGAGCGAGCTGGATGCCCACCTGCGCAAATTCCAGAAAGAACTGAGCACCGGCACGGTGTCGCTGGCCCTGCTGGCGGTGCTGGCCAAGGCGCCCGAGCCGCTGTACGGGTATCTGATTGCCAAGGAGCTGGAGCGCGTCGGCGACGGCGTGCTCAGCGGCAAGCAGAGCGCGCTGTACCCGGTGCTGCGCAACCTGGAAGGCGCTGGCCTGCTGGAGAGCCACGTTGAGCCGTCGGTGGCAGGGCCGCCGAGGCGCTATTACCGCATCAATGACGACGGTCGCGCCGCGCTGCGGCAGTGGGTCGCCGCCTGGAATGCCACCCGCGATTCACTGCAATCCGTACTGGAAGGGACCGACTGATGAACGCCGACAACCCAGCAAGGCCGTTGCCCACCACCATTTCCGAATATCTGGAGCAGCTGCGGCGTGCGCTTGCGGGCGCCGACCCGGCAATGATCCAGGATGCGCTTTACGACGCCGAGGAGTACCTGCGCTCGGAGCTTGCCGAACAGGCCGGCAAGAGCGAGGCCGAGGTGATCGCCGGGGTGGCAGGCAGCTACGGTGCGCCCGAGGAAGTGGCCGAGATCTACCGCGAAACCGAAGTGACGGTGAACCGCGCGCTGCGCACGCCGGCACCGGGCAGGCGGCCGGGCCCAACAGCGGTGGCTGCCGCTGCAGCGTCGGTGGCAAGCGCAACAGCGGAAGGCGCGCCGCCGCCGCTGAAGCCAACCAGGCCACGCTCGGCATTGGCCCGCTTCTTCGGCGTGGCACTGGACCCGCACACCTACGGCGCGCTGTTCTACATGCTGCTGTCGCTGGCCACCGGCGTGTTCTATTTCACCTGGGTGGTCACCGGCCTGTCGCTGTCCCTGTCGCTGCTGATCCTGATCGTCGGCATTCCGATCCTGCTGCTGTTCCTGGGCTCGGTGCGGGTGCTGTCGCTGGTGGAAGGGCGCATTGTCGAAACCATGCTGGGCGAGCGCATGCCACGCCGGCCTGCCTATACCGACCGCAGCCAGAGCTGGCAGCAGCGTATCGGCAGCATGTTCACCGATGGCCGCACCTGGCTGACCATGTTGTATTTCGTGCTGATGCTGCCGTTGGGCGTGATCTATTCCACCTTGGCCGCCACCCTGCTGGGCATGTCGCTGGGGCTGATCTTCGCGCCGCTGGCCGCGTTGCTCAGCGGCGAGCAGATGGGCATCTGGATAGACGGCGTGAACGTGGGCAATGCCCTGTGGGCGTGGCCGGTACTGATAGCGGTGGGCTTGCTGCTGCTGTTCGTCACTCTGCATCTGGCGCGTGGCATCGGACGCCTGCACGGGGCGATGGCCAAGCACCTGCTGGTGCGGCTGCAGAGCTGATCTCACTGGCTTGGAAACTAGAGGCATCGGGGCGCCCAGGTGGCGCCTCGATTCCATTCCGGGGCGGGATTCGTGAACAGGCAGGGTTTGACTTGCAGTCGGTCATAACTAAAATGACTGACAGTCAGTCATCAATCTGTTCAATCGCCGGGTCATGGACAAGCGCACCGCCATCATCGAGGCCGCCATCGCCGTCTTCGCCGAAAAGGGCGTGGAGAAGGCCACGGTCTCGGACATCGTCAAACGCGCGGGCATCGCCCAGGGCACGTACTACCTGTACTTCCCCTCGCGGCTGGCGGTGATGGGCGGCATTGCCGAGCGCGTGGCCGAGCGCATGCTCCAACACCTGCACGCGCAGTTGGATGGCCTGCCGCCCGCGCAGCAGCTGGACCAGCTGGCCGGTGCGATCTTCGCGGTGGTGGAGCAGCAGCACCAGATGGTGGCGCTGCTCTACAGCGGCATGACCCAGACCGACGAGATGCGCCGCTGGGAGGCCATCTACGCACCGCTGTACGACTGGCTGCAGCAGCTGCTGGAGCAGGCACATGCCGAAGGTGCGATAGCGCCCGACGTACAGCCGCGACAGGCGGCGCGTGTACTGATAGGCGCCATCGAGGCGGCGGCCGAGCAGGTGCACCTGTACGCCGCCACCAGTGCTGAAGATGCGCAGGCGCATCGTGCCGAACTGGAGCGTTTCATCCGCGCCGGATTGGGCCGCCGCTGACACAACCCCGTGCGCAGGCACGGATCACTCAATCCGAAGGAGAACAACATGGCCGGCAAAGGTTGGCTTTACGTTGCCCTGACATGCGTGTTCGAGCTGCTCTGGGTATATGGCTTCAACGTGGCGTCGCAGTGGTGGCATTGGCTGCCGATCCTGCTGGTGATCGTGGTCGATTTCCACTGGTTGGCGCGTGCCTGCGAATCGCTGCCCACGGGCACCGTGTATGCGGTATTCGCGGCGGTGGGCACGGTCGGCGCGGCGCTGATGGACATCTTCCTGTTTGGCGGCAGCTTCAGCGTGGCCAAGGGCGGCTTCATGGCGCTGTTGGTGGCCGGCGTGATCGCCCTGAAGCTTGCCGATGGCAAGGACGCAGCACAGGCCGGCACGACCGGCGGGGAGGCCTGAGATGGGCTGGTTGCTGGTAATGGCCGCGGCCTTGATGGAGACCGTTGGCGTGGTCGGGCTCAAGCGTTACAGCCAACACAAGACGCCGGTGAACATGCTCATGTTCGGGGGCGGCTTCGGTGCCTCGTTCGTGCTGCTCTACCAATCGTTCCGCTACATCCAGCTGAGCGTGGCCTACGCGGTATGGATCGGTCTGGGTACGGCAGCAGCCGTGCTGGTGAACATGCTGTTCTTCGGTGAATCGCGCAGCCGCGCACGCCTGCTGAGTCTGGCGGTGATCGTGGTGGGTGTGGTCGGCTTGAAGGCGGCGTCCTGAACGCAGACGGCCCCGGTGTGAACCGGGGCCGTCTGTTGTGCTGCGTCTGATGCGAACTCAGCGTGCGGCGCGGCGGCGCAGCGGGGTGACGTTGCTGCCGGCCTTCTTCGTTTTCTTCGCAGCTGCCGGCTGCGCCGATTGCGCGGCAAAGAAATCGCGCACCTTCGGGTAGACCACTTCGCGCCAGCGGCGGCCGCTGAAGATGCCGTAGTGGCCAGCGCCCTCGACGATGAAGTGGCTGCGGCGCGCTGCCGGAATGCCGGTGCACAGCGCCTGCGCCGCTTCGGTCTGGCCGAGGCCTGCGATGTCGTCCAGCTCGCCTTCGATGCTCAGCAGGGCGGTGTCGCGGATGGCCGACGGATCGACATGCTCGCCGCGCACGTACCACTCGCCGCGCGGCAGCAGGAACTCCTGGAACACCACGCGGATGGTGTCCAGGTAGAACTTTGCCGGCATGTCCAGCACCGCGTTGTACTCGTCGTAGAAACGACGGTGCGCGTTGGCGTCATCCATGTCGCCCTTCACCAGGTCGGTGTAGAAATCCCAGTGCGACATCAGGTGCCGGCTGGGGTTCATCGACACGAAGCCGGCGTGCTGCAGGAAGCCGGGATACACGCGGCGGCCCTGGCCGGGGTAGGGCGCGGGCACGGCATGGATTACGTTGTTCTCGAACCACGACAGCGGGTTGCGCGTGGCCAGGTTGTTCACCGCGGTGGGGCTGCAGCGCGCATCGATCGGGCCACCCATCATCACCAGCGAGCGCGGCGTGGTTTCGCCACGGCTGGCCATCAGCGACACGGCGGCAAGCACCGGTACCGTGGGCTGGCAGACGCTGACCACATGCACGTTTTCCGCGCCCAGGTGGCGGATGAATTCCTGCACGTACTCGATGTAATCGTCCAGGCCGAACTCACCCTGTTCCACCGGCACCATGCGCGCGTCCACCCAGTCGGTGACATACACGCGGTGGTCGCGCAGCAGCGTGCGCACGGTGTCGCGCAGCAACGTGGCGTGGTGGCCGGACAGCGGCGCCACCACCAGCACGATGGGCTGTGCCAGCAGTGCCTCGACCTTGGAAGTGTCGTTGCTGTGGCGCTTGAAGCGCAGCAGCTTGCAGAAGGGCTTTTCGACCTCGGTGAGCTGGGCGATGGGGACGATCTCGCCATCCAGTTCCAGCTCGTGGATGCCCCACTCGGGCTTCTCGTAATCCTTGCCCAGGCGATGGAACAGCTCGTTCACCGCCGCGAAGCGGTCGGCACCGGGCATGGACGACCACCAGTGCCCGGAATTATTGAAGAACGACGCATTGGCCTGCGCCTGATGAACCCAGGGCGCGAGCAGGTTGCGGGTCAACTCATGCAGTTGATAAAGCATGGCGTCCGATATGTATGGTCATATGGTGCTGCGCAGCATACCGCAGTATGGAGGTTGTGGCGTTAAGCGGCGGCTGGCGGGGCGGTTTGCCTGTTCAGGCGCCCCGTTCGAGTGTGGCGATGTCCTCGTCGATGGCCGGCCCCAGCCAGCAATGCGAGCCCACCGGGCGGAAGCCGGCCTGGCCCAGCTGGCGCCGGTACCAACGTGCCGGGCGCGACTGGAAGCCCTCATGGTCGCCCATGAACTCGTCCTCGGCGGCAAAGGTTTCCAGGAAGGCCACCCCGCCACACAGCTCGGCCAGCCCTTCCAGCCCGGCCTTGAGCTCGCGGCTGGGCACGTAATGCATCACGTCCGAGCAGATCAGCAGGTCCACCGGCGCGCAGGGGCGCAGCCACTGGAAGTCACCGAAGCGCGCCAGGTGCAGGTTGCGGCTGCGGCCATAGCGGCGCACCGCGTATTCGCTGCTGTCAAAACCCATGTACTGCAGCCTGGGCCGCAGCTTGAGCAGTGGCGCGCGCCACGCGCCTTCACCACAGCCGATGTCCAGCACGCTGCGGATGGGGCGCTCCAGGTAGTACTCGGCGCTGGCCATGGCCAGCTGCACCTTGCGCGCCAGGCGCGCGGCACCGCCAATGTCGCCGCGCCGGTACCAGCGCTGGAAGTAGGCGGCGTCGTACTGTTTTTCCTGCATGTGCGTGTCTTGTGCGGATGGGCGAAAATGGCGGACATCCTACGCCGCCGCCGGAGCCAGTGCATGCAATCGTATTTGTGGGTGAAGACCTTCCACCTTGTGTTCGTGGTTGCATGGATGGCCTCGGTGTTCTATCTGCCGCGCATTCTGGTGAACATCGCAGAGGCGGCCGCGCAGCAGGTGGTGGTGGAACGGCTGCAGCTGATGGGCAAGCGGCTGTACCGCTTCGGTCACGTGATGTTCGGCATCGCGTTCATCCTGGGGCTGGTGCTGTGGCTGGGCTACAGGGTGCTGCCGGACTTCCCGACCATGGTTGCGCCGGGCACTGGCTGGATGCACGCCAAGCTTGGCCTGGTGGCGCTGCTGCTGGTCTATTACATCTTCACCGGGCGCTGGTTGAAGGGCACGCTGAAGGGCAGGGCGCTGCCGTCCTCGCGCACGCTGCGCTGGTTCAACGAGCTGCCGCTGCTGCTGTTCATCGTGATCGTGTACCTGGTGCTGGCCAAGCCGTTCTGAGTGGGTTGGGGGTGCGCGGGAAGCACCCCTCCCCAGCCCTCCCGTTGGCTGCGCCAAGGGGAGGGAGCATGAAGCAGAGCACGCGCGACCAGCTGCCTGTCACCCTCCCTTTGGCGCAGCCAAGGGGAGAGGGGTGGCGCTTCGCAGATGTCAGCGTATGAGGGCGTTCACTGACACCCTGGTGCCGAAGCGCAGCGCCTGCGGCTTGAAAATGTGCAAACCGAAAGCGCAATAACCATGCTCATGCTTGTCCCTTCGTGGACAGCGCGGATCAGGCGGCCTCGTAGGCACCATAACTGCGCAGGCGCTTGTAGCGGCGCTCCAGCAGTTCGTCCACCGGTAGTTTTTCCAGTGCGTCCAGCTCGTTGAGCAGCACGGCCTTCAGGCGGGTGCCCATCTGCTTGGGGTTGCGGTGGGCGCCGCCGATCGGCTCCCGGATCACCTTGTCGATCAGGCCCAGGCTCTTCAGGCGCGGGGCGGTCATGCCCAGCTGCTCGGCGGCGTCCTTGGCCTTGCCGGCGTCCTTCCACAGGATGGAGGCGCAGCCTTCCGGGCTGATGGTGGAGTACACGCTGTATTCCAGCATCAGGGTGCGGTCGCCCACGCCCAGCGCCAGTGCGCCACCGGAGCCGCCTTCACCGATCACGGTGCAGATCACCGGCACCTTCAGCTCGGCCATTTCCATCAGGTTGCGGGCGATGGCTTCGGATTGGCCGCGCTCTTCGGCGTCGATGCCCGGCCATGCGCCAGCGGTGTCGATCAGGGTCAGCACCGGCAGCTTGAAACGCTCGGCCATCTTCATCAGACGCAGCGCCTTGCGGTAGCCCTCGGGCTTGGGCATGCCGAAGTTACGCTTCACCTTTTCCTTGGTGTCGCGGCCCTTCTGGTGGCCGATCAGCATCACCGGGCGGCCGCCAATACGGGCCAGGCCCCCGACAATGGCTTTGTCATCGGCGAAGGCGCGGTCGCCGGCCAGCTCCTGGAACTCGTCGCAGAAGATGCGGATGTAGTCCAGCGGGTAGGGCCGCGACGGGTGGCGGGCCACCTGCAGCACCTGCCACGGCGTCAGGTTGCGGAAGATCTGCGCGGTACGCAGGCGCAGCTTGTCTTCCAGCGCCTTCACCTCGGCATCGACATTGACCGCCGGGCCGGCGCTGGCACTGCGCAGGTCCTTGATCTTGGTTTCCAGATCGGCGATGGGTTGCTCGAAGTCGAGGTAGTTCGGATTCATCGGAAACCGTCATGAATTAAAGGGGGGAAGTGTAGCCGAACGCGCCGGAGCAACCCGTACGCGCCCGTCCGGTCAGTTGGCCCAGGGCGGGCTGTACTTGACCTTGACCCGGCGCACGGCCGGATCTTCACGCAGGGCGTCGAGCAGCTGCGGGCTGACCCGCACCGCGCCACCGCCACCCAGGTCGAGCATGCCGGCCACGCTGCCGCTGGGCTTGCCGTTGAGCAGCAGGTCCAGGCGCAGCGGGGTGCGGCCCGGGCGGTGGGCGGCAAGCAGGGCGTCGATGCGTTGCCAGATCGGGCCGCCGCGCCCGTCCACGCGCAGGAACACGCGCAGGGCGTGGTCGGCGGAGAGCTGCTCGTAATCCCAGCACTGGCGGATGCGCAACGCATAGCCGCCGTTGAATTCATCCTCGCGCAAACCGCCCTTGACCACCAGGATGCGGTCCTTGGTCATCAGCTGGCCGAATTCAGCCAGGCCAGCGGAGAAGGCGCTGCATTCGACACGCCCCTTGCCGTCTTCCAGCGTCACGAAGACCTGGCTGTCACCCTTGCGGCGCACACCGACCACCATGCCGGCCAGGATCACCTGCGCCTCCTGGCGCCACGCGCGCTTCTCGCCGTCGCGTGCGGGCTGTGCGGGCGTGACCAGCTTGTCCAGCGCGCCAAGGTCGGTGCCGACCAGCTCCTTGATGTCATCGGCGTAGGGGTCGAACGGGTGGCCGCTGAGGTAGAAGCCCAGCGTTTCGCGTTCGCCGCCCAGCAGCTGCGCCAGGGGCCATTCGCGGCTCTCGGGCAGATCGAGCTGACTGGCGGCGCTCACCGGGTCCGGCGCGCCGAACAGTGAGTTCTGGCCCGAGGCCTTTTCGCGCGCCATCTGCTCGGTGGCCTTGAGCACCTCCGGCAGCTGCAGCATCAGCGTCGCGCGGTTCTTGCCCAGGCCGTCGAGCGCGCCGCAGTTGATCATCGCTTCCAGCGTGCGGCGGTTGAGCTTGCCCGATTCCACGCGGCTGCAGAAATCCAGCAGCGAGGCGTAGTTGCCCGCGCGCTCGCGGTTCTCCACCACCGCCTCGCAGGCACCTTGGCCAACACCCTTGATCGCCCCCAGCCCGTACCGGATGGTGTCGGCGCTGGAGGCCTCGAACATGTAGGCCGATTCGTTCACACGCGGCGGCAGCACGTTCAGGCCGAGGTTGCGCACTTCGGTGAGGAACCCGACGACCTTGTCGGTGTTGTCCATGTCCGAGGACAGCGTGGCGGCCATGAACTCGGCAGGGTAGTGACGCTTGAGCCAGGCGGTCTGGTAGCTGACCAGCGCATAGGCGGCGGCATGCGACTTGTTGAAGCCGTAGCCGGCGAACTTCTCCATCAGGTCGAAGATCTCGTCGGCCTTGGGGCCATCCACGCCGCCCTTGGCCGCACCCTCGCGGAAGATCTCGCGGTGCTTGGCCATTTCCGCCGGCACCTTCTTGCCCATCGCGCGGCGCAGCAGGTCGGCGCCGCCCAGTGAGTAGCCGCCGACGATCTGCGCCATCTGCATCACCTGCTCCTGGTACACCATGATGCCGTAGGTGTCCTTGAGGATGGCTTCGGTGCGCGGATCGGGGTAGATGATTTCTTCCTGCCCGTGCTTGCGCGCGTTGAAGGAGGGAATCAGGTCCATCGGTCCGGGGCGGTACAGCGACACCAGCGCGATCAGGTCCTCGAAACGGTCGGGCTTTGCGTCCTTCAGCAGGCGGCGCATGCCCGAGGATTCAAACTGGAACACCGCACCGGTGTTGCCGGAAGCGAAGATGTCGCGGTAGGTCGGTTCGTCGTCCAGCGGAATATGGGCGATCTCCACCGGCGGAATGCCGGCGCGCGCGCGGCGCGTGTTGATCGCCTTCACCGCCCAGTCGATGATCGTCAGCGTGCGCAGGCCCAGGAAGTCGAACTTCACCAGACCCACTTCTTCCACGTCGTTCTTGTCGAACTGGGTGACCGGGTTCTTGCCGATGCCGCCTTCGTCGTGTTCGGCATACAGCGGGCAGAACTCGCTCAGCGGCTGCGGGCCGATCACCACGCCACCGGCGTGCTTGCCGGCGTTGCGGGTGAGGTCTTCCAGCTGCAGCGCAAGGTCGATCAGGTCGCGGACATCGTCCTCGCTCTCGTAGCGCTGGATCAGCTCGGGCGACGCCATCTCCGAATCCACGCCTTCCTTGCCACGCCCCAGCGCATCCTTCAGGTGGATGCCCAGGATGTTGGGGATCAGCTTGGAGACACCATCGACCAGGCCATACGGAAAGCCCAGCACGCGGCCACTGTCGCGCACCACTGCCTTGGCGGCCATGGTGCCGTAGGTGATGATCTGGCTGACGCGTTCGCGGCCATATTTGCGCGCGACGTAGTCGATCACCTCGTCGCGCCGGTCCATGCAGAAGTCGATGTCGAAGTCGGGCATCGACACGCGTTCCGGGTTGAGGAAGCGCTCGAACAGCAGGTTGTAGGGCAGCGGGTCCAGATCGGTGATCTTCAGCGCCCACGCCACCAGCGAACCGGCACCGGAACCACGGCCCGGGCCGATCGGAATGCCCTGGTTCTTGCCCCACTGGATGAAGTCGGCCACGATCAGGAAGTAGCCCGGGAAGCCCATCTTGATGATGGTGTCGAGCTCGAACTCCAGCCGCTCGAAATATTCTTCGCGGGTCTTGCCCGGTGCCAGCGGATGCACCGCAAGGCGCTCGTCCAGGCCTTCGCGCGACTGCTTCTGGATCCAGGTGTCCAGCGTTTCGTCGTCGGGCACCGGGTAGTTGGGCAGGAAGTAGGTGCCCAGCCGCATCTCCACGTTGCAGCGCTGTGCCAGCGCCAGCGTGTTGTCGATGGCGTCGGGAATGTCGGCGAACAGCTCGCACATCTGCTCGGGCGACTTGAGGTACTGCTCGCGGCTGTACTCGCGCGGCCGCTTGGGGTCGTCCAACACGCGGCCGGTGGATATGCACACGCGCGCTTCGTGCGCGTCGTAGTCATCCGGCGCAAGAAAGCGCACGTCGTTGGTGGCGACCACCGGCAGCCCGCGCTGGCCGGCGGCCATCAGCGCGAACTGGTTGAAGACTTCCTCGCCATCGCGCTTGGTGCGGGTCAGTTCCAGGTGCAGGCCGTCGCCGAACACGCGCTGCCAGTCAGCCAGCTGCTGTTCGGCCAGGTCATGGCGGCCTTCGCCGGCCAGCCGCCCGGCCAGGCTCTGGCGGCCGGCGAGCGCGAACAGGTTGTGGCAGCCGTCCTTGAGCCATTGCGGGTGCACGGCCACGCCACCTTCGTTGCGGTGGCCCTCCATCCAGGCGCGGGTGAGCAGCCGCGACAGGCTCAGGTAGCCCTCGCGGTCGCGGCACAGCAGCGTCATCCGCCACGGGTCCTGGTTCTCCTCGGCGATGAGGATGTCGGCACCGGCAATCGGCTTGATGCCCACGCCCTCGGCGGCCTTGTAGAACTTCACCAGCGCGAACAGATTGTTCAGGTCGGTGATGGCCAGCGCAGGCGCCTGCATTTCCACCGAGCGGCTGAGGATGTTGGGCTGCTTGGCCTTTTTCGGGTCAGCCTGGTCGGGTTTTGCCGGGACGCGGATGGTGGAGTCCACCAGCGAGAATTCGGTGTGGACGTGGAGATGGACGAAGCGGGAAGAAATAGACATGCCGGGCCAGAAGTGTGCCGAAGCAGGGTAGCGGCGGGGGGCCGGGCGAACAAGGGCTTGCGCCCGCGCCGCAGTTGCGCAGGGTGTGGTGAGCTTCAGCAACGCCTCCCGGCTGAGGCTTATTGGTTCCTGTCCAGCGGGCCGTTCGCCGCTGGCGCCGGTTCATTCCTGCAACGCAGCCCTTACCGGTGCGAACGAACGGCGGTGTTCAGGGCAGGGGCCATGCGCGCGCAGGGCCGCCATGTGTGCGGGCGTGCCGTAGCCTTTGTGCTGGTCGAAGCCATATTCAGGGTGGCGTTCATGCAGCTGAAGCATGTAACGGTCGCGGCTGACCTTGGCCAGGATGGAGGCGGCCATGATGGCGCGGTCGATGGCATCGCCCCCCACCAGCGCCTCGGCCGGGCAGGGCAGGCCCTTGGGTAGCGTGTTGCCGTCGATGCGGGCAAAGCCGGCCACATGCGCCACCCCTTCCACCGCGCGGCGCATGCCCTGCATGGTGGCCTGGAAGATGTTGAGCTGGTCGATCTCGGCCACCTCGACCATGACGATGTGGAAGGCCAGCGCCCGTTCGATGATGCGCTCGTAAAGCTGCTCGCGGCGCGCGGCGGTCAGCGCCTTGGAGTCGTCCAGGCCATTGATGCGTGGGCGTTCGGGATCGAACACCACCGCAGCCACGGCGACCGGGCCGGCCAGCGGCCCACGGCCTGCTTCATCGACACCGGCGTGGAGCGGGGAACCGGGGGCAGGGAAGGGCGAAGCGGGGGGGAACAGCGAGGGCTGGACGAACGGCGGTTCGCCATCCAACGATCGGGAGCGTTTCACTTGCCTGCGCCCTGCGATTCCCTGTTCCCTCGACCCGCCAACAGTTCAGCAACCGCATCCGCCGCACGCGCGGACGCATCCTGGCGCAGCTGCTGGTGCAGCTTCAGATAGTCCGCCTGCAGGGCGGCCACGCGCTCGGGGTGCTCGAACCAGTCGCGTACGGCAGCGGCGAGCTTGTCGGCGGTGCAGTCGTGCTGCATCAGCTCTGGTGCCAGGTCCTTGTTCGCCAGCACGTTGGGCAGGGCATAGCGGCTGACCTTGATCAGCCCCAGCGTGCTGACGATGCGATAGGTGAGTTCGGCTACGCGGTAACCGACCACCATCGGCCGCTTGACCAGCATGGTCTCCAGCGTGGCGGTACCCGAGGCCAGCATCACCACATCGGCGGCGGTCATCGCCTCGCGCGCATGGCCATCGAGCAGGTGCACGCGTGCGCTGGGCAGCGCGGCGGTACGCATCTGTTCGACGATCAGCGCCTTGCATTTGGCATTGGCCGCCGGCACCACGATATGCAGGTCGCGCATCTGTTCGCACAGCTGCCACGCAGCGGCGAAGAACGGCGGCCCCAGCCGGCTCACTTCGCCCAGACGGCTGCCCGGCAACACGGCCAGCACGCGCGCCTGTGCGGGGATGCCCAGCGTTTGGCGGGCACCATCACGGTCGGTCTGCAGTGGAATTTCGTCGGCCATCGGGTGGCCTACAAAGCGCGCATCGATGCCGTGACGCGCATAGATCGGCGGCTCCATCGGGAACAGGCACAGCACCATGTCGGCACTGGCGCCGATCTTCTCCGCACGCTTCTCGCGCCATGCCCACACCGAGGGGCTGACGTAGTGCACGGTGCGCACGCCCCGCTGCTTGAGCCACTGCTCCACGCCCAGGTTGAAATCGGGTGCGTCGATACCGATGAACACATCCGGCTTCCAGTCGAGCACGCGCTGGCGGAACTCCCTGCGCAGCTTCAGCAGGCGCGGCAGATGGCGCAGGATCTCGGTCAGGCCCATCAGCGCCAGCTCGCTGGCGTCGAACCAGGTCTCGCAGCCGGCGTTGCGCATCGCATCGCCGCCGATGCCGGCGAACTCGGCATCCGGGTAGCGCGCGCGCAGGGCCTTGATCAGGCCCGCGCCCAGTCCGTCGCCCGAGGCCTCACCCGCAACCAGTGCGATGCGCAGCCTGGTGCTGCCGGTAGCCGGGAACGCGGCGGGAAGGGGTGATGGATGCGGCAGGGAGGTTTGAGTCCCTGTTCCCTGCTCCCCGTTCCCGCTGGTGCTGTTCCCCGTCATCGCTGCAGCGGACGGTCGCCGTGGTCGATGAAGTCCAGCAACTGCTTCACGTCCTCGCTGTCCCTGGCCTGTTCGGCAAGCTGCTGCTTGGCCTCGGCCAGCGGCAGCCCGGCGACGTAGATGGTGCGGTAGGCGCGCTTGATGGCGCTGATGCGCTCGGCATCGAAGCCGCGGCGCTTGAGGCCTTCACTGTTGATGCCGCGCGGACGGCCGTGGCCGTCTATGCCCACCATGGTGAACGGCGGAATGTCGCCGGTGACCAGCGCACCCATGCCGAGGAAGGCGTGGTCGCCGATGCGGCAGAACTGGTGGGCACCGGCGAAGCCGCTGATGATCACCCAGTTGCCGACCGAGACATGGCCGGCCAGCGTGGTGTTGTTGGAGAACACGCAGTGGTCGGCCACATGGCAGTCATGCGCCACATGGGTGTAGGCCAGCAGCCAGTTGTCGTTGCCGATGCTGGTGACGCCGCCACCGCCGCCGGTGCCACGGTTGACCGTGACGAACTCGCGGAACACGTTGCGGTCGCCGATGACCAGTTCGGTGCGCTCGCCGGCGTACTTCTTGTCCTGTGGCTCACCGCCGATGGCGGCGTGGCCGATGAAACGATTGTCACGCCCGATGCGGGTAGGCCCGTGGATGCTGCAATGCGGGCCGACCTCGGTGCCATCGCCGATCTGGACATCGGCACCGATCAGACTGAAGGCACCCACGCGCACGCCGTCGCCCAGTCTGGCGGACGGGTCGATGACCGCGGTCGGGTGGATCAGGGGGGCGCTGTCGCTCATTGCTTGCTCCGGCAGGTCATTCGCGGGTGCCGGCACACAGCACTTCGGCATGCGCCACCACTTCACCGTCAACCTTGGCTTCGCCGTAGTACACGGCCATGTTGCGGATCACGCGCTTGACCTGCACATGCAGTTCCAGCACGTCGCCGGGCACCACCTGCTTCATGAAGCGCACGTTGTCCACCTTGACCAGGTAGAACAGCTTGGACTGCGCATCACGGCCCAGGCTCAGCTGGGTCAGTACGCCACCGGCCTGTGCCAGCGCCTCGATGATCAGCACGCCCGGCATGATCGGCTGGCTGGGGAAGTGCCCCTGGAAGAACGGCTCGTTGATGGTCACGTTCTTGTGCGCGACGATGCGCTTGCCTTCCACATCAAGCTCGACAACCTTGTCGACCAGCAGGAACGGGTAGCGGTGCGGGATCAACGTCTGGATGGTGGTGATGTCGATGGGCAGCTGGTGTGGTGCGTTCATTCCTTCTCCTTGCTCACAGCCAGGATGCGCCGAGCCAGCGCATCCAGCTGCTTGAAGCGCGCGGCGTTCTTGCGCCACGTGCGGTTGTCTGTCAATGGGGTGCCGGACGAATACTCGCCCGGTTCGGTGATCGAGTTGCGCACCACGGAGCGGCCGGTGACGATCGCGCGGTCGCAGATTTCCAGGTGGCCGACCACGCCGACGCCACCGCCCAGCATGCAGTAGCTGCCGATCTTGGCGCTGCCTGCGATGGCGGTGCAGCCGGCCAGCACGGTATGCGCGCCAACCTGCACGTTGTGGGCGACCTGCACCAGGTTGTCCACGCGCACGTCCACGTCCAGCGTGGTGTCTTCCATCGCGCCTCGGTCGATGCAGGTGTTGGCGCCCACTTCGCAGTCGTCGCCGATGCGCACGCCGCCAAGCTGCGGCACCTTGATCCAGTGGTCCCTGTCCAGTGCCAGGCCGAAGCCCTCCGCGCCGAGCACGGCACCGGGGTGAATGCGCACGCGCTTGCCCAGCGTCACCCGGGTGACCAGGGTCACCCGGGCCAGCAGTTCGCTGTTGGCACCGATGCTGCAGTCATCACCGATCACGCAGCCAGGGCCGATCACACAGCCTTCGGCCACGGTGGTGCGCGCGCCGATGCAGACATGCGGGCCGATGTGCGCATTGGCCGCCACCGTGGCGCTGGGGTCAATGACCGCGCTGGGGTGGATGCCGGGTGCCTGTACGGGCACGGTTTCAAACAATGTGCCGATCTTGGCGAAAGCGACGTAAGGGTCTCTGGCGATCAGCGCGGTGCCGGGCACGGCATCGGCGTCATCGGCGCGCACCACCACGATGGAGGCCTTGCTGCTGGCCAGCTGCGCGCGGTAGCGCGGGTTGGCCAGAAACGCCAGCTGGCCTGGGCCGGCATGGGCCAGGGTGGCTACGCCATGAATGGCGGTGGCAGGGTCACCCTGCACCTGCAGGCCGAAGCGGTCGGCAAGGTCCTGTGCGGTATGTGTAGGAATATTCACGCGGCGAGTTTACCGTGTGCGCCGACAGCGGTCATGCGCGGGTGGCGGAGCCAGCGGAGCGGGCACAGGAAAGAGGGGGAGGCGGAAAACCGGGCAGAGGGCAGGGCGCGGTGGCGGCAGCAATACACGGGTGTGGCCGTATTCCGGCTGGCCGTCCACAGATTCCGTGCTGCTTGCAGTCCTGCCTCAAGCCCTCCCCCGCAGGCGGGAGAGAGCCCGGTAGCGGGGCAGTTGCTTAGAACTGCCCGCCGAAGGTGAACTGCAGGCGCTCGATCTCGTCGCCGTCTTCCTTCTTCAGCGGGAAGGCATAGCTGATCGAGATCGGGCCGACCGGGGCGCGCCACAGCAGGGCGACACCGGCCGAAGCACGCAGTTCGTTGGTCTTGAAGTTCTTGGTGCCGTTGTAGACGTTGCCGAAATCCAGGAACGCCGAGACACGCGCCGACGGGCTGTCGAACAGCTTCGGGAAGTAGGCTTCGATCGAGCCGACGGTCTTCACCGAGCCGCCCAGCGGCTGGCCGTTGTAGTAGCCGCCAATCGGCTCCGAACGCGGGCCCAGGGTGTTGTCCTCGAAGCCGCGCACCGAGTTGGTGCCACCAGCGTAGAAGTTCTCGAAGAACGGCAGGCCCGATGCCACGACCTGGCGACGATTGGCGGTCGGGTTGGTGGCGCAGTCCACCACTTCGGTGGTGGCCGGCTTGCCCGGCACGGCCGGGGTGTCACCATTGGCCGGCGTGCCCGGCACGGCAGGAACATCCTTCCAGCAGATGTCGCGGACCATGTCCTTGCCGTAGGAGTCGCCGTAGCCCAGCTCGAAGCGGGTGTTGATGACCAGCGACGGCATGATCGGCCAGTACTTGGAGAACTGGTAGCTGAGCTTGTAGTACTCCACGGTCGAACCCGGCAGCGTGGCTTCCAAGCCCAGGCGCTGGTAGGTGCCGCGGGTCGGCATGAAGTAGTCGTTGCGGGTGTCGCGCGCCCAGCCCAGCTCGGTACGCCAGGAATGGAAGGTGCGCTGGCCGACGGCGTCGATGTAATCGATGATCGATTTCGGCGTATAGCCCGGATAGGTGGTGATCTGGTTGCTGTCGATGCCGAACATCAGCGAGAACGAATCGTTCTCGGTGATCGGCACGCCGAACACCACCTGCGCCGCACCGTTGGTGCTGTTGTACTGCGCGGTGTTGAAGTCGGAGTAATCCAGCTCGCGCCAGGACAGGTTGTAGCCCAGCGAGACACCGTCATCGGTGAAATACGGGTTGGTGTAGGAGAAGCCATAACGCTGCAGGTAGCTGCTGCGCGAGGCCTCGACCGACACGCGGTTGCCGCCGCCCAGGAAGTTGTTCTGCGACAGCTGCACCGAGGTGGTCATGCCGTAGGACTGCGAGTAGCCCAGGCCGAACACGAAGCTGCCGGAGGTGGTTTCCTTGACGTTGTAGACCACGTCCACCTGGTCGTTGCTGCCGGTGACCGGGCTGGTCTCCACGTCCACCGATTCAAAATAGCCCAGGCGCTGCAGGCGGATCTTGGAACGGTCGATGGCGGCCTGCGAGTACCAGCTGTTCTCGAACTGGCGCATTTCACGGCGCAACACTTCGTCGGCGGTACGGCTGTTGCCCTTGAACACGATGCGGCGCACGGACACGCGCGGGCCCGGCACCACCTGCATATTCACCGCCACGGTGCGGTCGGCGCGGTTGCTGGTCGGGATCGGGTTGACCTTGGCGAAGGCGTAGCCGATGTTGGACAGGCTGTTGGTGATGGCGTCGGAGCTGAACTCCAGCAGCGCACGCGAGAATGTGTCGCCGGCCTTCTGGATCACCATCTTCTCCACGTCTTCCTGCGGAAGCACGGTGTCGCCGGTGACCTTGATGTCGGAAATCTTGTACTGCTCACCCTCGGTCACGCCGGCGGTGATGAACATGTCGCGCTTGTCGGGGCTGATCGAGACCTGGGTGGAGTCGATGCTGAAATCGACATAGCCACGGTCCAGGTACCAGGAGTTCAGCTTTTCCAGGTCGCCGGACAGCTTTTCCTTGGAGTACTGGTCGTCACGGCGGTACCACGAGGCCCAGTTGTGCTCCTTGGATTCCCAGGTGTCCAGGATGTCCTCGGCCGGGAACTTCTCGGTGCCCACTAGGTTGACGTGGCGGATCTTGGCGGCCTTGCCTTCCTTGATGGCGATGGCGATGTCCACGCGGTTGCGGTCCAGCGGGCTCACCGTCGGGGTGATTTCCACGTTGTACTTGCCGCGGTCGTTGTATTGGCGGCGCAGCTCCTGGGTCACGCGGTCCAGGCTCAGGCGGTCGAAGGTGCCACCCTCGGTCAGGCCGATGTCGCTCAGGCCCTTGAGCAGCTGCTCGCTCTTGATGTCCTTGTTGCCGGTGACGGTGAGCTTGTTGATCGCCGGGCGTTCCTTGACCGTGACCACCAGGATGTCGCCCTGGCGGTCCAGCTGCACGTCCTCGAAGAAGCCGGTCTTGTACAGCGCACGGATGGTCTCGCCGACCTTGGCGTCATCGACCATGTCGCCGCGTTCAACCGGCAGGTAGGTGAACACGGTACCGGAGGAAATACGCTGCAGGCCGTCCACGCGGATGTCGCTGGCGGTGAAAGGCTCGGCCGCCTGTGCAAGGGCGGGCAGGGCCAGGCCGGCAGCAAGGGCGAGGGCAAGCAGGCGGCGATTGGGAAGTCGCGTCATATCACGTCCGGTTGGAGTCGATTTCAATGTTGCGTGGGTGCCGGCGTAGGACGACGTCAGCGGGAAAAAGTTCATCGTGGCACCAGGCCGAGGATGTCGTTGTAGAACGCCAGCCCCATCAGCCCGGCCAGCAGCGCCAGACCGATGTACTGGCCGGCGGCCATGGCCCGCTCACTGAGTGGGCTGCCCTTGACCAACTCGATAAGGTAATACAGCAGGTGCCCGCCGTCCAAGACGGGGATGGGCAGCAGGTTGATGATGCACAGGCTCAGCGACAGCAGGGCCAGGAAATACAGGAACCAATCGGCGCCGCGTTCAGCCGAGGCGTTGGCCACGCGGGCGATGGTGATGGGGCCGGAAACATTCTTCAGCGAGGCATGCCCGGTCAGCATCCGGCGCATCATGCCCAGCGAGTCGCTGGCCAGCTTGCCGGTTTCGCGCACGGCGGCCGGCAGCGCGGCCAGCACACCGTACTGCTGGCGCGCGTCGTAAGCCGGTGCCTGGCCGGTGACGAAGCCCACGCCGATCAGCCAGCGCGGCTTGCCATCCGGGCCTTGACCGGCCTGCGGGGTCAGCTCCAGCGCCAGCCGCTCGCCGGCGCGCTCCACATCCACCATGCCCGGGCCGCCACGTTCGCCCAGCTGCTGGATCAGCGGCCCGACCTGGTCGGCGCTGTCCACGCGCTGGCCGTCCACGGCCAGAATGAGATCACCCGGCAGCAGCACGCCAGCGGCCGCCGAATCGGCGCCCACGCTGTCCACTTCGGCCGGCTGCAGCCAGAACTGCCAGACAAAGCCGCTGAGCACCGGCACCTGCCGTTCATCGAAGCCCACCGGCAGCTGCGACAGCGGCAGCATGCGGGTGCGCTCATTGCCCAATGCGTCCTGCACGCGCACGCGCGCGTCCTGGCGATCCATGGCAGCGGTGGTCAGGGCCATGCTGGCCTCGGCCCAGGTGGCGACCGCGCGGCCGTCCACGTCCAGTACCTGGTCACCGGCGGCAAAGCCGGCGCTGGCGGCCATGCCGGTGGCGCGGCCGACCGTGGCCGAGTAGTCCTGGCGGCCGATCACGAACATCGCCCACAGCAGGGCGATGCACAGCACCAGGTTGGCGATGGGGCCTGCCGCGACGATGGCGATGCGCTGCCACACGCTCTTGTTGTTGAAGGCCACCGCGCGCTCGCCGGCGGGCACTTCGGCCTCGCGCTCGTCGAGCATCTTCACGTAGCCACCCAGCGGGATGGCGGCGATGGCGAACTCGGTGCCCTGTTTGTTGTGGCGGCTCCACAGCGGCTTGCCGAAGCCCACCGAGAAGCGCAGCACCTTGACGCCACAGCGGCGCGCCACCCAGTAGTGGCCGAATTCATGGAAGGTCACCAGCACGCCAAGGCTGACGATCATCCACCACACGGAGCCGAGGAAATCAGCCATGTGCGGCGCTCATTTGGCAGGTGGGCTCAGGAGGCATGCGGCAGGCGGGCGATGGCGGTCTGGGTGATGTCACGGGCCTGGGCGTCGGCCGCCAGCAGGGCGTCCAGTGTATCGGCCGCCCCGTTTGGCAGGGTGGAGAGGGTGTGCTCCACCAGCGCAGGGATCGACAGGAAGCCTATGCGGCCCTGAAGAAATGCTGAAACAGCAATTTCATTGGCGGCGTTCAGGATGGCCGGGGCGCTGCCGCCGGCCTCCATTGCCTGCCAGGCCAAGCGCAGGCAGGGGAAGGCATCCAGATCCGGCGCCTCGAAATCCAGCCGGCCCTGGGTGAGCAGGTCCAGCCCGGAAACGCCTGATTCGATGCGCTGCGGCCAGCCCAGGCCGACGGCCAGGGTGGTGCGCATGTCCGGCAGGCCGAGCTGGGCCAGCGTGGAACCGTCGATGAACTCCACCAGCGAGTGCACCAGGCTCTGCGGGTGCACCAGCACGTCGATGCGCGAACCCGGCACGTTGAACAGGTGGTGGGCCTCAATGACCTCCAGCCCCTTGTTCATCAGCGTCGCAGAATCGACTGAGATTTTTGGCCCCATCGACCACTTCGGGTGCGCCACGGCCTGGGCCACGGTCACCGCGCCCAGTTCGGCGCGGCTGCGGCCATGGAACGGGCCACCGGAGGCGGTGAGGATGATGCGGCGCACGCCTGCCTCCAGGCTGGCGTCACGCGAACGCAGGCACTGGAAGATGGCGTTGTGCTCGCTGTCGATCGGAATGATCTCGGCGCCGGCAGCGGCGGCCTCGCGGGTCAGCAGTTCGCCGGCCAGCACCAGCGATTCCTTGTTGGCCAGCAGCAGCCGCTTGCCCGCGCGTGCGGCGGCAAGCGTGGAAGACAGCCCGGCGGCACCGACGATGGCAGCCACCACGGTGTCGCACGCGGCGCTGGCGGCCAATGCGTTGATCGCGTCATGACCCGCGTGGGCCTCGGTCGCCAGGCCCGCCTCCGCCAGACCGTCGCGCAGCTGCGTGAACAGCGCCGGATCGGCGATGGCGGCATGGTCGGGGCGGTGCGTGCGGCACAGAGCGAGCAGGGCATCGACGTTGCTGCCGGCAACCAGCACGCTGGCGCGCATCTGCTGCGGGTGGCGGGCGATGACATCCAGTGCCGAGGTGCCGATGGAACCAGTGGCGCCGAGGATGGCGACCTGGCGCGGTGCGGACGGGCTGGGCATCATCAGAAACCGAAGATTTCCTTGCCCAGCGCGAACACCGGCAGCGCAGCCAGCACGCCGTCGATGCGGTCCAGCACGCCACCATGGCCCGGGATCACATTGCCCGAATCCTTGGCGCCGGCATGGCGCTTGAGCAGGCTCTCGAATAGATCACCCAGCACTGAGGCCAGCACCGCCACCGCGGCCACCAGCATCAGCCAGCCGTACTGCGAGGGCTGCGCGCCGGCCAGCCAGCCGAACGCCGCGGCCGTGGCCATGCCGGCCACCAACCCGCCGACCAGGCCTTCGATGGTCTTGTTGGGGCTGATGCGCGGGGCCAGCTTGTGCTTGCCGAACGCGCGGCCGGCGAAATAGGCGCCCGAATCCGCGGCCCAGACCAGGGTCAGCGCGGTCAGCAGCCAGCGCGGGCCGTTGGGCTCGCTGTCATGGATCAGCACCAGTGCCGCCCACGCGGGGATGATGGCCAGCGTGCCCGCAGCCAGCTTGAGCATGCGCGAACCGGCCTGCTCATGGGCGCCGTAGTTGAAGAAGCGCAGCCAGACCAACGCCATTACCCAGAAGCCCACGCCGATCAGCGTAGTGAGCTGGAACAGCACGTTGGAGCCGGCCGAGGCCCACACCAGCAGCACCATCAGCAGCAGGTTCAGCACCAGCAGCACGGTGCGCGGCAGGCCGTCCACGCCGGTCAGGCGCAGCCATTCCCACAGCCCGGTAAGGAACACCAGCGCGGCGGCGGCGGCCAGCCACTGGGTGGGCAGCAGCAGGATCGCGCAGATGGCCACCGGGGCCATGATCAGCGCGGCGATCACACGGGTCTTGGTCATGGCAGTGTGCTCTCGGCCGCCTTGCTGGCGGTGATCTGGGCGCTGGTCAGGCCGAAGCGGCGCTCGCGCCCGGCATAGTCATCCAGTGCCTGTTGAAGGGTGGCCGCGTCGAAATCCGGCCACAGCACGTCGGTGAACCACAGTTCGGTATAGGCCAGCTGCCACAGCAGGAAATTGCTGATGCGGGTGTCGCCACCGGTACGGATGAACAGATCCGGCGCCGGCATGTCGGCCAATGCAACGTGCTGGCCCAGCAGCTGCTCGTCGATCTGCTCCGGCTTCAGCGTGCCGGCTGCCACCTGTTCGGCCAGCGTGCGTGCGGCGTGGGCGATGTCCTGGCGGCCGCCGTAGCTCGCGGCGATGCTCAGCGTCATCGCGCCGTTGTCGGCGGTGCGCTGCTCGGCCCTGGCCATGCGCTGGGCGATGCTGGCCGAGAAGCGGCTGCGTTCACCGATGAAGCGCACGCGCACGCCACGGCGGTGGAGTTCGTCCACCTCGCGGTCCAGTGCGCCAAGGAACAGCTTCATCAGCGCATCCACTTCCTCCTGCGGGCGGCCCCAGTTTTCACTGGAGAACGCAAACAGGGTGAGTGCGCCGATGCCGTGCTGCAGGCAGTGGTCGATGGTGCGGTTGACCGCGCGCGCACCGGCGCGGTGGCCGATCATGCGTGGCCGGCGCCGCTGCTGCGCCCAGCGCCCATTGCCATCCATGATGATGGCAATGTGCCGCGGCAAGGGGGCTGCGGGTGTGTCGCTGGGCGGGGCGGACGGCACGGGTCAGACCGCCATCAGTTCCTGTTCTTTGAGCTTGACCACCTCGTCCACGTCCTTGATGGCCTTGTCGGTCAGCTTCTGGATCTCGTCCTGCGCGCGGCGGTCGTCGTCCTCGGTGATGGCCTTGTCCTTGAGCAGCTTGGCCACTTCCTGGTTGGCATCACGGCGGATGTTGCGGATGGACACCTTGGTGTCCTCGCCTTCCTTGCCTACCGACTTGGCCAGTTCCTTGCGGCGGTCCTCGGTGAGCGGGGGCAGGTTCAGGCGGATCACGGTGCCCATGGTGGTCGGCGTGATGCCGATGTCCGAGGCGTAGATGGCCTTTTCCACTTCCTTGATCATGTTCTTGTCGAACAGGGTGATCACCAGCGAGCGGCCTTCGGACACGCTGATGCTGGCCACCTGGTTCAGTGGCGTATCGGTGCCGTAGGCCTTGACCTTGATGCCGTCGAGCAGCGCCGGAGAGGCGCGGCCCGTGCGGATGGTGGTGAGGGTGTGGCGCAGAGCATCGATGCTCTTTGCCATGCGCGTCTGCGCATTGGTTTTGATGTCGTTGATCATCGCCGGAATCCTTGATGGTGCTGGAACCGGCCGATTATAGGCGAAGACCGCGCCCGGCCGGGTCCAAGCCGCGTTCGGTTCAGTGAGCGTCGCGGCCGTGGACCAGGGTGCCGATGTTCTCGCCACGCAGGATCTTGAGCAGCTCGCCCGGCTGGCCCATGTCGAACACGCGCAGCGGCAGGTCGCTGTCGCGGGCCAGGGCGAAGGCGGCGGTATCCATCACTTCCAGGCCCTGGTTGATGACCTGGTCATAGGTGAGGGTGTCGTAGCGCACCGCGTCGGCGTGCTTGTTCGGGTCCTTGTTGTAGACGCCGTCCACCTTGGTGGCCTTGAGCAGCAGGTCGGCACCGATCTCGATGGCGCGCAGCGCGGCGCCGGAGTCGGTGGTGAAGAACGGGTTGCCGGTGCCGGCGGCGAAGATCACCAGGCGGCCCTTTTCCAGATGGCGGATGGCGCGGCGGCGGATGTAGTCCTCGCACACGTCGTTGATCTTGATCGCGCTCATCACCCGGGCCTTGCCGCCGAGCTTCTCCAGCGCGTCCTGCATGGCCAGCGCGTTGATCACGGTGGCCAGCATGCCCATATGGTCGCCGGTGACCCGGTCCATGCCGCCTGCGGCCAGGCCGGCACCGCGGAAGATGTTGCCGCCGCCCACCACCAGCGCGATTTCAGCGCCGGCCTGCTGGGCTTCGATCACTTCCTGCGCCAGGCGGTTGATGACCTTGGGGTCGATGCCATAGTCCTCCTCTCCCATCAGCGCCTCCCCGGAAAGTTTCAGAAGGATGCGGTGGTAGGCGAGTTGGGACATGACGACCTCTGGTGGCTGGAAAACGCGGGAATTCTAACGGAACCGGCGTCGCATGGTCAGATGGTTTGTTGCAATGCAGCGACATTCGTCGCCCAGATCCGCCTGCGGTTCAGCAGGCGGTGGGGTGGCTGGCAGGCGAGCGGGCGCTCACCCGGTTGCGGCCCAGGCTCTTGGAACGGTACAGCACATCGTCGGCGGCCTGCAGCAGGCCGTGGGTGTCGTTGAAGCGTTCGTAGTCGCCGTGTGTGGCCACCCCGGCCGAGAACGTCACATGCAGCGGGGTTTCGTCGATGACTGCCATCGGTGTGTCGGTCACCACCTGCAGCACCCGGCGCAACACCTCCACCGCGGTCTGCTCGGCGGCGCCGGGGAACAGCACCACGAATTCCTCGCCGCCATAGCGCGCCACCGTGTCGGCGTCACGCAGCTGTGACTGCAGGCAGTTGGCGAAGGACTGCAGCACCTGGTCGCCCACCAGGTGGCCGTGGGCGTCGTTGATCTTCTTGAAGTCGTCCAGGTCGATGAAGGCCAGCGACAGCGGGCTGTCCACGCTGATGGCGCGCTTGAATTCCTGCTCCAGCACGCTCTGCAGCTGGCGCCGGTTGAGCACGCCGGTGAGTGCGTCCAGGTGGGCCTGCTGCGAGAGCTGGCGCGCCTGCTGCTCGAAGTCTTCGGCGCGGCGGCGGTTGCTGCCGGCGTCCTGCAGTTCACGCAGGTTGCGCAGCATCACCAGTTCGTTGGCGTGCTCCAGCAGGTAGGCGGCGCGGGCGGGCGAGGGGATGGGCACCTCGAACAGTGCACTGACATCGGGCAGCATCTGGCTCACCTGCTGCAGCACCTGCTCGAAGCGGGCGCTGTCCAGGCCCAGTTGTTGCTGGGCCAGCTGCAGGGCGGTGGCATGGGCGTGGTCGGTGTCCCTGGCCAGCCAGATCGCGGCCACATGGCCGGACAGGCTGACGCAGCGTTCAAACAGGTCTGCCGGCACGCCCGGCGGTTCGCTGTGGCCAATCGCTTCGGCCAGGTAGCGCGGCAGGCCCCACTGGTTGCACAGCTGCGCGCCGACATCGGCGTGGCTGCAACCGAACAGCGCGTGCTCGCGTGCCACCAGATCGCTGTTGTCGCTGGCTGCGGCCAGGGTGGCGGGGTAGCGGTCCGGGTGCACCTGCAGCAGCGCCAGGATGCCCAGGTCCTGCAGCAGGCCGGCCAGCATCAGTTCCTCCAGCCGGCGTACGCCGCAGGCCGCGCCCAGGTAGCGGGCGGACAGGGCACTGAGGATGGCGCGGCGCCAGGTGGCCTCGTGCAGTTGCTGCAGCTGCTCGCCGCCGCGCAGTGCGCTGGACAGGCTGAAGCCCAGCGACAGCTGCAGCGTGGCATTGAGCCCGAGCATGGTCAGGGCCTGGCCCAGGTTGTCGATGCGGCGCCGGCTGGCGTACAGCGGCGAATTGGCGATGCGCATCATGCGCGCACTCAGCCCCACGTCCAGTGCAATGGCATCGGCCACGCTGGCGATATCCGTCTCCGGGTCCTGCGCCAGCTCTATCAGACGTGCGGCAATGGCGGGGGGCGATGGCAGGTCGCGGCAGATGGACAATGCAGCGGAAAGCTCGGGGGTCATGGCTAGGGATAGGGCGACAATGTTTCAAGCATACAACCGCTGCCCAAATATGAAAGATCGGTGAAGGCGGGGTGGTTTTCGGTGGCAGGCTGCCAGCCAGCAGCGGCGGGGCGTAAACGAAAAAAGCCGCGGAAATCCGCGGCTTTTCCCTACCACAGCCAGGCTGAAATCAGACCTGCATGGCCTTGGCAACTTCGGCGGCGTAGTCTTCCACCACCTTCTCGATGCCTTCGCCAACCACCAGGCGCTGGAAGCCGACAACGTCGCCACCGGCGGCCTTGACGGCCTGCTCGACGGTCTTGTCGCTGTCCAGCACGTAGCTCTGGCCGTACAGGGTCACTTCGCTGATGATCTTGTTGATCTTGCCGCTGATGATCTTTTCCAGGATTTCAGCCGGCTTGGCCTTGTCCTTCTCGCTCATCTTGGCCAGCTCGATTTCCTTTTCCTTGGCAACGAACTCGGCCGGCACGTCGGCAGCCTTGTTGTGCGGCGGGTTCATCGCGGCCACGTGCATGGCCAGGCCGTTGGCCAGCTCGGCGTTGCCGCCAGCCAGGTCAACCAGCACGCCAATCTTGCCGTTGGTGTGCACGTAGGCGCCGACGGTGTTGTTGCCGTCAACCTTGACCAGGCGACGGATCTGGATGTTCTCGCCCAGCTTCTGGATGGCGGTGGCGCGCGACTCTTCAACGGTCTCGCCGCCCGGCAGCTTGGCCGACTTCAGGGCTTCCACGTCGGCGGCGCCGGAGGCCAGGGCGGCCTGGGCGACGGCATCGACGAAGTTCTTGAAGTTGACGTCGTTGGCAACGAAGTCGGTTTCCGAGTTCACTTCAACCAGCACGGCCTTGCCGCCGTCCTGTGCAACACCAATGCGGCCTTCGGCGGTGACGCGGTCGGCCTTCTTGTCGGCCTTGGCGGCGCCGGACTTGCGCAGGGCTTCAGCAGCGGCATCGATGTTGCCGCCAGCTTCGGACAGAGCCTTCTTGCACTCCATCATGCCGGCGCCGGTGCGCTCACGCAGTTCCTTGACCAGGGAAGCAGTGATTTCCATGGAATTACCTCACGAATAGAAAGGGGCAAGCCGGCAATGATTGCCGGCCGTTGTTACGTGGCCCTGTCAGTGACCGGCGCGCGGGCGCGCCGGTACAGGGGAAGCGGGCGCAGTCAATGCGCCCGCCCGATGCATCAGGCCGAAGCCTCGTCGCCCTTCTTGGCAGCGGCCTTCTTGGCCGGAGCACGGCGGGCCGGCTTGGCGTCTTCGCCTTCAGCAGCGGCTTCGGCGAACTCTTCCTCACGCACCGAAGCGGCGTTCGGCGCAGCGGCCTTGCCTTCCAGCACGGCGTCGGCGGCGGCGCGGGCGTACAGCTGCACGGCGCGGATGGCGTCGTCGTTGCCCGGGATGGCGTAGTCCACCAGTTCCGGGTTGTAGTTGGTGTCAACCACGGCGATCACCGGGATGCCGAGCTTCTTGGCTTCCTTGATGGCGATGTCTTCGTGGCCGATGTCGATGACGAAGATGGCGTCCGGCAGGCGGTTCATTTCCTTGATGCCGCCCAGCGAGGCTTCCAGCTTGTCGCGCTCGCGGCGCAGGCCCAGCACTTCGTGCTTGACCAGCTTGTCGAAGGTGCCGTCGGTTTCACCGGCTTCCAGTTCCTTCAGACGGGCAACCGACTGCTTCACGGTACGGAAGTTGGTCAGGGTGCCGCCCAGCCAACGCTGGTTCATGAACGGCATGCCGCAACGCTCGGCTTCTTCCTTGATGGCATCGCGCGCGCTGCGCTTGGTGCCCAGGAACAGGATGGTGCCGCGCTTCTGGGCAACGGACGAGATGAAGTTCATCGCGTCGTTGAACAGCGGGACGGTCTTTTCCAGGTTGATGATGTGGATCTTGCCGCGGGCGCCGAAAATGTACTGGCCCATCTTGGGGTTCCAGTAACGGGTCTGGTGGCCGAAGTGGACGCCGGCTTCCAGCATCTGACGCATGGTGATCTGGGGCATTGCAGAACTCCTGATGGGGAACCGTTGCTGGCCTGCGCGGCGGCTGTTGTGAAAGCCGTGCATGCCTGTGCAGCCTGTAGGGCGCACATCGGTTCCGGGGTTGGGCTTCCCCTGCGCCTCCGTGGCCGAACCCTGACTGGCAGGGCACCCCGGCACGGATGGGGGCGTAGGGTGTGGATTCGCCGGTGACGCCCGGCGTGGGCGGTTCTGCCGGGCAGGCGCCCGACAAAGCCTGCGGAGTATAGCCGGGCCAGGCAGGGCGGCGCAAACCGGGGTGCGGGTGGGCAGGCAGGGCGGCCAGTGGGCGGCAGCCAATTCCCATTCACAATGGTGATGAGCGCCCGTCAAGCTCGGCGGGCCGCGCCAAATGGGCGATAATGGCCGGATGGCAATCCATCTGAAAACCCCCGAAGAAATCGAGAAGATGCGCATCGCCGGCCGCCT
The DNA here is from genome assembly GCA_002329155.1 of Stenotrophomonas sp. UBA2124. Classification (GTDB taxonomy): domain Bacteria; phylum Pseudomonadota; class Gammaproteobacteria; order Xanthomonadales; family Xanthomonadaceae; genus Stenotrophomonas. Next base: position 130,401 of record DCXY01000049.1, on the reverse strand, counting down.
GGCGGCCGAGGTGCTCGACATCATTGGTCCCCACGTCAAGCCCGGTGTGACCACCGAGGAGCTGGACCGCATCTGCCACGACCACATCATCAACGTGCAGGGTGCGATTCCGGCCAACGTCGGCTACCGCGGGTTCCCCAAGACCGTGTGCACCTCGGTCAACAACGTCATCTGCCACGGCATCCCCAGCGAGGCCAAGGCGCTCAAGGACGGGGACATCATCAACATCGACGTGACCGTCATCAAGGATGGCTGGCACGGCGATACCAGCCGCATGTACTACGTGGGCACCCCGTCGGTCATGGCCAAGCGCCTGGTGGAAACCACCAGGGAAGCGATGTGGCGCGGCATCCGTGCGGTCAAGCCGGGCGCGACGCTGGGTGACGTGGGCCATGCCATCCAGGAATACGCGGAGTCCGAGCGTTTCAGCGTGGTGCGCGAGTACTGCGGCCACGGCATCGGCAAGGTCTATCACGATGAGCCGCAGGTGCTGCATTACGGCCGTCCGGGCCAGGGCCTGGTGCTCAAGCCGGGCATGACCTTCACCATCGAACCGATGATCAATGAAGGCACCCGCTACACCAAGGTGCTTCCCGACGGCTGGACCGTGGTCACCAAGGACCGCAAGCTCTCGGCGCAGTGGGAGCACATGATCGCGGTGACCGAGGATGGCGTGGAGGTGCTGACGCTGTCGCCGGCCGAGTCATCCGCCGAATCCGCGCCGGCATGAGCCAACTGCCGGCGGGCCTGGTAGAGAACGTACCGGACGCGCCGGCGGACCCCGCCGGTGATGCAGGCTGGGCCGAACAGGCCCGGCAGTGGCTTGCGCACAACGACGCCCGGCTGGCCCGGCGCTTCGAGCAGGCCGACAACGTCGAGCGGTTGCTGGCGCTGCGCGCCCGCGCGGTGGACCAGCTGCTGTGCGAGGCGTGGCGGCGCTGCATGGGCACGGACAGCGGGCTGGCGCTGTTCGCGGTAGGCGGTTATGGGCGCGGTGAGTTGTTCCCGTGCTCGGACATCGACCTGCTGGTTTTCGGTGAGAACGATGCGCAGCATGCCCACGCTGCGGCACTGGCGCGGCTGTTCGCGCTGCTGTGGGATGCCGGCCTTCCGGCCAGCCACGCGGTGCGCTCCGCCGCGCAATGCACGCAGGCGGCGGCCGACCAGACCGTGTTGACCGCGCTGATCGAAGCGCGCCCGGTCTGTGCCGAACCCTTCGCCCAGCAGGCGCTGGCACGGGCCGTGTCGCCCACGCTGATCTGGCCGGCGCGCGAATACTTCCTGACCAAGCGCGAGGAGCTGCTGCGCCGGCACCAGCGCTTTGGCGACACTGCCGACAACCTGGAGCCGGACATCAAGGACGGCCCCGGTGGTCTGCGTGATCTCAATACGCTGGGCTGGATGGCGCTGCGCGCCTTCGGCGTGGGCAACATCGATGCGCTGGTCGGGCTGGGGCATCTGGGCCTGGACGAAGCGGCCGCGCTCAAGCGTGAGCGGCTGGTGCTGGCACGGCTGCGCTTCGGCCTGCATCTGGTGGCACAGCGCGCCGAGGAGCGGCTGCGCTTCGACCACCAGAAGGCGCTGGCCGCACGCATGGGCTTCGTCGATGACGCCGAAAGCCTGGGTGTCGAGAAGATGATGCAGGGCTTCTACCGCAGCGCGGCGGTGATCCGGCGCATCAGCGACCGCCTGCTGCAGCGTTTCGAGGAGCAGTTCGACGGCGAAGCGGTGCCGCTGCCGGTAGGCGATGGTTTCTCGCTGCGTCGTGGCTACCTGTCGGCGGACGACCCGCTGTGGCCGCATGACAGCATCGCCAGCGTGTTCGCCTTGTTCGCCTGCTGGGCGCGCACCAGCGACGTGCGCGGACTGCATTCGATGACCGCACGCGGTCTGGCCGAGCTGCTGGATGAGATTCCTTCCTACACCGAAGTCGATGCCACGGTGCGCGCGCAGTTCATGGCGCTGCTGCGTGGCCCGCGCGCGGTGGACACACTCTCACGCATGGCGCGGCTGGGCGTGCTGGGGCAGTGGATTCCTGCCTTCGCGCAGGTATCCGGGCGCATGCAGTTCGATCTGTTTCACGTCTACACCGTGGACCAGCACACCCTGATGGTGCTGCGGAACATCGGCCTGTTCGCCGCCGGCCGCGCCGACGAGCGTTTCTCCATCGCCCATGAAGTCTGGCCGCGCCTGCGCAAGCCGGAGCTGCTGCTGCTGGCGGGCCTGTTCCATGACATCGCCAAGGGGCGTGGTGGCGACCACTCCGAACTGGGCGCGGTGGATGCACGCGAATTCTGCAGCGCCCATGGCCTGAGCAGCTCCGATACCGAGCTGGTGGCGTGGCTGGTGGAGCAGCACCTGCGCATGTCGGTGACCGCACAGAAGCAGGACATCACCGACCCGGAGGTGATCCACCGTTTCGCCACGCTGGTGGGTGACCGTGAGCGGCTGGACTACCTCTATCTGCTGACCTGCGCCGACATCGCCGGCACCAGCCCCAAGCTGTGGAATGCGTGGAAGGACCGCCTGCTGGCCGATCTGTATTTCGCCGCCCGCCGTGCATTGCGCGAAGGGGGCGAGCAGACCCTGCCCATCGCCGAGCGCGTGCAGGAAGCGCGTGACAACGTGCACGCGCAGATGCGCCTGCTGGGCCACGACGATGCAGTGATCGAACGCCAGTTCAGCGCGATGCCGGATGAGAGCTTCCTGCGCTTCCGCCCCGAGCAGCTGGTGTGGCAGGCCAGTTCGCTGATGGAGGTGGACAAGGGTGGCACGCTGGTGAAGGTGCGGCGCATTGCCCCCGAAAGCGATGCGCTGGAAGTATTCGTGCATTCGCCCGACCGTGACGGCCTGTTCGCGGCCATCGTGATGACCCTGGACCGCGCCGGTTACGGCATCCACCGTGCGCGCGTGCTCGACGGCCCGGAAGACACCATCTTCGACAGTTTCGAGGTGACGCCGGCGGTCAGTTTCGCCGATGGCAATACCGCGCGGCTGGAAGCAGCACTGCGCAAGGCGCTGAGCGGAAATCTGCAGGCGTTGCGCCCGGCGCGCCGGGTGATGCCGCGCCAGTTGCGGCATTTCCGTTTCGCGCCGCGCATCGAGTTCATCGATGCCAACAAGGACGGCCGCACCCTGTTGAACCTGGTGGCACCGGACCGCCCCGGCCTGCTGGCCGACGTGGCGCATGTGCTGCGCGACCAGCGCCTGCGCGTGCAGGATGCGCGCATCGCCACGTTCGGCGAGCGTGCCGAAGACCAGTTCCAGCTGACCGATCGCCACGATCAACCCCTTACCGAAACCTCCCGGCAGGCCCTGCGCGAAGCGTTGCTGGCCAGCCTGGAACCCGATAGAGCGCCAGGAGACCCCCGCTGATGGCAACCACCAAGCCCAAGCCCGCCGCCCGCAAGGCCGCGCCGAAGAAGACCGCCACCAAGCCGGCAGCGAAGAAGTCCGTGACGAAGGCGGCAGTCAAAAAGGCAGCAGCCCAAAAGGTCGTTGCCAAAAAGCCTGCCGCCCCGGCAAAGAAGGCCGTGCCGGCTGCCAAGGCAGTGCCGAAGAAGGCCGTTGCCGCAGGCAAGCCGAAGAGCGTGGAATCGGTGGGCCCGCGCAGCCTGCGCAAGCCGCCGGCACCGGGCGTGGCCGAAATGAAGTTCAGCATCGAGAGCGCGTTCGAGCGCCGCACCATGCTCACCGTGGACGAGATCGAAGGTTCGACCCGCCCGCTGGTGAACCGCGTCATCGACGGCCTGGAATCGGGCGAGTTCCGCGTTGCCGAGCCCGATGGCAATGGTGGCTGGAAGGTCAACGAATGGCTGAAGAAGGCGGTGCTGCTGTACTTCCGCGTCAACGACATGGCGGTGATGGACGGCAGCCCCGCGCCGTTCTGGGACAAGGTGGAGTCGCGCTTCGAGGGCTATGACGAAACCCGTTTCCGGCAGGCGGGCGTGCGCGTGGTGCCGGGCGCCATCGCCCGCCGCGGCACCCACTTCGGCAAGGACGTGGTGCTGATGCCGAGCTTCACCAACATCGGCGCGCATGTGGGCGAGGGCACCATGGTCGATACCTGGGCCACGGTGGGTTCGTGCGCGCAGATCGGCAAGCACTGCCACCTGTCCGGCGGCGCCGGCATCGGCGGCGTGCTGGAGCCGTTGCAGGCCAGCCCGACCATCATCGAGGACCACTGCTTCATCGGTGCGCGCTCGGAAGTGGTGGAGGGCGTGGTGGTCGGCCACCACAGCGTGATCGGCATGGGCGTGTTCCTCAGCCAGAGCACCCGCATCTACAACCGCGCCACCGGCGAAATCAGCTACGGCTACATTCCGCCGTACAGCGTGGTGGTCAGCGGCTCGCTGCCGTCCAAGGACGGCACGCACTCGCTGTACTGCGCGGTGATCGTCAAGCAGGTGGATGCGCGCACGCGCAGCAAGACCAGCGTCAACGACCTGCTGCGCGGTCTGGCGGACTGAGCACATCGGCATAACCTTTTCCCGTTGATGGGACCTGCAGCCCCCTTTTGGGGGAAGGTGCCCCGAAGGGGCGGATGAGGGCATTGCATGTCCGGTGCCACTGACAAACGCGTGAGCTGAACCCATGACGAGGATTTACGGTTTGAAGAACTGCGACACCTGCAGGAAGGCCACCAAGTGGCTGGATCGCTTCGGCATCGCCCATACCTTCGTGGATTACCGCGACAACAAGCCGACGCCTGAAGTGCTGGTGGAATGGGCAAGCAAGGCCGGTGGTTTCGAGGCGATGATCAACAAGTCCTCCACCACCTGGCGGCAGCTGCCGGACAACCGCAAGGGCGCCGCTTCCGATGCCGAATGGAAGCTGCTGCTGCGCGAATACCCGCAGCTGATCAAGCGCCCGGTGGTGATCACCGACGATGGCCAGTTCAGCCAGGGCTTCAGCGACAACGGTTTCAAGAAGCGCTTCGGTATTGCCTGAGCGCGACGTTTCACGATTTCGGGAGCTTGGCATGAGCGACGTATTCGACCTGACCTGCGAGTTGATCGCGCGCCCTTCGGTAACGCCGGAGGACGCCGGCTGCCAGCAGCTGATCGCCGAACGGCTGGGCGCTGCGGGCTTCCAGTGCGAGCACCTGCGGCTGGGTGAAGTGGACAACCTCTGGGCCACGCATGGTCATGGCGCACCGGTACTGGTGCTGCTGGGGCACACCGACGTGGTGCCGACCGGGCCGTTGGAGAACTGGGCCAGTGATCCGTTCCAGCCGCAGGTGCGCGAGGGCGTGCTATACGGGCGCGGCGCGGCCGACATGAAGGGCAGCGTGGCGGCGTTCGTGGTGGCGGCCGAGCAGTACGTCGCCGAGCACCCGAACCACGCCGGCACGCTGGCGCTGTTGCTGACCAGTGATGAAGAGGGCGACGCCATCGACGGCGTGCGCCACGTCGCCAGGCTGTTCCGCGAGCGTGGGCAGGTGATCGACTGGTGCATCACCGGTGAGCCCTCGTCCACCGCGACGCTGGGCGACCTGCTGCGCGTGGGGCGTCGCGGCAGCCTGTCGGCCAAGCTGCTGGTCAAGGGTGTGCAGGGCCATGTGGCCTACCCGGACAAGGCGCGCAACCCCATCCATCAGGCGGCGCCGGCATTGGCCGAACTGGTCGCGCGGCATTGGGACGATGGTTACGAGAGCTTCCCGCCCACCAGCCTGCAGATTTCCAACATCCATGGCGGCACCGGCGCCAACAACGTGATTCCGGGCGAACTGCAGGTGATGTTCAACCTGCGCTACAACCCGCACTGGAGCGCGGAGGCGCTGGAGTTGGAGATCACCACGCTGTTCGAGCGTCACGGGTTGGATTACGAGCTGCATTGGCACCGCAGCGGCGAGCCGTTCTACACCCCGGAAGGGCGCCTGCGCAGTGTGGCGCGCGAGGTGCTGGCCGAGTTCGCCGGGGCGCTGCCGGAGGAGAGTACCGGCGGTGGCACCTCCGACGCCCGTTTCATCGCCCCGCTGGGCGCGCAGTGCATCGAGGTGGGGCCGGTCAACGCCAGCATCCACCAGGTGGATGAGAACGTGCGCCTGGCCGATCTGGAAGCCCTGCCGGACCTGTATCGCCGCCTGGTGGAGCGCCTGCTGGCCTGAGGCAGGCGGGCCAGCAACAACGGCAGCAAGCCCTGAATTCCGCGCATGCGGGCACCGGCCCGGTCGTGGGCCGGGCATGCGCCTTGGGCTTCAGGGCGTCATTCCCGCGCAGTCGGGAATCGATCTGGGCATGGGCTGACCAAACGCCCTGTGGGCTTCAAGTCGTCATTCCCGCGTAGGCGGGAATCGGTCTGGGCGCGGGCTGTCCGTTTGCGGTTGCCTTTGGAGAAGCGTCTAAGCAAGAGGCCAAGAGCAAGAGCGATTCCCGCCTGCGCGGGAATGACGAGCTGGGGGGAGGGCGAGCTGGGAGGGAGGGACGAGCAGGAGACGAAGAGCCACCCGAGAGGAAAGCCTGATTCGTTCTCCGGTTCCCGATGGCGGTTTGCCATGGCATGCGGCCCGAACACGATTCCCTGCTACCCACCGGTTACCCAAGAAACTGTTGCACGCGCCCTGAAAGTCGGGCTATCGTCGGCCACATGATCCTCACCGCCCGCACCAACGTGACCAATTCGAACAATCGCAATAATGCGATTGCGAATAATCGCGCGCGGCCGATGCGGGTCTGCGACTGAGCCTAAGCACCACACGCCCAGTGACCAGGAAACCCGCATCGGCCGATGCGGGTTTTTTTGTGGCCGGGTGCCGAATACGTCACCGCCCTGAAAGCCCGCACCAGCACGCTGCACCGGCTTCCATGGTTACTGCTTCAACGGTTTATCCCCACATCCAAGGAGCTTCCCCATGTGTTCCATCTTCGGCATCTTCGGCCTGCAACCGGGCGACGACCTGCAGGCATTGCGCCGGCAGGCACTTGAACAATCACAGCGGCAGCGCCACCGCGGCCCGGACTGGAGCGGCGTGTATGTGGACGACGGCGCCATCCTGGTGCACGAGCGCCTGGCCATCGTGGACCCGGCGGGTGGCTCGCAGCCGCTGCTGTCCGACGATGGCGAACTGGCGCTTGCGGTCAACGGCGAGATCTACAACCACCAGGAGCTGAAGCAGGAACTCACCCAGCCCTACGCCTTCCAGACCGGTTCGGACTGCGAGGTGATCAATGCGCTGTACCGCGAGGATGAGCCGGCCTCGTTCCTCAACCGCCTCAACGGCATTTTCGCCTTCGCGCTGTGGGACAAGGCCAAGGGCAGGGTGCTGATCGCGCGCGACCCCATCGGCGTGGTGCCGCTGTACTGGGGCCATGACAAGCAGGGCAGGCTGTGCGTGGCGTCGGAAATGAAATCGCTGTCCGATACCTGCGCCGATGTCGCGCAGTTCCCGCCGGGCCACTGGTACGACAGCAGCACCGGCACGCTGAGCAAGTATTACGAGCGCCCGTGGCGTGACTACGACGCCGTGGAAAGCGTGGATATATCGCTGACCGAACTGCGCGAAGCCTTCGAGCGTGCAGTGCACCGTCAGTTGATGACCGACGTGCCCTATGGCGTGCTGCTTTCCGGCGGTCTGGATTCCTCGCTGGTGGCAGCGGTGGCGGCGCGTTATGCACGGCATCGCATCGAGGATGGCGGCCAGAGCGAGGCCTGGTGGCCGCGCCTGCACAGCTTTGCCATCGGCCTGAAGGGCTCGCCGGATCTGGCCGCGGCCAAGGTTGCGGCCGAGGCGCTGGGCACCGTGCACCACGGTTTCGAGTACACCTTCGAGGAGGGGCTGGATGCACTGCCGGAAGTGATCCGCCATATCGAGACCTATGACGTCACCACCATCCGTGCGTCCACGCCGATGTTCCTGCTGGCACGGCGCATCAAGGCGATGGGGGTGAAGATGGTGCTGTCCGGTGAGGGCAGTGACGAAATCTTTGGCGGCTACCTGTATTTCCACAAGGCGCCGAACGCACGTGAGTTCCACGAGGAACTGGTGCGCAAGCTCGATGCGCTGAACAACTACGATTGCCTGCGTGCCAACAAGTCGATGATGGCCTGGGGCGTGGAGCCGCGCGTGCCGTTCCTGGACCGTGAGTTCCTCGACGTGGCGATGAAGATGGACGCACGCCACAAGATGGTGGACAAGGCCAGTGGCCGCATCGAGAAGGCGGTGCTGCGCGAAGCGTTCGAAGGCTACCTGCCGAAGGAAATCCTGTGGCGGCAGAAGGAGCAGTTCAGCGATGGCGTGGGCTATGGTTGGATCGACGGGCTGAAGGCGCATGCCGAGGAGCAGGTCAGCGACCGCGTACTGGCCGCTGCCGACAAGCGTTTCCCGCACAACCCGCCGCAGACCAAGGAGGCGTACTACTACCGCCACCTGTTCGAGCAGTTCTTCCCCAGCCATGCCGCGTCGGAAACGGTGCCGGGCGGCAAGTCGATTGCCTGTTCCTCACCAGCGGCGATTGCGTGGGATGCCAGCTTCGCCAGCATGGCCGACCCGTCGGGCCGGGCCGTGGCCGGGGTGCATGCGCAGGCGCTGTAAGGCCGGGAACAGGGATGTGGGAACGAGGTGGGTTTGCGTGTGCTGGCAACCCACATTCCCGTTCCGCGCTTCAACGCGGCCGCAGCTCCAGCACGTATTCGGTTTCGCCCGGCAGGAACGGGGTCGGGCGGCCCTCCACCCAGTCGTCGTGGCCGGCGCCCCAGAACGGTGACAACGGGTGGCCGCTCTGGCCGCCGGGCATATGCACGATGCCGTCCTCTTCGTGGCCGGGTGAGACCACCATGCGTTCGGATGCGCCGAATTCCGGACCCTGCACGCGCGGCATGTCGTTGTCGCCGGGCAGCGGCTGCGCGGGCATGCACAGCCAGCGTTTGAACAGCGCCGGCAGCGCCCGCGAGATGGGGTGGCAGATGGCGGCGGTATTGCGTTCGCCCCAGCTGCGCTCGCCCACATTCCGGCCCTGGCTGGCCAGGTCGGTTTCCAGCCGCCGCGCGCTGTCGGCCAGCAGTGCATCCCAGCTGTCGAACTGCGGTGGCAGCAGGTGGGCAGGGCGTTCGCTGACCAGCGGCCAGACCACACCTTCCAGCTGCGGCAGCTTGGGGGCGATGAAGTCGTCGCCCAGTTTGGCCTTGGCCGGTGCCAGCAATGCGGCCTCCAGCGTGTCCAGCGTATTGCCGCGGAAGCCGCGCGCCAGCCGGTAACTCACCGAATCGACGCTGGCACGGCCCTGCCACTGGCGGCTGGCTGCTTCCAGTCGCTTCAGCGCGGGGTCGTCGCTGTGTTCGACGGTCTGGCGCAGCAGCTTCCACCAGCGTTCCATCAATACGGCACGGTCATCCAGCTGGATCGCCAGCAGGTCGCGTTCGCTGAAGGTATCGCGTGCGAACAGGCCATCGCGTATCTGTCGTGCGCGGGCGCCAAGGTCATAGCCGCCGTCGCCGGCCGTGGCGAGTGCATCGCCATCCACGACACGGGTGTTGGCAGTCCAGAGGCGATGCTCTGGCGGATCAACCAGCGCCGGTGCCTGGTTGCTCTGTATCGGCCATGGCGCACAGCCGCCGGATTCCTTCCGTGCATCGTCCAGACCATGAGTGCAGTCTGCCGCGCGTTGTGGGCGGGCACCGATCAAACGCCACGCGATGCGGCCACTGCGGTCGCCCACCATCAGGTTCTGCGCGGGAATGCCAGAGCGGTCGGCCACCGCGAATGCAGTGTCCAGATCGGCGGCCTTGGCCATGTCGGCGAAATCCAGCTTCACCGCGCCCGGCAGCTGCGCCACCCAGCGCAACGCCAGCAGGCTGCCATCGGCTTCCTCCTGCAGCACCGGGCCCCAGTCGCTTTCGCGCACCAGGAAATTCTCTGCACTCTGGCCGGCGACGGCGATGGATTCGTGATGGCTGCGCAGCGGCGTGCCAGCGGGCAGGCGTGCGTAGTCGGCGGTGTCGATGTAGCTGTTGGTGAAGCCCCAGGCCACCCGCGTATTGCTGCCGACGATCACCGCCGGCAGGCCGGGCAGGGTGAAGCCGGCCACATCCACCTTGCCATCGGGCGCGGTAGGCTCGGCATAGCGCAGGCGCGCACGGAACCAGATATTGGGCGCGCGCAGGCCCAGGTGCATGTCGTCGGCGACGATGGCGCGGCCGTCTGCGGTCAAGGCAGCGGACACGGCGAAGTTGTTGCTGCCGGGAAAATAACCCGCTTCCTGCTGCGTATCGCTGAAGCCGCGCTCACGCGATGCTGGAATGAGAGCAAGCCCGGGCGCTGCGGCATTGCCGCCATCACGCAGATTCAACGCTGAGGCTTCGGGCAGCAGCGCATTGCCGCGTGCCGGGCCAAACAACGGTGCATCCCACTCGCTGCCGTCATGGCTGAGCAGCGCATACAGCGCAGGGGGTACGGCCTCGCGGATACGGGCCATCGCCAGTTCGCGGGTATTGGCCGGGTCCTGCAGGTCCGCATACATGGCCATGCCGGTGAGTACCGAATCCTCCAGTTCCCACGGGCGCGGCTGCTGGCGCAGCAGCAGGTAGGGCCACGGGCGCACCGGCAGCGAGGCCAGGCCGGCATTGACGCCGTCGCGGTAGGCTTCCAGCACGGCGCGCTTGTCACCCAGCGCCACGCCCAGGTTGTCGTGGATGCGGGCGCGCAGGCGGTGCACGCGCATGCGCTTGTCCAGCGGCAGCGCCTTGGGCCCGAACAGTTCGGACAGCTCACCTGCGGCCGAGCGGCGCATCAGGTCCATCTCGAAGTAGCGTTCCTGCGCATGCACATAGCCCAGCGTGCGCGCCATGTCGATTTCGTTGGTGGCCTGCACGGTGACCGTGCCATTGCCGTCACGCTCCACGCTCACCGGTGCCGACAGGCCCGGCAGCACCAGCTTGCCGTCCAGCTGCGCCAGGCTGCCGCGCAGCAGCAGCCATGCTCCGATCACCAGTACCAGCAGCAACCCCGATACCACCCACAACGAACGCAGCAGCCAACGACGCAGCACGGCCTACCCCCGGTAGCGGTTCCAGCAGCGATTGTAGGGGCTTGTTATGCTTTCCAGTGTCAGCCGGACTACGCAGCAAGCGCATTCGCAACTGAAACTGATTCCGATTAGATCATTGGCCTGCCAGATCGGGCAGGCTATGCCCATCCCGGACCATCAGGAGCACCCCCATGAAGGGAAACACCCAAGTCATCGAATGCCTGAAGGAACTGCTGCGTGGCGAGCTTGCCGCGCGTGACCAGTACTTCATCCACTCCCGCCGCTACGAGGACCAGGGGCTGTACGCACTGTACGAGCGCATCGGCCATGAAATGGAAGAGGAGACCGAGCACGCCGATGCGTTGCTGCGGCGCATCCTGTTCCTGCAGGGCGACCCGGACATGCGCCCGCATGCCTTCGAGCCCGGCGTGACCGTGGTGGAAATGCTGGAGAAGGACCTGCAGACCGAATACCAGGTGCGCGCCAACCTGGCCGCAGGCGTGAAGCTGTGCGAGGAGCATGGCGATTACGTGAGCCGTGACATTCTGGTCAAGCAGCTGCACGACACCGAAGAAGACCATGCCTGGTGGCTGGAGAAGCAGCTGGGCCTGATCAAGCGCATCGGGTTGGAGCTGTACCAGACCAGCAAGATCGACGGCAGCGGTTCGGCTGCTTGAACAGGGAAGGGCGGCGCAGGCCGCCCTTCTTGTTTATACGGCTTGCTCCCTTCTCCCGCCAGCGGGACCTGCAGCCCCCTTTTGGGGGAAGGTGCCCCGAAGGGGCAGATGAGGGGCAGGCATGCAGGCCGTTGTGCGCCTCTCCCGCAGAAAGCCCCGGGTGCGCGATGCTTACCCGGGCTACGGGAGCGGACCGCGCGCTCAGGCCCTCAGTTGCAGCCCATACACCGTGGTGCTCAACGCACTCGTGCCGAAATCCGGCTGCTGGTCGAGAATGTCGCGGCGCTCCAGCAGGTCGGCCTGCCACGGTTGGGCGAACAGGCGCTCCACCTCCGGCTGTTCCACCGAGAACGGCGGGCCCTGCTTCTCATCCTGTGGGTATTCCAGTGTAATCAGCACACCCCTGCAGCCGGCGGGCACGCGCGCATACACCGTATCGCGGTATTGCTGGCGCAGCGGTGGCGGCAGCGCAATCAGTGCGGCGCGGTCGTAGATGCCTGCGATGTCGGCAAGCACGCTTTCATCCAGTGCGAAGGCATCGCCGCAGATGATCTCGATCGGCCCGGCGCTGTAGTGCTCGCCATAGGCGCTGGTGCGGCGCTGCGGGTTGAGGCCGGCTTCATCGAAGAACTGCTGCACGGCGAGAGCAGACAGCTCCACGCCCAGCACGCGGTGGCCCTGTGCGGCCAGCCAATGCATGTCCAGCGTCTTGCCGCACAGTGGTACCAGCACACGGCTGCCGGTTGGCAGCTGCAGTGATGGCCAATGCTTCTGCAGCAGCGGCATGACCTCGTTGCGGTGGAAGCCGATCTGGCCATCCTGCCAGCGTTGCAGCCAGAAATCGGGGTGCATGGGAAACCCTTGCTTATATGTCTGCACAAGAGGGTAGCAGGGTCGTGAAGTCAGCACCGTGGCACCCGCTGGAGCAAGGCTGGTGCGTAGCCCGGGTAAGCGAAGCGCACCCGGGGCTTTCTGCGGGAGAGGCGCACAACAACCTGAGCTACTGCGTGCAATCCTGCCCTCATCCGCCCCTTCGGGGCAGCTTCCCCCAAGAGAGGGTTGCAGGCCCCGCTGGCGGGAGAAGGGAGCAAGCCGCACAAACAGGAAGGGCGGCCTGCGCCGCCCTTGCCCGTTCAGACCGCGTAGCCCGGGTAAGCATCGCGCACCCGGGGCTTTTCATGGCTGGCCATAACGGCGGTGCGCCTGCGGGTACCCGCAGGCTGGATCGTTCGCGGGCCACGCCTTCCCGGGTGCGCTGCGCTTACCCGGGCTACCAAGGTTGCTTCTTCCAAACGGGAGGGGCCGCGCCAAGCACACGTCAGACAACCCTATTGCCCAACGCGCCGCCGCGCGCCAATGAGGTGAACAACTTACTGCACGTCCAAGCCTTCCACCTTCTGCCACCCACGCGGCAACAGATGCCCGCGCGTCGCGCGCGTACCCAGGTAGGTTTCCAGATCCTTGAACGACAGGTTCATGGTGCGCTGGCCGCTGCGTACCTGCAGGGTGTTGCCGGGGCCCACCGCCACTACCGCCACCACGCGCTCGGTGGAAAGTTTGGCCTTGGGGATCTCGATGATCTTGTTGCCCTTGCCCTTGTCCAGCTCAGGCAACTCAGCGGCGGGGATGGCCAGCATGTTGCCGGCGCTGGTCACCGCGACGATGCGGTCGGTTTCCGGGTTGGCCACCACCGACGGCGTCAGCACGCTCGAACCCGTGCTCAGGTTGAGCATCGCCTTGCCGGCCTTGTTGCGGCCCACCAGGTTCTCGAAGCGGGTGACGAAGCCATAGCCGTGCGAGGACGCCAGCACGAAGCGGGTGTTGTTCTCGCCGCTGGCCAGGGTGACGAAGGCGCTGCCGGCTGCCGGTGAGAAGCGGCCGGTCAGCGGTTCGCCGTTGCCTCGCGCCGAGGGCAAAGTGTGCACAGGCGTGGAATACGCACGGCCTTCGCTGTCCAGGAATGCCACCTGCTGCGTGCTGCGGGTGCGTGCCGCCCCCAGCAGGCCATCGCCTTCGCGATAGGACAGCGTGGCGCCGTCCACATCGTGGCCCTTGGCCGCGCGCACCCAGCCCTTTTCGGACAGCACCACGGTCATCGGTTCGCTGGCCACCAGCTCGGTCTCGTCGATGGCCTGCGCGGCACCGCGCTGCACCAGCGGCGAGCGGCGCTCGTCGCCGAACTTCTTGGCGTCGGCCAGCAGTTCATCCTTCACCAGCTTCTTCAGCTTGGTGTTGCTCTGCAGGATCGACAGGATCTTGTCGCGCTCCTTGGCCAGCTCGTCCTGCTCGCCACGGATCTTCATTTCCTCCAGGCGGGCCAGCTGCTTCAGCTTGGTCTCAAGGATGTACTCGGCCTGGTCCTCGCTCAGCTGGAAACGCGCGATGAGCGCGGCCTTGGCATCGTCCTCGGTGCGGATGATGCGGATCACTTCATCCAGGTTGAGGAAGGCAACCAGCAGGCCTTCCAACAGGTGCAGGCGACGCTCCACCTTCTGCAGGCGGTGGGTCAGGCGGCGGGTGACGGTGTCCTGGCGGAAACGCAGCCACTCGCTGAGCAGCATCTTCAGGTTCTTGACCTGCGGGCGCCCGTCCAGACCGATCACGTTGAGGTTGACGCGGTAGCTGCGCTCAAGGTCGGTGGTGGCGAACAGGTGGCCCATCAGCTGTTCGGCGTCCACGCGGTTGGAGCGCGGAATCAGCACCACGCGCACCGGGTTGGCGTGGTCGGATTCATCGCGGATATCTTCCAGCCACGGCAGCTTCTTGGCGCGCATCTGCGCGGCAATCTGCTCGATCACCTTGGACGGGGACACCTGGTGCGGCAGTGCCGTCACCACGATGTGGCCGCCTTCCTTGGTGAAGGTGGCACGGGCACGCACGCTGCCGTTGCCGGTTTCGTACAGGTTCCGCAGGTCCGAGGCCGGGGTGATGATCTCGGCGGTGGTCGGGTAATCCGGGCCCTTCACGTGCTCGCACAGCTCGGCCACTGTGGTGTCCGGGGCGTCGATCAGGCGCACCAGCGCGCTGACGATTTCATTGAGGTTGTGCGGCGGGACGTCGGTGGCCATGCCCACGGCGATGCCGGTGGTGCCGTTGAGCAGCAGGTGCGGCAGGCGTGCCGGCAGCCAGCTCGGCTCTTCCAGCGTGCCGTCGAAGTTGGGCGACCAGTCCACGGTGCCCTGGCCCAGCTCGCCCAGCAGCACTTCGGCGATGGGGGTCAGCTTGGATTCGGTGTAACGCATGGCCGCGAACGACTTGGGGTCGTCGCTGGAGCCGAAGTTGCCCTGGCCGTCGATCAGCGGGTAGCGGAAGGAGAACGGCTGGGCCATCAGCACCAGCGCCTCGTAGCACGCGCTGTCGCCGTGCGGGTGGTATTTACCGATCACGTCGCCGACGGTGCGCGCCGACTTCTTCGGCTTGGACGAGGCGCTGAGCCCCAGTTCGCTCATCGAATAGATGATGCGGCGCTGCACCGGCTTGAGCCCGTCGCCGATGAAGGGCAGGGCGCGGTCCAGGACCACATACATGGAGTAATCGAGATAGGCGCGTTCGGCGTACTCGCGCAGCGGCTGTTGCTCAAAGCCGTGGAAAGCTGGGCGTGCAAGATCGGTCATTGCGTGGGGTGCTACCTGTGAACGGTGAAGCCGCGGCGTGGCTGCCGGCTTCCAGACCGGTTGATTATCCGGATGGCGGCGGGGATGCCAAGCAGGACAGGCGGCGTTTGACCCGGCGTGGCATCGATTCGATGCAAATCTGTAACGAAGAGTTCATTTCTTGATGGAAATATTTACTTTGAGAATATTTCTAATTGGAAATAAAATACCGCGCCATGAATGACTCTTCTCCCGTGCACCTCCAGCCCAGCTTCGGGCTGCTGATGCGCCAGGTTGGCGACGGCCTGATCCGCCAGCTCGACGCCACCATGGCCGAAGAAGGCCTTGGCATCGGCTTCAGCGACTACGTCGGCCTGAAAGTGCTGGTCAACATGGCGCCGTGCACCGCCGCCGAACTGGGCCAGGCGATCAATCAGGTGCCCAGCGCCGTCACCCGCCTGCTGGACCGGCTGGAGGCGCTGCAATGCTTGCGCCGCGAGCCCCATGCGCAGGACCGGCGCGCGCTGCAGATCGTGGTCACCGACCAAGGCCGGGAGCTGTGGTCGCGCCTCAAAGTGCGCGGCGACCGGGTGATGGACCTGGCCATGCGTGACCTGACGCCGGCCGAACGCGATCAACTGTTCCAACTGCTTGCCCGGGTACGCGACTCCCTCTCTTCGCCATGAATACTTCATTGATCCGATCCTCCCGCCCGCTGCTGGTGGGCGCGCTGGCGTTGGCGCTTGCCGCCTGTGCCAGCACCCACGGGCTGCAGCCGCAGGGGCGCCTGCTCGATGCCGACGGCCTGCAGGCTGGCAAGGCACTGGCAGGCACGCCGCTGAGTGCCGCCGGCTTTCCTGCTGCCGAATGGTGGCGCGCGCTGGGCGACCCGCAACTGGACGCCCTGGTGGCCGAAGCCCTGCGCGGCAGCCCCTCGCTGGAAGCGGCCGATGCACGGCTGCGCCAGGCACAGGCGCAGGCCGCCGGCAGCAATGCCGAGCGCAAGCCCAGCCTGACCCTGTCGCCGGGCTATACCGGCATGCAGTTGCCCGAATCCATGCTGGGCGAGGCCGGCGGCCATTACGCCGGCAGCGTGCAGGTGGTGGCCAATTTCAGCTACGGCGTGGACCTGTGGGGCGGCAAGCGTGCCGCCTGGGAAGCGGCCGTGGACAGCCAGCATGCGGCTGAGGTGGATGCACAGGCCGCGCGTCTGGACCTCTCCGCCGCCATCGTGCAGACCTATGTGCAGCTGGCCCATGCCGCTGCCCAGCAGCGCGTGGCCAATGATGAGCTGACGCGCTCGGAAAAGCTGCTGCAGCTGACCCGCCAGCGCCGCAGCGCCGGCATCGACAGTGACCTGCAGGTGCGTCAGGCCGAGGCGCGGCTGCCACTGGCGCGCCAGCAGCAGCTGGCCGCGCAGCAGCAGATCGACACCAGCCGCAACGCGCTGGCGGCACTGCTGGGGCAGGGGCCGGATCGCGGCCTGCAGATCAGTCTGCCGGCCGAACTGAGCCCACTTGCGCTGCAGCTGCCCGGCGTGCTGCCGAGCGAACTGCTGGGCCGCCGCCCCGATGTGGTGGCTGCGCGTTGGCGCGTTGAAGCCTCCAACAAACAGATCGACGCGGCCAAGGCGCGCTTCTATCCCAGCCTCAACCTGATGGCGCTGGGTGGCGTGGTCTCCAAGGATATCGGCAGCCTGCTGGAAAGCGGCTCCACCTTCGGCCTGCTGGCACCCGCCTTGAGCCTGCCGATCTTCGACGGCGGCCGCCTGCGTGCGGGGCTGGCCAGGAGCGATGCCGACCATGATCTGGCCGTGGCCAGCTACAACCACACCGTGGTGGACGCCTTGCGCGAAGTGGCCGACCAGGTCAACGCGGTGCGCTCGCTGGGCAGCCAGGTCGAGAACCAGCAGCAGGCGCTGGATACCACCCGCGCCGCCAACGACCTCGCCCTGCAGCGTTACAAGGCAGGCATCGGCAACTACCTGGACGTGCTCAGCACGCAGGACCCGTTGCTGCAGGCCGAGCAACGCCTCAGCAACCTGCATGCACAGCAGCTGCTGTCTTCGGTGCGCCTGAGCGCCGCGCTGGGGGGTGGCTTCCAGCCTGCCGATCACGCGCCGCCGGTGAGCGCCGCCAACGTCATTCCGAATTCCCAAGAGTCATCCCGATGAGCCAGACCCCTTCTTCCGATACAGCCGCCGCAACGCCCGCGCCGAGCCGCCGCGCCAAGCTGCTGCGCGGCCTGTTCCTGATCGTGGCGATCCTGCTGGTCGCATTCGCCGTGTGGTACTTCATGTTCGGCCGCTGGGCCGAGGAAACCGACGACGCGTATGTGGCCGGCAACCAGGTGCAGATCACCCCGCAGGTGGGCGGCACCGTGGTGTCCATCGCCGCCGATGACGGCATGAAGGTGGAGCAGGGCCAGCTGCTGGTGCAGCTGGACCCCACCGATACCGAAGTGGCGCTGCAGCAGGCGCAGGCCAACCTGGCCCGTACCGTGCGCCAGGTGCGCGGCATGTACCGCAGCGTGGAAGGCGCGCAGGCCGAATTCAACGCGCGTCAGGTCACCCTCAAGCGCGCACGCGATGACTATGCGCGCCGCAAGGGTCTGGCGGCCACGGGTGCCATTTCCAGCGAAGAGCTGGCGCATGCCGCCGACGAACTGGCCGCTGCTGAAGCAGCCGTGGCCGGTTCGCGTGAAGCAGTGGAGCGCAACCGTGCGCTGGTCGATGACACCGTCATCGCCACCCAGCCGGATGTGCAGGCCGCTGCCGCGCAGCTGCGTCAGGCCTACCTGAACAACGCCCGCGCCGGCATCGTCGCGCCGGTCACCGGTTTTGTCGCGCGCCGTTCGGTGCAGGTGGGCCAGCGGGTGCAGCCGGGTGCGG
Organism: Stenotrophomonas sp. UBA2124; assembly: GCA_002329155.1. Classification (GTDB taxonomy): domain Bacteria; phylum Pseudomonadota; class Gammaproteobacteria; order Xanthomonadales; family Xanthomonadaceae; genus Stenotrophomonas. Next base: position 112,277 of record DCXY01000049.1, on the reverse strand, counting down.
TGCTGATGGCGGTGGTGCCCACCGAGCAGATGTGGGTGGAGGCCAACTTCAAGGAAACCCAGCTGCGCCACATGCGCCTGGGCCAGGAAGTGGAACTGCGCTCGGACCTGTACGGCGGTGACGTGCGCTACAAGGGCCACATCACCAGCCTGGGCATGGGCACCGGCTCGGCGTTCTCGCTGCTGCCGGCGCAGAACGCTAGCGGCAACTGGATCAAGATCGTGCAGCGCGTACCGGTGCGCATCAGCATTGATGCCGCGCAGCTGGCCGAACACCCGCTGCGCATCGGCCTGTCGATGAAGGCCGAAGTGAACCTGCATGACCAGAAGGGCACGGTGCTGCCGGCCGATGTCGCCAAGGGCACGGTGTATGGCACGCAGGTCTATGCCAAGCAGCTGGAGGATGCCGATGCGCTGATCCACACCGTCATCGAGGCCAACCTGCCGCCGTCGGCGCGCGCTGGCTGAGGTCCGCATGTCCGCTCAAGCTCCCGCGCTGCCGCAGGCAGCGGCCGGGCATGGACCGGCCAACGTCGCGCTGTGCACGGCCGGTCTGGCGCTGGCCTCCTTCATGCAGGTGCTGGATACCACCATCGCCAACGTGTCGCTGCCCACCATCGCCGGCAACCTCGGCGCCAGTTCGCAGCAGGCGACGTGGGTCATCACTTCGTTCGCGGTCAGCACGGCCATCGCGCTGCCGCTGACCGGCTGGCTCAGCCGCCGCTTCGGCGAGGTCAAGCTGTTCGTGTGGGCGACGATCGCCTTCTCCATCGCCTCGCTGCTGTGCGGCATCGCCCAGAACATGGGCATGCTGGTGGTGTCGCGCGCGCTGCAGGGTTTCGTCGCCGGGCCGATGTACCCCATCACCCAGTCGCTGCTGGTGAGCATCTACCCGCGCGAGAAACGCGGACAGGCGCTGGCGCTGCTGGCCATGATCACCGTGGTCGCGCCCATTGCCGGGCCCATCCTCGGTGGCTGGATCACCGACAACTACAGCTGGGAATGGATCTTCCTGATCAACGTGCCGCTGGGCGTCATCGCCGCCGCCATCGTGGGTGGCCAGCTGCGGCACCGCGTGGAGCAGGTCGAAAAGCCGAAGATGGATTACGTGGGCCTGCTCACCCTGGTCATCGGCGTCGGCTGCCTGCAGCTGATGCTGGACCTGGGCAACGAGGAGGACTGGTTCAACTCCACCAAGATCGTGGTGCTCACCTGCGTGGCGGTGGTGACGCTGGCGGTGTTCGTGATATGGGAGCTGACCGACAAGGATCCCATCGTCGATCTGCGCCTGCTGCGCCATCGCAATTTCCGCGCCGGCACGCTGGCGATGATCGTGGGCTACGCCGCGTTCTTCTCGGTGGCGCTGATGATCCCACTGTGGCTGCAGCGGGACATGGGCTACACGGCGATATGGGCCGGTCTTGCCACCGCGCCGCTGGGCCTGCTGCCCATCATGCTGGCGCCCATGCTGGGCAAGTTCGGGCACAGGCTGGACATGCGCATGCTGGCCACCATCGCCTTCTTCGTGCTGTCGATGACCAGCTTCCTGCGCTCAGGCTTCAACCTGCAGGTGGATTTCGCGCATGTGGCCGGCGTGCAGTTCCTGATGGGTGCGGGGCTGGCCCTGTTCTTCATGCCGGTGCTGCAGATCCTGCTGTCCGATCTTGAAGGGCGCGAGGTTGCGGCCGGCTCTGGTCTGGCCACGTTCCTGCGCACGCTGGGTGGCAGTTTCGCCGCCTCGCTGACCACCTGGCTGTGGGCGCGCCGCACCCAGCAGCACCATGCCAACCTCACCGAGCATGTGTGGCTGTACGACCCGGGCATGCACGCGCAGGTGACGGCACTGGGGCAGGGCGATCTGCAGCATGGCGCGGCGATGCTGGACAACATGATCATCCACCAGGCCTCGCAGATGGGTTTCAACGACATCTTCATGCTGCTGGGCTGGGTGTTCCTGCTGATCATCGGCCTGGTGTGGCTGGCCAAGCCACCTTTCGGCGCAGGTGCAGGCGCCGCCTCCGCAGGCGGCCACTGAGATACGGCAAAACGTAGCCCGGGTAAGCGCAAGCGCAGTGTGAAATGAGCTAAGCGAAGAAAGTTCTCAGGTTCTCGCATCGGTAGGGTGTCGTTTGGCCGGAAATGGCAGTGGTGTGATAGGTAAGTTCTGCAGTTCAATAAATTGCGATGTCAATGCTGCGGGCGCTAACACGCATTACCTGGTCCCGGATCAGCGACACGTATCCTTGATACTGCCGACTAACAGCCAGTGAAGTAAGTTCTATGCCATTGGAGATAGACGCGTTGCTTTGGGGACGGTGGATGGCGGAGTCCCTCAGGTAAATTCAAAGATGCAAGATCAGTATGGTCAAGCTTATGAGATACCCAGATGCGACCATCATCTCCGAATCCAATTAGGCCTTTATCAAACAAGGCATCTAGATTGGCTGTAAGCAATAGGCCGTTATCTACGTCCAGTCGTTGACTATCGTCGGACTTGCGCCATGGTTTGATGTGAGATGCCCGCAAAATTTCGGCAATGCGACAGTTGGTTGCAGAGCAAGCTCCACCCCATGCGTGCATCAAGTCTGCCCTGAAAGATCCTTGCCCGAGTCGGGCGTCAATTAGACGTTGTCTTGTTGTGGAGTCCAGCGCCTGCTGGTGTAGATTCAGCAGATCCTCTGCCAGTGTCGACTCTATTGGGCTGTCTTGGTCGATGTGGGTCGCCCCCGTGCCCGGAGGGATTGGCTGTTCCTGGACTACGAAGGGGGTGCTGCTATGTTGGGTAGAGATACCTCGGCGGATCACGAATGTCCCGTCAGCATGGTCGACGTGGGTGACGAACCAGTTCTCGCTGTCCAGCATCCGCTTTTTGGCCGATGACTTCTTTTCATCATCGACATCAGTGATCTTTCCCTCAACGATTGCCACGCGGATCGGGCTGCTACTGAAGAACGCCTTTTGTAGTTCGGTATCCAGAGCATCAGCACGCCTAGCTCTTGGTTTGCCCCTTGTGCTCTGACGAAGCAGTTCGATAACTGGCCTTAATGAGTAGGAGACAAAGATTCCGGTGGCATCGGACTGAAACGTCTCGTACCAGAGGCATGCCAGTGTTGGCTGACCGCTGCCGCCGAAGACCCAGTTGAAACAGTACTTTGGATTGGTGTTCGCATCCCCCGTGGTACTGCTCGACCAGTCACTAATGTCGATCCCTGCACTGGCAACTACATCGATGATCTTCTGCCGTTCGTGAGGTCGTAGTTGTCGAAGCACCGCATCCCAATCGCTGGGGGCGGTGCTGGATGGTCTGGCAAGGATCAGACGTTCCAGCCTTGACTTGACGCCAGCGCCCATGTTCTCCGCTGGGAGTAGGCCTGAGACAAGTGGCCGTCCCATGTCCGACATCACGGCGGAGATGTTTTGCATGCGATATTCCCATGCTCCCGCAGTTCGACCATGCTCAGCGGTCAGGCGTTCATAGAGTTTGGTCTTGGAGAATGACCTGCGGTGCTCTTCCTCATTTCGCATCCAGTCATAGGCCTCCAATGAAGCCTTGAGTTCTTCGTCAGTCCATTCCGCCATATTCTCCCCCTGAGGCTGGTGGGTATGAGCCTGCATCCTATTACGAAATTCTGATGGCCGACTGCTGGTAGTGGAAAGGCGGTTCTGCTTTTTTTTGGGCTCGGCTGGGCTTAAGTTGTTCCGGGTTTAAGCTCCCCGTCCTTCAATGGTGTCAGGAGTGTTGTAGGGAGCGGTGGCTATGTGACCAAAGCTCCGCGTTGCTGGACCACAGGCATGAAAAAACCCGCTTTCGCGGGTTGTTTCATTCTTGAGTCGTGGTGCCCAGGAGAGGACTCGAACCTCCACGAAGTTGCCCCCGCTAGCACCTGAAGCTAGTGCGTCTACCAATTCCGCCACCTGGGCGACTCAGGACGCGAATTGTGCAGCGCGTGAAGAATTCTGTCAACGATTCATGTGGCCGGAGAATGGCAGTGGCGTGATGTTTGAAAGACGCCGCACAAGAGTCGATTCGTAGCCCGCCATCCGTAGCCCGGGTAAGCGAAGGCGCACCCGGGGGATGCTCGGAACACGACAGGCATCGGGCAGCGCATATCACCATGATCGAGGCGACATCGAACATCCAATCCGCAGGGCAGTCGCTGTGGCAGGACGCGGGTGTCATCGCACAGATCACTTCCCGGGTGCGCTGCGCTTACCCGGGCTACGGGTTTTCCGGACTGCGCGATGGGGGCATTGTTCTTGCCGGATCGCGGGCATGAAAAAACCCGCTTTCGCGGGTTGTTTCATTCTTGAGTCGTGGTGCCCAGGAGAGGACTCGAACCTCCACGAAGTTGCCCCCGCTAGCACCTGAAGCTAGTGCGTCTACCAATTCCGCCACCTGGGCGACTCAGGAGCGAGATTATGCGGGCCAATTCGGCGGGAGTCAACAGGAAGTTGAAATGTGGTGCGGGTGCCCGGACTGGCGGGGCTGCTCCCGATCCCCCACTGACAAGGGCATTCAGCGGGCGGGCCGCGCCACAAACGAAAAGACCCGCTTGCGCGGGTCTGTTCTTGCAACCTTGGTGCCCAGGAGAGGACTCGAACCTCCACGGTTTTACCCGCTAGTACCTGAAACTAGTGCGTCTACCAATTCCGCCACCTGGGCGTTTCAGCCGGCGATTCTGGCGAGCGGCGGGGGCTTTGTCAACGGTTTTCACGCTGGGCCGGCGGATGGCCTGTGCACTGCCTGCACGGCGTAACGGGTACCATGGGAGCTGATGAAAAACAAAAAGACCACTGGGGCTGACAAGGCCCGCAAGTCCGCCACCGGCAGCACGCCGGGCAAGGCGCCGAAAGCCAAATCCGCCAAGCTCCCGCCGTGGATGCCAGAGAGCATGACCGCCCCGGCGAAATCGGGTGCAGGCAAGCCCGGCAAGACCGGCCCGGCCAAGCCGCCGCGCAAGGGCAAGTTCAATGACGCCGCACCGCAGAGCTTCGTGCGTGGCCGCCGCAAGGCAGCGCCGGCAAGCGACGTGCAGGCCTTCGATGATCCCTACGCCGCCCGTGAGGCCGAGCGTTACGCGCAGCCCATCGCCAGCCGCGAGGCCATCCTGCAGCTGCTTGAACGCTGCGAGGGCCCGCAGAACGCCGAGGAGATCGGTGCGCAGCTGGGGCTGACCGAGCCAGAACGCGCCGACGCGCTGGCCAAGCGCCTGGGTGCGATGGTGCGCGACGGCCAGCTGGTGCAGAACCGCCGCGGCGGCTTCGCGCCGGTGATGCAGCTGAACCTGATTCCGGGCGTGGTGATCGCCAACCCGGAAGGCTTCGGCTTCCTGCGCCCGGACGAGGGTGGCGACGACCTGTTCCTGCCGCCCTATGAAATGCGCAAGGTGATGCACGGCGACCGTGCGCTGGCCAACGTCACCGGCATCGACCGCCGGGGACGCCGCGAAGGCAGCATCGCGCGCGTGCTGGAGCGCGGCGTCAATCGGCTGATCGGCCATTTCAGCGTGGAGTTCGGCATCAACTATGTGGTGCCCGACGACAAGCGCATCCAGCGCAACATCCAGATTCCCGCCGATGCGACCGGTGGTGCCAAGGATGGGCAGCTGGTGGTGTGCGAGCTGACCCAGGCGCCGGATTCGCGGCGCCCGCCCATCGGCAGGATCATTGCCGTGCTGGGCGACAAGCTGACGCCGTCGCTGGTGGTGGAAACCGCCATCCATGGCCATGAGCTGCCCTATGAATTTCCGCCGGCAGTGCTGGACGAAGCCACTGCCATTCCGATGACGGTGGAGCCGTCGATGATCGGCAAGCGGGTGGATCTGCGCAGCATGCCGCTGGTGACCATCGACGGTGAGGACGCCAAGGATTTCGACGACGCGGTGTACTGCGAGCCGAACCGCGACGGCTTCCGTCTGGTGGTGGCCATCGCCGACGTGTCCAACTATGTACGCCCCGGCACGCCGCTGGATGACGAGGCGCAGAAGCGTGCCACGTCGGTGTACTTCCCCGGTTTCGTGGTGCCGATGCTGCCGGAGACGCTGTCCAACGGCATCTGCTCGCTGCGGCCGAAGGAAGACCGCATGTGCTTCGTCTGCGACATGCAGGTGGGGCGCGATGGCCAGGTCACCGGCTCGCGTTTCTACGAAGCGGTGATGAACTCGCATGCGCGGCTGACCTATACGCAGGTATGGGGCGCAGTGGGCGAGGATGACGCCACTGCACAGGCCGAGATCGGTGCGCTGATGCCGCAGATCCAGGCGCTGCACCAGCTCTACCGCATCCTGGCCAAGGCGCGCGAGCGCCGTGGCGCCATCGAGTTTGAATCCTCGGAAGTGCGCTTCGTGCTGGACAACCGTGGCGAGGTCACCCAGGCCGGCATGATGGTGCGCAACGACGCGCACAAGCTGATCGAGGAATGCATGATCGCGGCCAACGTGGAGGCGGCGCGCTACCTGCTTTCCACGCACATTCCCGCGCCGTTCCGCGTGCATGAGCGCCCGCCGGAATCCAAGTACGCCGACCTGCTGGAGTTCCTCAAGGAGTTCAAGCTCAGCCTGCCGGCATGGAACAAGGTGCAGCCGGGCGACTACACCAAGCTGCTGAAGAAGGTGCGCGAGCGCCCGGATGCGGCCCTGCTGGAATCGGTGCTGCTGCGCAGCCAGTCGCTGGCGGTGTATTCGCCGGACAACAATGGTCACTTCGGTCTGGCGCTGGAAGCCTACGCGCACTTCACCTCGCCGATCCGCCGTTACCCGGACCTGCTGGTGCACCGTGCCATCAAGTACGCGCTGACCGGTGGCCCGCCGGAGAAGTACATCTACACCCCGCGCGAGATGGCGGCCCTGTCGCTGCAGTGCTCCGAGCGCGAGCGCCGTGCCGACGAGGCCGAGCGCGAGGTGGACGAGCGTTTCCGTGCGGCATGGATGGAGAAGCACGTCGGCGGCCAGTTCGATGGCGTGATCAGCGGCGTGACCAGCTTCGGCCTGTTCGTGGAACTGGATGAGTCCAAGGTCAACGGTCTGGTGCATGTGACCCAGCTGCCGCACGACTATTACCAGTTCGATCCGATCCGCAAGACGCTCACCGGCGACCGCCGTGGCAACGAATTCCGTCTGGGCGACCGCGTGCGCATCCTGGTGCTCAAGGCCAGCATGGAAGAGCGCAAGATCGACTTCCGTCTGGTCGAGAAGCTCGACGGCGTGCCGATGGATGATGGTGGCCTGCCGCCGTTGCCCGAGCGCGGCAAGCCGGCCAAGCGGACCAAGAAGAAGTACTGAAGCCTGCCACCAAGGCGGCTTCGCGGAGGGGAGCGGCAGTGGCCGCTCCCTTCGGCGTCTCTGGCGCCCGCCTCTGTGGGCAGCCGCCGGCAGTAGTACCATTGCACCCGAATTTTCCCGTGTGGCGCCCATGAGCAAGCAGAACCAGTGGATCGTCGGCGTCAACGCCGTGGCTTCATCGATTGAAAAGGACCCGGACAACGTCCGCGAGGTGCTGATCGAGGCCGGAACCAAGAACCCCCGCCTCCTAGAGATCGAGGAAGAGGCCCTGCGCAAGGGCATCGACGTCCGCAAGGTGAACGCCCAGGCGCTGGGCGGCGTGGCTGGCCAGGTGCGCCACCAGGGCGTGGTGGCGCGCTATGCGGCGGCCAAGCTGTGGGCCGAGAACGAGCTGGAAGGCCTGATCGAGGCCGCCGAAGGCAAGGCACTGGTGCTGGTGCTGGACGAGGTACAGGACCCGCACAACCTGGGCGCCTGCCTGCGCAGCGCCGCCGCTGCGGGCGTCACCGCCGTGGTCATTCCCAAGGACAAGAGCGCGCCGGTCAACGCCACCGTGCGCAAGACCAGCGCCGGCGCCGCCGACCGCATCCCGGTGGTGGCGGTGACCAACCTGGTCCGCTGCATCAAGGACATGCAGAAGCTGGGCGTGTGGGTCTACGGCCTGGCGGGCGAGGTGGACGGCACCATCCACCAGCTGGACCTGCGCGGCAACGTGGCCCTGGTGATGGGCGGTGAGGCCGACGGCCTGCGCCGGCTCACCCGCGAGACCTGCGACCAGCTGGTGCGCATCCCGATGCCGGGCGACATCGAAAGCCTGAATGTCTCCGTCGCTACCGGCGTGGCCCTGTTCGAGGCCGTGCGCCAGCGGCTGGGCTGACGGCGCTCTTCACGTACACAGGAGAAACCCCGCCCAAGCGGGGTTTTTTTCATGCTGGATGTGAAGATTCCAGCCGGAAACTTTGTCTTGGATTGATGGCATTTTTGTTAGAATCGGCGCCTGTTTTTGGGGATTGGAGCAATGGCTATGAAGTCGGTTCCGGCAGCTCAGCTGGAAACGGGGGCCCGCGCTGGGGAGCGTGTGGCCAGATCGGGTTGGACCTGGCGTGCGTTGGCGGCCCTTGCCGGGTTGCTGGTGCTACCGGTGTCAGCGCAGGCGGCAACACCGGTGCCGGTAGTCGCTGTGGCGGCCGTGCCGGTGCTGGGTGCGGCCTGCGTGTTGTTGCTGCTGGGCCTGCTGTGGTGCGGCTACCAGCTGAAGCGGCAGCGCACGATTGCAGCGCAGCTTGGCCAGCAGATGGTGGCGCAGGCACAACAGGTGCAGCGCGTCACCGCGCAGCTGGAGGCTTCGGCCGGTGACAAGGCCGGGCTGGAGCAGCAACTGCGTGAGCAGGCCGCCTCCTTTGCGCGGCTGGCGCATGAGGATGACCTGAGCGGCCTGCCCAACCGCCGCGCCTTTGATGATGCGCTGGCCCGCGACATGGCCGCCGCCCGCCGCACCGCGCGCCCGCTGAGCCTGGTGGTGCTGAGCATCGACCACCTCAAGCAGATCAACGGTACCTGGTCGCGTGCGGTGGGTGACCTGGTCCTCAGCGAGGTGGGCGACCTGCTGCGGCAGAGCCTGCGTGCTTCGGACATGCCGGCGCGGCTGGGCAACAAGGAATTCGCGGTGCTGCTGGGTGATGCCACCTTGGCGGATGGCCAGCATGTGTGTGAACGCCTGCAGCGCCTGTTCTCGCAGTACAACCAGTGGGGAGGGCGCAGCGAAGGCGAGATCAAGGTGACCTTCAGCGCCGGCCTGGTGCAGCTGGGAGAGCACGACCAGGCACCGGTGCTGTTCTACCAGCGCGCCAAGAACGCGCTGGCGCAGGCCAAGCAGGAAGGCCGCGCGCGCACCGTCGCCGCCGGCTGACGGCAGCCGGGCGCGGCAACGGGCCGCTCAGCGGCCCGGAGGCGCCGGCCAGGCGTTGACGATCTTGCAGAACAGGCGTGCGGTCTGCTCGGTGTCGTACACCGCGCTGTGCGCCTCGTTGGCATCCCAGTCGAACCCCGCGCTCTGCACCGCACGCGCCAGCACCGTCTGGCCATAGGCCACGCCGGCCAGGGTCACCGTGTCGAACACGCTGAACGGGTGGAACGGGTTGCGCTTGTGGCCGCTGCGGGCGACGGTGGCGTTGACGAAGTTCAGATCGAAATGGGCGTTGTGGCCCACCAGGATGGCGCGCTGGCAGTTGTACTTCTTCAGTGCCGCGCGCACCGGCGCGAACACATGCTCAAGCGCCTCGCGCTCGGGTTTGGCCAGGCGGAACGGGTGGTCGAGCACGATGCCGGTGACTTCCAGCGATTTGGGGTCGATCTCGGTGCCTTCGGCGGGAATCACATGGGCGCTGGCGGTCTGGCCGGGGTAGAGCAGGCCGTTTTCATCCATTTCCACCGGCACTACGGCGATTTCCAGCAGCGCATGGCGGTTCCAGTCGAAGCCGCCTGTCTCCACGTCCACCACCACCGGCAGAAAGCCGCGAAAGCGTTGCGCCATCGGCGTATGGGTAGGGCGTGGCGGGGTGGATTCAGCGTGTTCGTTCATCGCAATAGGGTAGCAGAGCGGGTCAAGTGGACCATGGCGCGGGTGTGGCAGTAGGGAGTACGCGGCTGTGGGGATTGTTGCTGTTCTGCGCCTGTTCGCGTGTCGAACAGCTCAAACGCGTGGAACAACGGTTCCCAGCAGGCACCCGCATTCGCGCAATTGCCGCAGCATCGCCGCTCCGTCACGCAGGAAGCCCTCATCGGCGCCCAGCCCCGCCTCAGTGGCCAAAGCCTGCAGCTGCCCTCTGCCGCTGAGCAGGGGCGCAGCTTCCAGCCGTTCCAGCAGGCGGAACAGCAATGGCGACAGTTCGGAGAACACGATGCCGCCACCGGCATCACGGCGCGCCAGCAGCAGCGTGGGCTGCGCCGGTGGCGCGACAGGCTGGTAGCCGGGGCCTATGCGGTGCACCGGCCACTGGTAGGCCAGAGCGCGGTACCACGGCGAACAGACAGGCACGTCAGTAAGCAGGTCGCCGTGGGGGTCATGCGCGGGCAGCGGCGCATCACTGATCTGCAGCGCCAGTTCCATCCACTCGTAGTGCGCCAGCTCCAGCAGCCAGGGCGCATCCACTTGGTGCGGTGTGGTATCGAGGAAGAGGATGAACTCCTGCGCGATCTCGCTGAACAAGGGTGTCTGCGCGCGGTGTCCACGGCAGAACGCGCGCACCAGTGCCAGCCAGCGGTCTTCGCCCAGCGTGCGCCGGATCACCGGGAAATTGCCCGCCAGCAGGCTCTGGATGTTGTTGAAGTAGAGCTCGCGGTATACCTGCATGCGCCGTTCGTCGATGCCCTCGGGTGGCGCGTGCAGCTCGGGGTCACGCAGGTGTGCGGCAAAGCGCGCCTGGGTATGGGCAAGCGGCTCAGTCATGGCTTTGGCCCGTGCGGGTGGCTTCGGCCTGGATGCGGCGGATCACCGCCAGCTCGTCGAGCAGTTCCGGCAATGGCGGGAAGTTGAAATCGCGCTCCAGCAGCGTGGGGCGTAGGCCGTGCAGCACATAGGTGGCGGCCAGCAACTGCCAGACATCGGGCTTCACCGGCATGCCGTGGGTGTCGATCATCAGGCCGTCTGCTTCGTCGTGATGGCCGGCGACGTGGTAGCTGGCAATGCGCGATGACGGCAGTCGCCGCAGAAAGGCCAGTGCGTCGTAGCCGTGGTTGCCTGCATTGACGTGGACATTGTTGACGTCCAGCAGCAGGTCGCAGTCGGCTTCATCCAGTACCGCGTTGATGAAGCTGGCCTCGTCCATGTCCGCACCGGGCACGGCGTAGTAGGTCGCGTTCTCCACCGCGATGCGGCGGCCCAGGATGTCCTGCGCCTGGCGGATGCGCGCGGCGGTGTGGCGCACGGCTTCGGCGGTGAACGGCAGCGGCAGCAGTTCGTAGAGTTGGCCTTCGTCGCTGCACCAGCTCAGGTGTTCGCTGTACAGCGCCACGCGGTGCTGGTCGAGGAACTGGCGGGTACGTTGCAGGAAGGCCACGTCCAGCGGGGCAGGGCCACCGAGGGACAGCGACAGGCCGTGGCAGGTCAGCGGATGGCGCTGCGACAGTTCGCTGAGCGCATCACCAAGGCGGCCGCCGACGCCCAGCCAGTTGTCCGGTGCGCATTCAAGAAAATCGATTGCACTCTGCGGTGCTGTCAGCAGGCCGTCGAGCAGGGAGCGCCGCAGCCCAAGCCCGGCGCTGCAAGCAGCCGGCTGGCGCTGCGGCGCAGGGGTATCAGGCGCTGCCGCCACACTTGCCCTCGCCGCACTTGCCTTCGGCATGCGCCTTGGCTTCACCGGAGGCCTTGTCGGCAGCCTTTGCGGCATCGGTCTTGGCCGGTGCGGCCTTGTCGCTGCTGCCGCACTTGCCTTCACCGCACTTGCCCTCGTGCTGCTGCTTGGCTTCGGCCTGTCTGGTCTTGGCCGCTTCGGTGGTGGCCTGCTTCTGTTCCGGCGGCGTCTGCGTGCTGGCGCCCAGCGCATAGCCCTGTGCCAGGTCGGTCATGGCGAAGGCGGGGCTGGCAATGCCGCCCAGCAGCGCGGCGCCGAGAACCAGGGTTGGCTTGCGGATGTCGATGGCCATGGTGTGTTTCTCCAGTACGGGGTCGGGCTGGGGGAGGTTGGAGCTTAGCAAGTGGGGTGGGGTGAATGGGGGTAGGAGGTTTACCTGTTCACTGTGGAGCCTTAAGGGCTTACCCCTCCCCAACCCGTCCGGCCCTCCGGGCGTTCATCGGGCCACACGCCAGTGGCGCGTAAGCGGCCCTCTTCACCCCCTTGGCTGCGTCAAAGGGAGGGGGCGGTACCTGCGATCTTTCGGCCTCAGGGAGGGCCGCTTCTGCTCCCTCCCTTTGGCGTTAGCCAAGGGGAGGGTTGGGGAGGGGTAGCTTTCCGCTACATCTAAAAACCAAAACAGGCTCCCGAAGGAGCCTGCATGGAAACAATCAACACGAACAATCCATTCCACCCGCACGCTGCGACGAGGATGCAGCGGACGGGTGGAATCAGGCCTGCTCGACGGTGCTGGTCTCGTCGCGCTTCTCGCGCGGCGGCAGCGGTGCGTCACCGTGCACCAGGAACCAGACGTTCTCGGCGATGTTGGTGGCGTGGTCGCCGATCCGCTCCAGGTTCTTGGCCATGAACAGCAGGTGCGTGCACGGGGTGATGTTGCGCGGGTCTTCCATCATGTAGGTCAGCAGCTCGCGGAACAGTGCGGTGTACTGCGCGTCCAGCCTTGCATCTTCCTGGCGCAGCTTCAGTGCGGCGTCGGCGTCGTTGTTGCGGTAGGCCTCCAGCGCGGCACGCACCTGGATGGCGGCCAGCCGGCCAAGGGCACGCAGGCCCTGGATCTGCGGCATCGGCGGTACCGACACCAGGGCGATGGAACGCTTGGCCACGTTGGCGGCGTAGTCGCCAATGCGCTCGATGTCGGCCGGAATGCGCAGGCCGGCAAGGATTTCACGCAGGTCGCGTGCCATCGGGCCGCGCAGCGCCAGACGCATCACGTCATGGCTGATCTGCTGCTCCAGCTGGTCGATGGCGTCATCGTTGGCAACGATGCGCTGGGCGGCCTTTTCGTCGCGGCGCTCTATCACGTCCAGCGCGGCTTCAAGCTGGGCCACGGACATCTCGCCCATGCGCACGATTTCGGCCACGAGGCGCTGCTGTTCTTCGTCGTAACTCTTCACGATATGGTCGTTGGGAATGTTGTTCATGGTCTGGAACCGGAATGGGGAAGGGCAATGAGAAGGGAAACATCAACCAAGGTCCGCAGGAATCAGGGAATGCTGTGTCGCCATTCCCCATTGCCTGTTTCCCCGTTCCCGGCTCATCAGCCAAAACGGCCGGTGATGTAATCCTCGGTCTGCTGCTTGGACGGGTTGGAGAAAATCACTTCGGTGCGGTCGTGCTCGATCAGGTCGCCCAGGTACATGAAGGCAGTGAAATCAGACACGCGCGCGGCCTGCTGCATGTTGTGGGTGACGATGGCGATGGTGTAGTCGTTCTTCAGCTCTTCCACCAGCTGCTCGATGCGGCTGGTGGAGATGGGGTCCAGCGCCGAGGTCGGCTCGTCGAGCAGCAGCACGTCCGGGCGCAGGGCCACGGCACGGGCAATGCACAGACGCTGCTGCTGGCCACCGGACAGGCCCAGTGCGCTCTGGTTGAGCTTGTCCTTCACCTCGTCCCACAGCGCGCCCTGACGCAGCGCCTGCTCGACGCGCACGTTCATCTCGGCCTTGGACAGCTTCTCGTGGTGGCGGATGCCATAGGCAACGTTCTCGAAGATGGTCATCGGGAACGGCACCGGCTTCTGGAACACCATGCCCACCTTGGAGCGCAGGCGGTTCATCGGGTACTTGGGCGAGAGGATGTTCTCGCCGTCCAGCACCACTTCACCCTTGGCTTCCAGCTTTGGGTACAGCGCGTAGATGCGGTTGAAGATGCGCAGCAGGGTGGACTTGCCGCAACCGGACGGACCGATCAGCGCGGTGACACGCTTTTCCGGGATTTCCAGGTTGATGCTCTTCAGCGCATGGAACTTGTCGTAGTAGAAGTCCAGGCCGCGTGCGGCCAGCTTCACCGGCGCAGGCGCCTGCAGTTCCTGGTTGGCGGCGGGCACGGCGATGCGCTGCATCGGAACGGCGTTGTTGAGGTCGTTCATGGGGAGGTCCATGGGATCAGTCGTTTGAGATACGGTTGCGCAGCAGCACGCCGCGGGCGGAGAGGCTGACCAGCAGCACGAACACGGTCAGTACCAGGGCGCCGGCCCAGGCCAGCACCTGCCACGATTCATAGGGGCTGCCGGCAAACTGGTTCATCACCACCGGCACCGACGCCATCGGCTGGAACACATTGCTGTTCCAGTACTGGTTGCCGAAGGCGGTGAACAGCAGCGGCGCGGTTTCGCCGGAAATGCGGGCCAGCGCCAGCAGGATGCCGGTGACGATGCCGGCCATGGCGCTGCGGTACAGCACCTGCATGATCACCTTCCACTGCGGCACGCCCAGCGCGAGTGCGGCTTCGCGCATCTGCACCGGTACCAGCCGCAGCATTTCGTCGGTGGTGCGGATCACCACCGGCAGCACGATGAAGGCCAGCGACAGCGCACCGGCGAATGCCGAGAACTGGCCGCCGGTCTGCATCACGTACAGCGTGTAGACGAACAGTCCCAGTACGATCGACGGCGCCGACAGCAGGATGTCATTGACGAAGCGCACCACGGTGCCGGCCTTGCGGGCGTTGCCATACTCGGCCAGCCAGGTGCCGGCGGCCACGCCCAGCGGCGTGCCGATGGCGATGGCCAGCGCACACATCACCGCGCTGCCGAAGAAGGCATTGAGCAGACCGCCCTGCTGCATCGGCGGCGGCGTCATCTTGGTGAACAGGTCCAGGTTGATGCCGGGCAGGCCCTTGGCCAGCAGCGTCCACAGCAGCCAGCCCAGGAAGAACAGGCCGAACAGTGCGGTGGCACAGGCCATCACCAGCGCGATGACATTGGTGAGGCGGCGGCGCAGGTACAGCGAATCGGAGGCGGTAGACATCAGTTGCCCTCCTTGCGGGCCAGGCGCATCAGCATCAGGCGGGCAATGGCCAGCACCACGAAGGTCACGATGAACAGAACGAAGCCGAGCAGCAGCAATGCCGAGCGATAGGTCTCGGTGGCTTCACCGAAGTCGTTGGCGATAAGCGCGGCGATGGTGGTGCCCGGCTCCAGCAGTGAGGCGGTGAGGCGCACGCTGTTGCCGATCACGAAGGCCACCGCCATGGTTTCACCCAGTGCGCGGCCCAGGCCCAGGAAGATGCCGCCGATGACCGCCGAGCGGGTGTAGGGCAGCACGATGTCCCAGCTCACCTCCCACTTGGTCGAACCCAGCGCGTAGGCCGATTCCTTCAGGCGGGTGGGAACGGTGAGGAACACCTCGCGCATCACCGAGGAGATGAAGGGGATGACCATGATGGCCAGCACGAAGCCGGCGGTGAGCATGCCGATGCCCAGTGGCGGACCCTGGAACAGCGGCCCGATGACCGGCCATTCGCCCAGGGTCTCGTTGAGGAACGGGGTGACGTATTGGGTCATCACCGGCACCAGCACGAACAGGCCCCACATGCCGTAGATGATGGAAGGAATGCCGGCCAGCAGTTCGATGGCGGTGCCCACCGGCCCGCGCAGCCAGCGCGGTGCCACCTCGGTGAGGAAGAAGGCGATGCCGAAGCTGACCGGTACGGCGATCAGCATGGCGATCAGGGCGGTGACGACGGTGCCGTAGATGGGCGCCAGCGCGCCGAACTTGTTTTCAACCGGGTTCCATTCCGAGGAGTAGAAGAAGCTCAGACCCTGTGCCTGCAGGGCGTGGCGGCCACCCCAGAGCATGGACAGCGCGGCGCTGGCCAGGGCGACCAGCACGAAGATGACAGTGGCGATGAGGAACCAGCGGAACAGCCGGTCGTTGCGGGCGTCGCGCATGTCGCGCGAACTGGGCGAGGCAAGGGATGGTGCTATGGCATTCATGGCTGCGGCATGGGCCCAGGGGGAGGCAGGGGGGAAAGCAAACCCTCGTACGAGGGGGAACCGTCATTCCCGCAGTGGCGGGAATCGCTGTTGTGCCTGTGGGTTGGGGAGCAGGCGCAACGGCAACATCTGGAACAGAAGCTGGAGCAGACCCCGCAGGTGCGGGAATGACGCGATGACAAAGACGGGCGCACCTTGGTGCGCCCGCCGCATTGCATTACTTGAACTCGGCAGCCCAGTAGCTTTCGATCTGGGTGACCAGCTCGGCCGGCAGCGGCACGTAGTGCAGCTCGTTGGCCTGCTGCTGGCCGTTCTCGAAGGCCCACTTGAAGAACGCCAGGGTGTCCTTGCTGCGCTGGGCATCCTTCGGCTGCTTGTGCATCAGCATGAAGTTGGTGGCGGTGATCGGCCAGGCATTGGCGCCCGGGGCGTTGGTGATGACCAGGTTGAAGTCCTTGGCGCTGGCCCAGTCGGCACTGGCAGCGGCAGCGGCGAAGGTTTCGGCGCTCGGCTGCACCCAGGTGCCGGCGGCGTTCTGCATCGAGGCATACGGCATGTTGTTCTGCAGCGCGTAGGCCAGTTCCACATAGCCCAGCGAACCCTTGATCTGCTGCACGTACGAGGCCACGCCTTCGTTGCCCTTGCCGCCCACGCCGTCCGGCCACTGCACCGAGGTGCCTTCGCCAACCTTGGTCTTCCACTCCTCGCTCACCTTGGACAGGTAGTTGGAGAAGTTGAAGGTGGTACCCGAACCGTCGGAGCGGTGCACCAGGGTGATCTTGGTGTCGGGCAGCTTCACGCCCGGGTTGGCATCGGCGATGGCCTTGTCGTTCCAGGTCTTCACCTTGCCCAGGAAGATGTCGGCCAGCAGCTGGCCGCTCAGGCGCAGCTGGCCCGGCTGCAGGCCTTCCAGGTTGACCACCGGCACCACACCACCAATGGCCGAGGGGAACTGGCCCAGGCCAGCCTGTGCCAGCTCCTCGCTGGACAGCGGCTTGTCGGACGAGCCGAAGTCCACCGTGCCCGCCTTGATCTGGGCGATGCCGCCGCCCGAACCGATGGACTGGTAGTTGATCTTGGCGCCGGTGGCGGTGTTGTAGTCGGCCGACCACTTGGACACCAGCGGGAAGATGAACGATGCGCCGGCGCCGGAGATTTCAGCGGTTACCTTGTCGCCTGCGGCCGTTGCACCAGCCGTCGCGCCTTCCGGGGTGGATGCAGCCTGGTTGCTGCTCTTGTCACCGCAGGCCGACAGGCCCAGGGCGATGGCAAGGGAAAGGGCGGCAAGACCGGTCGTGTGCAGCTTCATGCGTCACTCCATAGCGGGAGAATGCTGGCGTGCCAGCGGATGCGGCTATGAAATGATGTTTTTGTTACAGCCTGATTACATGCTGAAAAAAATCTGAAAACAGCTTTTTTGTCAGTGACTTGCGTGCACTGCCAGGGGGGCGGTCAGATGCGGTACGCAGGCCCTGTATTGCAGCCGCCAGCGCGCAGTGCACGTGGAGGGTTGTGGGGCTGCCCATGGCAGAAAAAGAGAAGGCGCGGATCATGCGATCCACGCCTTCGTCCACCGGGTGAGAGGGCCCCGGTGGTTTACATCAGTAACGCAGGTTCTGCTGCCAGTAGGTTTCGATCTGGCGCACCAGGCTGTCCGGCAGCGGCACGTAGTCCAGCTGGCGGGCCTGCGCGTCACCGTTGGCGTAGATCCAGCGGAAGTACTCCACGGCGGCCTTGGCACCGTCGGCACTCTTGGGCTGCTTGCGCATCAGGATGAAGTTGGTGGCGGTGATCGGCCAGGACTGCTCGCCCGGGGCGTTGGTCATCACCAGGTAGAAGTCCTTGGCGCTGCCCCACTCGGCGCTGGCGGCAGCGGCCGAGAAGGTCTCGTCACGCGGCTGCACGAAGTTGCCGGCGGCATTCTTCATGCGCGAGAAGGTCAGGCGGTTCTGCAGCGCATAGGAGAACTCGACGTAGCCGATCGAGCCCTTGATCTGCTTCACGTAAGCAGCCACGCCCTCGTTGCCCTTGCCGCCGATGCCCACCGGCCACTGCACGCTGGTGCCTTCACCAACGCTGCTCTTCCACTCGTTGTTGACCTTGGACAGGTAGTTGACGAAGTTGAAGGTGGTGCCCGAACCGTCGGAGCGGTGCACGACGGTGATCTTGGCGTCGGGCAGGGTCAGGCCCTGGTTGAGCGCGACAATGGCCGGGTCATTCCACTTGGTGATCTTGCCCAGGAAGATGTTGGCCAGGGTCGGGCCGTCCAGCTTCATGGCGCCGGCATCGACGCCGGCAACGTTGAGCACCGGCACCACGCCGCCGATGACCGACGGGAACTGCACCAGGCCCGAAGCAGCCAGGTCTTCCGGCTTCAGCGGCGCATCGGAGGAGCCGAAGTCAACGGTGTTGGCCTTGATCTGGGCAATGCCGCCGCCCGAACCGATGGACTGGTAGTTCACCTTCTTGCCGGTGGCGGTGCTGTAGTCGGCCGACCACTTGGACATGACCGGGTAGATGAAGGACGCACCGGCACCGGTGATGTCGGCAGCATTGGCGGCGAACACGGACGACGCGGCGATGATGGCAACGGCGACGCGCGATTTGAGGGCGTGGATCACGGAAGGCTCCTGAGGGTGAATGTGCGGCGAGTGCCGCCCGGGGCCTATTTCATAACCATTGGATGACAGTGCGGCGTCTGTCATGTGACTCGACCGTGACAAATGCAAGGGGGCTCACAGCTCGGCGTTCAGTGCTTCGGTCAGAGGGTAGAAAAACCCCTGTGCGCGTAGCCTGCAACTACGCCTGGGCAGGGCTTGCTCCTTGGAGGAGCACGTCATTTCCCCGTCTTCTACCTTGCCTCGGCTGACGGTGCGGCTGGCACGCTCGTGGACAGGAATGTCGGCAAGACCATGCGTGGGCATGCGGCCGATTTCCAGAGTGCGGTCAGTCTGGGTGAGCTGGCCATCGCAGTCCGTGTCCCATTCGCCGATATCGATCGCAAGTAGCATCGGCTGAGTGATTGGCTTGATGGCATTTCCATCAAGCACGACCAGGTGCAGGCTCCTGCCCTGCTTTCCAGTGAGACTCTCCAATCGGGCCGCTCAGGCAACAGCGTGCGGCCACGTTGCAGGTAGGCGTTGGCAACACGCTGCGCGTTGTCGGCGCCGCAATCCTGTGCAAGGTCATCAACGTCGGTTGTGGAGAGAAGCAGGAGCAGGAGCAGGGGCAGGCGTATCAATGCTCCATCCATGGCAGCTGCGACCAGCCTAACGGCCGCCGATGGCATCGGATACGGCGGGTGTGCCTTTGTAGCCCGGGTAAGCGCAGCGCACCCGGGGCACATGGATGCCATGCATCCCAGGAATCGTCTTGCATGGGTCAACATCGCACGGCGCAAGGACCGCTGGGGATTCATTGATGTCGTGGCCCCGGGTGCGCTTGCGCTTACCCGGGCTACGGGTTGGGCTGCTCCACAACGGGGAACGCCCCTTGCGGGGCGTTCGGATGTTGCCGGGTCTAAGCTGTGCTTACCAGAAGAACTGCAGGCGCGCTTCCAGAATGTTCGGCTTGTCGCTGACGTACTTCTTGTCCTTGGCGACGTACTTGTTGCTGTCGACCATCACGTAGTTCAGCGAGGCCTTGAAGTTGGAGCGCCAGTACCAGTTGGCGCCGACGGTCCAGATGTCCATCTTGCCACCCAGCACGCCGTCCACCAGCGGGGCGCCGCCGGCCACGGCCGGTGCACGCAGGCCGCCATCGTTCAGGTCGATATGGTCAAAGCGTGCGCCCAGCTGCCACATGCCGCTGGACGGCTCGGCCGGGCCACCCAGGCTCGGGGTGCCACCCTTGTAGCCCCAGGTTTCGCCGGTGACATTCCACAAGCCGCTGACGTAGTAGCCGTCGCTGGTGTAGTTGTCGTGGTTGTAACGCTTGACTTTGGCGTTGTAGTACTCGGCCTGGGCCTTGAACGGGCCGGTGATGTACATGGCCTCTGCACCCAGGGTGCCGATGCGGTCGGTGTCCTTCATGTCGCCGCTGTCAACCAGGCGCACGGTGGCCAGGTCGGCGTTCGGGCGGGCACGCAGGCGCAGGGTGTCCGCGTCGGTGTCGTAGTCGGCGTAGCTCAGGCCGAAGTGCAGGATGTTGCCCTTCTCGTTGATCGGGGCGAAGGTGCCGCGAACGCCGTAGCCACTGCCGTGGGCCAGGTTGCGGGTCAGCTCGCGGCCGAAGGCCGAAGCGTTGAGCGACCAGTTGCTGTCACCCACGCCATAGCCGACGCCCAGGCGGCGTGCAACCGCATAGGTGTTGGTGACGGTGGCTTTGGAGATGAAGTCGTTGTTCTTGGTGCTGGACAGTTCTTCCAGGCTGTTGGGCTGCTTGAACTGGCCGAACTGCAGGAAGTGGCTGCTGTTGCCGCTCAGCTTGTATTTCAGGTTGGTGTCCAGGAACTTGTCGGCCTTGGCGTCGTAGCCCACGACCCACTCGATGTTGCCCGGGCCCTTGCCCTTGAGCACCAGCTCGGCGCGGCGCAGCTCGAACTCGCTGTTCTTGCCGTTCATGGTGCCGGTGGCGCCGTTGAGGTCCTGGATGTCGTTGTGGAACCAGTTGCCGTCGGCCTGGACCAGACCTTCAAACGAGATTTCGGAACCGCCGATGACGTCGATGGCGACTTCAGCGTGGGCAGCCGGCACGAAAAGCGCCGCAGCCACGGCTGCAGTAAGGAGTTGGCGATGCAGTTTCATCAGTGGGTAGCCTTGCAGGCAGGTGGAGGTTGCTGCGAAGGCTAGAACGTAAATATTGCGTAAATGTGACACTTTGGCGGCGCTGGTCACGCACTGCCGGCTCAGTGAAACGGGTCGCTGTTACCAGCAAGTGTCGTGTAGATGGCAGTGCGCGGCATTCAGGCGGTGGTCTTGTCGCGGAAATGGCAAAGATCGCGGATCACGCACTGTGGACAATCCGGCTTGCGCGCCTTGCACACATAGCGCCCGTGCAGGATCAGCCAATGGTGCGCGTCCTGCAGGAATTCGGCCGGTATCACTTTGACCAGGCCATCCTCCACCGCGCGCACGTCCTTGCCCGGCGCCAGCCCGGTACGGTTGGCAACGCGGAAGATATGCGTATCCACCGCCATTGTGGGTTGGCCGAAGGCAGTGTTCAGCACCACGTTGGCGGTCTTGCGGCCCACGCCGGGCAGGGCTTCCAGCGCAGCACGTTCCGAGGGCACTTCGCCCCCGTACTGTTCCACCAGAATCGCGCAGGCGGCAATCACGTTCTTTGCCTTGGCGTTGTACAGGCCGATGGTGGCGATATACGGCTTCAGCCCGTCCTCGCCCAGCGCCAGGATGGCCTGGGCGGTGTTGGCAACCGGGAACAGTTTGCGCGTGGCCTTGTTCACGCCCACGTCGGTGGCCTGCGCCGAGAGCGTTACCGCCACCAGCAGCTCGAACGGCGTGCTGTATTCCAGCTCGGTGGTGGGGTGCGGGTTGAGCTCACGCAGGCGGGTGAACATCTCCCGCACGTCCTCGCGGCTCATGCGCCTGGAGCGTGGTGCAGGGCGGGGCGCAGCGATGGAGCCGGGCTTGGCTGCCGCCTTCCTGCCAGCTGCCACCGGCTTTGCGGATTTGGTGGTTCTGGACGCTGGTTTGGACGCTGGCTTGGCTGTCACGCGCGGCTTGCTCCGGTTACTCACTGCTCGTTGCTCACTGCTCATCACTCATTGGCCGCTTCTGGCCTTGGCCCGTGCGCGGGCCAGAATGGCCGCCGCGGCTGCGGGCAGGGCGGGCTTGCTGTCCGCCACGGGTGGAGGCGCACGGCGTGCCTCGCGCTCGGCCGCGCGCCGCGCCAGCCGTACCGCACGCGCCTGGTGCCGCGCGCGTGCGGCCCAGGCGGTGCGCAGGCGCTGGCGCGCATCTTCCAGCAGCTGCAGCTGCGCCGGGGGCAGCGCAGCTTCGCCCTCCATGGCCGGCTGCATCAGTCCGGCGCGCAGCGCGCCGTCCAGGTCGTCATCCAGTACGTATTGCAGCAGCTGCTGCGTGGTGGCGGGTACGGCGGGCATGGCGGGCTCAGCGGTTCTTGAATTCCGGCTTGCGGCGTTCGAGGAAGGCACTGGTGCCTTCGCGCATGTCTTCGGTGGAGAAGGCCAGGCCGAACTGGGCGCTTTCGTATTCCAGACCCTCGTCGATGGCGCACTCGCCGCCGACGTTGATGGCATCCAGAATGCCGCGCAGTGCCAGCGGTGCGGCATTGGCCAGCTGGGTGGCGAGCTTCAGGGTTTCCGCTTCCAGCTCGGCGGCGGGCACCACCCGGTTGACCAGGCCCAGCTGAGCGGCCCGGTTGGCATCGATGGGCGTGCCGAGCAGGCACAGCTCCAGCGCGGCAGCGCGGCCGGCCAGGCGCAGCAGGCGCTGGGTGCCGCCGAAGCCCGGCAGCAGGCCAAGGTTGATTTCCGGTTGGCCGACCTTGGCGGTATCGGCGGCGATGCGCAGGTGGCAGGCCATGGCCAGCTCCATGCCGCCGCCCAGGGCAAAACCGTTGACCATGGCGATCACCGGCTTCTCCAGCCGCTCGATGCGGCGCATCAGGCGCTGCCCGACCAGCGAGAAATCGCGGCCCTGCACAGGGGTGAGCCCGTTCATTTCAGCAATGTCGGCACCGGCCACGAAGGCCTTGGGGCCGGCGCCGGTCAGCACCACCACGCGCACGTCGGCGGCTTGGCCGGCCTCGGCGAAGGCAGCGTCCAGCGCCTCCAGCGTCTGCCGGTTCAGGGCGTTGAGTTTCTCCGGGCGCTGCACGGTGATGGTGCGGATGCCGTCACGGGTGCTGATCGAAACCGGGGCGTCGGACATGCGGTGAAGCTCCTGAAAAGTTAAAAAAAAGTGAGTTTTGAACTATTGGCGACTGCCAGCTGTCTGATCGCGGGTCGTCAGTGGCGGAGCGCCTTTGTGACGGCTATCCTAACCCGTCGCTTGGAGCGGCATGCTTGTACCTGAGACACCTTCCTGGAGAACAGTTTGATGAAGTTGCGTTCTATCGCGGTCGCCGTCGCCGCTCTGGCCCTCACCGGCACTGCCTTCGCCCAGGACGTCTCGTCCGAGAAGGGCAAGCTGAGCTATTACTTCGGTTACGACTACGGCAACAACCTGGCCGAGCTCACCGCCCGCGGCGAGCAGCTGGACATCGCTTCGGTGGTGAAGGGCCTGCAGGATGCCTACGCCAAGAAGCAGCCGGCCATCACCGCCGAGCAGCTGAAGCCGGCCGTTGAAGCCTTCCAGAAGCGCGAGCAGGGCCGTGCCCAGGCCGCCAAGGCCGAGTACGAGAAGGCCGCTGCTGAAAACAAGACCCGCAGTGACCAGTTCATTGCCGCCAACAAGGCCAAGCCTGGCGTGCAGACCCTGGCCAGCGGCGTGCAGTACCGCGTGGTTGAAGCCGGCAACGGCGCCAAGCCGACCCAGGCCAGCACCGTTGCCCTGGAAGTGGCCGGCCCGTTCCCGTACGGCCAGCGCCCCACCGAGGCCCGCCCGGCCCAGCAGATTCCGTCCATCAAGGTCAGCGAAGTTGAAATGGCCGCGATGCGCGAAACCCTGCTGCAGATGCCGGCCGGTTCCAAGTGGGAAGTGACCCTGCCGCCGGAAAAGGCCTACGGTGCCGATCCGCGCACCCCGTTCCCGCCGAACGTGGCCGTGCAGTTTGAAATCAAGCTGGTCAGCGTGAAGTAAGCCACGCCTGCCAGTGCAGCAAACAAGAACGCCGGTGTGCAGACACCGGCGTTTTTTTGTGGGTCGGTTCCCTGCGTTGCAAAGCCTTACGCAGATGCAGGCGGGGGGGCGGCCATTTTGAGGTATAGGGCTTGACTTGAGCGGAGTCCTGCTTGAGAGGCAGCAGCGTGTGGACTTCCTCCAGGGCTACGCCAGCGTGCGCGAAAAGGTGACCGTGCAAGGGGGAAGGCGTACCTGCCGTGGTGGACTACAGCGAGGATCATGCAGTGCCTGGCGCGGTAATCGGCTGCGCCGGTGCGGTTGGTCTGGTGAGCCTGAACCGTGGGGTGTATCGAGCCCGGGCAGGTTGGTATAAAATTTTATACAGGCTGGAAGCATGCAGCGCGAAAAGGAAATCCGCTGGGTTGGCTCGGCCTATGACGATCTGCTCGCCTTTCCCATAGGTGCACGCAGGGACGCGGGGTTTCAGCTTGGCAAGATCCAGGCGGGCCTGGAGCCGGAAGACTGCAAGCCTTTCAATGGCGTAGGCGCTGGTGTCCGGGAGGTGCGCATCCGGGATGCTGCTGGCATCTTCCGGCTGATGTATGTGGCCAGGTTTGCGGAGGCGGTATATGTGTTGCACTGCTTCCAGAAGAAGACGCAGTCCACCAGCAAGCGCGATTTGGACATCACTGCCGCGCGCTACCGCGCAGTGGCCAATGCCAGAAGAGACAAGTCATGAAGATTGACACCGAAATCCGGCACACCACCCGGCCGGGAGCCAACCTGTTTATTGAACTGGGGTTCGCTCCGGAGGAGGCTGCGAGCCTGCAAGCCGCCTCGCGGCAGCAGATCAACGACACCCGTCTGCTGAAAGAGCAACTGATGGCCGCGCTGGCGGGATGGATTGCACAGCATCAGCTCAAGCAGGCAGATGCCGCGGAAATCCTGATGGTTTCGCGGCCGCGGGTATCGGACGTAGTCAACCGGAAATCAGCAAAGTTCACCATCGATGCGCTGGTTGAGATGCTGAGCCGGGTAGGCATCCCGGTGCGTCTGGCGATCGGCTCACTGTCCGAGGAGCCGGCCTGAAAAACAACCGGCGCCATCAGGCGCCGGTTGCGTGCAGCATGCAGTTGCCTGCGTGTGCTTACAGCGATGTCACCTTGGCCGCGCAGGAGCGGATGCCCGCCTGTTCCTGGGGGCTGACCATGCCCAGCGACTTCAGCTCCGAGGCGGTGTCGTTCATGCAGCGCAGGTAAGCGCCACGGTTGCCCTTGGCACCGATGCGGCAGATGCGGTCCTGCGCCTGTACGTTGGCGCCGGCCATCATGCCCGGGTCGCGGAACATCTTCACTCCGGTGTCGCAGGTGCCGATACGGGCGGTGCCGGTGTTCAACTCCCAGCCTTCGTCGGCAAACACGCCCAGGGTCAGGTCGACCATGCGCGCGCTGTCGGTGTTGGGGCTGTTGTTCGGCTCCATCAGCGCATCAGGAATCAGCACCCGCTCGAAGTGCGAGAACGAGGAGCCACTGGCCACCACTGCCGGGGCATACAGCAGCGGCCGGCCGGACCGGTCGGCGCCTGCCAACTGGCCTGGCATCTTGCCCAGCGCCGCGGTCATGCTGCTGCCTGCCTGCGCTGCCGCCTTGATCAGCTGGCCGTCGGCCAGGTTCACCGCAACGGCGGGGATGCCGGCGTTGAGCGTGGCGTCGTCGGCCATGCCGGGGGCGGTGCCCGGATCGGCCGAGGTGGCCACGTTGCCAATGATCACCGCAACCGCACCGGCCGCTTCGACGTTGACCGCCTTGGCCTCGAAACCGCAGGTGCCACGGTTCACATAGGCCACCTTGCCGGCCAGGCTGCCAGCGGGCAGCGGCTCGCAGGCATCGGCGGTGTCACCGGTGCCATCGTTGGCCACCACCACCGTGCCCTTGAGGTTGTCGGTAGTGGCCGGCGGCCCGAACGAGGCGGTGCCGAAGAACTGCGTCACCAACGCCGGGCTGGTGCCGGTGACCGACAGCACCACCGCCGGGTCCAGCCACAACGGGGTGAGTGCCTTGGCGGTGGCGCCGTCCCAGGCCGGCCCGCCCCGGGTCTTGATCGATTGCGCGCGCTTGGCATCGTTCATCGCCGGGTCGGTGAAGCGTTTGCCGGTGATGTTGTCGAAGGCATTGTCGGTGTAGACGTCCGAATAGCCCAGGTAGCGGCTGATGCCGGTGCGTTCGCCCAGGCGGCCGGTGGTGTAACCGACGAAGCCGGAGAAGCCCAGGCCGTGGCCGATCTCGTGCATCACCACGTCAAGGAAGTTGATCAGGCCATCCGGTGTATTGCCGTCAAGGCCGTAGTACCAGCCGGAGCCGGTCATGCAGGGCGAGCCATCCGGGTTCTTGCCGCCGAGGTTGGCGTTGAAGCGGCTGGTGATGTCGGTACCGGCGCTGCTGATGGAGATGCGTGAGCCATTGATCGCATTGCCCAGGGCGCCATGATAGACCATGCCCAGCGTGGTGCCGGAAGGCGGGCTGGCGGCCACCCACGAGGCACCGGCCGAACCCAGGGTGCCACCGGTTTCGGTACAGGCAAGGTCCTGGAAGCTGGCACCGACAAAGGTTTCCACATCGCTCTTCAGCACCGAGCCCCATAGGTCAGCGGCAAACTGGTAAACGATGCGGCGCTGCTCACCCACGCTCTTGCCGGGGTTGCCGCCTTCCGGCGCGCGTGCGGTGGCATCGTTCAGGCCCTTGCCTACCGGGTCCTGATTGACGGGGGTGATGACCGCGGCGTGCGCGGCGGTGGCGAACAGGCTGGCGCCGACGAGGGCGCAGAGCAGGCGGGCCTTCATTTCAGCACCTCCTGGTGGTCATGCGAGAGCGCGGCACCGTTCTCCAGTACCTGCACCTTGCCATCTGCATCACGCTCCACGGTGAGCGAGCTCATCGCCGAAACCGGCAGCTCGGCACTGGTCATGCCGTTGGCATGGGTACGGATGGTCTGTTCGGCCTGCGCGCTGTTCTGCGGCATCCTGGCCCAGGCCGCGTTTGGCGCTGCGCCGACGCTGCGCGCACTGCGCGACATGCTGTTGGCCTTGTCCGAAAGCGCCTGGATTTCGGCATCGCTGAGCTGGCGCAGCTTGCCGGTGGCAGGGTCGATACCGACCACCACGTCGTTCTGAGTGGGGGCGGCGCTGTCAGCCACGGGTGGTTCTGAGGCCTGCGCGGCGAATCCAACGCTCAGCGCAAGGGCGGATGACAACAGGGTAGGTAATGCCACTTTCATTTCCAGGCTCCGTTTCAGGATGAAAAGCGAAAGGCACAGCCATCGCGGAACAGGCAACGCGGGGGACAGTGAAAGCACGGTCGGGCCTGCGTGGACTGCGCCGGATGCTCGGTATTCCCCCTGGCGGCCAGCCGAGTGTGCAGGGCGATGAACGGCAGTTCAATAGCGTGGCGTTCGTCACAAAACAAAATGCGATTGGCTTGGCCGGGTATCGGACAGGAGAGCATGGCTCTGCCCTGGGCCGGCCTGTCCGCTGCCGGTGTGCCGCGCTAAAGTGAGCGGATGTCTGAGTTGATGGGTACTACCGTGGGGCCGGTTTCCAGCCCCTGCGTCGGCGTGTGTGCACTGGACGAACAGGGCCTATGCCGCGGCTGCTGGCGCACGGGTAACGAGATCGGGAGCTGGATGCGGATGAGCGAGCAGGAGCGGCGTGAGCTGATGCAGCGCGAACTGCCTGCGCGTGCGCGCCAGTCCAATGCCTTCGCCGAGCGCCTGGCCGGGCGTGACCGCCTGCAGCAGGCGCTGTTGCCGCTGGCCAAGGCACCACCTGGGCCGGGCTGGAACCGCAGCGAGCTGGAGGACCTGTTACCGCCGGGGCCACCGGTGGAAGCGGCGGTGCTGGCCGGGTTGGTGCCACGCGCGCAGGGCACCCAGGTGCTGCTGACCCGCCGTACCGAAGCATTGCGCAACCATGGCGGGCAGGTCGGCTTCCCGGGTGGGCGCATGGAGAAGATCGACCGCAACCCGCTGGCCGCGGCACTGCGCGAAAGCGATGAGGAAATCGCGCTGCCATCGCGGCAGGTGCTGGCGCTGGGTTACCTGGACCCGTTCATCACCATCACCGGTTTCCGGGTGACCCCCGTAGTTGCGGTAGTAGACCCGGATTTCGTGCCGCGCCCGGAGCCGGGCGAGGTGGCCGAAGTGTTCGAGGTGCCGCTGGACTACCTGATGGACCCGGCCAATCTGCGCCAGGTGGAAATGGAGCACCGTGGCCGCGTGCGCCATGTGCTGGAGTACGCCTGGCCGGGGCAGCGCATCTGGGGTGCCACTGCTGCCATCCTCTACAACCTGCGCCGCCGACTGGAGCAAGTGCCATGAACCCGAGCAACCCGCCGTGGACCACGCTGGTGGACGTGACCAGCCTTGCCGCGGCCATGCGCGCCGCGAACCTGCAGGTGGTGGATGCACGCGCCGTCGCCAGCACCGCGCTGCGCGTGGTGGACGCGCGCTTCTCGCTGGCCGACCCGCACAGCGGTGCGGCGCAGTACGCCGAAGCGCATATTCCCGGCGCCGTTCATGCCGATCTGAACCGTGACCTGTCCGATCTGGGTAGGCAAGGCCATGGCCGGCATCCGCTGCCGGACAGTGCTGAATTCGCTGCCCGGCTGGGCCGCTGGGGCATCGGCCCGCAGACCCAGGTGGTGGTGTACGACGCCGGTGACGGCAGCATGGCCGCCGCACGCCTGTGGTGGCTGCTGCGCCTGATAGGGCACCGCAACGTGGCCGTGCTAGATGGTGGGTTGGCTGCGTGGCAGGCCGCTGGCCATGGCGTGGATGCCGGTGCTGTGGAGGTGCCGGTCCTGGCGCCATACCCGGGCCAGCTGGACATGGCGCAGGTGGTCAGTGCTGATGAAGTGCAGGCACGGCTGTCACAGCCAGCGGGATGGCTGCTGGATGCGCGGGCCCGTGAACGCTACCGTGGCGAGGTGGAACCGCTGGATCGTGTGGCCGGGCATGTGCCGGGCGCGGTGAATCGCCCGTTCGCGATGAATCTGCGTGACGGCCGGCTGCGTCCGGCGGCGGAACTGCGTGCGGAGTTGTTGCCGCTGCTTGCCGGCCATGCGCCGGAGCAGGCGGTGCTGATGTGCGGGTCAGGGGTGACGGCCTGCCACCTGCTGTTGGCCTTCGAGCATGCCGGGCTGCAGGGAGCCAGGGTGTTCGCCGATTCGTGGAGTGGCTGGTCCAGCAATACAGAGCGGCCGGTGGCGGTGGGCTGAGGGGCGGCACCTGGCGGGTGTTGCACGGGATGGTCAACGGGGAAGATGCATGTCTGCTGGCAGGTGGTTTGGGGGAGTGTTGCTGCTTGTGCTGGCTGGCTGCCAGCTGCAGGCCGGCAGCGACATGCCTGATGGCCGGCAGTACCAGCGCGATGTGGAGCAGTGGCGTGCGCAGCGCATGACCCGGCTGCGCGCGGCCGATGGCTGGCTGAGCTATATCGGCTCGGGCAGGCTCAAGCCCGGTATCTACAGCGTGGGTAGCGCCGCCAGCAATGCCGTGGTGCTGCCAACCGGGCCCGCGCAGTTGGGCATGCTTACCATCAGCAGCGATGGCAGCGCGAAGATCGACGGGCACCCGGGCAGCAGCGCCACCCTCAATGGCCAGCCGCTGCGCCATGCGCGGTTGCGTCCCGGTGGTGGCGACAACCATGAGGTGAGCCGCATCCGCTTCGGCAGTGCCGAGTTCTACCTGGTGCGCTCGGGCAACGTGCTGAGCTGGCGCTGCCGCGATGCCGGTTCACCCCGGCGCAGCAGCTTTCGTGGCATCGATCATTTCCCGGTGGAGCCGGCCTGGCGGGTGGTGGCGCATTGGCAGCCCTTCGCCAAACCGCTGCAGACCATTCTGCTGACCTCCATCGGCACGCCGCAGCCGGCGCTGGTGCCGGGCGAGGCGGTGTTCGAGGTCGATGGCCGCAGCTACCGGCTGCAACCGGCGTTGGATGCTGAAGCGCCACCATCAAAGCGCCTTTTCTTTCTGTTCACCGACCGCACCAGCGGCCGCGAAACCTATGGTGGCGCACGCTACCTATATGCCGCCGAGTCGCGTGACGGCACCGTGGTGCTGGATTTCAACCGTGCCGAAAACCCGCCATGCGCGCTGACACCGCATGTGATCTGCCCGATCGCCCCGGCAGTGAACCGGCTGGATCTGGCGGTGACGGCGGGGGAGAAGTTCCAGGCGATGCAGCAGTAAGGCAGTGAGCCGGGATCAGGGAAGTGGGCGCGCGCTGTGCCGCGCTCAGGGAACCGGGGGCTGGTAGGGCTGCAACGGGATGGATTTCAGTACCTGCTGCCACGGGAACAACGGGCCAGGGTCAAGTTTGCGATGTACCTGCAGGGCAGGGTCGTCGCTGGCGGTGACCATTTCGGTATCCAGCTGTTCGTGGCCGGCAATCCAGCGCAGTGACGGCACCTGTTCCGGCAGCCATTGCAGCAGCCGCACCAGCGCGCCAAGCTGCTCGTCGGTATAGGGCTCGTCCATCTGCTGGTGGCGCGAGTCGTACCAGTCGGGCCAGCGGCCCCTGTTCACCAGTTCAATGCCGATCGAGCGCGGGTTGATGCCGCGCACGTGGTGGGCCACACGGTCCAGCGGCACGTACTGCAGCAGGGTGCCGTCGCGGTCGATGTAGTAATGGCCGCTGTTGCCGGTGCCGCTGTCATAGCTCAGGCGCTCGCCATACTCGCGTGCGGTGGCCAGGTCCGGCAGTTCGGTGCAGTGGATGACCACCAGGTCGATATCGGCCAGCGCCCGGCTTTGCAGCTGCGAGGCGTAGGGCAGGGGAACGGCAGTGATGGGGGGCGGCAGAGGCATGGCCCGATGCTAGCATTTACCCATGGACACTGTTTTCCCCACCCGCCTGCCATGAGCCGCGGCCACTGCATTCTCTCCCACGGTTTCGAGAGCGGCCCGGACGCAACCAAGGTCACCGCGCTGGCCGATGTCGCGCAACGGCTGGGCTGGAGCCATGAGCGCCCGGACTATACCGACCTGGATGCCCGCCATGAGATCAGCCGCGTGGGTGACGTGCCGGCACGGCTGCAGCGCCTGATTGAACGTGCTACCGAAATGGCCGCGCGTGGGCCGCTGGTGCTGGCCGGTTCCAGCCTGGGCGCCTACATCTCCGCGATCACCTCGCTGCAGGTGCCGGTGAAGGGGCTGTTCCTGATGGTGCCGCCCACCACCATGGGGCCGATGCCGGCGCTGGATGCCGCACGCGTGCCGATCAGCGTGGTGCATGCGTGGCATGACGAGCTGATTCCTGCCGCCGAGGTCATCCGCTGGGCCGGTGAGCGTTCCGCACGCCTGCTGATGGTCGATGACGGGCACCGGCTGGCCCGCCATGTGGACACCTCGGCAGAGGCGTTCGAGGCGCTGCTGCGCGCGCTCTGAGCCCCGGTTGGCAGCGCCCTGCCGGCAGCGTCACCGGCAACTGCCTACAATGACGCCCTTGGATGCCTCCCGGGCGGCCTGTCGTGCCTGCCTGCATCCCTCCTTTCCGATGGTTGATCCGATCCCGTGAAATTCTTTGTTTCCTGCGCCAAGGGCCTTGAGTACCTGCTCGCCGACGAACTGCTGGCGATGGGCCTGCCCGTGGCCACCGCCACCATTGCCGGCGTCAATGCCGAAGGCGAACTGCGCGACGCGCAGCGCGTGGTGCTGTGGTCGCGTCTGGCCAGCCGTGTGCTGTGGCCGCTGCAGGAGTTCGACTGCCCGGACGAGGGCGCGCTCTACCAGGGCGTGGTGGACATCCCGTGGGAGCAGCATCTGGACGCCGACCTGACCCTGGCGGTGGACGCGCATGTCTCCGGCACCGCCATCACCCACGCGCGTTTTGCCGCGCAGCGGGTGAAGGACGCGGTGGTGGACCGCCTGCGGGGCGAGGGCATGGAGCGGCCGTCGGTGAACGTTGAGCTGCCGGACGTGCGTATCAACCTGTCGCTGCGCAAGGGCAGGGCCACCATTTCCATTGATCTGGGCGGCGGCCCCATGCACCGCCGTGGCTGGCGCATGGCGCAGAACGAAGCGCCGCTGAAGGAAAACCTGGCGGCCGCAGTGCTGCTGCGCGCGGGCTGGCCCAAGGTCCATGCCGAAGGCGGTGGCCTGCTGGACCCCATGTGTGGCAGCGGCACGCTGCTGATCGAAGGCGCGTTGATGGCGGCCGATGTCGCCCCTGGCCTGCAGCGCCACGGCAGCATTCCGCCCAGTCGCTGGCATGGTTTCGACCAGGCGCAGTGGAAACAGTTGATGGCCGAAGCGCGCGAGCGTGAACTGGCAGGCCGCGCGGCGTTGAAGCAGGTCATCCACGGCAGCGACATCGATCCACATGCCATCCGTGCGGCGAAGGAAAACGCGGAAGTGGCCGGTGTGGGTGAGGCCATCTGGTTCGGCGTGCGCGACGTGGCCGACATGCAGGTGCCGCCGCAGGAGAACGGTTGCGTGGTCTGCAACCCGCCCTACGACGAACGCCTTGCCGCCGACGCGGCGCTGTACCGTCGTATCGGTGACGCGCTCAAGCGCGCGGTGCCGCAGTGGCGGGCGAGCCTGCTGTGTGGCAGCGCCGAACTGGCGTTCGCCACCGGCCTGCGTGCACGCAAGACCTACCAGCTGTTCAACGGCGCCATCGAGTGCGCGCTGATCGTCTGCGACCCCATCGCGGTACCGGCACGCGAGAACGATGGCCAGCCGCGCGTGCTGAGCGAGGGCGCGCAGATGGTTGCCAACCGCCTGCGCAAGAATCTGAAGAAGTTCAAGAGCTGGCGCACGCGCGAAGACATCACCTGCTTCCGTGCCTATGACGCTGACCTGCCCGAGTATGCGGCGGCCATCGACGTCTATCAGGAAGACGGCGGCAAGGGCCGCACCTTCCTGCATGTGCAGGAATATGCGGCACCGGCGGCCATTCCCGATGCCGACGTGCGCCGCCGTCGCAATGAACTGCTGGCCGCTGCGCGCGACGTGTTCGAGGTGCCGGCCGAGCAGGTCGCGCTGAAGTCGCGCGAGCGTGGCAAGGGTGGCAGCAAGTACGGGCGCTTCG
Organism: Stenotrophomonas sp. UBA2124; assembly: GCA_002329155.1. Taxonomy (GTDB): domain Bacteria; phylum Pseudomonadota; class Gammaproteobacteria; order Xanthomonadales; family Xanthomonadaceae; genus Stenotrophomonas. Next base: position 79,642 of record DCXY01000049.1, on the reverse strand, counting down.
AGCAGCGGGGCGAGTTCATGCTGGTGCGCGAGAACAACGCGCTGCTGCGGGTGAACCTGTTCGACTATCTGGACACGGGCCTGTTCCTGGACCACCGCCCGCTGCGCCGGCATATGGCCGAGCAGTCGCGCGGCAAGCACTTCCTCAACCTGTTCTGCTACACCGGCGTGGCCAGTGTGGAAGCGGCGGTGGCGGGTGCGGCATCCACGACCAGCGTGGACCTCTCCGGCACCTACCTGCAGTGGTGTGCCGACAACCTCGCGCTCAACGGCATGGGTGGCAGCCGTCACCAGCTGGTGCAGGCCGATGCGATCCGTTGGCTGGAGGCCGAGCAGGACCAGTACGACGTGATTTTCTGCGATCCCCCGACCTTCTCCAATTCGGCGCGTGCGGAAGACTTCGACGTGCAGCGCGAACAGGTGCGCCTGCTGCGTGCCGCCGTGGCGCGTCTGGCGCCGGGTGGCGTGCTGTACTTCTCCAACAACTTCCGCCGCTTCAAGCTGGAAGAGAACGCCATCGCCGAGTTCGCGCGCTGCCGTGAAATCACGCCCAAGACCATCGCACCGGATTTCGAGCGCAACGCCCGCATCCACCGTGCATGGGAGCTGCAGCGGCTTTGATGGCCTTCCCTCATTCGGAATAAGCCCCTCTCCCGTAAACGGGAGAGGGGTTGGGGTGAGGGCAGGTTTACCGTAGCCCGGGTAAGCGCAGCGCACCCGGGGGCTTTGCGCGCGGTTCGTCTGGTTCGCATGGATCGGCCGGTAAGCGGCTTTTGGCACGCCTGAAGTGTGGTCGATACCCCGGGTGTGCTTGGCTTACCCGGGCTACCTTGGGCTGATGGGCCTTCCGCGCTTTCAGAAGAACGAATGCTGCCGCGTAGCCCGGCTAAGCGCAGCGCACCCGGGGCTTCTCGCGTGGTTCAACCGGCAATCGGTTCGCCGCGCACCTGAAGTGTGGTCGGTTTCCCGGGTGCGCTTTGCTTACCCGGGCTACGTTCTTCGGTTTGACCCGCTTGCCTTCAGAAGAACGAACGCAGCATCTGCTCCAGCCCCAGCAGCATGAGCAGCAACAGGAAGCAGCGGCGGAAGCTCTGCGGGCTGATCCTGTGGCGAATGCGTGCGCCCAGCCACATGCCTGCCAGTGCCGGAACCAGCGCCAGCAGTGACAGGCCGAGTTGATCCATGGCAAGCGCGCCGTGGGCGAACAGGCCACCTGCCAGTGCCGATGTGGACACGGTGAAGGAAAGGCCAAGTGCCTGCACCAGGTCTTCCTTCTGCAGGCCCAGCGCCTGCAGATAGGGCACCGCAGGCACCGTGAAGATGCCGGTGGCACCGGCCAGCAGCCCTGTGGCCAAGCCGATCAGCGGTGACAGCCGCGATTCAAGCCGGGCCGGCACCGACAGTGCGGGCGCAAGCAGTGCATGCAGCGCATAACCCAACAGCGCGAGGCCGAGCAACCGCGCCGACCATGCGGGGTCGATGCTGACCAGCAGGCGCGTCCCCAGAAAAGTGCCAACGACGACGCAGAGCATCATGGCCCACAGCCGCCGCAACAGCGCCCGCATGCCGGTACCCCCCAGCATCTGCCACACGTTGGTGACGAACGTCGGCACGACCAGCAGCGCGGCGGCGGCAGCCGGTGGCATGGTGGTGGCCAGCACGCCCATGGCAACGGTGGGCAGGCCCATCCCGGTCACGCCCTTGACCAGGCCTGCGGCAAGGAAGGTGAGGACGAAGATGCCGATCCATATGCTGCCTGGTGCGTTCATCCGACGCATTACATGGGCCGCGGCGCGCCGCGACAATACGGAATTTCCGGCATATCCTTCGGTTCTGCCGAAGGGTGCCTGCCGTGGAGGAAGCATGAGGTTCGATCTGGCGGATCTGCGCCTGTTCCTGTGCGTGGTGGATGCGGGCAGCATCACCGCCGGTGCCCGGCAGGCGAATCTCGCCCTGGCCTCGGCTAGCGAGCGCATCAGCCGGATCGAGGCCGATGCCGGGGTGCTGCTGCTGGAGCGCAGCCGTGCCGGGGTGACCACCACCGAGGCGGGTGAGGCCTTGGCGCACCATGCGCGGCTGATCCTGCGCCAGCACAGTGCCCTGCAGGGCGAGTTGCGTGATTTCGGCGCGGGTGCGCGTGGCACGTTGCTGCTGTACGCGAACACCGCTGCGCTGACCGGCCTGTTGCCGCAGCGGTTGGCGCCGTGGCTTGCGCAGCGGCCACGCATGAGTCTGGACCTGCGTGAGCGCACCAGCGCCGAGATCGTGAGGATGATCGGCACCGGGCTGGCCGAAGCCGGTGTGGTATCCGATGCCGCGCAGCCTGCCGGGCTCACCCTGCAACCCATTGCGAAGGATCCCTTGGTGCTGATCGTTCCGGTGGCGCACCGGCTTGCCAATGCCAAGCGGGTGCACTTTGCCGACATCACCGGTGAGCCGTTCGTGGGTCTGGAGGCAGGCAGCGCGCTGCAGGATCACATCGACGCACACGCCGCCGCGCTGCGCCGCACACTGGCAATGCGCGTGCGCATGAAGCATTTCGAGGGCATGTGCCAGATGGTGTCGCAGGGTGTGGGCGTGGCGGTGCTGCCCGCAGCGGCGGCGAGCCGCTTCCAGCGCCGCCATCCGCTCAGGACCGTGGCGATAGAGGATGCATGGGCGCGGCGCCAGCTGTGCCTGTGCTTCGGCGACTGGCACGCCCTGTCAAAGCCGATGCAGAGCCTGCTGGCGCATCTGGGGGCGCAGCCGGCGCTGCCGTAGCTGGGCAGGGCAACAATGGCTGCCTAGATGTGCAGCCACACCGTGAGGCCATGCAGCAGCAGGCCGATCAGCCCGCCCACCAGCGTGCCGTTGAAGCGGATGTACTGCAGGTC
>DCXY01000049.1:0-76713 GCA_002329155.1 Stenotrophomonas sp. UBA2124 | reverse complement strand
TGAAGCGGATGTACTGCAGGTCACGGCCTACGCTCAGCTCCAGCTGGTCAACCAGTTTCTTCTCGTCCCAGCTCTTCACCGTCTGCGCTATATGCACCGTCACCCCATCACGCAGGCGGTTGGTGAGCCGTTCGGCGCCGCTGAGCATGTGCTGGTTGAGCGCGTCGCGCAGCGCCGGATCGTTGCCGATGGCCAGGCCGAGCTTGCCCAGGCTGCGCTCCAGGTGGCCGGCCAGCACCGAATCCGCGTGCGACAGGTCATCGCGCAGGTAGGACTGCACGCGCTGCCACAGGCCCTGCACGTAGTCCTGCAGGGCAGGGTGGTCGATCATCTGCAGCTTGAGCGTGTTGACCTTCTCGGCCAGCGCCGGATCTTCGCGCAGGCGCTGCATGTAGTCGCCCAGCCAGCGGGCGTAGTCCTGGCGCAGGGGGTGCTCCGGTTGCGAAAGCACCTGTTGCAGTTCTTCCAGCCCGGCGCGTGCGAGACGGTCGGCCAGGGTGTCGCCGATCTCGTCGATGGGCTTGACCCAATCCACGGTGCTGGCCAGCTTCGGCCATTCCTTGCGGATGTAGCGCACGATCAGCGCGGAGGCGTGCTGGCGCACGCTTTCCTTGTCCAGCCAGTGGGCCACGCGCTTGAGGCCTTCGTCGAGCACGCGCTGGTGGCGGTTGTCGGCAGTGAGCAGGCCGAGCAGATCGTCTGCGGTGGCGGCGGCGTTCCACTGCCGCAGCTGCTCCACCACAAAGCCCTGGATGGCGCGGCGCACGGCGGCTTCGTCCAGCAGGTCCAGCGCCTGCACCGCCCAGCCACGGGCCATGCCGGCCAGCATGCGTGCCTGTTCCGGATGGGCAAGCCATTGGCCGAGGCGGGTGGCCGGGTCGAACACCTTGAGCTTGGCCAGCAGGGCTTCGGGCTCAAGGAAATGGTCGCGTACGAACACCGCAAGGCTGTCGGCGATGCGCGCCTTGTTGCGCGGGATGATGGCCGTGTGCGGAATGGGCAGGTTCAACGGGCGGCGGAACAGCGCCACCACCGCAAACCAGTCTGCCAGCGCGCCCACCGTGGCGGCCTCGCAGAAGGCCCCCACCCATGCCCAGATGCCGCGCTCGCCATTGATGTGGCTGATCACGAAGCCGCTGAGCATCGCCAGCAGCAGGATCACCGCGCTGGTCTTGAGGCGGCGCAGCTGCGCGCGGCGCGGGTCGTGCATGGCGTCCACGGGTCAGTCTTCGTCCTTGGCCGCGCGCCGGAAACAGTGGTCGCCAACCGGGTGTGCCCAGGCATCGTCGATGAAGCGGCGGTGGCCATCGGTGCTGCGCGTGACGAAGCGCGCGCACAGCTGGTAGTGCCCGGCATCGAGCGGCGTGTAGCTGAAATCCGGGCCGCCGTCGGGGTCGGCCAGGGCCAGATCCACTTCCGGCTGCGCGGCCAGCGTGGCGACATCCGGCGGCAGTGCATCGTGGCTGCTGTGGTAGTTGCGCACCGCGCGGTCCAGCTGCTGTAGGCCCTGGATGCGGTTGTCGTCCAGCCGCATCAGGCGCTGCTGTGCAGGCGAGTCGATGATCCACACGCCGGCGGCGATGGCCAGCGCGGTGAAGATGCCGGTGGCCCACAGCACGCGGCCTCCCCAGTTGGCGCGGCTCATGGGTTGACCTCCTCGCGGCGCAGGTCCCACAGATACCAGCCGAACACGGTGCCGGCGATGACAGCAACCGCAAGTACCTTCAGCGCGAAGCGCAGGCTCAGTTCACCGCCCAGCACGTTGTAGACCAGCGTGGTGAGGTCGCCCACCAGCACGCTGGCCGCGACGAACAGGGTGAGGTAGGTCAGCCAGCGCCGCACCGGCGACAGGCGTTTGATCGGGTTGCGCACCACGTCAAGGCTCACCCGGTGCGAGAGGAAGGCGAACAGCGGGAAGGCGATGACCAGTGCGGAGATCGACCAGCGGATCGACGGCCCCAGCTGAAGCACCTGCCAGCGTGCGTCGGCGGCATCGGGCAGTGCATGTTCGATCAGTTTGAACAGCAGGCTGCCCAGGTTCCAGCTGAAAAAGTACAGCGTGCTGAACAGCAGCAGGTAGACAAAGGCCTCGCGTGCAGAGAGTAAGGCGCGCGGGCGCGGCACCGGCAACGGGAAATCCACGTCGGCCCAGCCGTCGAGCACGCCGCGGATCTGTTCTTCGCTCCAGCCCGCGGCCAGCAGGGCCTGACTGACCTGGGGCCGGGTGTGTCCGCGCATGAAGGCATCGCGGACAAAGGTTTCAAGTTCAGGTGAGGCTGATGCCATCGCAGGGTCCATGCACGGGCGTGCCAGCAGACTAGGGCCGATGGCAGTGGGGGATCAAGCGTCGGCGGCTTCGTCGGCCATGGCGTCGGCGTTGCCTGCCGCCAGCCGCGCGCGCAGGGCGTCCAGCTCCATGCGCAGGGCCTGGTTCTCGGCGGTCAGCGAGGCCACACGCTGGCGCAGTGCCTCCACTTCCGGGCTGGCGGGCGCTGTTTCAGCCTGTTCATGTGTCGGGCCGTGGGCGCTTTGCGCATCATCGGCAGCGCGCTCGGGCTTGGGCTTGCGGCGTGAGTCGCGCACGCGCTTGGCGGCCTGCTTCAGCTCGTCCTTGCCACCCTGTGCGGCGGCGCGCTGCTCGTCTTCCGGCAGGCTGGCGACCACGGCGGCGGCGCTGATCGAAATCTCGCCGGCCTTCACCGCTTCAATCACTTCCTGCGCCGCATGCGCGCTGATCTTCTCGATCATCGTCACCTGGCTGGCGCTGAGCTTGGCTTCACGCGCCAGTTCGGCCTTGGACAGCTTGGGCGCCGGTTCCCAAGGTGGGGTATCGGCATCGGCGGCAGCCTCCACGTTGGACAGGGCTGCCTCGCCTTCGCTCTCACGGCGCAGCTGCTCCTGCTCCACGCGGTGGCGTGCCTCCACGATGGCCCGTTTGCGCAGCGCCAGCACGCCGCGCTGGAAATCGGACACGCTGCGCCGGCCCAGGTGCTGCTCGATCATCCACAGGTGCACGTCATCCATGCTCTGGAAGCGCGTGTTCTGCACGGTGTTGAACGGAATGCCGTGCTTGCGGCAGATGCCGTAGCGGTTGTGGCCGTCGATCAGGATGTTGCCCCACAGCACCAGCGAATCACGGCAGCCCTCGGCCAGCAGGCTGCGCTCCAGCGCATCGTGTTCATCCTGCGTGAGCGGGTCGATGTAGGCCTTGAGTTCTTCGTTGACAATGATGTCCATGCGGCTGCCGGCTGAAACGTGGGCCGGCATTGTAGTGAATCGGCGCGGCGCTGGGCGCTGCGCCTGTCGTTTCCGCGCGGTGCGCCGCAGGGTGGATTCATGCATGTCGTGTAACCGTGGCGGCGTACCATGCAGGCATGGCGGCCTGCGCCGCGCCCCACCGCAACACAACAGGATGCCCGCATGACCACCCCACATCTCCGCGAACAATGGCAGGGCATGGCCGCCGGCCTGTCGCTGCGCACCCGTGCGTTCATTGACGGCCGCGCCGTTGACGCGGCTTCCGGCGCCACCTTCGACTGCATCAGCCCCATCGACGGGCGCGTGCTGGCGCAGGTGGCCGATGGCGGGCAGGTGGATATAGACCATGCGGTGGCTGCTGCCCGGCGCAGCTTCCAGGCCGGTCACTGGTCGGGGCTGAAGCCGGCGCGGCGCAAGCAGCAGTTGCTGCGTCTGGCCGCGCTGGTGGAGCAGCATGCCGATGAGCTGGCGTTGCTGGAAACGCTGGACATGGGCAAGCCGATCGGTGAAGCCCGCAATGTGGATATCGCGGGCGTGGTGCGCTGCATCCAGTGGACTGCCGAGGCCGTGGACAAGCTCTACGGCGAAGTCGCACCCACCGGCAGCAACGAGCTGGGCCTGATCACCCGTGAACCGCTTGGCGTGGTCGGTGCGATCGTGCCGTGGAACTTCCCGCTGCTGATGGCGGCATGGAAGGTGGCGCCCGCATTGGCGGCGGGCAACTCGGTGGTGCTCAAACCTTCGGAGAAATCACCGCTCAGCGCGCTGCGTTTCGCCGAACTGGTAGCCGAGGCAGGGCTGCCGGACGGTGTGTTCAACGTGGTGCCGGGCAGCGGCAAGGGCGCGGGCGAACCGCTGGCATTGCACATGGATGTGGACGGGCTGGTGTTCACCGGCTCCACTGCAGTGGGCAAGCGGCTGCTGCAATGTGCTGGGCTGTCGAACATGAAACGCGCCTACATGGAGTGCGGTGGCAAGAGCCCGAACATCGTGTTTGCCGACGCGCCTGATCTGGACCGGGCGGCCGAAGCGGCGGCCAGTGGCATCTTCTACAACCAGGGCGAGGTATGCACGGCGGCGTCGCGCCTGCTGGTGGAGCGCTCGATCAAGGACGAGTTCGTCGCGCGGGTGGTGGAGCATGGCCGGCACATGCAGCCCCGGCACCCGTTCGAGCCGGATGCACCGATGGGCGCGATGGTGGACGAAGCGCAGGCGCAGCGCGTGCTCGGCTATATCGAGGCAGGCACGGCGGAAGGCGCGCGGCTGCTGCTGGGTGGCAAGCGCGCGGATGTGGTGGCCGGTGGCAGCTATATCGAACCGACCGTGTTTGATGACGTAAGCCCGCAGCAGCGCATCGCACGTGAGGAAATCTTCGGGCCGGTGCTGTCGGTGATCGCGTTCGATGGCGAGCAGCAGGCACTGCAGATGGCCAATGACAGCGAGTACGGCCTGGCTGCGGGCTTGTGGACGCGTGATGTCTCACGCGCGCATCGTGTCGCGCGTGGCCTGCGTGCGGGCAGCGTATGGGTGAACTACTGGGATGGCGGCGACATGACCGCGCCGTTCGGTGGTTACAAGCAATCCGGCAATGGCCGCGACAAATCCCTGCATGCCTTTGACAAGTACACGGAGATGAAGGCGACCTGGATCAATCTGGGGTGATGGCGGGGAACAGGGAACGGGGAACCGGGAGTGCAGGTGGATGGATGTGTCCATCGTTCCCTGCACCCGTTTGACCCTGTGTTCCCGGGTGCGCTGCGCTTACCCGGGCTACGGTTGCCTCACTTCCCGATTCCCCGTTCCCGGCCGTCAGATCACTTCTGTTCCTGCGCGACGATTTCGCCGGTGGCCGGATCCATTCTCAGCTCGGTCTTCTGCCCGGTCTGGCTGGTGGCCTTGGCCTTCCACATGCCGTCGTCGAACTTGACCTCATGCACGTTGCCGAAGCCCTGCGTGGAGAGCTGCGCGCGGATGTCGGCCTCGCTCAGCTGTGACACCGCCGAGTCCGGGTAGACCTTGCCGGTGCGCGGGTCCAGGCGCAGATCGACCTTCTTGCCATCGGCACTGACGGCATCAGCCTCCCACATGCCGTCGTCGAACTTCACGTCGTGCACGTTGGTGTAGCCCTGCGCTTCAAGCTGCGCGCGCACCTGCGGTGCGGTGAGTGAGTCCTGCGCTTGGGCAATGCCTGCGCCGGCAAAGGCAGCGGTAATGGCCAGCAGGGCAGTAGGAAGATGGTGCTTGCTCATCGAAGGTACTCCTCGTTTCAGGTGTACCTGCACGCTAGCCGCTGAAGGTGAAACCATCGTGTGAAATGCGTGCCGCGGCGTGATTGCGGTCTGGTTGCCATTAAGGAATTTGAATCGCAGCCCAGCAAAACGGGAACAGCGGATGAATATCGGCTGTTACGTTGCGTGCAAACGGGCCCGCGCCGCGTTCCGGGCGTACAGCAACTCAACCAGGCTCCGGCGGCCTGATTCCCCGTTCCCGACTCCCGGTTCCCCGCCGCACCATTTCGTCCCAACTGCAACCAGCTGCATGGGCGGTTCCGGCGCATGGCAGACTGCGCGGGTCCTGTCTTCCGCCCTGGCCCATGCCCAACGCTCCGGTCGTCGCTGCCCTGAACTCGCCACGCCGCGTGCTGGCTGCCAGCCTTGTCGGCACCACCATCGAGTTCTTCGATTTCTACATCTACGCCACTGCTGCGGTGCTGGTGTTTCCCAAGCTGTTTTTCCCCGAGAGCAGCAGCAATGCGGCATTGCTGCAGTCACTGGCCACCTTCGCCGTCGCCTTCGTCGCACGCCCGGTGGGCTCGGCGGTGTTCGGCCACTATGGCGACCGCATCGGGCGCAAGGCCACGCTGGTGGCGGCGCTGTTGACCATGGGCCTGTCCACGGTGGCCATCGGCCTGCTGCCCACCTATCACGACATCGGCCTGCTGGCGCCGCTGCTGCTGGCGCTGTGCCGCTTCGGGCAGGGCCTGGGCCTGGGGGGCGAATGGGGTGGGGCGGTGCTGCTGGCCACCGAGAACGCGCCGCCCGGTAAGCGTGCGTGGTACGGCATGTTTCCGCAGCTTGGCGCGCCGCTGGGCTTTCTGTTGTCAGCCGGCGCCTTCCTGCTGCTGGGCAGGGTGCTGGACGATGCGGATTTCCTGGCATGGGGCTGGCGCGTGCCGTTCATCGCCAGCGCACTGCTGGTAATCGTTGGCCTGTGGGTGCGCCTGAACATCCACGAGACGCCGGACTTCCAGAAGGCGATACAGCAGGGCCAGCGCGTGCGCCTGCCGATAGGTGAGGTGCTGGCGCGGCATGCCGGCATCGTGGTGCTGGGTACGCTGGCGGCGTTCGCCACCTTCGTGCTGTTCTACCTGATGACGGTGTTCACGCTGGGCTACGGCACCTCGGCGCTGGGCTACCCGCGTGAGGAATTCCTGCTGATGCAGATGGTCGGCATCCTGTTCTTTGCAGCGGGCATTCCGCTGGCCGCGCTGTATGGCGACCGCAGCAGCACGGTGAAGGCGATGGGCGTGGCGACACTGGCAATCTTCGCTTTCGGGCTGTTGTTCCAGCCGCTGTTCCAGGCCGGCCACCCGTGGCAGGTGCTGCTGTTCCTGTCGCTGGGCCTGTTTTTGATGGGCCTGACCTACGGCCCCTGCGGCACCATGCTGGCCAGCCTGTACCCCGTGCAGCTGCGCTATACCGGTGCCTCGCTGTCGTTCAACCTGGCCGGCATTCTGGGCGCGGCGCCCGCGCCGTATGCCGCCACCTGGCTGGCAGGCAAGTTTGGCATCGCCGCCGTGGGCGGCTACCTGTGCGCCACCGCTGCGGTAACCGGTCTGGCCTTGTGGGCCATCAGCTGCCGCCGGCAGCTATAAACAGAACGCCCCGCATGATGCGGGGCGTGTTGCATATGGCAGGAACGGCGCGGTCACGGCCAAGGGGGAGGGGGAAACCGCGGCCGCGTCGTTCCTGCACAAGCCTTCAGCGGAACAGGCGCTTCAAGGTGCGGCCCAGCCAGCTGCCTTCCTGGTGATCGCGTGCAAACTGGTTGAGGTGGCGCTTGACGTGCTCGGCATAGGCCTTGTCATCGCCACGGATATGGTTGAACAGCCAGCGCGAGAGCATGTTGCGCAGCTCGTCGGTGACATCCTCGCCGGCCTGGAAACGCATGCGGTACTCGGCCACGCGCTTGCCAAACACCTCGTGTACGCGCTTGTGGGCGGCACAGAACGGGTAACCGGCTTCTTCCATCAGCTCTTCCTCGAAGGCGAAGTGCGACATGGTGTAGTCCACCAGTTCGTCGATCACCTCGGCCACGGCCACCCGCTCCAGGCTCTTCTGCGCCACGTGCAGGTGGTTGAGCATTTCCACGATGCGCATGTGCTGCTGGTCAATGACCTCCACACCCGTGTTGAGGTCCTCCTGCCAAACCAGTAGTGCCATCGCTGCGTCTCCCTGTGAATTCCTTGGTTGGGAATGTAGAGGGCGGGTGAAAATGAAGCGTTGATCTGAATCAATGCCAGCGTGAGCGGGCGTGAGGAAGCCTGTTTGCGATGGCAAATTGCCTGCAAGCAGCGTTCTGCTGGCGTGCTCAGTGCAGCTGTGTGCTGCGCACGCGGTTGCGGCCGTCGGCTTTGGCCAGGTACAGCTGGCGGTCTGCCTCGGTGATGAGCTGGTGCAGGTTGCCGGTGCCCGGCGGCGCACGGGTGACGCCGATGCTCACGGTCATGGCCAGGGTGTTGTCGCCGATGCGCAGGCGCAGGGCTTCCACGGCCTGGCGCATCTTCTCGAAATGCGCGTTGCAGTCATCCTCGTCCAGGCCATGCACCAGCAGACAGAACTCCTCGCCGCCGAAGCGGGCGCTGATGTCATGCGGCAGGGTGTGGGTCTGCAGCACGCTGGCCACCGCGCGGATGGCCTGGTCGCCGGCTTCGTGGCCCAGGCTGTCGTTGATGTGCTTGAAGTGGTCGATGTCCACCATGGCCACCGCCACCGAGCCCTCGCTGTTGCCAAGCTGGCGCTGGCTGTGCTCCAGGAAGCTGCGGCGGTTGGGCAGCCCGGTCAGGAAATCGCGGGTGGCCAGGTCCTGCAGGGTGCCGATCAGCTCCAGCTGGTCCACGTTCTGCGATACCCGGCAGAAGAACTCCTCGCGCGAGAATGGCTTGCGCAGGAAATCATTGGCGCCGTTCTTCAGGAAACGTGGAATCAGCGAGGGGTCCGTGTTGCCGGAAATGCCTATCACCGCCACCTTGTCGCGCGCGCGCAGCGCACGCAGGCGGCGGGTGAGTTCCACCCCGTCCATGCCAGGCATTTCCTGGTCCACGATCACCAGGCGGATGGCAGGGTCTGCTTCCAGTGCGCGCAGTGCGCTGTGGCCGTCAGCCGCCTCGGTAACGTGGTAGCTGTAAAGGCCCAGCAGGGCGGCGGCATAGGCGCGTGCCGATGGCGAGTCGTCAACCACCAGCGCGTTGATGCGGCGGTTGCGCTCCAGCCGCTGCACCAGCCACACCAGGTAGTCGATGCTGCCGGGGGTGTTCTTCAGCACATAGTCGATGATGTCCTGCTGCAGCACGCGCTTGCGCAGGTCCTCGTCGTAGACGCCGCTGACCACGATGGTAGGCAGGCCGCGGTTGACGAAATAGTCGACCACTTTGTCGCGGTCGCCGTCAGCCAGCACCAGCCCGGTCAACACCAGGAACCAGCCTTGTTCGCGGTCCAGCAGCTCACCGGCCTCGGCCAGGCTGGAGGCCACGCTCACCGGCAGCTCCAGTCGCTGCTCGATGGCAGCACGCAGCATGGTGGTGAACGTGCGCGAGTTCTCCACCAGCAGAATGCGTTGCGGCAAGGCTGTGATCGGCTGGCTGTCGAAGCTCGCCTGGGGTGACGCGGACATTGGCAACGGGACCGAGGGCATCAGCTCGGGTAGCGGCCAACTTCGTAAGAACTTTAGTCAGGAGTTTTCGGAATGGCCTGTCAGGAGATGCCGCGACAGAGCCTGGGCCTTCCCTGAGTCGGGCCGGCTGGCACTACCACAGCAGATCGCGCAGCTTGTACCAGGACATGGCGGCCACCAGCAGCGGCATGCGCAGCGCCTTGCCACCGGGGAACACGCCGTGCGGGATGCGCTCGAACACATCCAGCCGGGCGGCCTGGCCGGCGATGGCCGCCGCGATCACTTCCCCCGCCAGCCCGGTGCTGGCCACACCATGGCCGGAGAAGCCCTGCGCGAAGTACACGTTCGGGGTGAGCCGGCCCCAGTGCGGGGCGCGGTTGCGGGTGATGTCGATATAGCCACCCCACACATATTCCATTTCCACATCGGCCAGCTGCGGGAACACCCGCCGCATGCGGCGGGTCATGCTCGCGCGCAGACCCGGCGGTGGCAGCGCGGAATAGTTGGCCTGGCCGCCGAACAGCAGGCGGTGGTCGCGGCTGAGGCGGAAGTAGTCCAGTGCCCAGTTCACGTCGGCCACGGCCATGTCATTGCGGATCAGCGCCCTGGCGCGTTCCGCACCCAGTGACTGGGTGGCGCCGATGTAGGTGCCCACCGGCATCATCCGGCTTTCCAGTTCCGGGGCGATGCCCTGCAGCCAGGCATTGCCGGCCAGCACCACGAAATCGGCGTCCACGCGCCCCCCGGCGGTGACCAGTGCCGGCCTGGCACCGCGTTCGAGCCGTTGCACCGGCGAGTGTTCGTGGATGACCACGCCTGCCGTCTCGGCGGCGCGGGCCAGACCCTGTGCATAGGCGAGCGGGTGCAGGTGGCCGCTGGCGGCGTCGTACATCGCGCCCAGGTAGCGTTCGCTGGCCAGCTCCTGGCGCAGGCGGCTGCGGTCCCACCATTCCAGCGGGTAGTCGTAACGCTGGGCCATGGTCACGATGTCGGCGCGCAGGGCGCGCTCCTGTCGCGGATGGATGGGCACGTTGGCATGGCCGTCGCGCCAGTCGCAGTCGATGCCGTGCTGGCGGATGCGCCGCTTGAGCATGTGCATGCCGTCGCGCGAGAAGTCGAACAGCAGGCGTGCATCATCGTTGCCGACCAGCCGCTCCAGCGTGTCCTGCTCGCAGCCATAGCCGACGATGGCCTGGCCACCATTGCGGCCGGACGCCCCCCAGCCGACCCGTTCGGCCTCCAGCACGGTCACCGAATGGCCCTTTTCAGCCAGCGCCAGTGCAGCGGTCAGGCCCGTGTAACCGGCACCAAGCACCGCCACATCGGCGCGCGTGGGGCCGCGCAGCGGGGCGCGTAGTGGCGGCTGGGGTTGGCTGGCGGCATACCAGGTGGGCGGATAGCCGGACAGTGCAGCGTCCTCGGGCATCAGGCGGGCAGGGCGGAAACAGGGCGTGGAGTGTAACGGGAGTGCCGTCAGCGGCGGGCGCAGGCAACGGGCCCCATAGCGTGCATTGTGCGCCATGTCGTTTGAATGACAGGTGCCTGCGGTTGCCTAAATGCGAGGGCAGGGGTAGCGTGCCTGCACGTTTCCAGAGCCTGATGCATGGCCAGCCTGCCGCTGGTCGGCTTGCCCACCGACAGCAAACCGATCGGCTCACATCCCTTTCTCGTGGTCGGCGAAAAGTACGTGCGTGCCGTGGTCGATGCTGCCGGAGCCATGCCCGTGCTGCTGCCGTCGCTGCAGCCGCCGTTGCCGGCCGAAGGCTGGCTGGAGCGGCTGGACGGCCTGCTGCTGACCGGCGCCACCAGCAACATCGAACCGCATCACTACGATGGCGGCCCCAGCTGGCCCGGCAACCCGCACGACCCGGCGCGTGATGCCAGCCTGCTCGGCGGCCAGGGCCTGATCCATCAGGCACTGGCGCGCGGCATGCTGGTGCTGGCCATCTGCCGGGGCTTCCAGGAGGTGAATGTGGCCTTCGGTGGCAGCCTGCACCCGAAAGTGCATGAAGTGCCGGGGTTTGCAGACCATCGTGAAGACCCGGATTCACCGTTGGACGTGCAATATGGCCCTGCGCACGCGCTGGAACTGACCCCCGGTGGCCTGCTTGCCCGCCTTGCAGGTGGCACCGAGGTGCAGGTGAACTCGGTGCACGGGCAGGGCGTGGCGCGGCTGGGCGAAGGCCTGCAGGTGCAGGCCCGCGCACCGGATGGCCTGATTGAAGCCTTCACCGGCCCCGGCCCGGGCTTCCTGCTCGGCCTGCAGTTCCACCCGGAATGGCGGGTGCTGGACAACCCGTTCTACCTGGCCATTTTCCAAGCCTTCGGCGAGGCCTGTCGCCGCTACCAGTTGCAGAAACAAAGTTGATCCGCCATGACATCGCGCCCCCGTACCCGCAAGACCGTCGCCAGCGTGCAGGAAGAAAGCTCCCTGCTGCGTTGGCTCAAGGAACGGCATATCACCGAGGTCGAATGCCTGGTGCCGGACATCACCGGCAATGCCCGCGGCAAGATCATTCCTGCCGACAAGTTCTCCCATGACTACGGCACGCGCCTGCCCGAGGGCATCTTCGCCACCACCGTCACCGGTGACTTCCCGGACGATTACTACGAACTGACCTCGCCGGCGGATTCGGACATGATCCTGCGCCCGGACCCGGACACCGTGCGCATGGTGCCGTGGGCGGCCGACCCCACCGCGCAGATCATCCACGACTGCTATACCAAGGGCGGCCAGCCGCACGAACTGGCGCCGCGCAATGTGCTGCGCCGCGTGCTCACCGCCTATGCCGAACTCGGGCTCAAGCCGGTGGTAGCGCCGGAGGTGGAGTTCTTCCTGGTGCAGAAGAACACCGACCCGGATTTCCCGCTGCTGCCGCCCGCAGGCCGCTCGGGCCGCCCGGAAACCGCGCGCCAGTCGTATTCGATCGATGCGGTCAACGAATTCGACCCCATCCTGGACCTGATGTACGACTACTGCGATGCGATGAAGCTGGACGTGGACACGCTGATCCACGAATCCGGCGCGGCGCAGCTGGAAGTGAACTTCACCCACGCCGATGCGATGTCGCTGGCCGACCAGGTGTTCCTGTTCAAGCGCACCATGCGTGAGTCGGCGATGCGCCACGGCGTCTACGCCACCTTCCTGGCCAAGCCCATGGAGACCGAGCCGGGCAGCGCCATGCACATCCACCAGAGCCTGCTGCGCATCTCTGACGGCGTCAACGTGTTCGCCGGCAGCCATGAGGGCGAGTACAGCGAGCTGTTCGGCAATTATCTGGCCGGGCTGCAGAAGTACGTGCCGATGGCGATGGCCTTCTTCGCGCCGAACGTGAACTCCTACCGCCGGCTGGTGTTCGGCGAGGTATCGCCGAGCAACGTGGAGTGGGGCTTCGACAACCGCACCTGCGGCCTGCGCGTGCCCATCGATACGCTGGAAAACAGCCGCGTGGAGAGCCGCTTCGCCGGTTCCGACGCCAACCCCTACCTGGCCATGG
Source organism: Stenotrophomonas sp. UBA2124 (assembly GCA_002329155.1). Taxonomy (GTDB): domain Bacteria; phylum Pseudomonadota; class Gammaproteobacteria; order Xanthomonadales; family Xanthomonadaceae; genus Stenotrophomonas. The sequence continues at coordinate 64,066 of DCXY01000049.1, read as the reverse complement.
CCGCCACGCTGGCCTGTGGCCTGCTCGGCATCCGCGAGGGGCTCAAGCCCAGCCAGCCGATCACCGGCAACGCCAAGGAGACCGGCTACGAGCTGCCACGCTCGCTGGGCGAGGCGCTTGATGGCCTGGAAGCCTGCGAGTCACTGCAGAACCTGCTGGGCCACCGCTTCACCCGTGCCTACATTTCGGTCAAGCGCAAGGAGTACGAAACCTTCTTCCGCGTGATCAGCTCGTGGGAGCGGGAATTCCTGCTGCTCAACGTGTGAGGGTGGGCGCGGGTGAACAGCAGTGAGGAGTGAGAAACCGGGTGGACAGCCTGTAGCCGCCATCGCAACCCATTCTCGCCTTTGGCCCCCTCCCACTCCCCACTGCTCTTCACTCGCGCCTGCTTCGTGGGACAATACGCCACCGCTGGTACTGCCGGCTCCCCCACACTTTCCGGATCACACTGGAGAAACCATGAATCTGCGCATCCTCACCATTGGTGTTGCCGTCTCCCTGCTCGCCGCCTGTGGTGGCAAGGAAGAGGGCGCCAAGGCGCCTGAGGGCGGCGAGGCCAAGGTCCTCAACGTCTACAACTACTCGGACTACATCGCCGAAGACACCATCCCGAACTTCGAGAAGACCACCGGTATCAAGGTCACCTACGACGTGTTCGACAGCGACGAGATGGTGGAGACCAAGCTGCTTACCGGCGACAGTGGCTACGACATCGTGGTGCCCACCCTGAACTTCTTCGGCCGCCAGATCCAGGCCGGCGTGTTCCTGCCGCTGGACAAGAGCAGGATCCCGAACCTGGCCAATCTGGACCCGGCCGTGATGCAGCGTATTGCCGCACAGGACCCGGACAACAAGTTCGGCGTGCCGTACATGATGGGCACCACAGGTATCGGCTACAACGTGGCCAAACTTAAGGAACGCTTTGGCGGCAGCACCGATATCGCCAACAGCTGGGACCTGGTGTTCAAGCCGGAAAACATCGCCAAGATGAAGGATTGCGGCGTGACCCTGCTCGACACCCCGGCCGACATGGTGCCGATCGCGCTTCACTACCTGGGCGAAGACCCGCACAGCGCCGACCCGGCGGTCATCCAGAAGGCGGCCGAGCTGCTCAAGAGCATCCGCCCGTACGTGCAGAACTTCCACTCCTCGCAGTACGTGGGCTCGCTGGCCAATGGCAGCACCTGCCTGGTGGTAGGCTGGTCCGGTGACGTGATCCAGGCCCGCGACCGCGCCGAGGAAGCCAAGAACGGCGTGGAAGTGGCCTATTCGATCCCGAAGGAAGGCGCGCCGCAGTGGTTCGACATGCTGGCCATTCCGAAGGACGCCAAGCACCCGGGCAACGCCTATGCCTTCATCAACTACCTGCTGGAACCGCAGGTGGCGGCCAACAACACCAACGTGACCCACTACGCCAACCCGGTGAAGTCGGCCACCTCGCTGGTGGACCCGGCCATCCGTGACGACGCTACCATCTACCCGCCGGAAGACGTGGCGGCCAAGATGTTCACCTATGCGATCAACGCACCGGAGACGGACAAGCTGTACACCCGCCTCTGGACCGAGATCAAGACCGGCCGCTGAGGCCCGTGTCTCTCATGCCCTTTCCCCTGAGCGGGGAGGGGGGTTGAGACCGCTTCTTTTCCCTCTCCCGCAATGGGAGAGGGGCAGCGGTGAAGGGGAAATGTTCCGCTTCCCGCGCTCCCGCCGCATCCCGCTTTTCACTTGACCTCCCGCCCAAGTCCCGTACTGTCGCGTACGTGATCGCCGCCGCGCGATCCGGCCTATCGAAACGACAGCCGCGACGAGACCATGAGCGAACAGCCCCAAGCCCATTCGGCAACTCCCACGGACCCAGCCCCGGCGCAGGACAAGCCCTCGCCGCTGAAGAACCCCAAGGTACGCTGGACGCTGAGCATCATCGGCCTGCTGGTGCTGGCCGCGCTGCTGGCGTGGCTGGCCTATTACCTGCTGGTAGGCAAGTACAAACAGCAGACCAACAACGCCTACCTGCAGGCCGACGCGGTAGCCGTGGCGCCGCGCGTCAACGGCTACATCACCGAAGTGATGGTGCAGGACAACCAATGGGTGAAGGCCGGCGAGCCACTGGTCCGCATCGACCCACGTACCTACCGCGCCACGCTGGATCAGGCCGAAGCGGTCATTGCCGTGCGCGAGGCCGACATCGCCGCCGCCAGTGCCGGCGTGCAGGGCAACCAGTCGCAGCTGGTGCAGGCGCGCACCCAATTGAAGGCCGCCGAGGCCACACTGCGGTTCGCACGTGCGGAAGTGGCGCGCTTCGGCCCGCTGGCCGCATCCGGTGCCGACACCCATGAGCACTTTGAAAGCGTCAAGCATGACCTTGAACGCGCGCAGGCGCAGTATGACGCGGCGCATTCGCAGATCAACGGTGCGCAGAGCCAGATCGAAGCGGGGCAGGCACAGCTTGCGCAGGCGCAGGCCGGGCTGAAGCAGGCGCAGGCCGATGCCGCGCAGGCCAAGGTGGCATTCGAGGACACCGTGCTCACCGCGCGCATCGACGGACGCATCGGCAACAAGACCGCGCAGGTGGGCCAGTTCGTCGCTGCGGGCACGCGGCTGATGACGGTGGTGCCATTGCAGTCGCTGTACCTGTCGGCCAACTTCAAGGAAACCCAGCTGGGCCGCATGCGCCCCGGCCAGCCGGCGGAAATCGAAGTGGATGCGCTGCCCGGCACCAAGCTGCACGGCACGGTGGAGAGCATTTCGCCCGGCACCGGTTCGCAGTTCGCGCTGCTGCCGCCGCAGAACGCCACCGGCAACTTCACCAAGGTGGTGCAGCGCATTCCGGTGCGCATCCGCATCGAGGCCGACGCCGAGACCCGCAAGATCCTCGTGCCAGGAATGTCGGTGGAAGTGACCGTGGACACGCGCGAGGGCGCGGTCAACCGCAATGAGGGCGCCAACGCGCGATGAGCAGCACGGCCGCCAACGCGGTGCCGCAGAAGGCCGACGCCAGCGCATGGCTGGCGGTGGCGGCGGGTACCATCGGCTCGTTCATGGCGACGTTGGACATCTCCATCGTCAATGCCGCGCTGCCCACCATCCAGGGCGAGGTGGGCGCCAGCGGCACCGAAGGCACCTGGATTTCCACCTCGTTCCTGGTCTCGGAGATCGTCATGATCCCCCTGACCGGCTGGTTCGTGCGCACGCTGGGCCTGCGCACCTTCCTGCTGATCTGCGCCTCGCTGTTCACCGCGTTCTCGGTGATGTGCGGCCTGTCAAACACACTGGACATGATGATCCTGGGCCGCATCGGCCAGGGTTTCACCGGTGGCGCGTTGATCCCCACCGCGCTGACCATCGTCGCCACACGCCTGCCACCGGCGCAGCAGACGCTGGGCACCGCGCTGTTCGGCATGACGGTGATTCTGGGGCCCATCATCGGCCCGCTGCTGGGTGGCTGGCTCACCGAGAACGTCAGCTGGCACTACGCCTTCTTCATCAACGTGCCGATCTGCGCGGGCCTGATAGGCCTGCTGCTGCTCGGCCTGCCGCACGAAAAATCCAACTGGGGCGGCCTGCTGCGCGCGGACTGGATGGGCATCATCGGCATGACCGCAGGCCTGGGCGCGCTGACCGTGGTGCTGGAGGATGGCCAGCGCGAGCGTTGGTTTGAATCGGAATTCATCATCATCCTCAGCCTGATCTCGCTGGTGGGCTTCGCCCTGCTGGCGCTGTCGCAGTTCATCAGCAACGAGCCGGTGATCCGGCTGAAGATCCTGTTCCAGCGCAGCTTCGGCGCGGTGTTCGTGATGGTTGGCGCGGTCGGCATGATCCTGTTCGGCGTGATGTACATGATTCCGCAGTTCCTGGCGGTGATTGCCGGCTACAACACCGAGCAGGCCGGCTACGTGCTGCTGCTGGGTGGCGTGCCCACCGTGCTGCTGATGCCGTTCATGCCCAGGATGCTGGAAACCATCGACGTGCGGGTGATGGTGTTCGGCGGCATGCTGTGCTTCGCGGTGGCCTGCTTCGTCAACCTGGGGCTGACACCCGACAGCGTGGGCATGCACTTCGTCATCGGCCAGCTGCTGCAGGGCTGTGGCCTGGCGCTGGCGATGATGGCGCTCAATCAGGCGGCGATCACCTCGGTGCCGCGTGAACTGGCGTCCGATGCATCCGGCCTGTTCAATGCCGCGCGCAACCTGGGCGGCTCGATCGGCCTGGCCATCATCTCCACCTTTCAGGAGCGCCGGATCAGCTTCCACATGGACGCCATCGGCACCGCGACCACGGCCAACTCGCCGCTGGCGCAGGACTACCTGCATGCACTGGGCGCGCAGTTGGGCGGCGACCCCATGCAGGGCACCGCCATGCTGACGCAACTGATGCAGCAGCAGGCATTGGTGATGGCCTACAACGACCTGTTCTGGATCTTCGGCATCATCGTGGTGGCGACATTGCCGCTGGTCTTCCTGCTCAAGCCCCTGCCCAAGGGCGTTCCTCTGGCGATGCACTGATGGCACGACACGTCTGCAAACCTTTGTTGCACACTTCCCTGTGGCTGGCTCTGCCGCTGGCCATGGCCGGCTGCATGCTCGGCCCGGATCACGTACGCCCGGATGTGGCCAAGGTGGCCACCGCGCAGGCGCAGCTGCCACGCGCCGCCGATGCCGGCGTGGTGCCGGCGACACCGCCCAGCCAGTGGTGGAAGCAGCTCAACGACCCCATGCTGGACCAGCTGGTGGACGAGGCGCTGCGCAACAGCCCCAACCTGCGTGCGGCGCAGGCCAAGCTGCTGGCATCGCGCGCGCTGCAGCGCCAGCGGCGTTCGGAACAATTGCCCAGCGTCGGAGCGGTGGCCGGCTATGCCGCCATCAGCCCGCCCGATGCGATGGTTGATCAGGTGCGGCAGATAGGTGAGGGCGCGGCGCGCGTGGCCGAAAACAACGGGCGCCCGCAGGAGGCCGCACAGCTGCGCGATGAGTTCTCGCGCATTGATCTGGATACCGATCTCTACATCGCCGGTGTGGATGCGAGCTGGGAGCTGGATCTGTTCGGCCGCAAGCGCCGTGCCGCGCAGGAAGCCGCTGCCAAGGCGGATGCCGATGCCGCCGCGCTGGCCGATGCGCAGGTGCAGCTGGCCGCCGAAGTGGCACAGGTCTATCTGGGCTATCGCGGTACGCGCCAGCGCCTGATGCTGGGCGAGCGCAACGCGCAGGCGGCGGCGGAATCGCTGCAGCTCACCGAACAACGCCGTGCGCGGGGTGCCGATTCGGACCTGCAGGTGGAGCGTGCGCGTGCCCAGCTGGAACAGCAGCAGGGCCAGCTGCCGCCATTGCGTGCACAGGCCACCGAGTCCATGGACCTGTTGGCACTGATGACCGGCCGCGAGCCGGGCACGCTGGATGCCACGCTGTCCGAAGACCGTGCGTTGCCGCTGCTGCCGGCACAGGTGCAGGTGGACGATGCCGCCGCGCTGATCCGCCGCCGCCCCGACATCCGCAAGGCCGAGGGCGAACTCGCGGCCTCCTCGGCGGTGATCGGGCAGGCCTTGTCGGCCTATTTCCCGCAGGTGAACCTGCTGGGCAGCATCGGCATGGGCGCATCGTCGCTGTCCGAGCTCAAAGGCAGCTCGGCCACCAGCATCGTGATGCCGTTCCTGCGCTGGTCCATCTTCGATTTTGGCGTCAACAAGGCCCGCGTGGCGCAGGCACGGGCCGGCCATGAGGCGCGGCTGGCGGCCTACGAGGGCACGGTGTTGGCCGCGCTGCAGGACGCCAACAGCGCCTTGACCCGCTTCGGCGCGGCGCGCGAGCAGCTGCTCAAGGCCAACAATGCCGAGGCTTCGGCCACCCGTGCGGCGGCGCTGATGACCCAGCGGCGCAGCGCCGGTGCCTCCTCGCAGATCGACCTGCTGGACGTGCAGCGCCAGCAGCTCAGTGCCCAGGACGGCCTGGCGCAGGCCCAGTTGCAGCTGCTGCTGCGCTATGTGGCGCTGCAGAAGGCGCTGGGGCTGGGCTGGGAGCAGGCACCCGAGCCCGGCGCTGCGCAGATCACGGGAAAGTGACAGCCACGCACGCACCCTGACGCGGTTCAAGCTTGCGATACCCGGTGTCAGCTCTCCCGGTCACTCCGGTCCCCAACCGGTGTCACTGTCAAAACACGGGGGCTACACTACGCCCGCTTTCCTTTTGCCCGCTCCCGGAGCCCTGCATGCCCGTTGAAGCCAAGCCGGACGCCATCGCCCTGAACAGCGAACCCGGCTACCTGTCCATCCGCGACCTGCGCAAGGAGTTCGACGGTTTTGTTGCCGTTGACGACGTCAATCTTGACGTGCGCAAAGGCGAGATATTCGCGCTGCTCGGTGGCTCAGGCAGTGGCAAATCCACGCTGCTGCGGTGTCTGGCAGGCTTCGAGACGCCCACCAAGGGCAGAATTCTGCTGGATGGGCAGCAGATCAGCACGCTGCCGCCTTATGAGCGGCCGATCAACATGATGTTCCAGTCCTACGCGCTGTTCCCGCATATGACGGTGGAGCAGAACATCGCCTTCGGCCTGAAGCAGGACGGCATGGCCAAGGACGCCATCGCGCGCCGCGTGGGCGAGATGCTGGAGCTGGTGCAGCTGGAGAAACTGGGCAAGCGCAAGCCGCACCAGCTCTCCGGTGGCCAGCAGCAGCGCGTGGCGCTGGCGCGGTCGCTGGCCAAGGGGCCCAAGCTGCTGCTGCTGGATGAGCCCATGGGTGCACTGGACAAGAAACTGCGCTCGAAGATGCAGCTGGAGCTGGTCAACATCATCGAACAGCTGGGCGTGACCTGCGTGATGGTCACCCACGACCAGGAAGAAGCCATGACCATGGCCACCCGCATCGCGGTGATGGACCAGGGCTGGATCCAGCAGATCGGCAAGCCGGATGACATCTACGAGCAGCCGGCCAATCGTTTCGTGGCCAGCTTCATCGGCTCGGTCAACCTGTTCGAGGGCGTGATCGACGAAGACCTGCCTGAGTACGTCACCGTGCGCACGCCTGATTTCCCGGCGCCCATCTACGTGGGCCACGGCATCACCGGTTACGAAGGGCAGCCGGTGGCCTTCGCGCTGCGCCCGGAGAAGGTGCACATCTCCAAGGAAGAGCCGGAAGGCGACACCAACAAGGCGCGCGGCGTGGTCGAGGACATCGCCTATTTCGGCAGCCACTCGGTCTACCACGTGCGCCTGCCCAGCGGCGCCAAGGTGCTGTCCAACTTCGCCAACATGAAACGCTGGGACAGCGACGGCATCACCTGGAACGACGAAGTCTGGGTGTCGTGGGACGACAACGACGGCGTGGTGCTGACCTCATGAGCACGGCGCCCGCGAACCTCACCGGCTGGCGGCGTTGGCTGCCAGGTACGCGCGCCGGCGTGATCGGCGTGCCTTACCTGTGGCTGCTGCTGTTCTTCGCCATCCCGTTCCTGATCGTGCTGAAGATATCGTTCGCGAAGATGGCCGTGGCGATGCCGCCGTATACGTCCATCGTTTCGTACGTGGACAACGCCTTCAGCGTCAACCTCAACCTGGGCAACTACACCGCGCTGTTCACCGACAGCCAGTACGTGCTGGCCTACCTGAGTTCCATCAAGATCGCGGTGATCTCCACGCTGCTCACGCTGCTCATCGGCTACCCGATGGCCTATGTGATCTCGCGCATGTCACCGTCGGCGCGCAACATCGCCATGATGCTGGTGGTGCTGCCGTCGTGGACCTCGTTCCTGATCCGCGTCTACGCATGGATCGGCATTCTGGACAGCAATGGTCTGATCAACCGCACGCTGATGGGCATGGGCCTGATAGATGAGCCGCTGCGCATTCTCTACACCCCGTTGGCGGCCTACATCGGCATCGTCTACTGCTACCTGCCGTTCATGGTGCTGCCGCTGTACGCCAATCTGGTGAAGCTGGACAACCGCCTGCTGGAGGCCGCCTACGACCTGGGTGCCAAGCCGTGGCAGGCGTTTTTGAAGATCACCCTGCCGCTGTCGCGCAGCGGCATCATCGCCGGCTGCATGCTGGTGATGATTCCGGCGGTGGGCGAGTTCGTCATACCGGAAATGCTGGGCGGGCCGGATACGCTGATGATCGGCCGCGTGCTATGGGGCGAGTTCTTCAACAACCGCGACTGGCCACTGGCTTCGGCGGTGGCCATCGTGATGCTGCTGTTGCTGCTCATTCCCATCATCATCTTCAACCGTTCCCAGCAGCGTGAGCTGGAAGGGAAGCTGGCATGAGCATGTCCCGGCGTGGTTCCTGGATGGGCTGGAGCATTCTGCTGCTGGGCTTCGGCTTCCTGTATCTTCCGATCCTGCTGCTCATGGTGTACTCGTTCAATTCCTCGCGTCTGGCGACGGTATGGGCGGGTTTTTCCACGCAGTGGTATGGCGAACTGTTCCGTGACCGGCAGTTGCTGCAGGCGGCCTGGATCAGCCTGAAGATCGCCTTCTGGACGGCAACCGCCGCGATGGTGATAGGCACGATGGCGGCCATGGCGATGACCCGCTTCAAGCGCTTCCCCAGCAAGACGGTGTTCGGTGCACTGGTCACCGCGCCGCTGGTGATGCCAGAGGTGATCATTGGCCTGTCGATCCTGCTGATGCTGGTGTCGATGGGTGGGCTGTTCGGCCTGCCGTCCAAGGGCGTGGTGGCGATCTGGATAGCGCATGTCACTTTCACCATCTCCTTCGTCACCGTGGTGGTGTCCTCACGCCTGCAGGAGCTGGACCGCTCGCTGGAGGAAGCGGCGATGGACCTGGGCGCCAACCGACTCAAGGTGTTTTTCCTGATCACGCTGCCGATCATCGCGCCCGCGCTGATGTCCGGCTGGCTGCTGGCCTTCACCCTGTCGCTGGATGACGTGGTGATTGCAAGCTTCGTCGCCGGCCCCAGCTCCACCACGCTGCCGATGAAGATCTTCGCCTCCGTGCGCATGGGCGTGAGCCCGAAGATCAACGCACTGGCCACGCTGATGGTGCTGGCGGTGTCGCTGGTGGCCGTTGCCGGCTGGTGGATTTCGGCGCGTGCCGATAAGCGCCGCCAGCGCGACATGCAGCTGGCCCTGCAGGAGAACGGCTGAGGCCTGAGCAGGGTGCCGGGCCAGGCCCGGCACCCCTTGCGCACTGGCGATTTACCTTGGCGCAACATGCGCGGCGCTACCATTGCTGCATTCGTTGAATGCAGGAATGCCCCCATGGCTTCGTATCAAACCGTCAATCCTTTCAACGGCCAGACCCTGCGTACGGTCGAGCTGCTCGGCAGTGACGCGGTGGAAGAGCGCCTTGCAGCTGCCGAGGCCGCATTCCCCGCCTGGTCGGCGCTGACCCTGGAACAGCGTGGCGGCTTCCTGCGCAAGATGGCCGCCGGCCTGCGCGAACGGCGCGAGGACATCCAGCGCACCATGACCACCGAGATGGGCAAGCTGCGTGGTGAAGCCCTGGCTGAGATCGAGAAGAGCGCCGCCGCCTGCGAGTACTACGCAGCGCACGCCGCCGACTACCTCAAGCCGCAGCCCATCGCCACAGAGGCGCAGCGCAGCTATGTGATCTACCAGCCCATCGGCTGCGTGCTGGCGGTAATGCCGTGGAACTTTCCCATCTGGCAGGTGATCCGCTTCCTCGCCCCGGGCCTGATGGCGGGCAATGTCGCGCTGCTGAAACACGCCAGCAACGTGCCGGGGTGTGCCGATCTGCTGCGCGAGGTGGTTGCGGCGGCGGGCATCCCCGAGGGCGTGTTCGATGTGCTGCATATCGACAACGACCAGGCGGCCGAGGTGCTGCGCGACCGCCGCGTGAAGGCGGTGACCCTGACCGGCAGCGAGCGGGCAGGGCGCTCCATCGCTTCCAACGCTGGTGACCAGCTGAAGAAGTGCGTGATGGAGCTGGGCGGCAGCGATGCCTTCGTGGTGCTGGACGACGCCGACATCGACAGCGCGGTTGCCGCAGCGGTGAAATCACGCTTCGACAACGCGGGGCAGACCTGCATTGCCGCCAAGCGTTTCATCCTGGTCGATGCCATTGCCGATGCCTTCGTGCAGCGGTTCGTGGAAGCCGCCAGGGCGCGTGTGTACGGTGACCCGATGGATGAAGCAACCACGCTGGCACCGATGGCCCGTGCCGACCTGCGCGATGAACTGCACAAACAGGTGCAGCAGAGCATTGCCAAGGGAGCGAAGGTGCTGCTGGGCTGCGAGCCGGTGGCGGACACGAATGCGGGCTACCCGGCATCCATTCTTGATGGTGTGCAAGCCGGCATGCCGGCCTACGACCAGGAGCTGTTCGGCCCGGTAGCGGCAATCCTGCGGGTGAAGGACGAAGCCGAAGCGGTGCGTGTGGCCAACGACACCACCTTTGGCCTTGGCGGCAGCGTGTGGACCGCCGACGCCGCGCGCGGTGAGAAGGTTGCCGCGCAGCTGCAGTGCGGTGCCGCCTTCGTCAACTCCGTGGTGAAGAGTGATGCGCGCCTGCCATTCGGCGGCACCAAACGCTCAGGCTTCGGCCGCGAACTCGCCGAACACGGCATCCATGAGTTCATGAACATCAAGACCGTCTACGTCGCCTGACGCAGCACGTAGTGCGTAGCCCGGGTAAGCGAAAGCGCACCCGGGGCCGTTCGCGCAAACGTACCGGCTACCGCACTTCCCGAAGCCTCGTATGCGACGCATTCAACGCTCTGGCGAAAATCCCCGGGTGCGCATGCGCTTACCCGGGCTACAGGAGCCTGGCACGCCGCATGACCACTCCCTCCCTTTTGCCGAAGGCAAAGGGGAGGGCCGGGGAGGGGCAGCAAGTACGTAGCCCGGGTAAGCGAAGCGCACCCGGGGCCGTTCGTGCAAACGCACCGGCTACAGGCACCGTCCCGAAATCCACGGATTCGGGGGTATTCAATGCTCTGGCAAAAATCCCCGCGTGCGCATCCGCTTACCCGGGCTACAGGAGCCCGGCACGCCGCATGACCACTCCCTCCCTTTTGCCGAAGGCAAAGGGGAGGGCCGGGGAGGGGCAGCAAGCACGTAGCCCGGGTAAGCGAAGCGCACCCGGGGCCGTTCGTGCAAACGCACCGGCTACAGGCACCGTCCCGAAATCCACGGATTCGGGGTATTCATCGCTCTGGCCAAAACCCCGGGTGCGCATGCGCTTACCCGGGCTACAGGAGCCCGGCACGTCGCATGACCACTCCCTCCCTTCTGCCGAAGGTAAAGGGGAGGGCCGGGGAGGGGTAGAGCTCTACCGCGTCAAACCCACCCGGTTCACCGCTCAAGCAAACGGCGCATCAATCGACGGGCTCTGCGGCGTCATCAATGCCGCGCCATCGTCGGTGACATACAGAATATCTTCCAGGCGCACACCGAAACGCTCGGGAATATAGATGCCCGGCTCGTCGCTGAAGGTCATGCCCGGCTCCAGCAGATGCCTGTTGCCGCGCACCAGGTAGTCCCATTCGTGCATGTCCAGGCCGATGCCGTGACCCAGCCGGTGGCTGAAATAGCGGTAGTCCGGGCCGTAGCCTGCATCCGCAATCACCTTGCGTGCGGCGGCATCCACCGCGCCCATCTCCACGCCGGGACGTGCGCTCTTCAGTGCGGCCGTCTGTGCCTGCAGCACGATGTCGAACACGCGACGCATCTCGTCGGTTGGCTGGCCAAGCACCACGGTGCGGGTGATGTCGCTGGTGTAGCCATCGGCACGGCAACCGCCATCAAAGATGATGGGTGTGCCTTCGGTCAGGTGCTGCGGCTTGTCCGAGCCGTGCGGTGAGGCGGTGTACTTGCCGATGTTGACGTCGGCACTGCCCTTGAGCCCGGTGCGCGCATAGGCCATGGCGATCAGGGCGCTGATGTCCTGTTCGGTCATGCCGGGCTTGAGCGCCTTCCACACGGCCTCGTAGACCGCCAGCGTGTTCTGGTTGGCCAGGCGCATCAAGGCCAGCTCGGCGGTGCTCTTGACCCTGCGGCAGCCTGCGGTCACCGGCCAGGCATCCACTACCCGCGCCTGCGGCAGGGCATCGCCAATGCCCTTGGCGCGGAAGAACGGTACCGTCTCTTCCATGCCCACGGTGCCGGTGGCGTGGCCCATTTCGCGCACCACGCCGGCAACCAATGCATAGGGGTCTTCATCTTCCTGCCAGCCGCGCACATCGTTGCCGAACTTGATCTGCTCCAGCGTGCGGCCACGCTCGAACTCGGGCGTCACATACACCGGCTCACCCTTGCGCGGTACCAGCACGCCGGTGAGGCGCTCGCTGTTCCACCAGTGCATGCCGGTGAAGTAGGTCAGCGAGCTGCCGGCACCGATGAACACCACGTCGATGCCATGCGCGGCCATCAGCTGCTGGGCGCGCGCAATGCGCGCAGCACGCTCATCGTTGCCGATGGGCACAACCCGCGCGGCAACCGGTTGCAGGGCACGGATGGAGTCGGGCATGGCGGCATCGGCAGGTGCCGCCGAGGCGGTGCCTGCCAATGGCAGTGCCGCAGCACCGGCGGCCAGTGAGCCGCGCAGGAAGCCACGGCGGCTGGTGGTGAATGTAGTGCTGCGCTGCATGGCGCCCCCCTCGTCAGTAGTGAATGGATCAGGCGCGCAGGCGCCGCTACAGCCAGCCCGAGCGTTTGAACAACCGGTACAGCACCACGCAGACCGCGCCGACGCCGAGCATCAGCAGGGGGTAGGCGAAGCGCCCGGCCAGTTCGGGCATGTGGGTGAAGTTCATGCCGTACCAGCTGGTGATCAGCGTGGGCGCGGCCAGCAGCGCCGCCCAGGCACCAAGCTGTTTGACGGTCTCGCCCTGCGCCAGCGTCACCAGCGACAGGTTCACGCTCAGCGCGGTGCCCAGCATCTCGCGCAGGGTATCGATGGATTCGTTGACGCGCGCCGCGTGGTCCTGCACGTCACGCAGATACAGGCGCACTTCTTCGTTGATCAGCTGCGCCTGGTTGCGCTGCAGCTGCGCCAGTGCGTCCTGCAGCGGGGCCACCGCCAGCCGCATCTTGTTGAGCTCGCGCTTGAGCTCGTACAGGCGGATCACCGTGCGCCGCTTGTAGGTCTCGGCGAAGATGTCCTTCTCCAGCGTGTCCAGCGTGTCGCGGAAGCTGTCGGTGATGGGCAGGTAGTTGTCCACCACCGCGTCCAGCACCGCGTACAGGCAGAACGAAGGGCCGAGCGCCAGCAGGCTGCGGTCGCGCTCCAGCTGCGCGCGTACCGGCGCGTAGGACAGCGATGCGCCGTGGCGCACCGTCAGCAGGAAGCGCGGGCCGAGGAAGGCATGGGTTTCGCCGTAGCGGATGCGCTCGTCCACCACCTGTGCGGTGTGCACCACCACGAACAGCGAGTTGCCGTAGGTCTCGATCTTCGGGCGCTGGTGCGCCTTGCGCGTGTCCTCGATGGCCAGCGGGTGCAGGTCGAATTCCTCCTGCACCTTGTCCAGCACGGCATCACTCGGCTCATAGAGGCCCACCCAGACGAAGCCCTTGGCGTCGCCAGCAAGCACATCGCTGATGCTGTCCAGGTCGATGGCCTGCGCGCTGCCATCCTCGCCATACCAGGTGCAGTTGATGACACTCGGCGGGTTGCTCGCTGCCGGCGTCGGGGGGGCGATATTTTCCATGTCGGGCATGGTGCCTCAGGGCTTCGGTGCGGCCAAGACGTGCCGGCCCAGCGTCAGTGCCAGAGCGACATGCACCGGCAGCAGTAGCACGATCCACTGCATGTTGAACTGTGGCAGCAATGACAGCCAATGCACGGGCAGCGCAAGCAGCGCGACGCCGGCCACCAGCCACAGAGCGATGCGGAACCAGCGTGGCGGCGTGCGCCCGCGCAGCAGCACCCAGCCGCCGGGTAGCAACAGCAGGGCAAGCGGATTGAGCAGGAACAGGTTGCGGTTCGCCCAAGCGGCATGGTGCGCGCTGAAGCCCCACAGGTAGATCAGCAGGCCGCCGGCGATGGCACACAGCAGCCAGAACGGTAGCGCGAGACCGGCGACCAGACGCGGGTGCCGGCGCCCCGCCAGCATCAGGGCAGCTGCGGCGACCAGACCCACCAGCAGCCACGGCCACCAGCGGCGGACCTTCTCCTTTGGTTCCGCGGGCAGCCGTTGCGGCAGCACTTCAGTCTCGGCGATCACCAGCGGGCGGCCTTCGCTGTTGTGTACTTCACGCAGGCTGTCGGCCAGCCGCATCGGCACGAAGGCTTCCTCCCAGCGCGACAGCGGCTGGTCGGCGTTCGGGCCCAGACCCAGGTCGAAGCCCAGCCACATCCATGCGGCGGGCGAGGCCAGACGCACGGCTTCGCTGCGGTAGGTGTTGCCGCGTGAGCGGCCTGCCAGCTGCGATTTCAGCCCGCCGCCCATGGCATGGTCGAGCGTGTCGCGGACCAGGGTGGCGCAGTTGGCGGTGAAGTAGTCATAGCGGTAGCGCGCGTTCTCGGGGCGGGCGCGGACGGCCAGCCCATCGGCCAGCATGCGCGCCTGCGCGTCAGGCAGGTCCAGCCACTGGACGCTGGCGCCACGGCCTGCATCGGCGTACTGCGAGAGGTCTTCCTCCAGCGGCAGCGCCACGAGGTAGTACATCATTTCGCCACGCACGAAATTGCCGACAAAATCGGATTCGCCCGGGTCGAAGTAGCCGAAGTTGTAGGAGGTGGCATGCCCGCTGAGCCGGTCTTCCACCACCAGCGCATCGTGGCCGAAGCGCTCGAAGAAGATCTCGCCCGGCTGCATCGTCACCACGCCGATGCGCGGCGCGGGCGTGGCGACGGCAGGGGCGTCAGCCTGCGGCTGCGCGGTGGCCGTGCCGGCCCACAGCAGCAACAGCAGGGCGAAGGCGGGCAGCAGCAACCTCGGCAGGCGCAGGGTGATCAATCTTCGTCCTGTTCTTCGGGCGGCAGCACGGTGACGTGGAAGGCCTGCACGCGGCGTGCGTCGGCGCGCGCCACGCGGAACACGAAGCGCTCCAGGGTCAGCTCGTCACCGGTCTCCGGCAGGTGGCCGACGGCCTCGGTGACGAGACCGCCGATGGTGTCGTAGTCGTCGTCAGAGAAATCAGCCCCGAAACGCTCGTTGAAATCGCTGATGGTGGTCAGCGCGTCCACCACGTAGCGGCCATCGGCAAGGATGGCGATCTGCGAGGTGTGGTCTTCGGCTTCATCGTGCTCGTCGTCGATCTGGCCGACGATCTGCTCCAGCACGTCCTCGATGGTGACCACGCCGGCAACACCGCCGTATTCGTCCACCACGATGGCCATGTGGTTGCGCGAGAGCCGGAACTCCTTGAGCAGCACGTTGAGCTTCTTCGACTCGGGAATCAGCACGGCCGGGCGCAGCAGCTCCCGGATGCTGGCGTGGGTGTTGTCGGCAACGACAACCCGCAGCAGGTCCTTGGCCAGCAGGATGCCGAGCACGTCGTCCTTGTTCTCGCCATGCACCGGGAAGCGGGAGTGGCCGGATTCCACCACTTCCTTCATCAGTTCAAGGAAGGGCGAATCCACCGGCAGCGACACCATGTGCGAGCGCGGAATCATCACATCGCCCACGGTCAGCTCGGCTACCGAGATGGCGCCTTCCATCATGCGCAGGGTGTCGGCGGCGATCAGGCCGTCCTGTTGTGCGGTCTGCAGCAGGGTCACCAGCTCTTCGCGGGTGTGGGGTTCGTTGGAGAACGCCGAACTCAGGCGCTCCAGCCAGCTGCGTTTCTTGTCGCCGTTTTCTGGCGAGATACTACTGTCGTCGTCTGACATCTCTTGGTTTGACGGCACCCGGCACGCCGGGCGGTCCGGGAAGTCTAGCAGGATGTCCGCAAACTGCCGTTCAAGCGGAGGGCGCGGCGGGCACCTGCCCATCGGGCGTGACTGGCGCTGCGGGCGGCGCGGCCGGGGCCTCGCCTTCGGCAGGCTGGTCCAGGCTGTAGGTGCAGCCTGCCAGGGTCTTGCCCGGGTGGGATTTGACCGTGGATACGCCCAGGATCACCGATTCGATCAGCGCCTCTCCGCTCTTGGCATCAACGACGTCACGGCTGACCAGTTCGCGGCCGGCCATGAATTTGCCGTCCGCGTCATAGCCGGTTTCCAGCTCCAGCTGTTTGGCCAGCGGGCGCGGATCGGCCAGATCGAGGATGGCGATGATGGTGCCGCCGGCCATGGCGATGTGGTCGGCACTGTGACCGAATACCTCGATGGGCGTGTTCAGCATGTACTCGGCCATGAACAGGTTGCCCTGCGGCAGCGGGCGCCAGCCCAGGGTGACGGCCTTCAACGGATCGTTGGCGATGGGCGCAAGCGCGGCGAACTCGCTGACGCTCTGCCGGCATTCGATAAGCGCCGGCAGGTCGATGGCGGGTTCAGCGTGGGCGGCGCCGGCGGCGGCCAGCAGCAGCGGGAGCAGGAAGATGGGGCGCACGTTGATCAGCAGGTTGAATAGGGTACGGAGTGAGGGCGGGGTGAGGGCCTGCGCCGGAAAAGCCGGCGCGGCGCATGGGCACATGCCGCAGGCGATTGCCTCAACGCTCGCCCGCATAGGGGTCGGCGATGCCCAGGTCGGCCAGGATTTCGCGCTCCAGCTGCTCCATGGCTTCGGCTTCCTTGTCGTCCTCGTGGTCCCAGCCCAGCAGGTGCAATACGCCGTGCACGGTGAGGTGCGCGTAGTGCGCGTTGAGCAGCTTGTCCTGCTCCCTGGCCTCGCGTGCCACCACCGGCGCGCAGATCACCAGGTCGCCCAGCAGCGGGAACTTCACGCCCTTGGGCAGCCCTTCGGGCAGCTCGGCCGGGAAGCTCAGCACATTGGTGGCGTAGTCCTTGCCGCGGTAGTGGCGGTTGAGCGATTTGCCTTCTTTCGCATCGACCAGGCGGATGGCCAGGTCGGCTTCGCGGATGCGTCCGTTCAAGGCGGCAGCCACCCACTTGCGGAAACTCACCGCCGCCGGCAGGCCGGTGCGGGGCAGGGCGTAGCTGACGGCTACATCGAGGCGGGTGGGGCCTTTGGTCATGGCGGGGTCCAGCGTGGAAAGCGGTAAACGAGACGTAGAGTATCGCGCCTTGCAGGCCTCACTGCGACTTCCATTCATCGGCGGTGTAGCTGATTTCCACCACCTCGGCCTGTCTGGACTTGCGGTCGATGCCGGCCTTGGCGGTATCGGCATGACAGTTGTAACGCTGGTGCGTGGTGCTCTGCAGTGCCAGTTCACGCGCCGTCTGCTCGGGCGGCGCATCGGCGGTGACCGTAATGGTGGTGGCGGCACAGCCGCCCACATTCACAACCTCGATGGCCGGCACCAACGTGCGCGCCGCAAGGTCGGTGAGGGCGTTGAACTGCTCGCGGCTGATGCGTTGCTGGGCCGCGGACGCACGCACCTTGAAATAGTACAGCTGGCGATAGAACAGGTAGCCATTGGAGTACATGGGCCAGTTCTGCGGCAGCAGGTTGAGGGTCATGTATTGCACGCGGCCCTGCTGCGATTCGGCGTTGGCTTCGGCAATGGCAGCCAGCACGACTTTGTCGGTGGCCGTGTGGCCCTTGCCTGAAGTGCTGGGCACGGCGGCGGGCTGTGTGTCGGCCAGATTGAAGGCCTGCGAAGACTGCATTTCAAGATCGGCATAGGTGCCACCCTTCACCGCGTTGCCCATGTCCGTGCGGAACGCCTGCATGCCCTGGTCCAACGCCGTGGCGTGTGACATCCGCCCGGCTGGGTAGACGTAGATGTCCACCCTCGTTTCCTGGTGGTCCTTCAAGGCATAGCGGAAGCCGGCACCGGCATATTTCTGCTCGGGGTCATAGGAGCTGCTCTGCAGTTGAAACCCGGCAACCTGCCGGGGGGCGATCAGGTAGCTGGTTTCGATATACGGGCGAGCGGACGTGGCGCTTTCAGCGGCCCTGGTTTCGGCAGCGAATACCGGCAGTGCGGACAGCAGCGTGAAGGACAGCAGCAGACCTGAGCGGAACATGGCATCCCCTGTGCGATGGTTGCCGCAGTGTAGGCCGGCATCGCACGGTTTGCAGCCGGGGGCAGGGGCCGGAGCGTGGCTGCGCGCCGGGCCCTGTGCAGCGGGGTGTTACTCGGCGCCCGGCTTGACCTGCTGCAGGTCGCGGCGGTCGTAGGCGCTGACGATGCGCGCCACCAGCGGGTGGCGCACCACGTCGCGTGACTCGAAGAAGGTGAAGCTCACCCCGTCCACGTCACGCAACACCTCGATGGCGTCACGCAGGCCGGACTTCATGTGCTTGGGCAGGTCGGTCTGGGTCAGGTCGCCGGTGACCACGGCGGTGGAGCCGAAGCCAAGGCGGGTGAGAAACATCTTCATCTGTTCGATGGTGGTGTTCTGCGCTTCGTCCAGGATGACGAAGGCATCGTTGAGCGTGCGCCCGCGCATATAGGCCAGCGGCGCGATCTCGATGACGTTCTTCTCCAGCAGCTTGGCCACCTTTTCCACGCCCATCATTTCGTACAGCGCGTCGTAGAGCGGGCGCAGATAGGGGTCCACCTTCTGGGTGAGATCGCCCGGAAGGAAGCCCAGCTTCTCGCCGGCTTCCACCGCGGGGCGCACCAGGATCAGGCGCTGCACGCGTGATTCGTTCAAGGCTTCCACAGCCATTGCCACGGCCAGGAAGGTCTTGCCGGTGCCGGCCGGGCCGATGCCGAAGTTGATGTCGTGCGTGGCGATCTGGTGCAGGTACTTGGCCTGGTTGGCGCCACGGCCGCGCACGGTGCCGCGCTTGACCTTGATCGCCACTTCCTGTGCTTCGTAGGCCTGGTCCACCACCTGCTCCACGTTGGCCTGGTTCAGGCGCAGGTGGATGGCGTGGCTGTCGAACACGGTGTCGCCGGCTTCGGCATACAGCGCCTTGATCAGCTTCTCCGCTTCCTCGGCGGTACGGCCCGGGCCGCTGACCCGGAACACGTTGCCACGGTTGGCGATCTGCACGCCCAGCTTCAGCTCGATCTGGCGCAGGTGCTCGTCGAACGGGCCACACAGGTTGGCCAGGCGCTCGGTGTCGATGGGGTCCAGGGTGAAATCGCGGTGGGTAATGGCTGTCATGGCAACAAAGATGGCGGCGAAGCGGGCGGAATCAAGCGGTGGCGGGAAAATTCTTGCGCAGGCCGGCTTTGTCTCTGAGTTCGGTGAGATGGCGATGCGCAAACCGGGAAGTTCCGTTGAAGCCCTGCCGCGTCTCACTTTCAGGCCTTCATATACATGCCTGTTGAAATTTAATTATCCATTGAATTAAATATGCCATGGGAAAAGACAAGCCAAACACGACATCCGCACCGGAGCCGCCAAGCGCGGCCAAGCCGGCGACCAAGGCCGCGCGCAAACGCACCCCTGGGCGTCGCCCCACCGCGGACGCGGCAGACCTTCGCGGGCAGCTGCTGGATGCCGCAGTGGCCTGTTTCGCCGAGCGTGGCATCGCCGCCAGCTCGCTGCGTGATATCGCTCGCCGTGCCGGTGTCACACCGGCGCTGGTGCATTACTACTTCGGCGACAAGACCCAGCTGCAGCAGGCGATGGTCGAAGAACGGCTGTGGCCGGTGATCAGCGGCGTGCTCGCCGGCCTGCAGGATGCCAAGGGCGATGTGGGCGCATTGGTGACGGCGTTCGTCGGCGGCCTGGTGAAGGCGGTGGCGCAGCATCCATGGCTGCCCACCTTGTGGGTGCGCGAGATCCTGTGCGAAGGCGGTGCGCTGCGTGAAGTGTTGATCAGTCGTGTCGGCCCGTTGCTGCCGCGCGTGGTGGTCGAGCACTTCAGCATGGCGCAGCAGGCGGGGCGCCTCAATCCGCAGCTGGACCCGCGGCTGATGATGGTGTCGATGGTGGGCCTGACCATGTTCCCGCTGGCCAGTGCACCCATCTGGCAGCAGCTTTTCGGCATGGAAGAACTGGATGGCGCTGCCCTGCAGCAGCACACCTTGGCCCTGCTCATGCGCGGCCTGGAGCTGGGTAATGACTAAGCAATCGTTGCGGATGGCCGCTGGCCTGTTGCTGGCGCTGATGGCCAGCGCCTGTTCGCGCTCGTCGCCGCAGGCGCTGGGCACGCTGGAATGGGACCGGGTGACGGTGCCTGCGCCAGCCTCGGAAAAAATCGTGCAGGTGGATGTACGCGAAGGGCAGCAGGTGGCTGAAGGCACACCGCTGATGCAGCTGGAGCTGACCCAGGCGCAGGCCCAGTTGGCCGCACTGCAGGCGAAGGCGGCACAGAGCGGTGCCGCGCTGTCCGAGCTGCGCAACGGGACACGCGCGGAAGATATCGCACAGGCCAAGGCGCAGTTGGCTGCATTGCAGGCACAGGCACGCGAAGCGCAGGCTTACTACACACGGCTGCAGCCATTGGGTTCACGGCAGCTGCTGGCCGCCTCCGAACTGGACCGCGCGCGTGCAGCGGCGCAGAGCGCGCAGGCGCAGGTGCGGCAGGCCGAGGCAAAACTGGCCGAACTGCAGCACGGCAGCCGCGCCGAGCAGGTGGCGCAGGGCGAGGCCGCACTCGCTTCCGCAGAGGCCAGTGCACAGTCGCAATCCGTGCTGCTGGAAAAACTTGCGTTGACCGCACCGCGCACGGGCAGGGTGGACAGCCTCCCGTACAAGCTGGGCGACAGGCCACCCACCGGCGCGCCGCTGGTGGTGCTGCTGGTGGGCGATGCGCCGTATGCGCGCGTGTACCTGCCGCAGGCGCTGCGCAATCAGCTGCAGGTGGGCGATACGGTGAAGGTGCAGCTGCAGGGGCAGGAGGATGGGCCGGTGCTTGAGGGCCGTGTACGCATGATCCGCAGCGAGCCGGTGTTCACGCCGTACTTCGCGCTGACCGGGCAGGACGCCGAGCGCCTGAGCTATCTGGCCGAGATCAGCCTCGGCAAAGATGCCGCGTCGCTGCCTGTTGGTGTGCCGCTGCAGGTGCTGGCCGATGCCGGACGTTGAAGCAAGCAGCGCCGTTCCAGCAACGCCGGCGCGGAGCGAAGGGCTGGCCATCCGCGCGCGCGGCCTGAGCAAACAGTTCGGTGCGCTCAAGGCGGTGGACGGCATCAACCTGGATGTGCCGCGCAGGCACGTCTATGGCTTTCTGGGGCCGAACGGCTCGGGCAAGTCCACCACCATCCGCATGCTCTGTGGCCTGCTGACCCCCAGCGCCGGCGAGATCGAAGTGCTGGGCCTGCGCATTCCGGAACAGGCCGAAGCCCTGCGCAGTCGCATCGGTTACATGACCCAGAAGTTCTCGCTGTTCGAGGATCTGAGCGTGCGCGAGAACCTGGACTTCATGGCCGCCGTGCACGACATGCCGAAGGCCAGGGCGCATGAGCGCATCGAAGTGCTGCTTGAGCAGTACCACTTCCAGGACCGGCAGAAGCAGCTTGCCGGCACCATGAGCGGCGGCCAGAAGCAGCGCCTGGCGTTGGCCGCGGCAGTGATCCATGAGCCGGAACTGCTGTTCCTGGACGAGCCCACCAGCGCGGTGGACCCCGAATCGCGTCGTGACTTCTGGGAAAAGCTCTTCGAGCTGGCCGATGGTGGTACCACGCTGCTGGTGTCCACGCATTACATGGACGAAGCCGAACGCTGCCACCGCATCGCCATTCTCGACCGTGGCGTGCTGGTCGCCGACGGTACGCCTGCTGAACTCACCGGCCGGCTGGCAGGGCGCACGCTGGTGGTGGATGCGCAGCAGCCTCGCCAGGCGGCCCGTGTTCTGCAGGACAGCGCGGGCGTGCTCAGCGTGGCGCAGATCGGCAACAGCCTGCGCGTGCTGCTGGCCGAAGACGGCAGCGGACAACCGCTCGCCGACGCGCTGCAGGCGGCGGGAATCCCCGCGCAAATCCATGCGCAGGCCGCCAGCCTTGAGGATGTGTTTGTTGCTGCCACGCGCAACAGTACTGCCGCGCGGGAGGGTGCATGAAACTGCGTCGCCTTCTCGGTGTGATGGTCAAGGAACTGCGGCAGATGCGCCGCGACCGCATCACGCTGGCCATGATCATCGGCATCCCGGTCATGCAGCTGCTGTTGTTCGGCTACGCCATCAACACCAACCTGCGTGATCTGTCGGCGGGTTTCGCCGATCAGGCGCGGACCTCTGCATCACGCGCGCTGGCGCGCGACATCGCCGCGACCGGCGTGGTCGCACCCGTGCTCGAGGCGGAAACACCGCAGCAGCTGACCGAGGCGATGCGCCGGGGCGAGATCAGCATCGGCATCGTCATTCCGCCGGATTTCGAGCGGCGTCGCGCCGAAGGCCGCGAGGCCATGCAGATTCTGGTGGATGGCAGCGACAACGCGGTGCAGAGCGCGGCGGCACAGCTGGCGCGCATGCCGCTGGACGGGGCCGCGTTCCAACCACTGGCAACCAGCAGCATCAGCGTGGTCAGCTTCTACAACCCGCAGCGCAGCTCGGCGGTCAACATCGTGCCGGGGCTGGTGGGTGTCATCCTGACCATGACCATGGTGCTGTTCACGGCGGTGGCCATCGTGCGCGAACGCGAGCGCGGCAACATGGAGTTGTTGATCGCCACGCCCGTCACCAGTACCGAGTTGATGGTCGGCAAGGTCATTCCGTATGTGGTCATCGGTCTGGTGCAGACCGCCATGGTGCTGGCGCTGGGAACCACCCTGTTCGCGGTGCCGCTGGGTGGAAGCCTGCTGGACGTGTTCATCGCCGCCAGCCTGTTGATCGTCGCCAACCTCACCCTGGGCCTGTTGATCTCAACGGCGGCCCAATCACAGTTCCAGGCGATGCAGGTGACCTTCTTCGTGTTCCTGCCGTCGATCCTGCTGTCCGGCTTCATGTTCCCGTTCGCCGGCATGCCGCGCCCGGTGCAATGGCTGGCCGAAGTGCTGCCGCTCACCCATTTCCTGCGCCTGATCCGTGGCGTGATGTTGCGCGGTGCCAGTGTGTGGGAACTGTGGCCCGAGGTCGTCGCGCTACTGGTCTTCAGTGTGGTGATGATGACCGGCGCCATCCTGCGCTTCCGCAAGCGGCTGGATTGAGCGGTGCGGGTTTTCCACACCAGGTTTTCCACATCTGGTGTGGATGCGGGTGCGGCAAAGCTGTGGATAGCTGCGTGCAGCCCAATGACCGCAAGGGTTTGCACGGTGTGGCGAAAATTTGACCGGACCATGGCAGCTTGTCCACCGCAGGTGTGGATGGGCATGGCACAAACATGTGGATAAGCCGGCATCGCCCTTGCGATTCAGTGGCTTGCGGCATGTGGTCATAAATTCACCATGAAAAAGGCCCGCCGGAGCGGGCCTTCATGTACACGGTGGCAGGCGCGGGCTCAGCCCTGGGTGGCTACACGGCCACGCAGCGAGTTGCTCAGCGCCTCGGTGATGACCACATCCACGAACTGCCCGACCAGACGCGGGTTGCCCGGGAAGTTCACCGAGCGCATGTTCTCGGTCTTGCCGGTGAGCTCGTTCGGGTCCTTGCGCGAAGGGCCTTCGACCAGCACGGTCTGCACGCTGCCCACCATGCCGCGCGAAATGCCGGCCGCATGGTCGTTGATATGGGCCTGCAGGCGCGACAGCCGCGCATGCTTGTCGGCATCGCTGAGCGTGTCTTCCAGGTCGGCTGCCGGGGTGCCCGGGCGGCGCGAATAGATGAAGGAGAAGCTCTGGTCGAAACCCACGTCCTCGATCAGCTTCATGGTCTTCTCGAAGTCGGCATCGGTCTCGCCGGGGAAACCGACGATGAAGTCCGAACTGATCGAGATGTCCGGGCGCACCGCGCGCAGTTTGCGGATCTTGGCCTTGAACTCCAGCGCGGTGTAGCCGCGCTTCATCGCGCTGAGGATGCGGTCGCTGCCGGCCTGTACCGGCAGGTGCAGGTAATTGGCCAGCTTCGGCACATCGCGGTAGGCGTCGATCAGCGAATCGCTGAATTCCAGCGGGTGCGAGGTGGTGAAACGGATGCGGCCGATGCCGTCGATCTCGGCCAGCGTGCGGATCAGCAGGCCGAGGTCGGCCACTTCACCGTCGCCATACGGGCCACGGTAGGCGTTGACGTTCTGGCCCAGCAGGTTGATCTCGCGCACGCCCTGTTCGGCCAGCTGCGCGCATTCCACCACCACGTCCTCGAACGGGCGGCTGACTTCCGTGCCGCGGGTGTAGGGCACCACACAGAACGAGCAGTACTTGGAGCAGCCTTCCATGATCGAGACGAAGGCCGACGGGCCTTCGGCGCGCGGTTCGGGCATGCGGTCGAACTTCTCGATCTCGGGGAAGCTGATGTCCACCTGCGGCTTGTTCTGCTCGCGGCGGGCACGGATAAGCTCCGGCAGGCGGTGCAGGGTCTGCGGGCCGAACACCAGGTCTACGTAGGGCGCGCGCTTGACGATGGCTTCGCCTTCCTGCGAGGCCACGCAGCCGCCCACGCCGATGATGACGTTGCGGCCACCGGCCTTCAGTTCCTTCCAGCGGCCCAGCTGGCTGAATACCTTTTCCTGTGCCTTCTCGCGGATGGAGCAGGTGTTGACCAGCACCACGTCGGCTTCTTCAGGGTTGTCGGTGAGCTCCAGGCCCTCGGCCTCGGCCAGCACGTCGGCCATCTTGGCCGAGTCGTACTCGTTCATCTGGCAACCGTGGGTCTTGATGTAGAGCTTTCCACGCGATGGCGAGCCATCGCTGGGCTTGCCGCGCACGTCGCCGGCAAGCTTCGGCCTGGCGCCGGGCAGGGGGATCAGATCAGGGGTGGTCATTTCTGCAGGTGGCACGGCGTGGCCGGCCATGTTCGGCAAGGTTGAAGCTGGCGTCCCGGGCATGGCGCTTATTCCAGACGGGTGGGCGGGCAGGCGGCCAGGGGCCGCGTCGAAGCCGCCTATTGTAGGGGCTTGGCCCCGGCCGGGCGATGCCTGCCGCATCAAGCACTTGGCAAGCGGCCTGCAAGCTGGGAGACTCCCCGGCCATGAAGGGGATTCTGGGGATTGTCGGCATACTGGCTGCCGCACTGACCGCTGCGCCGGCCAGTGCCGGTACGCTGTACAAGTGCATCGGCAGCGATGGCATTCCCAATTACGTGAATTCCCGTGTCCGTGGTGCCAGCTGCAGCGTGGTCAGCAGCTACCGGCCCACGCGCGAGCCGGCCCGCCCGTCGGTTGCCGCACCGCCGGCGCCCACGGTGCCCACCGTAAGTGCCAGCAGCGAACCCAGCACCACTGCGGTGCGGGCGCCAGCCACGGTTGCCACCGCTGTTGCCCGCCCGGCCGCCGGCAGCCGCGCCCAGCGCGTGGTCAGCGGGCAGGTGTATTCCTATATGAAGGATGGGGTGCGGCATTACACCAGCAGCCGGCCGGCCCAGGTGGCCAGCATCGGCCCGGTGCGCACCATCCAGTACAGCTATATCGAACGCTGCTATGCCTGCGGCGTGAACTCCACGGTCAATTTCGGCTCGGTGCGTTTGAATACGCAGGCGTACAGGGCTGAGATTGCCGCTGCCGCCCGCGAGTTCGGGGTGGAGGAAGCGGTGGTACGGGCCATCATCCACGCAGAATCGGCATTCAACCCCACGGCACTTAGTCGGGTTGGGGCTCAGGGTTTAATGCAGCTGATGCCCGCGACTGCCCGCCGTTTTGGTGTAAGTGATTCTTTCGACGCGAATCAGAATATTCGCGGCGGGGTGCAGTATCTGGCATGGCTGCTACGCCGTTTCAACGGCAACCTCACCCTGGCGGCGGCCGGTTACAACGCTGGCGAGGGCGCGGTGGACCGCCATGGTGGCGTGCCGCCTTACCGGGAAACGCAGTACTACGTGCAGCGGGTGGCGCAGCTGGCCGACCGTTATCGCGGCGAACAGGGGGCGCACCTATAGGCCCGGCGCATTGTTGCGCCTGGGCGTGACAAAAAGCATGGACTGGTGTTTTATCGCGTTGTGTAGGCAGCAGTCGTTCAGCTACACTCGTGAGCGATTTGTTAGAGAGCGGATCAGGTCCCCAATCGATCCGCTGGCAGCCTCAAGCTACCTAATCAATATCGGAGTGCCGGATGGCCAACGATGGGGTAAATGATTCAGTCAATACCGGCCGTCGCCGGTTTTTGACAGCGACCACCGCAGTGGTCGGAGCAGTCGGCGTAGGTTTTGCGGCAGTACCGTTCATCAAATCCTGGAATCCCAGTGCGCGGGCCAAGCTGGCCGGTGCACCGATTACCGCCGATATCAGTGCTTTGCAGGAAGGCCAGCGGCTGGTCTTGGAATGGCGTGGGCAGCCCATCTGGATCGTCAAGCGGTCCAAGGCCATCCTTGACGCGCTGCCCACCCTGGACAGCAGGCTCAGGGACCCGGAGTCCAGCAACAAGGACCAGCAGCCCGAGTACGTGCTCAAGAACAATCCGGAGTTCCGTTCGATCAAGCCGGAGGTTTCCGTGCTGGTCGGCCTGTGCACCCACCTGGGCTGCGCGCCGGAAATGGTGGCCGAAATCCGCCCCGAGCCCTACGACGCGCAGTGGAAGGGCGGCTATTTCTGCCCCTGCCACAAGTCGCGTTTCGACATGTCCGGGCGCGTTTTCCAGGACGTGCCGGCGCCGATCAACCTGCTGGTGCCGCCGCACCACTACCAGGATGACAACACCATCGTCATCGGTGTCGATCCGCAGGGGGCTGCCTGATCATGTCCAATATTCTCGTCCGCACCGCAAACGGGGTGATGAACTGGGTCAATGAGCGTGCGCCGGGCATGATGCCCTTCTACCGCAAGCACATGACCGAGTACTACGCGCCGAAGAACTTCAACTTCTGGTACTACTTCGGCTCGCTGGCGATGCTGATCCTGGTCAACCAGATCGTCACCGGCATCTTCCTCACCATGCACTACAAGACCAGTGCAGCGGAGGCGTTCGCATCGATTGAATACATCATGCGCGACGTGGAGTGGGGCTGGCTGATCCGCTACATGCACAGCACCGGCGCATCACTTTTCTTCATCGTGGTGTACCTGCACATGTTCCGCGGGCTCATGTACGGCAGCTACAAGAAGCCGCGCGAGCTGGTGTGGATCCTGGGCATGCTGATCTACCTGGTGCTGATGGCCGAAGCCTTCATGGGCTATGTGCTGCCGTGGGGCCAGATGTCGTTCTGGGGTGCCAAGGTCATCATCTCGCTGTTCGGCGCCATCCCGGTGATCGGCAACGGCCTGACCGAATGGATCATGGGCGACTACCTGCCCGGCGATGCCACCCTCAACCGCTTCTTCGCGCTGCACGTCATCGCGCTGCCGCTGGTGCTGCTGTTGCTGGTGGTACTGCACCTGGGCGCGCTGCACGAAGTGGGTTCCAGCAACCCGGACGGCGTGGAGATCAAGAAGGGGCCGAAGGGCAACCGCTGGTCGCCGACCGCACCGGCCGATGGCATTCCGTTCCATCCGTACTACACGGTGAAGGATCTGGTGGGTGTCGGCTTCCTGTTGATGATCGCCGCCTTCATCATCTTCTTCGCGCCGGGCTTTGGTGGCCTGTTCCTGGAGCACGACAACTTCACCGAGGCCAATCGCCTGGTGACGCCGGCCCACATCAAGCCGGTCTGGTACTACACCCCGTACTACGCCATGTTGCGCGTGATTCCCGACAAGCTGGGCGGCGTGATCGTGATGTTCGCGGCCATCGCCATCCTGTTCGCGGTGCCGTGGCTGGACAGGGCCAAGGTCAAGTCCATCCGCTACCGCGGGCTGATCTCCAAGCTGATGCTGGGCATGCTGGTGGTGTGCTTCGTATGGCTGGGCGTGATCGGCTCCGGCCCGGGTACCGCCATCTGGGAAACCTGGGTGGGCCGCGTGCTGACCTTCCTGTATTTCGCCTTCTTCATCACCATGCCGGTTTGGACGAAGATCGACAGTACCAAGCAGGTTCCGGATCGGGTGACCACGCATGACTGACAAGTGGATGATGCGGCTGGCAATGGCCGCCGCGATGCTGTTCTGCGTTTCGGCCACCGCCATGGCCGCCGAGGGCGGCGCGTTGCAGCAGGCCGGAAACGACCTGGGTGACCGCGCCTCGCTGCAGCGTGGTGCGCAGGCCTACATGAGCTATTGCTCG
Source organism: Stenotrophomonas sp. UBA2124 (assembly GCA_002329155.1). Taxonomy (GTDB): domain Bacteria; phylum Pseudomonadota; class Gammaproteobacteria; order Xanthomonadales; family Xanthomonadaceae; genus Stenotrophomonas. Next base: position 36,068 of record DCXY01000049.1, on the reverse strand, counting down.
GGCTGCCACTCGCTCAAGTACCTGCGCTACTCGCGCATGGCCGAAGACCTTGGCCTGACTGAAGAACAGGTGATGAACAACCTGAACTTCACCGGCGCCTCCTTTGGCGAGCAGATCCAGGTGACCATGCCGCACGATCCGGCCACCAAGTGGTTCGGCAAGATGCCGCCTGACCTGAGCCTGATCTCGCGCGTGCGTGGCAGCGACTGGGTCTACAGCTACCTCAAGTCGTTCTACGTGGACGAAACACGGCCGCTGGGCTGGAACAACACGGTGTTCCCCAATGCCTCCATGCCCAACCCGCTGTGGGAGCTGCAGGGCATCCAGCATGCCGAGTTCGGCAAGTCCGAGGGCCCGGGCATCGACCCGCCGGTGACCGCACTGAAGATCGCCACGCCGGGTAATGTGGACGCACGCGCCTACGACCAGACGGTGCGTGACATCACCAACTTCCTTGAATACGCGGGCGAGCCGGCCGCGCTGAAGCGCCAGAGCCTTGGGGTCTGGGTGGTGCTGTTCCTTGCCCTGCTGACCTTCCTGGCCTATCTGGTCAAGACCGAGTACTGGAAAGACGTGCATTGACACGGATAAGACCCGGGTGGGGCCTTGGCAACCGTATACAACGGTAGGCACACTCGGGTAACCGTGGCGACCGCTGGCAATGTGTCAGCGAGGCCGTAGCGCCGGCGGATTCCGGCAGTGGGAGTACTTTTGATGGCGGCGAGTGTGCGCATGCGAAATACCCTGACCCTGTTCTCGGCGAACGACGATGTGCTGTGCCACCGCGTGCGGCTGGTACTGGCGGCCAAGGGCGTGACCTACGACCTGGTGTCGGTGGATGTACAGAACCCGCCGGAAGACCTCATCGACCTCAACCCGTACCACTCGGTGCCGACCCTGGTGGAGCGCGAGCTGGTGCTGTACGCCGCATCGGTGGTCAGCGAATACCTGGACGAACGCTACCCGCACCCGCCGCTGATGCCGGTGGACCCGCTTTCGCGCGCACGCCTGCGCCTTGCGATGCTGCGCATCGAGCACGACTGGGTACCGCAGGTGCAGGCCATCCAGCTGGGCAACAAGACGCAGGCCGAGGCCGGGCGCAAGCGCCTGAAGGAGCTGGTGGCGCAATCGGTGCCGCTGTTCAAGGCCAGCAAGTTCTTCCTCAACCCGGAGATGAGCCTGGCCGACTGCGCAATGGCGCCCATCATCTGGCGGCTGGAGTCGCTGGGCGTGGCGCTGCCCAAGGACGGCAAGCCGATCGAGGACTACGGCAACCGCATCTTCCGCAACCCGGGTTTCATCCGCAGCCTTACCGACCAGGAAAAGAAGCTGCGCGACCTGCCGGTGTAGACCGCGCACGCTGTATGCCGACTTATCGTTCACCGCCTTCGGGCGGTGAATGCGTATCAAGGGCGCGTACACTTGCACCATGACTGAAGAAACTTTCCGGATGACGAGCCACCGCCCGTACCTGCTGCGGGCGCTGGTGGAATGGATCAACGACAACGGCATGACGCCGCACATCATGGTGGATGCCGGTGTGCCCGGCGTGCAGGTGCCGTCCAGTTCGGTGAAGGAAGACCGCGTGGTGCTCAACATCGCCGAGCGCGCGGTGATGGGCCTGCATATCGACAATGATGCGGTGAGTTTCACCGCGCGTTTTTCCGGCGTGAGCTTCCCTGTGTACGTGCCCATCGCCGGCGTGCTGGCGGTGTATGCACGCGAGACCGGGCAGGGCATGGCCTTGCCGGACGACATGCCGGGTACCGAATCTGCAGTGCATGACGATGACGACGATCTGCCACCGAGCACGCCGCCGGATGCGCCCGAGCCGCCACCCGCGGGCAAGCGGCCACACCTTCGGGTGGTGAAGTAAGCAACCAGGCCGCCCTGCAAGGGGCGGCTTCTTTTTGGAGGGTATGAGCAAACGGCGCAGACCGTGCTCAGATGTCCTCGGCTTCCTCGGTGCTGCGCCGCAGGCGGCTGATCTGCGCGGCGGCCGGGCCGGCAAAGGAGACCAGTTCGCCACCGCGCAGCACCATGCGCCCGGTGTGGCGGTCGATGCCGTCATAGGAATAGTCGAAACGGAAGCTGCGCTCGAAGCCCAGCCAGCCATTGGACAGCCGGCACAGGCGGATGCCGGTGGCGTGTACGCTCTGGTCCAGCCACTGCACATCGGCGGCACGGCAGGCATTGCGGCCCAGCTCGGTGGCCCGGTCGGCCGCCGCACGCGAGCGGTCCCAGAACGCGAAACCGATGGCGCCGAAGATCATCAGGAATAGCAGGGTAGGCATGCCCACACTTTAGGGCATCCCGCCTGCGAGGTGGATGACCGGCTGGCGACAACCGTAGCCCGGGTAAGCGCAGCGCACCCGGGGGATCGCTCCCGCATGGGGGCGATCAAACAGCCTGGGTTGCGGAAACGTCGTTAGTGTCCATCGTCGGTGGTGCTTCCCGGGTGCGCTGCGCTTACCCGGGCTACAACAGCCCCGGGCTACAGAAGCACAACGCATCAGCGCGTCGGCGGAGTTGGCTCGTCCGGTGGTGGCGGCAACGGGGCGGCGGACGGGAATGCCGGTGAGTTGGTTGGTGTTGGCTCAGGGCCCGGCGCGCCGGGTGAGGCCGGCCCGGGCGGCAGCGGTACCGGCATCGGTGCTGTGGCGGTGAGCTTGAGCAGGGCGGCCCAGTCCTGGCGGTTGAGGTTGCATTCTTCCTCCTGCCCCGGCGAACAACCGCTTTCCACCGCAGTGACCTGCGCGTCGCCGTTGTTGCCCTTGCCGGGCAGCTCCAGCATGCCGGTGCGGTCCAGCATCAGCTTGCGCATCACCACGCTGTTGGCCACGTTGCCGCCGATGGCATAGAGGGTGCGGTCGCCCCCCATATTGGCCGACACCACGATCTCGCAATGCGTCTTCCAGTTGCCCGTGCGGCCGCTGCCCAGTGCCTGCACCAGCCCGGCGTAGTTGAGCGTGGTGCTGCGGTCGCGCAGGAAGCACAGCATGTCGCCGGGCGCAGGCTTCTCGCCACCGGGGTCGGCCAGCCGGTAGGGCATGGCATTGGCGCCGCCCTGGTAGGCCGCGCGGATGTAGTCGATATGGCGCGGCGAGCGGGTGAAGCCGGGCACGTTGGCGCGGGTCATCACCCAGGAGATGAAGGCGGCCGACCACGGGTTGTCGATGAGGAAGGCGCGGCAGTCGGTATCGGTGTAGCGGTTGCCTGCCGGTTGCATGCAGCTGGAGGCGCCAGGAATGGCGCCCATCGGCGACAGCGTGCCGCTCTCGCGCCAGTAGCCGGCTACGCGCTGCCAGGCGATCAGGCCGTTGTCGGCAAGGTGTTCGGCCTCGGCCTCGGTGACGCCCAGGCTGGCGATGCGGCCATCGCGGTCGATGAAGGGCCGGTACCACAGGCGGTGCTCGCCGCAGGCCGCACGTACCACGGCCTTGGCCATGTCGCTGGTGCCGAAGCGGGGTGGAATGTCGCAGGCTTCGGCCGCGTGGGCGGTGATGCTGGGAGCAAGCAGGGCCAGGCCGCACAACAGGTAGCGATATGCCACGTTCAACTCCGCGGGGGTAGGGGGAGAGTGTTGCAGCACGGGCCGTGTGGATGCCGTGATTCAGGCCGGTGGCGGGCCCAGTTTCAACGACAGGTCGATGGCCTGCACATGCTTGGTCAGGCCGCCGATGGAAATGCAGTCCACGCCATCCTCGGCGATGCTGCGCAGCGTGGTCAGATCGACGCTGCCCGATACCTCCAGCGGAATGCGGCCCGCCGCGGTGCGTACCGCCTCGCGGCGCATGGCAGGGGTGAAGTCATCGATGAGGATGCGCTCGCAGCCGGCGGCCAGGGCTTCCTGCAGCTGCTGCAGGTCTTCCACTTCCACCACCAGTGGCAGACTGGGTTGCTGCGCGCGTGCGGCCTGCACGGCGGCGGTCAGCGAACCGGCGGCGCGGATGTGGTTTTCCTTGAGCATCACCGTATCGAACAGGCCGATGCGGTGGTTGTCGCCGCCGCCGCAACGCACCGCGTACTTCTGCGCCAGCCGCAAGCCGGGCAGGGTCTTGCGGGTATCGAGGATGCGCGCCTTAGTGCCGGCCACGGCCGCCACATACGTCGCGGTGGTGGTGGCGGTGCCGGACAGGGTCTGCAGGAAGTTGAGCGAGGTGCGCTCGGCGCTGACCAGGCTGCGGCTGCGGCCTTCGAGTGTGGCCAGCACGGTGCCGGCCTTGACGTGGTCACCTTCCAGCACCCGCCAGTGGATGCGCACCTGCGGGTCGAGCGCACGGTGGGTGGCGTCGAACCACGGCCGGCCAGCAATCACCGCGTCCTGTTTGCACAGCAGGTAGGCGATGTCGTCGCTGTCGGGCAGCAGCGCGGCGGTGACGTCACCGCTGCCGATGTCCTCGGCCAGGGCGCGGGCCACATCGGCATCAATCTGCGCCTGCGGCGGCGCGGCGGGCGGGTGCGGCAGCATGGCTCAGGCGCCCGGGAAGCCGGCGATCTGCGCGGTGGCGATGGCCTCTTCGGCAAGCAGCACCGGGATGCCATCCTCCACGCGGAACACCTGCTTGCGGTCACGGGTGATGAGCGCCTCGCGCAGCGGCTGGTCCTGGGCGCTGTCGTCGGCACGGGTCACGCCGCCTGCGGCGATGGCGCGGTTCAGGGCTTCCAGGCCGGCACTTTCCAGCTGGGCCAGCGGCTGGCGGGTGTCGGGCGAGACGAGCAGATCTAGCAGTTTGCGGTCCATCAGGTCGTGGTCTTGCGGGGAAGGAGGCTAGAATACGTCTTTGCAGCAGGTGACGGCCAATGACCCCCAACCCCTCCGTGCCGCTTGTCGGCATCGTCATGGGTTCCCGTTCGGATTGGGAAACCATGCAGCACGCTGCCCAGAAGCTCGACGCGCTGGGTGTTCCCTATGAAGTGAAGGTGGTTTCGGCGCATCGCACGCCGGACGTGTTGTTCAGCTATGCCGAACAGGCGGGCCCGCGCGGCCTGCGCGCCATCATCGCCGGGGCCGGCGGTGCCGCGCACCTGCCGGGCATGCTGGCGGCCAAGACCGCAGTGCCGGTGCTGGGCGTGCCGGTGCAGTCCAAGGCGCTGAACGGCATGGATTCGCTGCTGTCCATCGTGCAGATGCCGGCCGGCATCCCGGTGGCCACCTTCGCCATCGGCAATGCGGGCGCTGCCAATGCGGCGCTGTTTGCCGCTGCCATGCTGGCGCCGGCGCATGCGGAAATCGGCGTGGCGCTGGAGGGTTTCCGCACCCGCCAGACCGATGACGTGATGGCTGCGGACGACCCGCGCCAATGACCACCGTCGGCATCCTGGGGGGCGGGCAGCTGGCCCGCATGATGGTGCTGGCGGGCGCGCCGCTTGGCCTTCGCTTCGTGGTGTACGACCCGGCCGCTGACGCGTGCGCGGGGCAGGTGGCACCGCTGCAGGTGGGCGCATTCGACGACAGCGCCGCGCTGGCCGAGTTCGCCGCCAAGGTGGACGTGATCACCTTCGATTTCGAGAACGTGCCGGCCAGCAGCGCGCAGTGGTTGGCCGAGCGCAGGCCGGTGTTCCCGAACCCGGCCGCACTGGCCGTGGCGCAGGACCGGCTGAGCGAGAAGACCCTGTTCCAAGAACTGGGCATCGCACTGCCGCCGTTTGCCGACATCCGCAGTCGCGACGAGCTGGCCGCGAAGGTGGCCGAATTCGGCACGCCGTGCATCCTCAAGACGCGCCGGCTGGGCTACGACGGCAAGGGCCAGTTCCGCATCCGCAGCCAGGCCGACATTGATGCGGCATGGCAGGCGCTGGGGCCGCAGGTTGAAAAGACCGGGCTGATTCTGGAAGGTTTTGTCGCGTTCGATCGGGAAGTGAGCGTGGTTGCGGTGCGCAGCCGTGATGGGCAATTCCGCGCCTGGCCGCTGACCGGCAACTGGCATGTGGACGGTGTGCTGTCTGCCAGCCTTGCACCGGCAGCGGCATCTGCGGCGCAGCACGACACCGCCATTGCCTACGCGCGCCGCGTGGCTGAGCGGCTGGACTATGTGGGCGTGTTCGCGCTTGAGTTGTTCTGCCGTGGTGACGAGCTGCTGGCCAACGAGATGGCGCCGCGCGTGCACAACTCGGGCCACTGGACCAGCGACGGCGCCGAGACCTCGCAGTTCGAGAACCACCTGCGTGCAGTGCTGGGCCTGCCGCTGGGCGACACCCGCATGCTGGGCCATGCCTGCATGCTCAACTGGATAGGGCAGATGCCCGAGCCGGCCGCTGTGCTGTCCGAGCCATCCGGCCACTGGCACGATTACGGCAAACAGGCGCGCGAAGGGCGCAAGGTTGGCCACGCCAATCTGCGTGACGACGACGTGGTGGCATTGGCCGATGCGCTGGAACGCGTGGGCACCTCACTGGGCCGGCAGGCGCAGGTGGCACCGGTGGTGGAAACCCTGCGTCGCGGTGGCGTGACGCGCGCGTAAGACGGACGGGCGTAAGGTTCTCTGGTCTTTCACCGGAGAACCTCGCCATGCTCGACTGGAATGCCTACCGGCGTGAACTGAAGGGCCGCATCGGTGAGTTCGGCAAGCTCTCGCCGGACACGCTGAAGGGTTACCTCACCCTCAGCGGCGCAGGCGCGCAGACCAATCGCCTGGACGGCAAGACCCGTGAGTTGATCGCGCTGGCGGTGGCCGTCACCACGCGCTGCGATGGCTGCATCACCACGCATGTGGATGCCGCGCTGAAGCAGGGTGCCGACCGCGAAGAGATCGCGGAAGCGCTTGGCGTAGCGGTCGCGCTCAACGCAGGTGCGGCGATGGTCTATTCGGCCCGCGTGCTGGATGCGGTGGCAGCGCATGAGTGAGTGGGGATGGCGGCGCGTCGAAGCGCGCCTGCGCCAAGGCTGCCACATTACTTCAGAAGCCGTCATTCTCGCGCAGGCGGGAATCGCCCCCGGCTTTTGCCGCTGCACAGCCTGCGCCGAGCCGCCGCCACTTACCGCAACTGCGAACTGACAAAATCCCAGTTCACTACCTTCCAGAACGCCTCCAGGTACCGTGCCCGTTCGTTCTGGTAGTCGGTGTAGTAGGCGTGCTCCCATACATCGCAGGCCAGCAGCGGCGTGCTGTTGCCGGTCAGTGGCGTATTGGCATTGCGCGTGGTGACCACCGCCAGCCTGCCGTCCGGGTGTTGCACCAGCCACGCCCAGCCAGAGCCGAACACCGCCAGCGCGGCGCGGTTGAATTCATCGCGCAGCTTCTGCACGTCGCCATACTGGCGGTTGATGCGCTCGGCCAGTGCACCGTGCGGCTCGCCGGCGGCGCGCGGGTGCAGGCACTGCCAGTAGAAGGCATGGTTCCACGCCTGCGCGGCCGCCTCGAACAGGCTGCCCTGGCTGCTGCGCACGATGTCCTCCAGTGGCAGCGCCTCCATCTCGGTACCGGCGATGGCGGCGTTGACCTTGTCCACATAGGCGCGGTGGTGGCCCCCGTGGTGCAGGTCCAGCGTTTCAGCGGATATATGCGGCTGCAGCGCGGTACGGGAGTAGGGCAGTTCGGGCAGTTCGACGGGCATTGTGCAATCTTTTGGTGGCAGGGCGCCGGGAATGGGCCTGCTCGGCTTACAATCTGCGGCTACGGGAAGTCTATCCGACCAGGACGGGCCGTTCTTTCGCTGTAGCAGGGAGAATTCGTATGCCGTTGATGGAACAAATCCAGGCCGAAGTGGACCAGCATCCGCTTGTTCTGTTCATGAAGGGTACGCCGCAGTACCCGATGTGCGGCTATTCCAGCCGCGCGGTACAGGCCTTGATGGCTGCCGGTGCCACCGGGCTGCGCACGGTCAACGTGCTGGAGTTTCCGGAAATCCGTGCCAACCTGCCGCGCTATTCCAACCTGCCGACCTTCCCGCAGTTCTTCATGCACGGTGAGCTGATCGGCGGCTGCGACATCATCCTGGAGCTGCTGGAGTCCGGCGAGCTCAAGCGCATCGTCGCCGAGGCGGGGCAGGCGTGAGCGCCGTGGCCGAGGCGGTGGTGCAACCTGATCTGCAGGGCCGCGTGGTACTGGTTTCCGGCGCTGCCGGTGGCCTAGGCAGCGCAGCGGCCAAGGCCTGTGCCGCCGCCGGCGCCACCGTGGTGCTGCTGGGACGCAAGGTGGCCAAGCTCAACCGCGTCTATGACGCCGTGGCCCAGCTTGGGCCGGAGCCGCTGCTGTACCCGCTGGATCTGGAGGGTGCCACGCCGGACGACTACGTCACTTTGGCCGAGCGCCTCGGTGCGGAGCTGGGCCGGCTGGACGGCCTGCTGCACTGCGCGGCCAATTTCCCGGGCCTGACACCGTTTGCACTGGGCGACCCGGCGGCCTTCGCGCGGGCCATCCACATCAACCTGACCGCCCGTGCCTGGCTCACCCAGGCCTGCCTGCCGTTGCTGCGCGAGCGCGACGACGCGGCCGTGGTGTTCAGCCTGGACGACCCCGAGCGGGTAGGGCGGGCCTATTGGGGCGGCTATGGCGTGGCCCAGTACGGCCTGCGTGGCCTGATCGACACGCTTGCCCATGAGCTGCGCAACAGCGCGGTGCGGGTGAGTGGCGTGCAGCCGGGGCCGATGCGTACCGGCCTGCGCGCACGCGCCTTCACCCATGAGGAAGACACGGTGGCGGTGGACCCCTCGGCCTATGCGGCGGCGTGCGTGACACTGTTGTCAGCCCGGGGCGCGGACTGGCGCGGCAAGGTGCTGGAAGCCACCCCGTGACCATTCTGTCGGCAGCCCTGCTGCTGTTTCTGATTCTGGACCCGCTGGGCAACATCCCGGTGTTCCTGAGCCTGCTCAAGCCGCTGGCGCCCAAGCGCCAGCGCATCGTGCTGGTGCGCGAGCTGCTGATCGCGCTGGCGGTGCTCATGGGCTTCCTGTGGGGCGGCAAGTACGCGCTGGAGCTGATGCACCTGAGGCAGGAATCGGTGGCGATCGCCGGCGGCATCGTGCTGTTCCTGATCGGCATCCGCATGATCTTCCCGCGCCCGGAAGGGCTGATGGGCGCGGTGCCCGACGGCGAGCCCTTCATCGTGCCGATGGCCATCCCGCTGGTGGCCGGCCCTTCGGGCATGGCGGCGGTGATGTTGATGGGCAGCAACGAACCGGACCGTCTGGGTGACTGGAGCCTGGCCTTGCTTCTGGCCTGGGGTGCTACCGCTGTCATCCTGATGTCCGCTACGCTGCTATACAAGCTGCTCGGGGCCCGCGCGTTGACCGCGCTGGAGCGGCTGATGGGCATGCTTCTGGTCGCCATTTCGGTCCAGATGTTGCTCGATGGGCTGGGAACCTATCTGGCCACGATCCGCTAAGTCATTGATTGAATGAGTTCAGCTTTGTTGCGCTGCAAGATTGCTGTCTTTGTGCGGTCATATTCGGACTTTACCGTGTTAACCTTATCTTAACCGTTGCGGCTGTAACCGCATCGGAAGGGACCCCCAGATTCAAGCCGATCAGGCGCCCGGTTGACCCCGGGGCTGATGGATCGCGTTTTTTCTCAATCGCCAACTCGTTTCGAGGCTACCCAAAAATGAACCATCCTCGCATCCGGATGTCCAAGCTTGCTCTTGGTCTCGTGGCAGCGCTTGCTGCTGCCCCGGCTTTCGCCCAGAGCACCTCCGCCGGCGTCGGCGGCCAGGTCACCAACAACGGCGGCCAGCCGGTTGTCGGTGCTGAAGTCACCATCACCCACGTCGAGTCGGGCACGGTCAGCCGTGCGACCACCGACGCTTCGGGCCGTTACAACGCACGCGGCCTGCGCGTGGGTGGCCCGTACACCATCACCATCACCAAGTCCGGTGAAGGCACCAAGACCGAAGATGGCGTGTACTTGAACCTGAACCAGGTCAACACTGTCAACGCCGCTCTGGCTGGTGACGTGGCTGCGACCACCCTGGAAGCCGTGCAGGTCATGGCAGTGGGTGGTGGTTCGGAAATCTTCAGCGCCAACAAGATGGGCACCGGCTCCAACGTGACCCGCGAAACCATGGACGCGCTGCCGTCGGCCAACCGCAACATCCAGGACTACATCCGTCTGGACCCGCGCATCTCGCAGGTCAGCAAGGCTGACGGCGCGATCTCGGCCGGTGGTCAGAACACCCGCTTCAACGCCATCCGCATCGACGGCATCGGCGCAGGCGACCCGTTCGGCCTGGAGTCCAACAACCTGCCGACCGAGCGTCAGCCGGTGTCGATGGACGCCATCCAGGAAATCAACATCGACCTGGCCAACTACGACACCACCATCTTTGGTGGCACCGGTGCGGTGATCAACGCCGTGACCAAGTCGGGTACCAATGAGTTCCATGGCACCGTCTATGGCTCGTACCGCGACAAGGACATGGTGCGTACCCGCCTTGAGGGTGATCGCAATGACTTCAGCGGCTTCAAGGACGAGAAGACCTATGGCATGACCTTCGGCGGCCCGATCGTCAAGGACAAGCTGTTCTTCTTCGCCAACTATGAAAAGTACGAACGCGCTGCTCCGGGTGTCAGCACCCAGGGCACTCCTTTCGGTCGTACCATCAACGACAGTGATATTTCTGCAGTGCGGCAGCACATGCAGGGTTTGGGCTATGACGTTGGCGGCCTGACTGCACAGGACAGCAAGACCGAAATCGAAGAATATGCGGTAAAGCTGGACTGGAACATCAACGAGAGCCATCGTGCAGCCCTGCGCTACAACAAGATGGAGCAGAGCGTGATGCGCTTCCCGGGTCTGGGTAACTCCAGCCTGTCGCTGGCCAGCTATTGGTATGCCCAGCCGAAGACCTATGAAACCTGGATGGGTGAGCTGTTCTCCGATTGGAGCGACAACTTCTCAACCGAGTTCAAGGTTGCCTACAAGGATTACTCGGCTACGCGCGAGCCGGTAATTGATATGCCTCAGATCTCGATCAACTTTGGCAATGATCGTCTGTTCTTTGGTACCGAGCAGAATAGCCATGTGAACATTGTCGAATCGAAGGAGCTGAGCGCCTTCGGTGCCGGTACCTGGTATGTCGGTGACCACACGTTCAAGTTCGGTTTTGACTATTCCGACAACGATCTGATGAACTTCTACGGGCGCAACCTCAATGGCGTCTATGAGTTCAGCAGCCTCACCGATTTCCTCGCGAACAAGCCGTCGCGCTACATGCGCCGTGCTCCCACCGCGAACGGCAGCATCAGTGATATTCCTGCGAAGTTCCAGCTGAAGAACACCGGCCTGTTCGTGCAGGACACGTGGGCAGTGAATTACAACCTGAGCCTGATGTTCGGCGTTCGTGTGGACATGCCGGACTTCAGCGATCAGCGTCTCTACAATCCGCGTATTGAAAGCCTGTACGGTTACAACAATACCAAGCTGCCTGATGATGCGCTGGTGCAGCCGCGCTTCGGCTTCAACTATACCTTCGACAGCGATCGCCCAACCCAGCTGCGTGGTGGTGTCGGCCTGTTCGGTGGTGCTGCCCCGAACGTGTGGTTGGCAGGTGCCTACCAGAATACTGGCTTGAACTACATCGAATACGATGAGAAAAATCCGGTCGGTTTCAATCCAGGCATCGTTAATCCGTATACGCCGGCGGGTGGCCCTGCTTCCGGGCGCATGAACGTGGATATCATCGAGCCAGGCACCAAGCTGCCGTCGGTGTGGAAGGCCAACCTCGCTTTTGATCACGAGCTGCCGTGGTATGGCATCGTGGCCTCGGCTGAAGTCCTGTTCACCAAGGTAAAGGATGCCTTGTATTTCGAGCGCCTGGACATCATGGGCCCCACCAAATACGGCATGGATGGTCGCGCCCTGTATTGGAACGCGGCGGGCTATGATGTGAACAATGTTTACATTGATAAAGGTAGCTTCCAGGGTATTACCGACGGCAAGAACGGCGCTGGCAACCGCGCGAATCGTCCGAAGGATATCGGCGATGTGATGTTGCTCCGTAATACGGACAAGGGTGGCAGCTCGCAGGCTACTTTCGCTCTGAGCAAGCCGATGACCGAGAACTGGGGTTGGTCGCTCGGCTATACCTACACCAAGGCCAAGGAAGTCAGCTCGCTGACCAGCTCGCAGAACACCTCGAACTGGAACAACACGCTGATCTTCAACGCCAACGAGAATGTTGACTACAACTCGCGTTATGCGATCAAGGATCGCGTAACGGGCACTGTGGAGTGGAAGCACAACTTCTTTGGCGACAACGCAACCCGTGTCGGCCTGTTCTACGAAGGTCGTTCGGGCCGTCCGTTCAGCTACATCTTCTACAACGACGTAGATGGCGACGGCGCAGCAACCAATGACCTGTTCTATGTGCCGTCCGGCTACGGTGACGTGCTGTGGACCGGTGGTGCCGCGATGGAGAAGAAGTTCTTCGATTGGCTGGACGCGAACCCTGACCTTGCTGGTTACAAGGGCCAGGTGGTACCGGCAAATTCGCATCGCGCCAAGTGGATCAACAGCTTTGACATGCGCATCAGTCAAGAACTGCCGGGCTTCATGAAGGGGCACAAGACCGAGCTGGCGCTGGACATCATGAATGTCGGCAACCTGCTGAACAAGAAGTGGGGCCTGATTGATGACTACGGCTTCTACTCGACTCGCCGTGTCGCTCGTTATGCTGGCGTGGATCCCGCAACCGGTAAGTACATCTATCAGTTCGGTGGTACCGACAACGCGCAGATCCAGGAAAACAACAATGACAAGGGCAACACTGCTGTGTCGCGCTGGTCGATGATGCTGAGCCTGAAGTACAAGTTCTGATCGTTTGACTGATCGGATGTAGACCGAAAGCGGCCGGGGCAACCCGGCCGTTTTCCTTTTCATGGGGGCAGCGCTAAAGTCGACCGACCAAGAGGATGGAAACCGTAGTGGAAATGACCAAGAGTGATGGGGCAGCGAGGGCGCTGCCGGTACAGGATGCGCGGATCTACCCGCGTGGTGGCCTGGATGTGCTGTCGCGTGCCGAAGTGGCGCGCCTGCGCGATGCCTCCAGTGGCGGCATGCACGAGCTGCTGCGCCGCTGCGCACTGGCCGTGCTGACCAGTGGCAGCGCATCCGACGACCCGCGCGCCGCGCGCGATCTTTACCCCGATTTCGACGTGCAGGTGACACAGCAGGACCGTGGTGTCCGCATCGACCTGAGCAATGCGCCGGCGATGGCCTTCGTCGACGGCGAGATCATCCGCGGCGTCGCCGAGCTGCTGTTCTCGGTGGTGCGCGACCTGGCCTACATGGCCATCGAGCTGGGGCCGGAATACGCCTCGGACCTGGAGACCTCCGACGGCATCACCAACGCCGTGTTCGGCGTGCTGCGCAATGCGCGCATCCTGCAGCCCAGCGAGCCCAACCTGGTGGTGTGCTGGGGTGGCCACTCGATTTCGCGTGACGAGTACATCTACACCAAGCAGGTCGGCTACGAGCTGGGCCTGCGCGGCCTGGACATCTGCACCGGCTGCGGCCCGGGCGCGATGAAGGGGCCGATGAAGGGCGCCACCATCGCCCATGCCAAGCAGCGCCGGCCGAACACCCGCTATATCGGCATCACCGAGCCGGGCATCATCGCCGCCGAATCGCCCAACCCGATCGTCAACCACCTGGTGATCATGCCGGACATCGAGAAGCGGCTGGAGGCTTTCGTCCGCCTCGGTCACGGCATCATCGTGTTCCCGGGTGGCGTCGGCACGGCCGAGGAGATCCTGTACCTGCTGGGCATCCTGCTGCGCGAGGAGAACAAGGAGCTGCCGTTCCCGCTGATCCTGAGCGGCCCGGCCATCGCCGCGCCGTACTTCGAGCAGATCGACCGTTTCATCCGCCTGACCCTGGGCGATGAGGCGGCGGACCGCTACGAGATCGTGGTGGGCGACCCGGTGGCGGTGGCGCGGAAGATGTCGCAGGGCATCAAGCGCGTACGCGAGTTCCGCCTTACCCACCGTGACTCGTTCTTCTACAACTGGCAGGTGGACATCCCGCTGGCCTACCAGCAGCCGTTCGTGCCGACCCACGAGGCCATGGCCGGCCTGGACCTGCACCGCGGGCGCCCGGCACCAGAGCTGGCCGCCGACCTGCGCCGGGCCTTCTCCGGCATCGTCGCCGGCAACGTGAAGGAAGAGAGCATGCGCCGGATCGAGGAGTTCGGGCCGTTCAGGATTAATGGCGATTCCGAGATGATGCAGGCGCTGGACGCCCTGTTGCGCGCATTCGTGGAACAGCGGCGCATGAAGATCTCTGGCGAGTATCATCCCTGCTATCAGGTGGTTGCCTGATTGTTATCTAACAGGTGAGGCAAGCCGGCTCTGGCTCGCCTCTCTCTGAATGGGTCCCGCAGACGCTTCTTGCCTTGCCCAAGGCGGAGTGGCATGCTGCTGTTAATACGCTGGGGAGCGTTTCAATGCGTGGTACACGGGGAGCAGGCTTCAGCCTGGTCGAATTGATGGTCACTCTGGCGGTGCTGGCAATCGTTGTTGCGATTGCAGTGCCGAGCTATCGCATGCTTATCAGATCCAGTCAGCTTTCCACTGCGACCAATGAACTGGTTGCAGGCTTTGCGCTTGCCCGCAGCGAGGCTCAGAAGAACGGGCTGGGCGCAGGTGTGTGCGCCAGTTCAGCTGGAAGCGGTTGTGATGGGGCGTCCTGGGGCGATGGCTGGATGGTCTGGTCTGACCGCGATGGTGATGGCGCCTTCGGTGATGGCGATGATGTACTTCGCTTCACCTCCGGCATCCCTGCGGTGCAGGGCAACGCGGGCGACCTGGATATCGTCTATGGCGCGCGGGGCATTCGTCGTGCCGATGCCAATCAGTCAGTCATTCTGAGGCTTGATACCTGTGGCTCGCAGAAGCTCCAGCGGCGACTGGTTGTGGCAAAGACAGGGCAGGTCCGGGTGACGCAGGAGGCATGTTCATGAAGGTATTGCGTCGTTCGGTTTCGTCTGGCGGCCGGCAGAAAGGGTTCACTCTCATCGAGGTGATGGTTGCCCTGCTGATCCTCGCAGTCGGATTGCTTGGTTTTGCATTGCTGCAGACCATGAATGTGAGATTCACCAAAAGCGCGCAGCAGCGAACGATCGCCAGCAACCTTGCCTACGAGATGATCGACATCATGCGCACGCAGCGTGCTCGTGGGTCGAACTTCAACGGCATCAGTTACGACAGTTTTTCCGGAACACCGTCGAGTGCCTGTATCAGCGGTGGCGCCGCGGCACCGTCTGACAACATCACCCGCTGGAAATGCCAGGTGACAAGGGATCTGCCTGAGGGCAAGGCCCAGGTTGTTCTGTCGCCTGCCGGCGAACTGACGGTGACGGTCCGCTGGGGCGACAGCACTTGGGAAACCGACGTCAACAAACAGGTTACTGCGTTCAGCGTGACAAGCCGCCTATGAAAATCCCTTCGTACACCACCAATCGAAGCCAGCGCGGCCTTTCGTTGATCGAGCTGATGATTGCCCTGTTGATCGGCATCATCGTGCTGTTCGCCGTTGTGCAGGTCTTTCTGGCTTCGCGCAGCTCTTACCAGCTTTCGCAGAGCATTGCCCGGAACCAGGAAAGCTCCCGCTTTGCCATGGACTTCCTGTCACGGGATATCCGCATGGCCGGGCATGCAGGCTGCACGAACGATCAGTCATTGCTGTCAGGTGATGCCACTGGCCCTACCGGGGGCAACATCAGGACGCTTTTCCTGAGCGAGGCGGACCGTAATACGAATAATGTCAGTGCCTTGGCTTTCCCGTTGCGCTTTGACGTGGCAATCCAGGGTTTCGAGGCCGCGGGCACGTCCATTGGCTCGACGCTGAACATTTCTGGTGGCTTTGCGTCCGGTGGGGCGGGCAACTGGAGCCCCGCGCTGCCGGCCGAACTCTCGGGCCTCAACCCCGTTCGCGGTAGCGACATCGTGGTTCTGCGCTTCTTCTCGCCGGAAGAGAGTGCGATCGAGAATTTTGATCTTGCAGGTTCGCCGACGATTACTTATCCCAGTGAGGCCGTCGCCGGCAGGACAAAGGTGGCAACCGAAGGGCATGGGCTCTATGCGTTGGCAGACTGCCAGGCCGCTACGGTATTCCAGGCGAGTGCCGCGCCGACCGCCACGGGAATGCTGATCGCGCAGGCGGGCCTGAACAAGAGCGGTATCGGCTTTGCAGGCAAGTTCGATGGCGCAGTGGCTTACAGTCGTGAGCAAACGGCCTTGTTTCGTGCCGAAACAATGGCGTATTACGTGCGCTTGAATGCGGATGGTGTGCCTGCGCTGTACCGCACGCGCTGGACTACTGCCCCGGGGACTGCGGTGATCACGCCGGTGACCGAGGAAATGGTCGAGGGCGTGGAATCGCTGCAGATGCTTTATGGTGAAGATTCAGCAGCAATCACCGATGTGCCAACCGGTTATATCGACCAGTTCAGCCGTGCCGACGAGATCGGAGGCCTGGCCTCTGCAGCGCGCTGGCGGCGGGTTGGAAGCGTAAAGCTGAGCATGCTCGTGCGAGGGGTCAACACTGATAGGCGCGCCGCCGAGCAGGCCAGAAACTCGCCGGTTGTCAATGGCGTAACCGTCACGGTGCCCGCAGATGGGCAGTTCCGCGCGGTCTACGACACGACCATTGCGCTGCGAAACCGGCTTTTCGGGAATTGAACATGCGACTCAATAGAGCCAGTCACCTGCGGTCAATGCGCTCACAGCGCGGTATGGCGCTGTATACGGCGCTGATCATGCTCATCCTGCTCGCCTTGATAGGCATTGTCGGGATGCGGATAGCCACCATGGAGGAGCGGATGTCTGCCAATTACCTGGCCAGCAACCGGGCCTTCCAGTCCGCTGAGTCACAAGTGCGTGCCCGTGAAAACGAGATCGCGCAGGGAACGGAGTTCGAATACGAGAACTGCTCGGTTCCCTATGACCCTGAGGAGTGGAGCCGAGACATCGCTGGCAGTGTGCTTCATGAAGTACGTACACGGAATATCAGCATCTGCATGCGGCAATGTGGCGCTGGCGGGGGGGGCGATCTTTCCGAGAGCGCCTGCAACATGTTCCGTTCCACAGCATTCAGCCGCGATCAGGACACGGTCGAGAAATCGTCTTCGCAGTCCGCGGTAGACACCATCTTTATCAGGCCTTGAGCAATGAGAACTGCATATCTCAAATTCGGACTTCCGCTGGCCGCGCTGGCCGGGTTGGGCTTTCTGATTGCCAAGGGCAATACGGCGGATGGCCCGCTTGATATAGCCCAGGCACCTCTGTTTACCCGCAGCGTGCTGCCGCCTTTGAACATGCTGGTGATGGGGCGTGACCACAAACTCTATTACGAGGCCTACAACGATGCCTCGGACCTGGACAATGATGGCGTTCTGGACGTCGGCTACAAGCCGAACAAGATCGATTATTACGGCTATTACAATTCCAATCTGTGCTATCAATCGCGTGAAGGCGGCACGGGGGGGCAGATGTTCGTGCCGGTTGCGCAGGGGGCCGGGGCAAAGAATAAGGAATGCAGCGGAAACTGGAGTGGTGACTTCCTCAACTACCTGACCACATCGCGCATGGATGCCCTGCGCAAGGTGCTTTACGGTGGTTACCGCGAGGTGGACTCTGCAACGGAAACCGTCCTGCGTGCATCGTTCACGCCGCAGGATGCACATAGCTGGGGCAAGGAGTACCGGCAGTTCACCGCCGAGGAACTCGCCCGCGGCGAGGGTTATGACATCTCCAAATATTCGCCACTGCCCCAGCCTGCTGCCGGGCGTCAGCATCTGTTTGCGGTGACGACAACCAGCGACAACGGCATTCCGGAGCTGCGCGTACTGCGCAACACCAGCTTCCGTATCTGGAACTGGGTGTCTATCGAACGGCCGGTGGCTGGCAATGACTGCTTTGGCGCCGGTAACACTCGGGTGAACTGCGTTTCAGGTGCGAACACCAACGTGGATTGGCAGGTGGTGCCCGCGTCCAATTACAACGGCTTGACCGTTACAACCTGGAAGCAGGGGGGTAATGCGCCGGATGACACGGCCGGGATGAACGCCCAGTTCTCTTCTGTGGCCGACCGCTGCGGATCGGGGCCGATTGCCAGCATCAATGCGAGCGGCTCATCGACCAATCCATTCACGGGTCGTAGTTACAATAACTGTGGCCATGACAACTTCAAGGCCCTGATCGAGGGCAAGATCACTGTCGATGAGGCCGGGGACTATCAGTTTGCCGTCAACGGCGACGACTCTGTTGATGTATGGATCAACGGAAACCTGATCGCATCCTGGTACGGGGCGCACGCGGGCAACGACAGTGCGGCCTCGCTCAACTCCCATTCGGGCACGGTCTACCTCAACAAGGGTAGCCACGACATCCGTTACCGATTCCGCGAGGTTGGCGGTGGCGAGGTGTGGCAGCTGTACTGGAAGAAGCCGCCGGCAGGTGGCTCCAGCTCGATGACCAACTACGCGCTGCGGGTGCTGGCTTGCCCGGCCGACGCTGCCTTCCGCGAGAGCAATTGCAAACTTTACGACAACGGGACCTCGTATAAGCCTACCGGTATTCTGCATGACTACGGTGAAACCGACCGCATGTACTTCGGTCTGTTGACGGGCTCTTACAGCAAGAACACCGCGGGTGGCATCCTGCGTAGCAACATGGGGAGCTTCCGGCGCGAAGTGAATGCCACCAGTGGCCAGTTCTGCCTTGGTGGCAACTGTGGCAGCGGACGCGACGTCAAGGGTATCGTTCATACGATCAATACCTTCCGTACCATGGGGTTTGACTACGGTTCCTATACCTATGCATCCAGCTGCGGCTGGATCACCACGCGCCCGGTTGGCGCGGGTGAGTGCTGGATGTGGGGTAATCCGGTTGCGGAAATGATGTATGAAACACTGCGTTATTTCGGCGGTGCCAAATTGCCGCGCAGCGAGTACGACGTACCGGCCAACTCCATCGATACCGACAAGCTTGGCCTGGCGAAGCCTGCATGGCAGCCGCCCTACGTTGCCAAGGCCGATGGCGGTTCGGAGTACCCGATGTGCTCCCAGCCGACAATGACGGTGCTCAGCGACATCAATCCGTCCTACGACTTCAAGCTGCCGGGAAGCCACTGGAGCTCGTTCAGTGGTCGGGGTGACCCTGCATCACTGGCAGGCCTGAACGTATCCACCGAGGCAGACAAGATCTGGGCGTCGGAGGGTGGTGGCAGCCGCACGGTGTTCATTGGTGAATCCAACGGTGTGGTGGACAACGCACCTACGCCCAAGACGGTCAGCAACCTGTCCACGGTGCGTGGCCTGGCACCTGAGGAGCCCAGCAAGCAGGGTACGTATTACTCTGCCGCGGTCGCCAGCTTTGGTGCTAACAACGCGATTGGCGGTGAAAAGAAGGTCCGTACCTACTCCGTGGCCATGGCCTCGCCCCTGCCCAAGTTCGAATTTCCGGTAGGTAACGGCCGAGTGACCCTCGTGCCATTTGCAAAATCCGTTGCCGGCAGCAGTATCAGTACTACCAGCGACTTCCAGCCGACGAATCAGATCGTCGATTTCTATGTTCAAAAGGTTGCCAATACTTCTGGCCCCAGTGGCGCTGATGCTGACAGTACGGTAAACGGTGGGCGTCCGTATGCGGAATTCCGCATCAACTACGAGGACGTCGAACAGGGCGCCGACCATGACATGGATGCCATTGCACTCTATGTGTTGAGTGTGAATGCTGCCGGACGGCTGAATGTAGAGCTTCGCTCCGAGTATGCTGCCGGCGGCATCGACCAGCACATGGGCTACGTGATCTCGGGCACCACGCAGGACGGCGTATATCTGGAGATCTGTGACCTGAAGGACAACACCAGCAACAACGGCAATCGCAATAACTGTGCCGGGCAGGTGGCCTACAAGCTCAATACTCCGCCAGGCCGCGCTCCGGGCTACTGCAATACGGCATCAATGCCGAGTGACTGTACTGGTCTGCCGCCGACGGCTTCGCGTACGTTTGATGTCGGTAGCAGCGGTGGCGCCGGCCTGCTGCGCGACCCGCTGTGGTATGCGGCCAAGTATGGCAACGATCAGGGTGTCACCGTTGATGCCAAGGGCGACCCCACCAATTACTTCCTGGTGACCAATCCGCTGTATCTGCGTCAGCAGCTGACCAAGGCATTTGATGCCATTCAGAATCAGAATGGCAACAGCGGCTCAATCGCGATTTCGGGCGCGCGAATCACTTCGTCCTCAATGGCGGTGATTCCCAAGTACGGCAGTGCAAATGACGCCAAGGACTGGGTGGGTGACCTTGAGGCGTACTCGATCACGGCCCAGGGCAACCTGGGGGCGAAATTGTGGAGTGCTGCGGAGAACATGGCCGCACCGACGTTCCGGCCTGCCGACCGCAAGATTTTCACCGCCATTTCGCCGTTGTCCACCACCAGCCGACAGACTGCCCGGCAGTTCAAAGCTGCTGAGCTTGTGGCCGACAGCGCTACTGGCACCACGGCGGAAATATTCAATCGTCTGGGCTATACCCAAGCGGGAATCGTCAACGATTTCGGTTCGGTAACGCCGAATCAGTTGGTGGACTATCTGCGCGGTGATCGCACCATGGAAGGCAACGAGAAGGGTGTGAGGCCCTTCCGAGTACGCGGGAATATCCTGGGTGACATCATCAATTCGGCACCGGTAGTGGCCACCAAGAGAGCCAACTACGGTTGGGCTGCCGCATCGGGACTGAGCGCCGACCTGCGTAGCAGCTATGCCGCCTACGTAACGGGTAAATCGGCTTCGGGCAAGAAGGAGTACGTCTACGTTGGTGCCAACGACGGCATGATGCATGCCTTTGACGACACGGGTAGGGAGGTCTTTGCCTACGTGCCGAATGGCGTGCTGGGGAATATGGGCTATCTGGCCAACCGTGAGTATCAGCATCGCTATTACGTCGATGGCAAGCTGACGCTTGGTGATGTTCCCGTTGGCGGAACCTGGAAAACCATGCTGGTGGGCGGCGCAGGCGCAGGTGGCAGGACCGTGTTTGGTCTGGATGTGACTTCACCCGACGCATTCGCCGCCACTGATGTGCGTTGGGAGGTCAACTCCAACTCAATGTCCGGCACCACGCGCGTGGGGGATGATCTTGGCCATGTATTCGGCAAGCCGATCATCGTGCCAGTTGGGGATGGCAAGTGGGTTGCCCTGTTCGGCAACGGTGTCAACAGCACCAATGGCAAGGCAGTGCTCTTCGTGGTTGATGTTGCGACCGGTGAAGTGCTCAAGACGATTCGTGCCGATCCTGGTGCCAGTGTTGATGCGGCCGATGTTGCCGGCCTGGGCTACAACGGCCTGATGAATATCACCGCCGTGGACAGCAACTGGGATGGCTTGACCGATACGGTCTACGGCGCCGACCTTCATGGCAATGTGTGGAAGTTTGATCTGAGTGGTAGCGATGCGAGCAGCTGGCAGGTTGCTTACCGCACCAGGACGGGCGATGCCGTGCCATTGTTTGTGGCCCGCAATGCCAGTGGCGCGCGGCAGCCGATTACGGGCCTGCTGGAAGTTGCGATGGGTCCGAGCAATGGCTACATGCTTTATTTCGGTACCGGCCGTTACTTCGCTACCAGTGACAGCAACAGCAAGGACCTCAATACACTGTATGCCGTGTGGGACAACGGTAGCGCCATCAGCAATTCGCGTGCAGCTCTCGTACAGCAGCAACTCACTGCCAACGTAAATACCAATCCGCCGACACGCACGGTCAGCCGCAATACGGTGAATTACCTCACAAGCCGTGGTTGGTATCTGGATCTGCAGGTAGGCACGGCCACACCTGATGGCGAGCGTTTCATTGGTGCGCCCAGCATCCAGAACGGGCAGGTGATATTCACCACGTATGTGCCAGGGGTAACGGTTGATTGCCGCACCGGCGGTACGAACTGGCTGTATAGACTCAATGCCATGACCGGTGCGCCGGCGTTGGGCTCCTTCACGCTGCCGCCGGCTGACGGTTCGGTGGGTGGCAGCGACACCGGCGGGGTAGCGATCGGCGGTGACGGGGCCCCAAGCCAAGGCGGTGGCCTGCTCAACCCAACGCCGTCACCGCAAGAGTACTGTGACCCGAGCGACCCGGATTGCGATGCGGATCCGCCGCTGCCTACCCAGTGCAGTACGGTGGTCAAGAATGCCGCCGATCCAACCAAGTCACTTGTGATGCTGCGCGCCTGCGGTCGCCAGTCCTGGAGGCAGTTGCAATGATCAGATTGAACGGGTCGCTGGGAGCACCACGAGCGCGTGGCTTTACGCTCATTGAGCTGATGATCGTGGTGGCGGTGATTGCGATTCTTGCCTCCATTGCCTATCCCTCGTATCAGGAATACGTGAGGAAGGCGAGGCGTGGTCTGGCCAAGGCGGACCTTGTGGAGTATGCGCAGCTGGCCGAGCGCTCACGGACGGTAAACAACACCTACGCCAACTTTGCATTGCCGGCGAACAAGTCTCCTCGCGAAGCGAACTCACCTGCGATGTACAACATCTCATTCGCCCAGGATCCGACGGCAAGTTCGATCACCATCCAGGCGGTGCCGACCGGCGGGCAGACCAAAGATAAGTGCGGAACGCTCAGCATCAATCAGGCGGGGGTGAAGACCCCCGCTGATGCTGGTTGCTGGTAACTCCTGCCCTTTCCTCAGGCTTGCATTGATGTTGAACGGGGCGCTACAATGCGCGCCCCGCCCGAATAGCTCAGCCGGTTAGAGCACTTGACTGTTAATCAGGGGGTCGTTGGTTCGAGTCCAACTTCGGGCGCCAGATATCAAACAGAAGCCGCGAGCAATCGTGGCTTTTGTGTTTTTTGTCGGAGTGGGTTCTGGAATCATGGGCAGGGCTTGGCGGCGGCCTTTGTCACCACCCGTGCTCGCCCCACGTTGTTCAGCCTGATTTCGCTGCGCAGCGTGCCGTTCATGCAGAACGAAAGGGTCAGGTTACTGCCACCACTGCGGCCATCGCTCTGGAAGCGCACGTAGTGGCGGCCACTGGTCGAGGTGATGGCCGCGCCGTCGGGAAGCCTGGGTGGATCAGAAACCGTCAGGATGTCCTCAGGTTGGCCCGGATGTTGGAGCGCGTGGCGGTCGCGGTACATCAGCCAACGGGCATTCCAGTTGCCGTCAAGGTTGCATTTCAATCCGTCGCTGCTGGGGCAAACGCGCACCGGCATTGCCTGGGTGATAGCGGTATTGCGGGCAATCGAGAGTTGCGTGTGCAGCAGGTGCCTGCTGCTGGCGAGGCGATGGTCCGCCAGCATGCCTGACATAGCAGGCGTGGCGATGGCGGCCAGAATCGAGAGTATTCCCAGCGTTACCAGCAACTCCAGAAGGCTCACGCCGCGTTGCCGGCCGGCGCCGAAGGTTGACTGAATGGGGTATTTTGCCATGCTCGGTTTTGGGCGGGCGCGGGCATTCATGTTTCCGCTGTTCGGCACCTCATTCCATGTACGGCATGGCCGGTGTGGCGTCGGTCTGCGGCGCACAGGGCCGTCAAGCCTCCGCTCGCTATACTTGAGAGTCCACGCAGTCCAGGTTGCCCCATGTCCGACACCTTCCAGCTCGTTTCGCCTTATTCGCCGGCGGGTGATCAGCCGGCTGCCATCGACAAGCTGGTGGCGAACTTCGAGGCCGGCATTGCCAAGCAGACGCTGCTGGGTGTGACCGGCTCGGGCAAGACCTACACCATCGCCAACGTGGTGCAGCAGATCCAGCGGCCGACACTGGTGATGGCGCCGAACAAGACGCTGGCCGCGCAGTTGTATGGTGAGTTCAAGGCTTTCTTTCCGCACAACGCGGTGGAGTATTTCGTCAGTTACTACGACTACTACCAGCCGGAAGCCTATGTTCCTTCATCGGACACCTTCATTGAGAAGGACAGTTCGATCAACGAGCACATTGAGCAGATGCGCCTGGCCGCGACCAAGACCCTGCTGTCGCGCCCCGACGCCATCGTGGTGGCCACGGTATCGGCCATCTATGGCCTGGGTGCGCCTGAGGATTACCTGTCGTTGCGTCTGATCCTCTCCAAGGGTGAGCGCATCGAACAGCGTGATCTGATCAACCACCTCACCTCGCTGCAGTACACACGCAACGAGTACGAACTGCAGCGCGGTACGTTCCGCGTGCGCGGCGAGGTGATCGACGTGTTTCCTGCCGAACTGGACAGCGAGGCGGTGCGGATCGAGCTGTTCGATGGCGAGGTGGAGCAGCTGAGCATGTTCGACCCGCTCACGGGCGAGAGCCTGCGCAAGATGCAGCGTTACACCATCTACCCGAAAACCCACTACGCCACTACGCGCGAGCGGGTGCTGGCCGCCATCGAGACCATCAAGGTCGAGTTGAAGGAGCGGCTGGAGCAGTTGTATGCACAGAACAAGCTGGTGGAAGCGCAGCGCCTGGCGCAGCGTACCCAGTTCGATCTGGAAATGATGGCCGAAGTAGGCTACTGCAACGGCATCGAGAACTACTCGCGGCATCTCACCGGCAAGGCAGCGGGCGAGCCGCCGCCGACCCTGTTCGATTACCTGCCGCCTGATGCGTTGCTGGTCATCGACGAATCGCACGTCACCATTCCGCAGATCGGCGCCATGTACAAGGGCGACCGTTCGCGCAAGGAGACGCTGGTGGAATTTGGTTTTCGCCTGCCATCGGCGCTGGACAACCGCCCGCTGCGTTTCGAGGAATGGGAGGCGCGCTCGCCGCGCAGCATCTATGTGTCGGCGACGCCCGGCCCCTACGAACTGCGTGAATCCGGCGAGGAGATCACCGAGCTGGTGGTGCGCCCGACCGGCCTGATCGATCCGCAGGTGGAAATCCGTCCGGTGGGCACGCAGGTCGATGACCTGATGTCCGAGTGCAACGCGCGCATCAAGATGGGCGACCGCGTGCTGGTGACCACGCTGACCAAGCGTATGGCCGAGAACCTCACCGAGTACCTGGGCGAGCACGGTATCCGCGTGCGCTATCTGCATTCAGACGTGGACACCGTGGAGCGCGTTGAGATCATCCGCGACCTGCGGCTGGGCAAGTTCGACGTGCTGGTCGGCATCAACCTGCTGCGCGAGGGCCTGGACATGCCCGAGGTGTCGCTGGTGGCGATTCTGGACGCGGACAAGGAAGGCTTCCTGCGTTCGACCGGTTCGTTGATCCAGACCATCGGCCGCGCGGCGCGCAACGTGCGCGGCAAGGCCATTCTGTATGCCGACAAGATGACCCGCTCGATGCAGGCGGCCATCGACGAGACCGACCGTCGCCGGCAGAAGCAGGTGGAGTACAACGAGGCCCACGGCATCGTGCCCAAGTCGGTGGCGCGGCCCATCGTTGACATCCTGGAAGGCGCGCACGAGGACGGGGCAGGGCGTTCCAGCGGCAAGGGCAAGGCCCGCCGCGTGGCCGAGCCCGAGGCCGATTACCTGCCCATGGAGCCGGCCAAGCTGGCCACGCGCATCAAGGAGCTGGAGCAGAAGATGTACCAGCACGCCCGCGACCTGGAGTTCGAGGACGCCGCCCGCGTCCGCGACCAGATCCACCGCCTGAAGGAGGCTAATCTGGGCTGATGCGGGGCAATGTGAAGATTGTTGGGAAAAGCTATTGTCCTGCCCGCCCGGATTGATTAAGATACGCGCCCTCGCAGCGACGAAAGCGTTGCAGGAAAACGGGCGGTTAGCTCAGCGGTAGAGCACTACCTTGACATGGTAGGGGTCACAGGTTCGAACCCTGTACCGCCCACCACTTAAACCCTTGAAAAAAAGGGAATTTGTGGAAATAAAGAAGCCCGGCATAGTTGCCGGGTTTTTTCGTGTAAGCACTGTGTAAGCATGTGAGGGGGCATGGACTCTTCAGCAGCTTCATGCGAACGGCTGGTTGCAGCCGCAGTCGAAGGCGTTTCGGCCATTGACCGTTGCTACCCCGTGCTCGCCGCGATGGCTTTGCCAGGCGGTGATCGCTGCCAAGTGGTGAGCGCCTTGCTCTATGCCTCTATCAAGCCCGATCAGCATGCGTGCTCGTTGCCAATGATCCGGGGCAGGGGATGTTTGCAGCGTTGATCCTTTTGCGTTCCCAGCTGGACCTGCTCATGCGCGCGGCCTTCTTCGCTGGTCCCGCAAGCGATGACCAATTGGCGCACTATCTGGCAGAAGACGAAATGCCCAGCCATGAAGGGCAGAGACTCGGACCTAAGTCACTGGCGAGAATCAATCAGGCACATTTCGAATGGACGCCTGTAGATCGGGTGCCGAATCTAGTTTCCGGCCAGTGGAAAACTCTCTGCGGCATGACACATGGTGGAGCATCTTTGCTTCGCTTTTATATTCACGAAGACGGGGTTTACCCATATCCTGTATCAGATGAATTTTTGACAGCCATCACCAACACGGTGACGCTGGCCCATTTTGGTGTCTCAATCGCCCTTTCATTGGCAACGAACGCCCGGGAGGAACAGTTTCAATCTGATCTGCAGCAATGGTTCAAAGACGGCAAGGCATATTTCTTGAAATGGGCCCCGCTGCCTTAGTCTGTCGCAAGCCAATTGGCTGCATCCCGGTATGCCCAGCTTGGCACGTCGCTTCAGGCATCTGTCGCCCGCCAGGCCAATATCATCGCAAGTTCGCCAGCGGTCTCATGCGGCATTTCATCGATTGCAGCGCGTAGCTCACCGATGTCGCCAATGGGTATCCTGCGCTCCCCTGAATCAGTGGCTCGCATAGCAGCATGCAACGCCAATGACTCGGCATCGGATTGTTCCAGTTGGGTCGCCAGCGCGCTAAAGGTGGCGGCGTCGTGGATGTTGATCGTGCTGTGCATGTCGGTCTCCGGGCGGCGTAGTTGCCGTGCCTGGGATCGTGCCATTGCGACGCCTGCCGCGACGTAGATGGAAGGTGGCGAAACCCACAGGAATTCCATCTACTGACATTTGGCGTTCAGCTGTTTTTGTCGGTGCATGCGATCAATGATAACTAGCGCGCACGAAAAACCCCGCCGAAGCGGGGTTTCCGTGCAAGTGCGCGCAGACCAGTGAACGCAGGGTCATAATGCCTGCATGGGTGGTTCAACGTCATTGCAAGTTTGGCGGGACTTGCGGCGAGTAGCGGAGAACCTGGCGCCATGCCTGCTCGCGGCTCGGGAGGCAGTGCGCGTACTCACTCCCTCGGCTGCAGCAGAAAATTCTATGCTAGCCCCTCCGCGAGCTAGTTGCGCGAGACGATGCCCGGGCGTCCTGATCTGGCTGGGCTGGCGGTTCATCGCCAGCTGATTGCGCTTCAGAAGCGCGCGCGTGCGCTGAGCACCATCATCACCAGTGCGGCCAGCATTACCCCTGCAAACAGCAGGGGGCGCAGGCGCAGGCCGGTTGCAGCATCCTCCTCGCTGGCGAATGGGATGGCGCGGTGGATCATGCCTTCGGGGAAGTGGATGCGCGCCATGGCTTCGTCGCAGGCGTCCTCGCAGGCGCCGCATTCGATGCAGCGGCTGTTGGCGCCGTTGCGTATGTCCAGGCCGATGGGGCAGGCCTGCACGCAGGCGCCGCAGTCGTTGCAGTCGCCCAGGTGCGCGGGGCTGAATTTGGGCATGGCGCCGGCAATGGCCGGGTGTGCGGCACGAAATACGTAATCGTTGGCGGTTACCGGGTCGAGCAGGCCGCGGGCCCGCGCGAGTACGCTCTCGCCGATGGCCTCGCGGGCGCCGCGCGGTTCACCACGGCGGGCGTTGTATTGAACGGTGGGGGTGCGGCTGTCGCTGATCAGGTGTTGCAGGCGGCTGTAGGGGCACAGGTGGCTGCAGACCTGCTCATGCAGATAGACCACATTGGCCCAGGTGGCCAGAGCATAGAAGGCGACCCAGAAGCTCTCCCAGCCGCCGAGCTGGAGCTGCAGGGCATCGTGCAGCAGCGGTGCCATGGGGCTGAAATACCCCACGAAGCTGAGGCCGGTCCACAGCGCGAAGGCGGCCCACAGCAGGTGGCGGAGCAACGGGCCGGCGGGCTTGAGCGGGCCGTTGAAGGTGGTGAGCCTGTCCAGAGCACGGAATACGCGGGTCAACACGGTCTGTGGGCAGGCGTGGCTGCACCACAGGCGCCCGAACAGCACGGTTGCCCAGCACAGTGCGGCAACGGCGGCGATGGCCAGCCACAGCAGGGGCAGGGCGCCTTCCGGCTGCAGGGTCAGGCCGAACAGGTGGAGCTGGCGGGCAGACAGGTCCAGCAGCAGGGCCGGCTGCCCGGCCACGCGCAGCCATGGCAGCAGGAAGAAGGCTGCCAGCAGGGCTGTCGCCACGCAGATGCGCAGCGCCAGCCGCGCGCGCTTGCCTTGCGACAGGCTCATTCGTACAGGTCCTGGGCGCGGTCGTCGCGGCGCGGGCGCAGCAGCAGAGTGGTGAAGCTGCTGGCCGCTGCCGTGGCCAGCCACAGCAGCGCGAAGCCGAGGGTATAGCCCAGGCCGCGGCCGATGGGCTGCTGGGGCAGGCTGATCGCGGCCAGCTTGAGCGGGTCCACCACAGCGAAGAACAGGGCCGTGGCCACCAGCGCGGCAATGAAGCTGGGCCAGAGCACCGCGCCGAGCTGTCGCACGGTGGAGCGGGGGACGGTGGCCGGGTCGATTTCGTTCATGCTTTCCGGGGTCTGGGCCGTGGCGGACAGGGCTACGGCCCCTGCAATGGTCTGTGGTGGGCGCAATGGCAGGGTTCGCAGGCTAATCAGAGACCGGCTGAATGGCTTTGATCTGAATCAAGCCTCATCCGCGCCCCGATTGATCTGGCTCAAGGAAATGCCAAGCCCGCTGGCTGATGCTGCGCAGCATGGAAACCAATCCCGTACTGCTGAACCCGCTGGGCTGGAGCTTCGATCCGGAGCTGCTGCGCCGCTATGACCGCCCCGGCCCGCGCTATACGTCCTACCCCACCGCGCCGCATTTTCACGACGGCTATGGGCAGGAACAGTTCCGCCACGCCATTGCGCGCAGCAACACCAGCGGGCGCCCGTTATCGCTGTACGTGCACGTGCCGTACTGCACCAGCCCGTGCTTCTACTGTGGCTGCAACCGGGTGATCAGCCGTGACCGCAGCAAGGGCACGCACTACGTGGACCAGGTGCTGCTGGAGGCCGACCGTGTGGCGCCGCTGTTCGCGCAGGAGCGAGAGGTCATTCAGCTGCATTTCGGCGGTGGCACGCCCAACTTCCTAGTGCCGGAAGAACTGCGGCGGCTGGTGGAAGGGCTGGGCGAGCGTTTCAATTTCAGCGACAGCGCCGCGCGCGATTTCTCCATCGAGCTGGACCCGCGTTCAGTGAGCGTGGAAGACATCGCACTGCTGGCCGAGCTTGGCTTCAACCGCACCAGCCTGGGTGTGCAGGATTTCGACCCGGAAGTGCAGCGGGCAATCAACCGCATCCAGGGTGTGGATGAAACCATGGCCATCATCCAGGCCTGCCGCGACAACAGCATGCGCTCGGTGAACGTGGATCTGATCTACGGCCTGCCACGGCAGACGCTGGAGGGTTTCGGGCGCACGCTGGACACGGTGATGCAGGCACGCCCCGACCGCCTGGCCATCTACGGCTACGCGCACCTGCCGCACATGTTCAAGGCGCAGCGGCAGATTCACGATGCCGACCTGCCGGACCCCGAACAGAAGCTGGCCCTCCTTGGGCTGGCGGTGGAGCGGTTGTCGCATGACGGCTACCAGTACATCGGCATGGACCATTTCGCACTGCCGGAAGAAGATCTGTCGCGTGCGCAGCGTGCCGGCAGCCTGCACCGCAATTTCATGGGCTATACCACCCATGCCGAAACCGACCTGCTGGGGCTGGGCGTCAGCGCCATCAGCCGCATCGACAACAGCTACAGCCAGAACCCGCGCGATCTCGTCGGCTGGGAGGCGCGCCTGGATCAGGGCCTGCTGCCGGTATGGCGGGGGCTGGAACTGGATGCCGACGACATTCTGCGCGCCGAGCTGATCCAGGAGCTGATGTGCCACGGCAAGGTGGATGGCCGCGCGCTCGGCCAGCGCCACGGCGTGGACTTCGACAGCTACTTCGCCGACGAACTGGAGGCGCTGAAGCGGCTGGAGCTCGATGGCCTGGCCAGCTGCCGCGATGGCGTGGTCGCGGCAACGCGCCCGGGGCGTCCGCTGCTGCGGCTTATCGCCATGTGCTTTGACCGCTACCTGAAGGCACCGCAGCAGCCGGCCCGCTATTCACGCGCCATCTGAGTCTGGCCCTGGCCGCCAATGTGCTTGCCGCAATTCACAATTGCGGCCCAATCAGGCACGCTATTGCGATGCCCGGGTGGCGAAACTGGTAGACGCAAGGGACTTAAAATCCCTCAGCTGAAAGGCTATGCGGGTTCGATCCCCGCCCCGGGCACACCTCATCTTGTCAGGAGTGGCATGAGCGCCCCGATTACCGCAGCGGCCCAGCCGCGCATTGGCATCATTGGGTTGGGTTATGTGGGGCTGCCGTTGGCGGTGGAGTTCGGCAAGGTGCTCGACGTGCTGGGCTACGACATCAATGCCGCGCGCGTGGCCGAGCTCAATGCCGGCCATGACCACACCCTTGAAACCGACGATGCGGAACTGGCTGCGGCCCTGCATGCGCGCTACAGCGCCGATGCCGGCGACCTTGCCGCCTGCAATGTCTACATCGTCACCGTGCCCACGCCGATTGATGCCTATGAGCAGCCGGACCTGGAGCCGATACGTGCGGCCAGCCAGCTGATTGCTGGCGTGCTCAAGCGCGGCGATCTGGTGATCTACGAGTCCACCGTGTACCCGGGCACGACGGAGGAGGTCTGCGTGCCGCTGCTGGAGCAGGGCTCGGGGCTGCGGTTCAACACGGACTTCTATTGCGGCTACAGCCCGGAGCGCATCAACCCGGGTGATCGCCAGCGGCGCCTGCCCGATATCCGCAAGATCACCGCCGGTTCCACCGCCGAAGCGGCGGATGTCGTGGACGCGCTGTACCTGCGCATCATCACTGCAGGCACCTGGCGCGCGCCGTCCATCCGCGTGGCCGAGGCTGCCAAGGTGGTGGAGAACATCCAGCGCGATGTGAACATCGCGCTGGTCAACGAGCTGGCGCTGATCTTCGACCGCCTCGGCATCGATACGCTGGATGTGCTGGAAGCGGCAGGCACCAAGTGGAATTTCCTGCCGTTCCGGCCCGGCATGGTGGGCGGCCACTGCATTGGCGTGGACCCGTATTACCTGCTGCACAAATCCGAAAGCGTGGGCTACCACCCCGATCTGATCCACACCGCGCGGCAGGTGAACAACCGCGTGGTCGCGCATGTGGTCGCACGGGTGCGGCAGTTGCTGGAAGGGAAGGGCAAGGCGCTGCAGAGCGCGCGCGTACTGGTGCTGGGCGTGACCTTCAAGGAAGACTGCCCGGACCTGCGCAACAGCCGCGCTTTGGACCTGGTGCAGATGCTGGCCGCCGCAGGTGCGCAAGTGGATGCGTTCGACCCGTGGGCAGACCCGCGCGGTGCGCATGACATGGGCGGCGTGGATCTGGTCAAAGCCCCGCAGGCCGGTGCTTACGACGCGGTGGTGCTGGCCGTTGCGCACCATCAGTTCCGTGAATTCGACGTCAACGCCATCCGCGCTCTGGGTGTGCCGGATATGGTGGTGTACGACGTGAAATCGGCATGGCCGCGGGAAGTAATTGACGACCGGTTGTAGAATCCGCCATCCGCGAGTTCGAGAACGGTAATGCATCGTTATCTGGTTTATCTGCTGGCGCTGATCATGCTGCCGGTTTCGCTGGCGCTGGCCAGCTATT
Organism: Stenotrophomonas sp. UBA2124; assembly: GCA_002329155.1. Classification (GTDB taxonomy): domain Bacteria; phylum Pseudomonadota; class Gammaproteobacteria; order Xanthomonadales; family Xanthomonadaceae; genus Stenotrophomonas. The sequence goes on along the minus strand of DCXY01000049.1, from coordinate 4,319 downwards.
GGCCTGCCTGGTATTGGGGCGTGGGCCTGTTCGGGCTGATGTCGGTGCTTGGCACCTGGGATGTGCTGCAGCGCCGCAGCGTGTTGCGGCGCAACTATCCGGTGCTGGCGCATTTCCGCTATGGCTTCGAGTCCATCGGCCCGGAAATCCGCCAGTATTTCGTGCAGAGCGACCTGGAGGACGTGCCGTTCTCGCGCCAGCAGCGGCAGCTGATCTACCAGCGTTCGCGCAACGAGATGGATGTGGTGCCGTTCGGTACGCTGCGCAGCACCTATGCGGTGGACTACGAGTGGATCAACCACTCGATGTCGCCAACCACCATTCCGCAGCATGATTTCCGCGTGGTGATTGGTGGCGAGTGCGCCAAGCCGTATTCGTGCAGTGTGTTCAACATCTCGGCGATGAGCTTTGGCTCGCTTTCGGCCAATGCCATCCGTGCGTTGAACAAGGGTGCCAAGCTGGGCAACTTCTACCACGATACCGGCGAGGGCTCGATTTCGCCGTACCACCGCGAGAACGGTGGTGACCTGGTGTGGGAAATCGGTTCGGGTTACTTCGGCTGCCGCGACGAGAACGGCCGCTTCAACGAAGAGCGTTTTGCCGCCAATGCCGCGGATGATCAGGTCAAGATGATCGAGATCAAGTTGTCGCAGGGTGCCAAGCCGGGCCACGGCGGTGTGTTGCCGGCAGCAAAGGTGAGCGCGGAAATCTCGCTGACCCGTGGCGTGCCGATGGGCGTGGACTGTGTGTCGCCGTCCAAGCATTCGGCATTCTCCACGCCGGTAGAACTGCTGCAGTTCGTCGCGCGCCTGCGTGAGCTGTCTGGCGGCAAGCCGGTGGGCTTCAAGCTGGCCATCGGCCACCCATGGGAATGGTTCGGTATTGCCAAGGCAATGCAGGAAACCGGGCTGCTGCCGGACTACATCGTGGTGGATGGTGCCGAAGGCGGCACCGGTGCCTCGCCGGCGGAGTTCATCGACCACGTTGGCGTGCCGATGAACGAGGCGCTGATCCTGGTGCACAACACGCTGGTGGGCCTGAACCTGCGCGAGCGCATCCGCTTGGGTGCGGCCGGCAAGATCACCAGTGCATTCGAGATAGCACGCACCATCGCGCTGGGCGCGGACTGGTGCAACGCAGGCCGTGGCTTCATGTTCGCGCTGGGCTGCATCCAGTCGCTGAGCTGCCACAACGACAAGTGCCCCACCGGCATTGCCACGCAGGATCCCAGCCGCTGGCGTCACCTGGAGCCGGTGGACAAGGGCCAGCGCGTGTTCAATTACCACGACAACACCCTGCGCGCACTGCGTGATCTACTGGGTGCGGCGGGTCTGCACGATCCATCCGAGCTGGGCCCGGAGCACATCCTGCGCCGTGTTTCGCCGGTGGAAATCCGTTCCTTCGCCAGCCTGTACCGCTATCTGGAGCCGGGCGAACTGCTCACCCAGGTGCCGGAGCACACCGTGTTCCGCGACTACTGGGCCGATGCCTGCAGCGATTCCTTCATCCCGCCGGCGCGGATGGTGGCGATACGTTCGAGCAAGCTGCGCTGAGGGGTTGAGGCTGTGCGGCCCGGGTGTGAATGCCCGGGCCGCATCGCATCCAGAGGCGTCATTCCCGCGTGGGCGGGAGTCGCTGTTGCTCCTGCATGCCCAGCGTGCGGCAGGCAGGAGGCGATAACCGAAGCGGCGATACGGACTGCGTTAGTTGATAGTCACGCCTGCGCTGCAGTGGGCGCGGAACCAAAGGCCCCGGGTGCGCTGCGCTTACCCGGGCTACGTTGTTCGTTTGCTCAGTTGCTGAGCCAGTTGATGGCGCCTTCGGCGGCGCGCAGGCCGCTGGCGTAGCTGGCGGTGAGCAGGTAGCCGCCGGTGGGGGCTTCCCAGTCCAGCATTTCGCCAGCGCAGAACACGCCAGGCAGGGCGGTGAGCATCAGCTGATTGTCCATGGCTTCCAGGCGCACGCCACCTGCGGTGCTGATGGTCTCGGCCATCGGGCGTGCGCGCTGCAGATGCAGCGGCAGCCGCTTCAGTGCGCGTACGACGGCAGCGATATCGTTGCCGGCATCCTTGCCCAATATCTCGAATACCAACGCGGCACGCGGACCATCCAGACCGGCGGCGCGGCGAAGGTGCTCGCCAAAGCTGCGGCCCTTGCGTGAGCGGCCCAGGTCGGCAAGCAGGCGCGCTTGCTCGCGGCCCGGTACCAGGTCCAGATGCAGCACCGCCTGGCCGTCGCGGTAGATCTGCTCGCGCAGATCCGCCGACAGCGCGTAGATCAGGCTGCCTTCGATGCCGTAGTCGCTGATGACGCACTCGCCCTGCAGCTGCTGCGCCTGGCCATGCACGTTCTGCCAGTGCGCGAGCACCGGTTTCAGCGGTGCGCCGGCATGACGCTGGCGGAAATGGGGCGTCCAGGCTATGTCGAAGCCGCAGTTGGCCGGCTGCAGCGGGGCAACGTCCACGCCGCGTTCCTGCAGCAGCGGCACCCAGCCGCCGTCGGAGCCAAGCTGCGGCCAGCTGCCGCCGCCCAATGCCAACACCGTGGCATCGGCCTGCACGGCGGTCTCGCCATCTTGGGTGGCCATGCGCAGGCTGCCATCGGCGTTCCAGCCCTGCCAATGGTGCTGCACATGGAAACGCACGCCCTGTTCCTTCAGCCGGCGCACCCAGCCGCGCAGCAGCGGCGCGGCCTTGCGGTCCACCGGGAATACGCGGCCCGAGCTGCCCACATAGGTTTCCACACCCAGCCCCTGCGCCCAGCGGCACAGTGCGGCGGCGTCGAACCCATCCAGCCAGCCGGCCACCTGCGCCTGCCGTTCGCGGTAGCGGCTGTCAAACAGCGGGCGGGGATCGGAGTGGGTGAGGTTGAGGCCGCCCTTGCCGGCGATCAGGAACTTGCGCCCCGGCGAGCCCTTGGCCTCGTACAGGTCCACGGCCAGCCCCGCCGCGCGCAGGCGTTCGGCGGCGAACAGCCCCGCAGGGCCGCCGCCGATCACCGCGACACGTTTATCAGCGAGGTTTGACATCGAGCAGTTCGACGTCGAACACCAGCGAGGAACCGGCGGGGATCGGGCCCACGCTGCGGTTGCCGTAGCCGTATTCGGCCGGAATCATCAGCGTGCGCTTGCCGCCGACCTTCATGCCGGCAACGCCCTCGTCCCAACCACGGATCACCTGCTTGTCGCCCAGATCGAAGGCGAACGGTTCGCCACGGTCCACCGAGCTGTCGAACTTCTCGCCGTGCTTGTCCGGCACGCGCTCGTCGAAGATCCAGCCGGTGTAGTGCACGCTGACCCTGGTGCCGGGCACGGCTTCGGCGCCGGTGCCGGGCACCGTGTCGATGCGCTCGAAGGTGGCGATGCTGCCGCCCGGTGGCGGCCCCGGGGGCGTACAGCCAGCGGCGAGCACGGACAACAGCAGGGGGATGAACAGACGACGCATGGCGCGCTCCGGCGGGAAAGGCGTGCAAGGGTAGCGCATCGATGCCGGGTATCATGGCGCGATGGCGAAACTGCTGCTCAATCTGCGCAATGTCGGTGAGGACGAAAGCCGCGACGTCGGTGAACTGCTCGACCGCAACAACATCCCCTGGTACCGCACCGAGGCCAGCCCCTGGGGCATTTCCAGTGGCGGCATCTGGCTGCGCGAGAACGACGACCACCCCCGCGCCAAGGCACTGATGGCCGACTACCAGGCACAGCGCTCACAGCGCGTGCGTGCCGAGCGTGAGGCGGGCCTGCGCGACGGCACGGCCGAGACGTTCGGCTCGGTGTTCAGGCAGCGGCCGCTGTTCGTGATCGCGGTGCTGCTGGGCATGCTGGCCGCCGCCGCGCTGGTGCTGCTGCCGTTCGTTCTGCTGCGCGGTTGAGGCCTGCCTGTGTGGCTGCTTCCCCGCGCGAAGCGGACGCGGCGCTGCTCCGTTCCTGAACGTATTGCCTGAATCCGCCTGCCAGGCGGCCCCTTGAAGCTCGTCGTTTAAACTACCCGCATGATCGTCAATACCGCCGCCTACCATTTCGTTCCCCTTGATGACGCACAGGCGCTCACCAGCACCCTGTTGGAGCGTGCGCAGGCGCTGGAGCTGCGCGGCACCATCCTGGTGGCGGAGGAGGGCATCAACCTGTTCCTGGCGGGCAGCCGCGAGGCCGTCGACAGCTTCTACGCGCAGCTCAAGGCCGACACCCGCTTCGCCGACATGCGGGTAAAGTACAGCCTCAGCCACATGCAGCCGTTCGCGCGGCTCAAGGCCAAGCTCAAGCCCGAGATCATCAGTTTCCGCCGCGATGACGGGCAACCGCTGGATTACCCGCGCGCGCC
>DCXY01000031.1:58252-101552 GCA_002329155.1 Stenotrophomonas sp. UBA2124 | reverse complement strand
CTACGAGAGATTGGCGCCAGAGATCCGTGTAACCACGACTCCAGGCGACGCTCCAACCCTCTCCTTGGTGAAATTAGCGCTGTGGAACCACCCGATCCCATCCCGAACTCGGAAGTGAAACGCAGCCGCGCCGATGGTAGTGCAGCTCAAGCTGTGCGAGAGTAGGTCATCGCCAAGGTTTTATCCCTAAACCCCCGCAGCCCGCTGCGGGGGTTTTTCTTTGTCTGCTTTCAGAATGATCGTCTGGATTCGGAATATGCCGGAATAGCGTAGCCCGGATAAGCGAAGCGCATCCGGGGCTGTTTCGGGATGGCTTCGGTCCTGCAGGCCTGTCGCTTCACTGGTTGATTTTCCAGGCACTAGTTTCAGAGTTTCCAGGCATCTGAATTGCTGTCGGTTTCCCGGGTGCGCTTTGCTTACCCGGGCTACGGGTGGTGGGCTTTATTGATTGGCCGAATTTGAGGAGCGCGGGCGCGCTGCGCAGGGCGGGCTTTTGTCGGCCGGCCCTGGCTCGGCCTCACGTGGCGCGGATTCTTCAGGCGTCGTCGGTGGAGAGCGGGCGGCACTGGCGGCTGTACCACTGAGGTTTGCCGGCCAGGGGCTCGAAGACATGGCTGCGCTCCATCACCCGTTCGTAGACATGCACGGAAACGGCGATGTCACTGGCGCTGCTGTTGTGCAGGGTGTGGAACTCGTCAGGCGGGATGAGGTTGCCGGCGCTGCCGCGGCAGCCGTGCAGGCATTCGCGCGGGGTGAAGCGGAACTGGCCGCCGTCGGCCTCCAGCAGGCGGTAGGGCGTGATTTCCAGCTGGCCACGCCAGACACCCTCCACACACCACAGGCCATCATGGTCGTGCAGGGGCGTGCCCTGCGAGGGCCCCCAGGTCATGGCGATGATGCTGTAGCCATGGCGCGGGCTGCGGTAAAGCTCGCGGCGGGCGTAGTGGTCGCTGACCGGCGCGTGGACGATCGGCGGCAGGCTGATGCGTGGGTCATTGATGGCCCGCTGCAGTACGTGCTGCACCTGGATCACGGCAGCGGCGGCGTCATTGTCCTGCACGGCGGCATCGATGCCATCAAGCAGGTGCTGGCGGCCCGGGAAGTCCGGGTACTGCTGGAATTCCGATGTCATGGCCGCAGTGTAGGCGAACGGAGTAAAGATTCTGTTGCTGTCAGTGGCGTCTTCAGCCCGCCGTCAGAAGGTGCCGCGTTGGATGAAAGGTGCCTGCTGGTAGAGGCGCCGCTCGCCACCGCGCGGGTCATCCGCAAGCATGCAATCTGCATCGAACAGCATCGTCTGGCGCCGATCAATCGCGTATTGCTGCCAATCGGGAATGCCTGGATGGTTGGGGTTGCCGTGGCGCGCGAAGGCGAGCAGGGCCTCGCTCATTGCATTGGCGACCCGCTGGGCGCCGGCGCTGTTGCCCGTACGGGAACCGGGTTGCTGCAGGTTGCCGAACACCAGGGGGATGTCGAGCGTGTGGAAGGCACGCAGCTGGGAGGCGTCGCCATCGCGGTCATACCAGTCCAGTTGATAGGCCCAGGTGGGGGCGCTCTGGCGGGCACGTGCCTCCAGTTCCTCGACCGCGCCGCGCCAGGAGCGGCCTGCGGTTGTGGCGGCGAAGAACACTTCAGACGGGGTGTAATGCGGATACAGCCGCCGATATTCGGCGATGACGACCGATGGCAGCAGATCCACGTATTGCTGCGCCTCAAGTCGGGCGGGCAGATCGTCCCAGGTCAGGGTGTGGTTGCCGGGATCGTTGCCCAGAAAGGCGCGGGTCTCGTCGTGGGTATTGCCGATGACCAGGGGGATATGCGCCGATTGCGCGGGCGCTTCCGGCCAGAACGGGTGGACTGGCAGATTGCGCGCGTCGAGCACCGGGCCGAGATAGAGGCCGGTGTTCTCGACCCGCGAAGGATCACGCAGCTTCACCGCTTCCAGCAACTTCGCCGCCGGCATGCTGCGCAGGGCGGCGGGATCGGTGACGCCGAAATGGCCAAGCACCTGTTGGGCGCGTTGAGTGGCGGCGCGTGGGCCGGCGGCGGTGACCTGCTGGCCGCTCATGGTCCAGGCGCGGTGAAACAGCCCCCTGGCGGCGGGCATGGCCATCAGCGTGGCGATCTTGGCACCGCCGCCTGATTGCCCAAATACGGTGATATTGCTGGCATCACCCCCAAACTCGGCGGCATGTTGGCCGATCCAGTGCAGCGCCTGGATCAGGTCGAGCTGGCCGACGTTGCCCGAGTCGGCCAAAGCGGTGCCACCGAGCTGGGCCAGATAGAGGTAGCCGAACAGATTGAGACGGTGGTTGACCGTGACCACCACCACGTCACCGCGCCGGGCCAGATTGCCGCCGTCGTACAACGGGTCGCTGCCGGAACCGTTGTTGTAGGCGCCACCGTGGATATAGAACAGGACGGGTCGCTTGCCGCCATCGCGCACGGCGGGTGTCCAGATGTTGAGATACAGGCAGTCCTCGCTACCGGGATTATCACTGCCTGCCTGTGGTGCAGCGGCGCCGTACTCCAGCGCGTCGCGGACACCATGCCAGGGCAGTTCGGGCAGGGCCTGCTGGAAGCGGCGCGGCGCGGTGTCGGCACCGTAGGCGATGCCCCGGAACACGTGAATGCCGTTTTCGGTCTGCCCGGCCAAGCGCCCACCCCGTACCTTGGCCAAGGGGCTGCTGCCGGTGCGCTGGCCAGGTTGTGCCCACGCCGAGGTGGCGCTGCCTGTCGCGATGGCGGCGCCAAGGGTCAGCAGGCTGCCCTGTTGCAGCAAGCGGCGGCGCTGGGGATTGCTCGGGGCTTGGTTCATGGCGATGTGGGAGTTTCGGTGGTTGCGGGCGGCTGAGGTGCCTGTGATGCGATCCAGTCCAGTGCCAACCGGGGCCACGCGGCCGTGGTCAGGCCGGCGATGCCGCGCGTACCGAAGCCATGGCCACCTTTCGGGAACAGGTGCATTTCGCTGGGTACACCTGCGGCGAGCAATGCCTGGTACATCAGCAGGCTGTTGCTGACCGGCACGGCATCGTCATCGGCGGCGTGCAGCAGGAAGGTGGGCGGGGTGTCGGCGCGGACCTGGTCCTGCATCGAGTACTGCCGCTGCAGTGCGGCGCTGGGGGCCGCGCCAAGCAGGCGCTGGCGCGAGCCTGCGTGGGCGGCGCTGCCGGCCATGTCGATGACCGGATAGACCAGCAACTGGTAATCGGGGCGGGCGCTGTGCCGGTCGATGGTGTCGGTGGCCGGGTAGGCCGCGTGGTCGAAGCGGTTGCCCAGGCGTGCGGCCAGGTGGCCACCTGCGGAGAAGCCCATGACGCCGACGCGGTGCGGGTCCAACCCCCATTCGCCTGCGTGATGGCGGATCAGCCGCAGCGCCCGTTGCGCGTCGGCCAGTGCGGCATCGCGATCTTCACGGCCCTGCTCGCCGGGCAGGCGGTAGCGCAGCACGAACAGCGTGGTGCCGCCCTGTTCGACGAAAGCAGGCACCAGGGCGGTGCCCTCCTTGTCCAACACCACCCGCTGGTAGCCACCGCCCGGGATGACCAGCAGCGCGCTGCCGTTGGGGCGGTCCGGCCGGTAGGCCACCAGATAGGGCGAGCTGACATGGTCGGTGTAGCGGTCAGGCAGCGCCGGGTCGGCGCTGCGCTCGATGACGCGCTGGGCTTGCGGCAGCTGCTTGTCCCCCGGTGCCAATCCCTGCGGCCACAGCGCGATGCGCGCTGGTGAACCGGGGGCCGGTTCACCCATGTCGGCGGCCAGCGCGGATACGCCAAAAAGCCCCAACAGGGCGGTGAAAGCCAGCAATGACAGGGGTTTCAGGGGCGAGGCGGGAAACATGACGATGAATCTCCCAAGAGGCCGTCAGGACTTCTGGTGCACTGCACATTGTCAGATGACACCGGTTTACCTTATACAGCCATGGACGGCACTGTCGATGGGCGGTGCAACAAAGCCATCAGGAGAGTCACTTGAGCAACAAGCAAGGGAGCCAGCATCCGTCGGATAGCGGTCTGGACGAGATCGCCCGCAGTTTCGTTGAAGCACGTCGCCAGGGCCGCTCGCTTCCGGACTTCCCGGGCAGCATCCCTGATGACCTGGTAACCGCCTACCGCGTGCAGGACTTGGCGATCGCGCAATGGGATGACGAAGTGGTGGGCTGGAAGGTGGGCTATATCGCCGTCGAGCGCCGCGACGGGTCCGGTGACGAGCGCCTGCTGGGCCCCATCTTCAAACGCAATCTCTGGAATGCTACCGGTGGCATCGTAGATATCCCGGTGTTTTCCGCTGCCGGTGGCTTTGCCGCGGTGGAAGCCGAATATGTGCTGCAGCTGGAAGCCGATGCCCCGACCGACAAGCTCGACTGGACCCCGGAAGAAGCCGAGGCCCTGCCGGCGCGGCTGTTCATCGGCGTGGAAGTGGCCAGCAGCCCGCTGGCAACGATCAATGTCCTGGGCCCGCGCGTGGTGGTTTCCGACTTCGGCAACAACAATGGCCTGGTACTTGGTGCGGAAATCACCGACTGGACCAAGCGTGATGAGCCAAACCTGCGTGCGCAGACCGAGATTGACGGTGTGGTGGTTGGCACCGGTGGCGCCACCCACCTGCCCGGTGGCCTGCGCGCGGCCTATGCGTTCGCGCTGTCGCGCTCGGCCAGGCGTGGCCGCCCCCTGAAGAAGGGCGAGCTGATCGCGACAGGCAATGCCACCGGTATCCATGACATCAGCGTCGGCCAGCAGGCATTGATCCGCTTTGCCGGTTGCGGCGACATTTCTTGCAGGGCCGTGCCCGCCGGGTGACCCGGCGCGCTGGCGGAAGAGCGCGGGAGGGCGCGATGGTTACACGACGAGGTTTTCTCACCACCAGCCTGGGCGCGCTTGCCGCACCGATGCTGGGCGCCTGCAACGCGGGCGGCGGCAAGGCAGCGGCCGATGGCAGCCGCCTGCTGACCGCCAGCGACGTGCATGTGGCCAACTACCCCACGGTCACGGCGGTGAAGTGGATAGGCGAGCAGCTGGAACGTGAAACCGGTGGCCGCCTGCGCATCAGCCAGTACCACTCCGGCCAGCTGGGCCGTGAGTCCGAGGCGATCGACATGGCGCGCTTCGGTGCCATCGATATCACCCGCGTCTATTCCGGTGCACTGAACAATGCCTTCCCGCTGACCCGTGCGCTGTGCCTGCCCTATGTGTTCGATTCGGTGGCGCATATGCGCCGTGCACTGGATGGCGGGATTGCCGATGCGGTGCTGAAGGGCTTTGAAAGCCGCGACCTGGTGGGCCTTGCGATCTACGACTCGGGCGCGCGCAGCTTCTACAACACCAAGCACCCGATCGTGGAGCCGAAGGACCTGCATGGCCTGAAGCTGCGCGTGGCCAGCTCGGACATTTTCCTGCAGCTGATGCGCCTGTTCGGTGCCAACCCGACGCCGATGTCGCTGGGCGACACGTTCTCCGGCATGGAGACGCACATGATCGACGGCGCCGAGAACAACATGCGCAGCTTCCATTCCAGCCGTCACTTCGAGGCCGCGCACTACTGGTCCGAGAGCCAGCACTCCTACGCGCCGGACATTCTGATCATGTCGCGCCGCAGCTTCGAGACGCTGTCGCCGGCCGACCGCCAGCTGATGCTGGAACTGGCGCGGCAGTCGGTGCAGGTGATGCGCAAGGAGTGGGACGCGTCGGAAAACAAGGCGCGCGAAGCCGTGCTGGCCTATGGCGTCAAAGCCAACGAGGTGGATATGCCCGCCTTCCGCAGGGCTGCCGAGCCGCTGCTGCGCGAGTACATGAACGAGGCGGACATCGCCGACCTCAACCGTCGCATCCGCGACTTCGCCTGAGGGGCCTGCATTGATGTCCGAGACCAACGCTACTCCGGCGCCGACCGGCTTCCAGTACCTGCTGGACAAGCTGGCCGACGTCGTCATCCATATCGCCGTGCTGGCCCTGCTGGGGCTGGTGGTGGTGCAGGGCTGGCAGGTGTTCGCCCGCTATGTGATCAATGATTCGCCTAGCTGGACCGAGCCGGTGACGCTGCTGCTGCTGAGCACGGCGATGAGCATGGGCGCGGCGGCGGGCGTGTACACCAACCGCCACTTCGGTTTCTTCCTGCTGGCCGAGCACATCAACCCGCATGTGCGGCGCGTGATCGACCTGCTGGTGCCGCTGATCATCGCCGTCATCGGCGGCTACATCGCGTGGTGGGGCTGGGTGTTGTGGGCCGACGGCCTGCACATCAAGACCGCCGGCGCCAACCTGCCGCAGAGCGTGAACTACCTGCCGCTGAGCATCGGTGGCGCGCTGATGACGCTGTTCGCGCTCAACCGCATGCTGCTTGCGTTGCGCCCGGCGCAGGGTGCCGGCAACCTCGCCGAAGGAGACCGCTGAGCCATGGGTATCGCAATTCTGTTTGCCGTGTTCGGCGTGCTGCTGTTGATCGGCGTGCCGGTGGCCTATGCGCTGGCCGCCGCCGCGCTGGCCACGCTGCTGTACCTGGACCTGCCCAGCATCGTGCTGGTACAGCAGATTTCCGCCGGCACCGGTTCGGCATCGCTGATCGCCATTCCGCTGTTCATCTTCGCCGGTGAAATCATGATGCGCGGTGGCATCTCCGAGCGCCTGATCTCGCTGGCGGCCTCGCTGGTGGGGCGCATGCGTGGTGGCCTGGGGCAGGTGTCGATCCTGTCCTCGCTGTTCTTCGGCGGCGTTTCCGGCTCGGCCATCGCCGACGTGTCGGCGGTGGGCGGCACGATGATTCCGCAGATGGTCAAGCGCGGCTACGACCGTGACTTCGCGGTCAACGTCAGCATCACCGCGGCGCTGGTGGCACTGCTGGTGCCGCCATCGCACAACCTGATTCTGTTCTCGGCCGCGGCCGGCGGTGGCCTGTCCATTGCCGACCTGTTCGCCGCAGGCATCGTGCCGGCATTGCTGATGACGGTGGTGCTGATGGTCACCGGCTACCTGGTGGCGCGCCGCCGTGGCTATGGCGTGGAAGCCTTCCCGGGCTGGCGTGCGGTGCTGCTGCGGCTGGTCGCTGCCCTGCCGGGTCTTGGCTTGGTAGGGCTGATCTTCTTCGGCATCCGCGCCGGCATCTTCACTGCGGTGGAATCGGCGGCGATCGCGGTGGTCTATGCCCTGCTGGTAACCACGGTGCTGTACCGCCAGCTGCGGGTGAAGGAGTTCATGGCCACGGTGGTGCACGCCGCGCGCAGCACCGGCGTGATCCTGTTCGTGATCGCCACGGCGGCGGTGTTCGGCTGGCTGCTGGCCTACCTGCAGGTGCCGGCGGCGGCGGTGGAGTTCCTGCAGTCCTTCGCCCACAGCAAGTACATGGTGCTGCTGATGATCGTGGTGATGCTGCTGCTGCTGGGCACCTTCATGGATCTGGCGCCGATGATTCTGATCTGCACGCCGATCTTCCTGCCGGTGGCCAAGGCCTACGGCATCGACCCGATCCACTTTGGCCTGGTGCTGGTGCTGACCGGCGGCCTGGGCCTGGTGACGCCGCCGGTGGGCTCGGTGCTGTTCATCGGCACGGCCATCGGCAAGATCACCGTGGGGGAAAGCATGAAGACCATCTGGCCGTTCTGGCTGGCGGGCCTGGCGGTGCTGCTGGTGGTGACCTTCTTCCCGGAAATGTCGCTGTGGCTGCCGGCGCTGTTACGCAGTTGAGGTGAAATGCCGGCATGGCCCCGGCGAGGCGGAATGCCGGGAAAGCTGCGCAGGGCGGGTGGCAGGCGGGCCGGGAACGGCCACCGTGGTGCTCCGGGGAACGAAGATGCGCGAAATTGGCGCAATCCGCTGGCAATTTGCGTCTGCTGAATAAGGACAGGCGCGCTTACAGCCCCGCGCCGATGGGTAAAAGGACAGTGGAACACAGCATTGCACGGTCAAAAGTGCGGCAGTACAGCGGTGTCACCCGCACTGCCGTCTACCTGACCGGGCGCGGACCGATAGAATGAATGCATTGAACGGTTTCAAGGACATCGCCTTGCGCAAGAAGACCGATACCGACAGCCCCGCCCGTGAACTGGGGCGGCCTGCCACCATCAACGACATCGCGCGGCTGTCCGGCGTTTCCAAGAAGACAGTGTCACGAATCATCAACAACTCGCCGCTGGTGCGCAAAGACACACGCGAAAAGGTGGAGGCGTTGATGCGCGAGGTGGGCTACGCGCCCGACCCGCTGGCCCGTGGCTTGGCGTTCCGGCGTTCGTTCCTGATCGGCATGGTGTACGACAACCCCACCGCGCAGTACGTGGTGGACATGCTCAGCGGCGCGCTGGACGCACTGCGCGGCTCCAGCTTCGAGCTGGTGGTACACCCCTGCGACACCCGCAGCCCCGGCTACATCGACGGCGTGAAGCGTTTCGTGCAGCAGCAGAAGCTGCATGGCGTGATCCTGGTGCCGCGTGCATCCGAAGACCAGGCCATGGCCGACATGCTGGACGAGATCGGCTGCCGCTTCACCCGCATCGCCTCGCTGCCGCTGGACGAGACCTCGCAGATGGTCATCACCCACGACCGCGATGGTGCCGCCGAGGCCGCCGACTACCTGCTGTCGCTGGGCCATCGTGACATCGCGCTGATCACCGGCCCGTCGGCTTACCGTTCGGCGCACGAGCGCACCGCCGGCTTCATCGAGGCGCTGCGCAACCGCGGCATCGAGCTGCCGGCCGAGCGCATCATCGAGGCCGGCTACACCTTCGAGTCCGGTGTGGCCGCCGCCGAGAAGCTGCTGCTGGGCAAGCAGCGCCCCACCGCCATCTTCACCGGCAACGATGAAATGGCCGCCGGCGTCTACAAGGTGGCCATGCGCGCGGGCATCAACATTCCGCGTGAGCTGTCGGTGGTGGGCTATGACGACAGCCCGCTGGCCTCGCGCCTGTGGCCGTCGCTTACCTCGGTGCGACGCAACACCCGCGATACGGGCCGCACCGCCGCCGCCATGCTGATCCAGCCGGAGGGCAAGAACACTTTGCCGATGGCCAGCGTGAGGCCACATCTGATCGTCCGCGACTCGTGCCAGCCGCCGCAGGACTGAAATAGAGCAAGTTGTTGTTCCATAAAGCAAACGCTTCTTCTTGCGCTGCGGAATGACACCGGTTTCCTAATTGGCTAGAATCATCCCGAACCCGCCCGGAATCTCTTTCCCGGGCCAACCCGGATACGCCACGCGGGGGCAGCCAGACACGCCACCGCACCCATCTGCCGGGCTTCCACCGGCACGCAACCCACACGTACCACCGCTCAGGGAGAGGAACACCATGACGAATCCATTCAGTCTCGAAGGCAAGGTCGCACTGGTAACCGGTGCCAATACCGGCCTGGGCCAGGGCATCGCCGTGGCGCTGGCCGCCGCGGGTGCCGACATTGCCGGCGCCGGCATCGTCCCGGCCGAGGAGACTGCCGAGAAGGTGCGCGCGCTGGGCCGCCGCTTCGTCAACATCGAGGCCAACCTGAGCAGCATCGAGCCGATCGAGCGCGTGGTCAGCGAGACCCTGGCCGGGCTGGGCCGGCTGGACATCCTGGTCAACAACGCCGGCCTGATCCGCCGCGCCGACGCGGTGGAGTTCAGCGAGAAGGACTGGGACGACGTGATGAACGTGAACATCAAGTCGGCGTTCTTCATGAGTCAGGCTGCCGGCAAGCACTTCATCGCCCAGGGCAGCGGCAAGATCATCAACATCGCTTCGATGCTGTCCTTCCAGGGTGGCATCCGCGTGCCGTCCTACACCGCCTCCAAGAGCGGCATCGCCGGCATCACCCGCCTGCTGGCCAATGAGTGGGCCGGCAAGGGCGTGGCCATCAACGCCATCGCGCCGGGCTACATGGCCACCGACAACACCGCGCAGCTGCGCGCCGACGAAGACCGCAGCAAGGCCATTCTGGATCGCATCCCGGCAGGCCGCTGGGGCAAGCCGGAAGACCTCGGCGGCACCGCCGTGTTCCTGGCTTCCAGCGCCTCGGATTACGTCAACGGCGCGATCATCCCGGTGGACGGCGGCTGGCTGGCACGTTGATCGACGGCCGAGGGTGAGGCGCACTGCTTCGCCCTTGCCGCAGTCCTTTCTGTTGGACGGAAAGGGCAGAGAAGAATCCGCTTCCGTCGCGTGAGTGTGTTTCAGGCGACGAAGGCACCCGAAGGGCGGCTGGGGCGCCGTGTCATCGCACCCCGCCGCGCAACGATTTCCCAATAAAGAGAGTCATGCAATGAAGATCGCTTTGATGCAGGAGTTCAGCCAGGCCGCCAAGAACCCGGTGGTACTGGAACAGCTCAACACCGTCGCCGCCCAGCAGGGCCACGAGGTGTTCAACGTGGGCATGGACGGTGACAACGACCACCGCCTGACCTACATCCACCTGGGTATCTGCGCCGCGCTGCTGCTCAATGCCAAGGCCGTGGACTTCGTTGTTGCCGGCTGCGGCACCGGCCAGGGCGCGATGATGTCGCTCAACGCATGGCCGGGTGTGTACTGCGGCTACTGCATCGAGCCGACCGACGCGTTCCTGTTCGCACAGGTCAACAGCGGCAACGCGCTGGCGCTGCCGTTCGCCAAGGGCTTCGGCTGGGGCGCGGAAATCAACATCCGCTACATCTTCGAGAAGGCATTCGCAGGTGAGCGCGGCCAGGGCTACCCGGCCGAGCGCCGCGAGTCGCAGATGGCCAACGCCGGCATCCTGGCGCAGGTGAAGCAGGGCGCGTCGAAGGATTTCGTCGAAGGCCTGAAGTCCATCGACCCGGAGCTGGTGAAGCAGGCCGTGGGCGGCGAGCGCTTCCAGAAGGCGTTCTTCGACAACGCCAAGGACGCCGACATCGTGGCCTACGTGAAGAGCGTGCTGGGCAAGTAAGCCCTGCCACTGCGGTATTGCCCACGCGGGCAGACAAGGGCGCCCCCGGGCGCCCTTGTTGTTTTCGACCCTCCGCCCTTCGTTGCGCATGAGAAGGGCATGCACTGTCAGGTTCCCTGCGATGAAACTCCACGCGCTGTGTCTTGCCGTCATATGCCTTGCCGCGGGTGTTGCGACTGCCGCCCAGCCGTCGCATCGGGTATTCATTGCCGGTGATTCCACCGCAGCCACCTACGGCCCGGAACGTGCGCCGCAGGCGGGCTGGGGGCAGGCCTTGCAGAGCTGGCTGGATGACACGCAGTGGGAGGTGCGCAACCACGCCATCGGCGGGCGCAGCACGCGCAGCTTCATCAATGAAGGCCGCCTGGATGCCATCGCCGGCGAGCTGAAGCCCGGCGATGTGCTGCTGATCCAGTTCGGCCACAACGATGCCAAGTTCGAGGATGCCACCCGCTACACGGACCCGGAGGGCGACTACACGCGCTTCCTGGCGCGCTATGTGGCCACCGCGCGCGCGAAGGGTGCGACGCCGGTGCTGGTGACGCCGGTGGCGCGCCTGCTCTACGACTTCGGTGCGCTGCTGGATACGCACGGGCGTTACACGCAGGCGGTGAAGCGCGTTGCGCAGGAACAGCAGGTGCCGTTGATCGACCTCAACAGCAGCTCGATGGCGTGGATACGCGCGCTGGGCGAGCAGGGTGCCAAACCCTATTTCATGTTCGTGCCCGAGCAGAACAAGGCGGACGGCACGCACTTCAGCATGGCCGGTGCCACGGCGGTGGCCTGCCAGGTGATGCGTGGCTGGGCGGAGCTGGAGCCACGCCTGAAGGGCGCGTTGAAGCGCGACATCGACTGTGGAGCAATCACCGCGCCTGCGCCGCGGGCCGCTTCGCACAAGGCAGCCGTCACGGCGCCTGCCGCTGCGCCTAAGCCTGTGGCTGGCAACGCATATGGCTCGCAGGTGATCCGCGAGCAGGACATCGCACGCCAGCAGCCGGGGCCACATGGCGGCGCGGGGCCGACCACGGCGTATTCGTTCTTCGCCGATGTGAGCGACCTGCCGTTCGTCATGCGCAAGCGCGTGCTGCACAAGGGAGCCGGCATTGGCCTGCATCCGCAGCACAAGGATGAGATCTACTACATCGTTTCAGGGCGAGGCCTGTATGTGCTCGATGGCCAGCAGCATGAGGTCGGCGCCGGCCATGCGCTGCTCACGCGCGCGGGCAGCCGCCATGCGCTGCAGCAGATAGGCGAGGACGACCTGGTGGTGATGCTGGCCTATCCGGCGGCGCGCTGACGCGGGCTTACAGCTTGCCCGCCCACGGCTCCTTCTCCAGCCGTGCGGCCAGGTAGTCGATAAGTGCCTGCACGCGCACCGGGCGGTGCAGGCCGGGTGGTGTGACGATGCTCAGCGCCAGCGGCTCCACGCTCCAGTCATCCATGGCGGTTTCCAGCACACCATCGCGCAGGTCTTCCCACACCAGGAATTCCGGCTGCAGCGCCAGCCCCAGACCGCCGCGCAATGCGGCGGCGAAGACTTCGGCATTATTGGCCTGTAGCTGGCGCGGCACGCTCTGCGCGAACTCGCCGTGGCGGCCATGGCGGAAACGCCAGGTGTTGCCGCCGCGCGTATAGCTGTACTGGAAGCCACGGTGCTTGGCCAGGTCACGTGGATGTTTGGGTTTGCCGTGTGCCTGGAAATAGGCGGGCGCGCCGACCAGCAGGATGCGCACCTGGCACAGGCGGCGTGCGCGCAGGCTGGAATCGGCCAGCGTGGAGATGCGCAGCGCCATGTCGAAGCGGTCGGCCACCAGGTCGACCATTTCGTCGCTGAGCTGCACGTCCAGGTCCACGTCGGGATGGGCCTGCATGAAGTCGGGCAGCTGCGGCGCCAGCCGCGATACGCCGAAGGACATGGGTGCGGCAACGCGGATCAGGCCGCGCAGCGTGTTGGAGCGGTCGGCGATTTCCGATTCGATGCTCTCGCCTTCGCCCAGCATGCGTGCGGCGCGTTCCACCGAGGCCTCGCCCGCGTCGGTCAGCGACACACGCCGCGAGGTACGGTGGAACAGGGTGATGCCGATGCGTGATTCCAGCCGGGTGATGGCCTTGGAAACGGTGGCCTGCGACAGCGACAGCTCCTCGGCCGCGCGGGCGAACGAGCCGGTTTCAGCGACCTTGGCGAAGATCGCCCAGGCTTCCAGGTCAGGCAGACGGCTCATGTGGGTTCCTTGTAGGTGCGGCGCATCTTAGCGCAGCGCAAATGCAAGAAATGGAAACAATAAAATTCCATTGTTTCTATTCTATTGGTCATGGCCGTCTCCTAGACTGTGTCCATCGAATAACGCACCGCTTGCAGGAGAACGCCATGATTGAACGTCGCCCGTTTGCCAGCCTTGGTGGAGCCAATCACGGTTGGCTTGATGCCAAGCACCATTTTTCCTTCGCCGAATACCACGACCCCAAGCGCATGCACTGGGGTGCGATGCGGGTCTGGAATGACGACACCATCCAGCCCGGCACCGGTTTCCCGCCCCACCCGCATGCGGAGATGGAGATCATCACCTATGTGCGTGAGGGCGCCATCAGCCACCAGGACGACCAGGGCAACAAGGGCCGTACCGAGGCCGGTGATGTGCAGGTGATGAGTGCCGGTAGCGGCATCCGCCACGCCGAGTACAACATGGAGCCGGGCATCACCCGCATCTTCCAGATCTGGATCTTCCCGGACCAGCGCGGCGGCCAGCCCTCGTGGGGCACCAAGCCCTTCCCGAAGGGCGAACGCTCCGGCCGCTTCGTCACCCTGGCCAGCGGCATCGCCGGTGATGAGGACGCACTGCCCATCCGTGCCGATGCACGTGTGTCCGGTGCGACGCTGAAGGCTGGCGAGACCACCGAGTACCGCTTCAGCAGCCGCAGCCGCCACGGCTACCTGGTGCCCAATACCGGCAAGGTCGAAGTGGATGGCGTAACGCTGGATGCCCGCGATGGTGCGGCCATCACCGACGTGGACAGCATCCACATCCGCGCGCTGGAAGACAGCGAACTGGTGCTGGTGGATACCGCCGCCTGAGTGCGGCGCAGCATTACACCCTGACACACCCACGCAACAAACCGACCGCGGCCACAGGCCGCGGAACGGACCCGGCTTGCCCGATTCCGGCGCCATCACCCCGTCACATCCCCATTCAATCGTTTCATCGAACATGTCGTCAGCGATGACGCCGGTTCAACACTCCCCGCAAAACCTCTCCCAAGGAATCATCGCCATGCCTACCGCAACCGCTACCGCCGCCAAGGGCCTGCTGGACCCGAACAACCACGCCCTGATCCTGGTTGACCACCAGTCGCAGATGGCATTTGCCACCAAGTCCATCGACGCCGCCCTGCTGCGCAACAACACCGCCCTGGTGGCGCGCAGTGCTGCCGGCTTCAAGGTGCCGACCATTCTCACCACGGTTGCCGCCAAGAGCTTCTCCGGCCCGTTGTTTGATGAAATCACCGATGCCTTCCCGGGCGAGAACGCCATCGACCGCACCACCATGAACACCTGGGAAGACGCCAACGTCATCGAGCGCGTCAACGCCATCGGCAAGAACCGCATCGTGTTCGCCGGCCTGTGGACCAGCGTGTGCATCGTCGGCCCGGTGCTGTCGGCACTGGAGCAGGGCTTCGAGGTGTACGTGATCACCGATGCCTCTGGCGATGTGACCGAAGAAGCGCACGAGCGTGCGGTCGAACGCATGATCCAGGCCGGCGCCCGCCCGCTGACCAGCCTGCAGTACCTGCTGGAACTGCAGCGCGACTGGGCACGCGGTGAGACCTATGCACTGACCACCGGCATCGCCCGCGTCAACGGCGGCGCCTACGGCATCGGCCTGGCCTATGCCTCGCAGATGTTCAACGCACACGAAGGCGGCCACTAAGCCTTCCGCGCCAGCCCGCTTCCCCCAACGGCGCCCGCAAGGGCGCCCACCAGAGAGAAAAGCCCCATGAATGATCACCTGCATGACCCTTCACGTCGCCGCCTCTTTGGTGCACTGGCTGCGGGCGCCACGCTCGCCAGCCTGCCGGGCCACGGCTTCGGCAAGCCGGGGGAGGCGAAGCTGGCCGACCTGGTCATCCGCAACGCACGCATCACCACGCTGGACCCGCGCCTGCCGCAGGCCAGCGCCATCGCCATCCGCAACGGCGTGGTCGCCGCGATAGGCGACGAGGCCACGGTGTTGGCCAAGGCCGGCAACACCGCGCGCGTCATCGACGCCGGTGGCCGCCGCCTGGTGCCGGGCCTCAACGACAGCCACACCCACCTGATCCGCGGTGGCCTGAACTACAACATGGAACTGCGCTGGGACGGCGTGCGCTCACTGGCCGATGCCATGGCCATGCTCAAGGCACAGGTGGCACGCACGCCAGCACCGCAGTGGGTGCGCGTGGTGGGCGGCTTCACCGAGCACCAGTTCGCCGAGAAGCGCCTGCCCACGCTGGAAGAACTCAACGCCGTGGCACCGGACACGCCGGTGTTCATCATGCGCCTGTACGACCGCGCGCTGCTCAACCGTGCCGCGCTGCGTGCGGTGGGTTACGACAAGAACACCAAGGACCCGCCGGGCGGGCAGATCCAGCGTGACGCGGCCGGCAACCCCACCGGCCTGCTGCTGGCCAAGCCCAACGCGACCATCCTGTACGCCTCGCTGGCGGCAGGCCCCAAGCTGCCTGCCGAGTACCAGATCAATTCCACGCGCCACTTCATGCGCGAACTCAACCGCCTGGGCATCACCTCGGTGATCGACGCCGGTGGCGGTTTCCAGAATTACCCCGATGACTACCAGATCATCGAGAAGCTGCACGCCGACAACGAATTGACGGTGCGCATCGCCTACAACCTGTTCACCCAGAACAAGGGCAAGGAGCTGGAGGATTTCCAGCGCTGGACGCAGATGCTCAAGCCGCGCAGCGGCGACGACATGCTGCGCCACAACGGCGCCGGCGAGATGCTGGTGTTCTCCGCCGCCGACTTCGAGCTGTTCAACGAGCCGCGCCCGGAGCTGCCTTCGGAACTGGAGCCGCAGCTGGATGACGTGGTGCGCCTGCTGGTGGAAAAGCGTTGGCCGTTCCGCATCCATGCCACCTACGACGAATCCATCAGCCGCATCCTGGATGTGTATGAGAAGGTCAACAAGGACACGCCGTTCGATGGCCTGCACTGGATCATCGACCACGCCGAGACCATCACCGAGCGCAACATCGACCGCGTGAAGGCACTGGGTGGCGGCATCGCCGTGCAGCACCGCATGGCCTACCAGGGCGAGGAGTTCGTCGAGCGTTATGGCAAGCAGGCCGCGTCGCACACGCCGCCGATCCGCCGCATGCTCGAAGCCGGCGTGCCGGTGGGTGCCGGCACCGACGCCACCCGCGTGGCCAGCTACAACCCGTGGGTGGCGCTGTACTGGCTGACCACCGGCCGCACGCTTGGCGGGCTGCAGCTGTATGGCGAAGCCAACCTGCTCAGCCGCGAGGAAGCCCTGCGCCTGTGGACCATCGGCAGTGCCTGGTTCTCCACCGAGCAGGAGCGCAAGGGCGCGCTGTCCGTCGGCCAGTTCGCCGACTTCAGCCTGCTCTCTGCCGATTACTTCAGCGTGCCGGATGAGGACATCAAGGACATCACCAGCGTGCTCACCGTGGTAGGTGGCAGGGTGGTGCATGGTGACGGCGAGTTCGAGCCGCTGGCACCCACGTTGCCGGCACCGATGCCGGACTGGTCACCGGTGCGCCAGTTTGGTGGTTACCAGGGCATCAGCATGGCCCAGGCCACGGCCGTGGTAAGCGCCGCGCACAACCATGCGCATGGTGCGGGCTGCGGTGTGCATGGCCACAGCCATGCCGCGCACCACCATGCCCCCACCAACAACTACCAGGGCTTCTGGGGCGCGTTGGGCTGTTCCTGCTTCGCATTCTGATCCACCGCCACGCCGGCCCCTTCGCGGGGGCCGGCGTGCGTCTGTCCATTGCTGGAGAAATCATGTCCGCAACGCCGACGTCGCCACAGACGCCACCCCAGCCCAATGCCGGCGGCCCCTGGTCACCGCTAGGCCAACCCACGTTCCGCATGCTGTGGCTGGCCATCCTGGTGGGCAACATCGGCACCTGGGTGCATGACGTTGCCGCGGCCTGGATCATGGCCGAGAACACCGGCTCGCCCTTCATGGTGGCGGCGGTGCAATCGGCAACCACGCTGCCGGTGGTGCTGCTGGCCATCGTCGCCGGCACCCTGGCCGACATCGTTGACCGCCGCAAATACCTGATCGTCGCGCAGCTGTGGATGCTGCTGGTGGCCAGTGCGCTGGCCACGCTCGCACACCTGGACATGCTGGGGCCGTGGACGCTGATCGCGCTCACCTTTGCCCTCGGTGTGGGTGCGGCGATGGCGATGCCGGCACAGCAGGCGACCACGCCGGAGCTGGTGCCACCCACCATGCTGGGGCCGGCCGTGGCGCTGGGTTCGCTGAGCATCAACATCGCGCGTGCGGTGGGCCCTGCGCTGGGTGGTTTCATCGTTGCCCGTGCGGGCATCCAGTGGGCATTCGCGATCAATGCGGTGAGTTTTCTGGCGGTGATGGTGGTGCTGGTGGCGTGGAAGCGCGCGCCCAGCACCTCGGTGCTGCCACCGGAGAGTTTCGGCACCGCGCTGCGTGCGGGCCTGCGCTACGCAATGCAGGCATCGGTGTTGCAGGCCGTGCTGATCAAGGCGGCGGCGTTCTTCGTGTTCGCCAGCGCGCTGACCGCGCTGCTGCCCATCGTGGTCAAGAAGGAGCTGGGCGCCAGCGCCGGCACCTATGGCCTGCTGCTGGGCTGCATCGGCATTGGTGCCATCACCGGTGCGGTACTGCTGCCGCGCCTGCGCAAGCGTTACAGCCCGGACAGGCTGGTGCTGGTGGCCAGCGTGCTCTACGCCGCCTGCATGCTGGCGCTGGCCACCGTGCGCAACATGCCGGTGCTGTACGCGGTGTCACTGGTGAATGGTTTTGCCTGGATCACCGTGCTGTCCTCGTTGCAGATTGCCGCGCAGACATCGGTGCCTGCCTGGGTGCGGGCACGCGCGCTGGCGCTGTATATCGTGGTGTTCTCCGCCGGCATGGCGGTGGGCAGCCTGGGCTGGGGCACCCTGGCGCAGGAGACCAGCAGCACCTTGACCCTGATGGTGGCCGCCGCCGGCACCGTGCTGGCGGCGCTGTTTGGAATGCGCTACCGGCTGGTGGATGCCGCTGCGGTGGACAACCGGCCTGCAGGCCACTGGCCGGAGCCGCAGCCTGTGCACGATGTGGAGCACGATCGCGGCCCGGTGCTGGTCACCGTGCACTACCACGTACGGCTGGAGGAGCGCGAAGGCTTCCTGCTGCTGATGCACGAACTGGGCAAGGGCCGCCGTCGCAATGGCGCGCTGCAGTGGAGCGTGGCCGAGGATACCGCCGAGCCGGGCCGCTACCTGGAGTGTTTCCTGGACAGTTCCTGGCTGGAACACCTGCGCCAGCACGAACGCGTGACCGAGGACGAGCGCCGCCTGCAGGAGCGCATCTGCGCGCTGCTGGTGGATGCGGACAGCAAGCCCAATGTCCGCCACTACATCGGCGGCCTGCCGGGTGCGCCATTGCCCCCTACCAAGCCTGCAACGATGGTGTGAAGCGGGGTGGCCGCCACGCTGGCGGTCATCCGCGCACGCGCACGCGCCCTGATGGGGCGCCTGTGTGGAATCAAAAGAGGTCAAATGGCCGGGTCACGACGAGCGTTTCGGGCGTCTCACACTGGCAAGCCAGTGGCCGGCGGTTGCAGGTTTGGGCCTGCAACGGAGAGACATCATCGGGGGGATGACGGACGGGCCGAAACCCGTCAACGACAGAATTCCATTTACCGTGTGTACGCTGCGTGGTGAAACCATGAATTGAGGCTGGCGCAAATTTGGCCAGTCACTGGCCGGTGCTACTTCTTCCTGCGGCTGGCGCTCTTGCGCTTGCTGGCCGCGCGTACCGGCTCGACCACGGTGTCGGTACCGCTGAGCGGCTCCATCCAGGTCAGCACGTCAACGTAGGCGATGAAGTGCTGCAGGTAGTCGGGGCTGACTTCCTGCATCAGCGCCATGGCGCGGTAGGTGAGCACGCTGGAATGCAGCGGGCCGGCATCTTCCGGCAGCGCGTCCAGGCACTGGCGCAGCAGGCTGTCGATGCGGATGCGCGTCCACAGCTGCTGGAACTCATCGAGCACCGGCATCAGCGGTGCCTCGTTCGTCTCGCCAGACGCGTCACCCTGTGCATCGCCCTGCGCAGGCGTGGCATGTAGCGGCAGCGGGTACTGCAGCGGCACGCTGCCGAGCTGGTCCAGCAGCGCCTTCAACGGGCTGGGCGCAGCCGGCGGTGCGTCGGCGATGGGTGGCGCGGCGGCAACCATTTCTGCGTAGGCGTCGGCCAGTTGCGCCAACCGCGCGTCAAGTTGCACGCGCACCTGCCCCTGCTGTGACGCGGCGCGGCGCGCCAGCGCGCTGATCAGGCCGAAGCGCAGCGGGTCGATGCGGTCGGCGCCTTCTTCGCGCCAGGCCTGCAGGCGTTGCTGCATGGAGGGCAGGTCAGCGCGCATCCGCCTTGCTGTCCTGCTTGGGGCGGGGGATGGGCGCGATTTCAACGCGGCGGTTCTTCGCGCGCCCGGCTTCGTCGGTGTTGGAACTGACCGGCTGCTCGGAACCGAACGCGGCGGCGAACACCGATGACGCGGGCACGCCGTCGGCGATGAGCGTGCGGGTGACGGTGAGCGCGCGCGCGGCGGACAGCTCCCAGTTGTCGGCAAAGCGGGCATTGGCCACGCGCACCGGCTGGTTGTCGGTGAAGCCGCTGACCATCAGGATTTCCTCGCGCGCGTGCAGGTACTCGCGCAGCGGCCCGGCAATGCTCTGCAGCAGCTCGCGGCCTTCCGGCTGCAGCTGGTCGGAGTTGAGTGCGAACAGCACGCTGCCGCTGATGCCGATGCGGCCGTTGATGACGGTGACGCGGCCCGCCGCCAGCGGCGCGGCCAGGGCCTGTTCCAGCGTCTTGAGCTTGGCGGTCTCGGCCTGGCGCTGCTTCACCTCCTCGTCCAGGCGATTGTGCAGCAGCAGCTGGATGCCGATGACGCTGGCCAGGATCAGCACGAACGCGCCCAGCAGCACCGACATCAGGTCGCCGAACGCCGCCCAGGTGGTGGCGCTGGATTCGGCGTCGAACTCGATTTCGTCGCTCATGCCGCGCCGGCCCCGTTGCCGTCGCGTGCTTCGGCCAGCTGTTGCAGTTCGCCGATGATCTGCTTCTGCGAGAGCATGCTCAGGTCGATGACCTCACGTGCCTGTGCCACGTAATAGGCCAGCTGCTCGTCGCTGCGGGCCATGGATTTGTCCAGCGCGGTTTCGATCAGGCGCAGGCGCTCGTCGAGCGCGCCGGTGGACTGGCCGAACAGCTGCACCGCGTTGCCGAAGGCTTCGCCCAGGCTGGCCACTTCAACGGCGCTGCTGGTGACCTGTGCAGCGGCGTTGTCGAGCTTGCCGGTCTCGTTCTCGATCTGGCTGCTGAAACGCTTGCCCACGCGCTCCAGCAGATCCGCCGAGGTGCTGACCAGCGCGTCCACGGCGCTGCGCTGCTCGGTGGATGCGTGGTTGACCGCATCGAGCAGGGTTTCCAGCGTGGCCAGCAGCTTGCCGCGTTCTTCCAGCATGGCGGTGTCGCGCACCATGCTGTCGGACAACTTCTGGCGCAGCTCGGCCACCACTTCGGCGGCGGCGCGCGGCGCTTCGGAAGCACTCTGCACCAGCTGCGAGATTTCGCTGATGGTCTGCCGTGCCTGCTGCTGTGACTGCTCGCTCATCGCCTGCGCTGTCTGTGCCAGCGTGTCGCAGATCTGCTGCTGGCGCTGCGCGACCTGCTCGCCGTTGCGGCTCCAGCTTGCATCCAGCGTGCCGACGATGGCGGTCAGGTTCTGCGACCACTGCTGCAGGCGCTGTTCGTCGCGTGCGGCGAACGCGGCCTGCAGTTCATCGTGTGACTGACGCAGCGTGCCGACCAGCGCAGCGGCATGCTGCTCGAAGCCGGCCGAGGCGCTGAGCAGCGCCTGTTCGTTGCGCTGGGCAAGTGCATCCTGCGTGCGCTGCTGCTGTGCGAGCGCACTGTTCCATGCCTCGGCGGTGCGGCTTGCGTTGTCTTCCAGGCGTGCGGCCACCGTATCCAGCAGGTTGGCCGAACGCTGCTCGAAGCTGCTGCTGAACTGCTGCAGCGCCTGCTGCAGTGCGCTGGTCAGCGCAGTGTTGCCGCGCTGCTGTTCGGCCAGCGCCGCGCTCCAGCTCTGGTTCGCGGCCTGCGAGGCGTCGCGCACCATGTGGGTGAAGCCGTCCAGCTGCGTGTGTACCGCGCTGTTGATGGCGGCATGCAGGGCGGTGGTCTTTTCGCTGAGGCCGGCCATCGTCGCATCGACCACCGGCAACAGCGCCGCGCCGGCGGCATTGGCCTGCTGCTGGATGCCTTCACGCATGGACTGCTGCAGGGAGGCGGCCAGCTGCGTGTAAGCGGCTTCGCTGCGCTGGTGGAATTCCTGCTGGCTGGCCTGCAGGCGCTCGTTGCTGGCCTGCTGGGTCTGCTCCAGCGTATTGGCCAGAGCCTGCAGGCGTTCGACCAGCGTGGGCATCAGCGCGTTGTGTTCCTGCAGCAGGCGGAAGGTCTCGCCGCGCTGGAACGACTGCGAATGCTGGCGCAGGTGGGTGGCGATGCCTGCGTCCAGTTCCTGCACGGCCTGCGCACGTTCGCGGCGGAACAGCGCCGACAGCAGGCCGAGCGCAGCGGAGCTGGCCACACCGGCGATGGAGGTGCCGAAGGCGAAGCCCAGGCCCTTCACCGGTGCCGCCAGAGAGGCGCGGATGGCGTCCAGGTCGGTGGCGCTTTCCAGTGCCAGGCCGGTACCGCGCAGCGTGGCCATCATGCCGAGCAGCGTGCCGAGCATGCCCAGCAGCACCAGCAGGCCAACCAGATAAGGCGTGAGCGCCGGTGCCGGCAGGCCCACGCGCTCGCCTTCCACGCGCAGCCGCACCGCGTTGCGCAGGCCCGGTTGCAGGCGCGTCAGCCAGCTGCCCAGGTCGTCGCTGGCTTCGTTGATGGCCGGCAGCGCATCCACCAGCGTGGTGGTGGCCTGCCGGTAGCGGAACAATTCGTAGGCGCCGACCAGATAGCAGGCGGCGATGATGGACGCCACCACTGCGGCCAGCGGATGGGTGCCGGCATAGCCCACACCGATCCAGCACACGGCCAGCAGGCCCACGAGGAAGACGACGACAGCGACGGAATTTCTGAGCATGGGCGGGAGTTACCGGGTACGCAGGGCTGCGAGCAGGCCTTCGATGGGGTGGAAACGAACATCCAGTTCGGCCAGCAGCGCGATGCGCAGGTCCTGGACGAACAGCGCCAGCCAGGGGCCGGCGGGTGTCGTGGCGGGGCTTGCCGCATCATCGGCGGCAGCGGTGTTGGCGGCCAGCAGCCGCTGGTAGTGCTGGCCGAGCAGGGCCGGCACCTGGGAAAGCAGGGTGTGTTCGCGCGGGCTGAGGGTGGCTTCCATCACCGCGTCCACTTCGGCCAGCCGCGCCTTGGGGGGCGACTGCCGCGCCAGCATGTCGCGCAGTTGGCCGCGCAGCCTGCCGGTGGCGGCCTGCATGGTGCGCTGCATGTCCAGATAGTGCTGGCGGTAGGGCGCGTAGCCATCGGCCTGACCGTCTTCGCTGCCGGCCTGCGCCGGGCCGCTGGCCGGGTCGATCTCGGCTTGGATGGCGTCCATCAGGGTCGCGCGCACGCGCGCTGCACCGGCCTCGTCGGCCGGAGAGAATGCAGCGCCTTCCCGAGCCGGTGGCGGCGGGTTGTCCAGCGCCCGGGACAGGCTGATGGCCCGGTTCCAGTCGAACCACTGGCTCAGCCGCTCCGACAGCGCAGGCGCCTGCAGCGGCGCGGCATCGTCGGCATTGAAGCGGGCCAGCAGGCGAATGAACGCCGGGCCCAGGACGGGCGCCCGTTGGGAAGCTTTCGCCATGGGTCCTGACAGAAAAACCGACATTTTACATGGCGGCGGGGTCGGGACCGGGACAGGCCTGTTAAGGCAGCTGAAAAGGCGCTGCGCGGCGCCTCTGATACCGGAGGTATTGTTGCGAATGATTGTTATTACGTAGAATCCGCCGGTCAGCCGCTGCGAATGCAGTCAGCCAACACCTCCCAACCTTGCAGGCTGACAACCAGTGTCACTCCCCCATCGTTCCCTGCGCCGCCCGGCGCTGCTGTCCGTGGCCGTCATCACGGCCCTGTTCCCACTCGCCGCACTTGCCGCCTCCCCCGACGTGGGCGATGCACCTGCCGCGCAGACCCTGGACGCGGTGCAGGTAAATGCCTACCGCACCACCACCCACGCCTCCGGCGCGACCAAGACCGACACCGCCGTGGCCGAAACGCCCAAGTCGATCTCGGTCATCGCCCGCGAGGAGCTGGATGCGCGCGGTGTCACCAACCTCAACGAGGCAGTGCGCTATGTGGCCGGCATCGCGCTGGAAAGCGGTGGCATCGACAACAGGGTGGACGATTTCCGCATTCGCGGTTTCGATGCGGGCAGCTGGTCCAACAACGTCACCATCGACGGCATGCGCGCGCCGCAGGGCAGCCAGTGGAACCGCACCATGGTGGACAGCTGGAACCTGGAACGCGTGGAAGTGCTCAAGGGGCCCTCGGCGGTGATGTACGGCCAGGTGGCACCGGGTGGCCTGGTCAACCAGGTCAGCAAGACGCCGACGCCGGACCAGGAACAGGTGCTGCGGCTGGGTATCACCGGCCACGGCCAGTACAGCAGCGCGTTCGACGTGGGCACCGGCAGCGATGACAACCGCCACCTGCTGCGCCTGGTGGGCCTCTACCGCGCGGGTGACACCCAGATCAAGCACACCGAAGAGGCGCACTGGTTCCTTGCGCCGAGCTATACCTTCCAGCTGGCCGAACACACCCGCCTGACCCTGCTGGGCCTGTACCAGAAGGACGATGGCGGCTCCACCTACCAGTTCCTGCCGATGGCCGGCACGCTGGTGGCCACGCCCTATGGCCGCATGAAGAACAGCACCTTCATCGGCGAGCCGGGCTGGAATACCTATGACCGCACCATCTGGACGGCGGGCTGGTTGTTCGAGCATGCGTTCAACGACAACTGGACGCTGAGCCAGAGCGCGCGCCATACCGATGTGCATTCGCTGTTCCGCACGGTGGTCACCAATGGCGGCCTCAATGCCGATGGGCGCACGCAGAAGCGGCGTGCCACCTGGGGCGAAGGCGACTCGCAGGGCGAGACGGTCGATACGCACCTGATCGGCAAGCTCCTCACCGGTGCGGCAGAGCATACCCTGCTGCTGGGCGTGGATTGGCAGAAGGCCGACTGGAATGGCGGGCGTGGCGCGATGCGCGACCCGGCGGACATCGATATCTTCAACCCGGTCTACAGCAATTATGTGCCGGTAACCACCAGCATCAGCTACTCCGGTGGCATCAACCGGCAGACCGGTGTGTACCTGCAGGACCAGATCGCACTGGACAAGTGGCGGCTTACCTTTGGTGGCCGCTACGACTGGACCAGGGACAACACCTGGACGCAGGCTTACACCGTGGCCGGTGACCGCTACGGCCAGCGCATGCCCACCCGCGTGAAGAACGAGGCGTTCACCGGCAACGCCGGCCTGCTGTATGTGGCCGACAACGGCCTGACCCCGTACCTGAGCTATGCCGAGTCGTTCCAGCCCTCGGGCACCAACACCAACATGAGCTACACGCAGACGCCGTTCGACCCGGTGACCGGCAAGCAGTGGGAGGCGGGGCTGAAGTACCAGCCCAACAGCTTCGATGGGCTGCTCACCTTGTCGGCCTATGATCTGCGCCAGCAGAACATCCTCACCAACGACCCCGAGCCCACCCACAACATCTGCGGCAGCGCCGGCACCAGCATCTGCCAGCTGCAGGATGGCGAAGGCCGCGTGCGCGGTGTGGAGCTGGAAGGGCGGGTGACGCCGCTGGAAGGCTTCAGCGTGATCGGCGCGGCCAGCCGCATGGAGTCGGAAGTGACCCGCAGCAACAACGGCTATGCCGGCAAGCAGCTGGCGATGGTGCCGGACTGGACCGCCGCGCTGTGGGGCGACTACACCTTCCAGGCGGGCGTGCTGCAGGGCCTGAGCCTGGCGCTGGGCGTGCGCTACAACGGCGAAAGCTATGGCGACAGCGCCAATCGGTACCGCATTCCTTCCTACACGCTCTGGGATGCGGCGCTGCGCTATGACGCCGGCCAGCATGGTGCGGTGGGCACGCAGTTCGCGCTCAACGTGAGCAACCTCTCCGACCGGCGCTTCATCTCCACCTGCAGCGGCGTGTCCTCGTGCTTCTTCGGCACCGGCCGCACCGTCAACGCCACCGCGCGCTTCAGCTGGTGATCGCAGGCCTGCCGAGGCCATGCCCGGCAGGCTGCTTTCAGTGCGCGCATCACCACAGGTTTGAACAGCATGAACTCCCTTTCTGCATTCCCGGGCATTTGCTCATGAGCCTGATGTTCGCCCTGGTGGCGGTTGTGTGCTGTATCGCATCGGCGGTGCTGCTCTATCTGGCTTCACCGCAGCAGCAGCTGCGTGCGACCGGGCCGTGGCCGTCACGCCATTCGTGGTTGCCGGGCACGCTGCTGGCACTGCTGTCGCTACTGGCCATGTGGCAGGTGCTGGCGCCGCTGGAGACGGTGTTCGCCTGGAGCATCCTGCTGATGCTGGTGTGGTCGGTGCTGCCGTTCCTGGGGGCCTGGCGTGCGCATTCGCGCGCACCAGCCGGCGCCCGGGAGCCACGGCGATGAGCGCGGCCAGGCAACGCCTGCAGAGCAGCCACTGGCTAGGCAAGACCCTCGCCGGTGTGCTGCTGGGCTACACGCTGTCGGTGGCGCTCAGTGGCGTGATCGCGCTGCTGACACCCGGTGGCCTGGATGGCGAAGGCAAGGTGCAGTTCAACATGTGGATGATCGCGCCGCTGTGGGCGGGCGTGCTCGGCTTCGTTCACCTGTTCGGCAACAGCCGCCGTGCGTGGCTGTGGCTGGGGGCGGCGAATGTGCTTGCGTTCGGCCTGTTGTGGCTGCTGAAGCATTGGATGGAGTGAGCCACCCATGAAGATCAGCAGCGACATCATCAAGGTCTACAAGGATGTGCACGTCTGGATCGGCATCGTCTGCGGCTTGATGCTGTTCATCGCCTTCTATGCAGGCGCCATCACCATGTTCGAGAAGCCGCTCGAACGCTGGGCGACGCCACCCTCGGCGCTGGCCCCGCCGCCGCCATTGAGCGAGGCCGACGCGCTGGTGGCTGCCCTGCTGGCACGCCACCCGGAAGCGGCCGCGCGCTATTCGATCATCGTCACGCCCACGCCGGACAGGCCGGCACGGGTGATATGGGCCGAGCGCGGCAAGGGGCCGCGCCAGTTGCTGGAGTACGGCGCCAGTTTCGCCGCCGATGGCAGCCTGCAGACCGGGAAGCTGCGCAAGGCCAAGGTGGCCGAACTGGTGGACCGCATGCACCAGATGGTGGGCCTGCCACTGCCCGACGCCATTGCTCTCAACATCATGGGCGCGGTGGCGCTGGCCTATGCGGTGGCCTTGTTGTCCGGCCTGATCGTGCTGCTGCCGACGCTGACCAAGGACATGTTCGCCCTGCGCATCGGCAAGAACATCAAGCGCATGTGGCTGGATGCGCATAATGCGCTGGGCCTTTTCAGCCTGCCTTTCCACCTGGTCATCGCACTGACCAGCGTGGGCTTCGCGCTGCACACACCGTTCTATGCCACCCAGGAAAAACTGCTGTATGGCGGGGAGATCAACTGGGGCGAGCATGCGCCGCCGCCCACCGGCAAGGCGCCGTTGCCTGCGCCGCAGCTGCTGGCACGCGTGCAGGCGCAGCTGCCGGGCTTCGAGGTGTACAGCTTCGTCTTCCAGCGCAACCGCGAGGGGCAACTGGAGGCCAGCATCACCGGCCTGGATGTACGCCACGGCACGCGTGCACGCACCTATATGCAGACCCATCTGGACCCGTACAGCGGCACTGTTGATACACACGACCTGCCGGGCGGCATGAATGGATGGGACGAAGCAGTCAACGCCTTCTTCGCACTGCACTTTGGCAGTTTTGGAGGCAATGCGGTGCGTTGGCTGTATGTGTTGATGGGGGGGGCCGGCGCATTGTTGTTCTATACCGGCAATGTGTTGTGGATTGAATCACGGCGCAGGAAACGGCGTGGCACCGAAACCGTGGTGCAGAAGCGTTCGGCCTGGGTGCTGGGCTGCCTGACCGTGGGCATCGCCCTGGGCAGCGTGGCCGGTATTTCCGCCACCCTCGCTGCAACCAAGTGGTTGCCGGGGCGGGTGGGTGATATTGGGCTGTGGCATGAAGCCATCTACTACGCGGTGTTCTTCGCTGCGGTGGCCTGGGCGTTCCGGCGCGGCGCCGCACGTGGCGCGGTGGAACTGTTGTGGTTGAGCGCACTGTTCACCGCGCTCATTCCGCTGTCGAGCCTGGCCGGCGCATTCGGTGTCGGCGGTGCCTGGAGCCACCCCGGCAGCTGGCCGGTGGACCTCACTGCGGTGCTGGCAGTGCCGGTGTTCATGCTGATCGCACGGCGCACACGGCGGCGCATGCAGCGCGGCCATGAAGACAGCATCTGGTCACAGGCGGGCGCGGCAGCGGAACCGGTGGCCTGAGCCACCGCCACGCTCAGCGTGCGTGGCGCTTGAGCAGGTCCAGCAGCACCTCGGCTTCGCGCGCGCGCTTGCCGGGGCTGCGCTCGGCCACGATATGCCCGCTGAGGTGGCCGGCCATCACTTCCAGCATCAGGCCGTGCATGGCTCCCTTGGCGGCGGCGATCTGCACCAGCACGGCGTCGCAGTCGTCACCGTTTTCCAGCGCCTGCTCCAGTGCGGCCACCTGGCCGGCGATGCGCCGGACGCGGGTGAGCAGCTTCTTCTTGTCACATTGCGTGTGCGCCATGAGCCCGATGCTATACCCTAAGGGGGTATAGGAGAAGGCTGCCGCCATGTCCCTGGATACCCTCGCCCAAGCCCGCCGCCACCGCCACGCGTTCAGCGAAGGCAACCCCATGGCGGAGAAGAACACACTGCGTGCCACCGTGCTGACCCTGGTGATGATGGTGGTGGAAATCAGCGGCGGCTGGTGGTTCAACTCCATGGCGGTGCTGGCCGATGGCTGGCACATGAGTTCGCACGCGCTGGCGCTGGGCCTGGCTGTCTTTGCCTATGCCTGCGCGCGCCGCTACCGCGACGATCCCCGCTTCGCGTTCGGCACCTGGAAGATCGAGGTGCTGGCCGGTTTTGCCAGCGCCATCCTGCTGCTGGCCGTGGCCGGGTTGATGGCCTTCGAGTCCATCGTGCGGATGTTCAAGCCCAGCCCCGTGCATTACGAGCAGGCCATCGCCATCGCGGTGGTGGGCCTTGGCGTGAACCTGCTCTGCGCGTGGTGGCTGCGTGACCAGCATGCGCATGACCACCATCACCATCACCATCACCATCACCACGCAGGTCACGACAGCACGCCGCATCACCACGACCATGACGATGATCCGCACCACCACCACGATCTGAACCAGCGCTCGGCCTATCTACACGTTCTGGCCGATGCGGCGACCTCGGTGCTGGCCATCATCGCGCTGCTGGGTGGCCTGTATTTCCATGCGACCTGGCTGGACCCGGTGATGGGCATCGTCGGCGCGGTGCTGGTATCGGTATGGGCCGTGGGCCTGATCCGCCAGACCGGCCGCGTGCTGCTGGATGCGGAAATGGACGCGCCGCTGGTGGCGGAAATCCGCGAGGCGGTGGAGCAGGGGCCGGTGCCGGCACGCCTGAGCGACCTGCATGTCTGGCAGGTGGGGCGCGGCCGCTTCGCCTGTGCGATGGAGGTGGTCACCGCGCCCGGCGTGGAGCCGGAAATATTCCACCGCGCGCTGGCCATCCACGAAGAGATCGTGCATGTGACGGTGGAAGTGCGCGCCGCGCCGAGCGGGCAGAGCGCGCTGGCGGCAAACCCCGCCCTCGGCTGAGGGCAGGGCGCCGGCTCAGAAGTCGGCTTCGGTGGACCAGCCTTCGCCGGTGCCGCGCTGGAACACCTTGTCATCGCCCTGCACGTTGCCGGCGGGCAAGTGCTCCTGCGTGGCAAGGCGCTCGTAGATGGGCGTGAAATCCGGCTCGGTGGCGGCCATCAGCTGGTCGAAGCCTTCGATGACGAAATAGCTCTTCTGGAAGGTGTCGATGCGGTAGCGGGTACGCATGATCCGCTCCAGGTCGAAGCCGATGCGGTTGGGCGCATCCGATTCCAGCGAATACAGCGATTCACCCTTCGACGACACGATGCCCGCGCCGTAGATGCGCAGGCCGTCGGCGGTGTTGATCAGGCCGAACTCCACCGTATACCAGTACAGGCGGGTGAGGTTCTGCAGCGCGTCCGGACCGATGGCGTGCGCCTTGACGCCACCGCGCCCGTAGGCGGCCATGTAGTCGGCGAACACCGGGTTCATCAGCAGCGGCACATGGCCGAACAGGTCGTGGAAAAGATCCGGCTCGGCGATGTAGTCGATCTGCTCGGGACGGCGGATCCACCAGGTCACCGGGAAGCGGCGGTTGGCCAGGTGGTCGAAGAAATCCAGTTCCGGCAGCAGCCCTTCCACGCCGACCAGGGTCCAGCCGGTGGCCGCGCCCAGCACCTCGTTGAGCTGGTCGAAGCGCGGAATCATGTGCTCGCTCATGCCCATCTCGTCCTGGGCATCCAGGAACTCCTGGCAGGCGCGGCCCACCAGCAGCTCGCGCTGGCGCTGGTACAGCGCGCTCCAGGTGGCGTGGTCGTCGGCGCTGTAGTTGTCCCACGGCTGCTCCACCACGGCGGTGGTATAGACCGGCACATAGCCCTTGTCGGTCTGCTGGTGTTCGACGCGGCGCGGGTTGGCTTCCATGGCGGCAGTTCCGTGAGGGAATAGGTAACCGCATGGTATGCAGAGCGGTGCGCAACAAGTGTGCGGAATTGCGCTGGTATTGGCTTCTGGCGCAATATTATTGCGCCTATTTAATGTTGCGAGGCAGCAAAGTGACCGCAATTACCTTGGACCGCACAGATCTTCGCCTGCTGGTGGAAATCCAGCAGCATGGCCGCGCCACCAATGCCGAACTGGCGGGGCGGGTGAACCTGTCCCCCTCGGCCTGCCTGCGGCGCCTGCAGCGGCTGGAAGCGGAGGGCGTGATCGCCGGCTACGGCGCACGGCTGGAACCGCGCGCCATCGGGCTGGGGCTGCAGGCCTTCGTCCGCGTGCAGCTGTCCAAGCACGGCCAGGCGGCCATCGGCCGCTTCATCGAGGCGGTGCAGTTGTGGGACGAGGTGGTGGCCTGCCACGCCCTCACCGGCGACATGGACTACCTGCTGCACGTCTACGTGCGCGACCTGGATCACTTTTCCGCCTTCCTGCTGGACAAGCTGATTGACGCGGCGGGCGTGGCCGATGTGAATTCCAGCTTCGTGCTGCGCACGGTGAAGGAACTGCGTGCGCTGCCGCTGTCGCAGCTGGGCAGGAGCTGAGGGTTCCTGTGTGGCGGTGTGAGCGGGTTGGTTGGTTTCCCGGGTGCGCTGCGCTTACCCGGGCTACGGTACTGCGTACTTAGCCCCTCTCCCGCTTGCGGGAGAGGGGCTGGGGTGAGGGCAGCTCCCGCCTGGACCACTTCTCCGCGTTCCTGCTGGACAAGCTGATTGACGCGGCGGGCGTGGCCGATGTGAATTCCAGCTTCGTGCTGCGCACGGTGAAGGAACTGCGCGCGCTGCCGCTGTCGCAGCTGGGCAGGAGCTGAGGGTTCTTGCGCGGCGGTGCCGGCGGGTTGGTTGGTTTCCCGGGTGCGCTGCGCTTACCCGGGCTACGGTACTGCCCCGGGGTACGGTGCTGTGAATCTAGCCCCTCTCCCGCCTGCGGGAGAGGGGTT
The DNA here is from genome assembly GCA_002329155.1 of Stenotrophomonas sp. UBA2124. GTDB lineage: Bacteria > Pseudomonadota > Gammaproteobacteria > Xanthomonadales > Xanthomonadaceae > Stenotrophomonas. The sequence goes on along the minus strand of DCXY01000031.1, from coordinate 70,632 downwards.
GGGGTGAGGGCCGCTCCGCGCTCAATGCGCCGGCGCGCTGCAGTCCTTTTCCTTGCCGCGCAGTTTTTCGATGCGGCTGCGGCTGTCCTGGCAGCGTTGGTAGGCCTCGGCCTTGGCGGCTTCGGCGCGGGCTTCGGCGTTGCGCGCGGTGGTGGCATGCGCCTGCTGCAGGCGGGCGATGCCCGCGCGGATCTGCGGCATCGCCGCCATCGCGGCCTTCTCGCCCTCAAGGATGGCGCGGCCACGCTGCTCGAAATCGGCCGCGCCTATGTCCAGCACCTGCGGGCGGATCACCACGTCGGCGCGCGCCAGTTCCTGCTCGCCCAGGCGCTGGCCCATGATGGTGATGGACTGGTTCACCGCGCCCAGCAGGCTGGTCGGACGCTGGCCACCGGCCTTGCTGGAAATGTCCACGGCGATCACGAATTCAGCACCCAGCTGGCGCGCGGCATCCACCGGCACCGGGCTGACCACGCCGCCATCGACAAAGGTCTTGCCACCGATGGTCACCGGCTCGAACACGCCGGGAATGGAGCTGGAAGCACGCACGGCCTGGCCCACGTTGCCACGCACGAACACCGCGCGGTCACCGGTTTCCAGCTGGGTGGCGACGGCGGCGAAGGGCTTCTTCAACTGTTCGGCTGGCTTGTTGCCAACCTGCTCGTTGACGTAATCCTGCAGCTTGCGACCCTGCACCAGCCCACCGGAGAACAGGCGTACGTCGCGGATGCTGGCTTCGTCCAGCGCCACGGCTTTCTGCTGCATCTGGAAAGCGTCCATGCCGCTGGCGTACAACGCACCCACCACGCTGCCGGCGCTGGTGCCGGACACCACCACCGGCTCGAAGCCATTGGCCTCAAGCATCTTGATCACGCCGATATGGGCAAAGCCCTTGGCGGCACCGCCGCCCAGCGCCACGCCGATCTTGACCGGCTTTGCCGGCGTGGCCGGACGCACCGCCTGCGGTTGCGTCGGCTTGGTGTTCTCGCCACCACAGGCGGCCAGCAGGCCAAACAGGGTGAGGGGCAGCAGCAGTCGGGCGGTGCGCGGTGTCATGGTGAACAGGTGGCCTGGAGAGGGCGCCAGCATAGCGCCTCCGGGCAAGCGGGCCGCATGCAGCTGAGTGGCTGTTTATGCGTGGGTGCGTGGAGGATGTGCTGCCAGCGCGGATTCCCCGATACCGCGATGCGGCGGCAGGGTTGCCGCCCGCCGGCACATCACGGTGCGGGCAGTCGCACCTCGATGGGCGTGACCAGAAACAGGCCGATCATAGTCAGCAGCCATATCACCGTGCCCAGCACCAGCCAGGCCCAGTTGGCACCGGTCAGATGGCGGTTGGCCTCGGCCTCGGGATCGTTGCACGCCCTGTTGGCCGCGCGCTGTGCATGGGCCATGGCGATGAACTGGCCGGACAGCGAGACCACACTCACGATCATGCCCAGCCAGGGTGGCAGTCCGTTCTCGGGAAACCACTGGTATGCCCATGACACGGCGACGAACACGACAAACAACGTTGCCCAGTTGGCGGCCGACCAGGTGTAGGTGCTGCCGTTGCGCCTGAGCGTCTGGTCGATCGCGTTGTTGAGGCCGTGCACGAAGAAGATGGCGAACACCGCGCGCGGCACCGGCCAGATGTCGAACCGCTTCCGGTTCCATCGGTACAGCACCCAGTGCCGCCAGAACCAGTACAGCGAATACAGGCCGAAGGTCGCGAAAAGGAGCAGGCCAAGCTTGGCCACGGACACGACGTAGAACGGCGGTACTTCAGCGGGCGCCGCAGGTTCAGCGAGCGGCGCCTGCGGGGGCGCGTAGATGTCGTGCGGATCCGTCTGCGTCATGGCGTCCTGCCAGAGGGTTGGGTGGCGCAGTATGGGCAGCGGGTTGCGAGGGTGGCAAGGCGTTGCCCGGCCGAAGCCCCATTGTGCGTGCCCGGCACAGCCATGGCGGCTACGCCGGGCGCGTTGCATCAGAAGTTGTTGTCGCCGTCGAGGATGCGGCCCAGGCCGCCGAGTACCGAGCCTTCGCCGCGGCTCTGGCCACCGCCCTGCGGGGCAGCGGCGAACATGCGGCCGGCCAGGCGCGAGAACGGCAGCGACTGCAGCCACACCTTGCCCGGGCCGGTGAGGGTGGCCAGGAACACGCCTTCGCCGCCGAAGAACATGCTCTTCAGGCCGGCCACGCGGCGCACGTCCATGTCCACGCCTGCGTGGTAGGCCACCACGCAGCCGGTATCCACGTCGATGCGCTCGCCGGCGGCCAGTTCGCGCTCGACCACGCAGCCGCCGGCATGCACGAACACCCAGCCGTCACCCTCCAGCTTCTGCATGATGAAACCCTCGCCACCGAACAGGCCGGTCATCACCTTGCGCTGGAAGTGCACGCCCACCTGCACGCCGCGCGCGCCGGCCAGGAAACTGTCCTTCTGACAGATCAGCTTGCCGCCGTGCTGGTCCAGCTTCATCGCCAGCACCGTGCCGGGGTAGGGCGCGGCGAAGGCCACCTTGGCCTTGCCGTGGCCGGTTTGGGTATAGACGGTGGCGAACAGGCTCTCGCCGGTGACCACGCGCTTGCCCGCGGCCAGCAGCTTGTCCATGAAGCCACCGCCCTGTCCGCTGTGCGAGCCGTCGCCGAACACGGTGTCCATCTGTACGGACGCATCCTTGAACATCAGCGCGCCGGCTTCGGCAATGGCGCTCTCGCCCGGGTCCAGTTCGATTTCGACGAACTGCATTTCATGGCCCACGATGCGGAAATCAATGTCATCGGCGCGGTTGCGGCTGTTGCCTACCGGTGGCGGCATCGCTGGCGGCGCGGTCTGGCCGCCGAACTCGGGCACCTGGCCAACCGGTTGCCAGCCCTGCATGCCTTCGCGCCAGGCCAGCGCCTGGCGGTTGCCCTGCGCATAACGGCGGGCCGATTCCTCATCGAGCGGGCCAACGCGGTCGGATTGGCCGGGAACATGGAAATACCACTGGGTCATCGCACATCGCCTGGGTTGGGAGGGAAGCCAAGTCTATGCGCGCGACGCTCGTCACACCCCTGACAGCCGTCATGCACATGAATGGCAAAACGTTTGCGGTGCGAATGCTGGGTTGCAACAATTATCTGCCAGGCGCAGTCCCCCATTCATCTCAAAGGCCCCTCTCCGCCATGTCCCCAGCCCGCCCTGCCCGTGGCCGCTTGCCGGTCGCGCATCCGCTGTTTCTCGCTGTCCTTGCCGTGCTGCCGCTGGCCGCCAACGCGCAGGATGCCGCTCCCGCCGCAAAGGACGCTGTCGCCCTGGATACCCTGCAGGTCACCGCGCAGCGCCGGGTGGAGAACGCCAAGGACGTACCGGTGTCAATCACCGCCATCCAGGGTGAGAAGCTGGATGTGCTTGGCTCGGCCGGTGACGACATCCGCTTCCTGTCCGCGCGCGTGCCCAGCCTCAACATCGAATCCTCGTATGGCCGCGCGTTCCCGCGCTTCTACATCCGCGGCCTGGGCAATACCGATTTCGACCTCAACGCCTCGCAGCCGGTGTCGCTGGTGTATGACGACGTGGTGCAGGAGAGCCCGCTGCTGAAGGGCTTCCCGCTGTTCGACCTGGCCGGCGTGGAAGTGCTGCGCGGCCCGCAGGGCACGCTGTTCGGCCGCAACACGCCAGCCGGCGTGGTGAAGTTTGATTCGGCGCGCCCCTCGCAGGACGCCGATGGCTACATCAAGGTTGGCTACGGCAGCTACAACACCTGGAATACCCAGGGTGCCTACGGCGGCCCGCTGACCGACCGCTGGTCCGCACGCGTGTCGGCCCTGTACCAGCGCCGCGACGACTACGTGGACAACACCGTTGCCAACGCGCCGAGCGATGGTTTCGAGGGCTATGACGAAGCCGCCGCGCGCGTGCAGTTCCTGTACGAAGGCGATGCGTTCGAGGGCCTGTTCAACCTGCACAAGCGCAAGCTCAACGGCACCGCACGCCTGTTCCGCGCCAACATCATCCAGCCGGGCAGCAACAAGCTGGTCGATGGTTTCGACCGTGACAAGGTGGCGCTGGACGGCGTCAACTACTCCGAGCTGGAAACCTGGGGCGGCAGCGCCCGCCTGAAGTGGGACCTGGGCAAGCTGACGCTGTATTCGATCAGCGGCTACGAGACAGCCAAGTCGCAGAACCGTGGCGACATCGACGGTGGCTACGGCGCGGCGTTCCTGCCTGTATCCGGCCCGGGCGTGATTCCGTTCGCCGCCGAGTCCATGGACGGCCTGCCGGACCACCGCCAGATCACCCAGGAATTCCGCGTGGAATCCAACGAATGGGGGCGCTTCGACTGGCAGGCCGGCGTGTTCTACTTCGATGAAGACGTCACCATCGACAGCTTCAACTACGACTCGCTGACCCCCGGCAATCCGCAGACCGGCCATGCCGTGCAGAGCCAGCGCAACAAGGCGTGGGCAGTGTTCGCCTCGGGCGACCTGGACGTGACCGAGCGCTTCAAGCTGCGTGGCGGCGTGCGCTACACGCAGGACAAGAAGGACTTCACTGCCAGCGTGCTGCAGGCCGTGCCGTTCGGCACCCCGGTCAGCGGCCCGTACCTGGCCAACACCGACGTCAACGACGTCAGCTGGGACCTGAGCGGCGTCTACCAGTTCACCGACAACGTCAACGTCTATGCGCGCGTGGCCAAGGGCTTCCGTGCACCGTCCATCCAGGGTCGCCTGGCCTTCGGTGGTGTGTCGCAGGCTGATTCGGAGAAGGTGATCTCCTATGAAGTCGGCATCAAGGCCGACCTGTTCGACCGCCGTGCACGCCTGGGCTTCGATGTGTTCCGCTACAACGTGGACGGACAGCAGCTGATCGCCGTGGGTGGCAGCAACAACACCGCCACCCTGCTCAACGCCGACAAGACCATCGGCCAGGGCGCGGAACTCGATTTCGAGGCCTATCTGGCCGACAACGTGCTGCTGACGCTGGGCAGCAGCTACAACGACACCGAGATCAAGGACGGTAATCTGGCCGTGGCGATCTGCGGCGGCGGCTGCACCATCACCGACCCGACCACCGTCATCAACGGCGGCACCTACGCGCTGGTCAACGGCAACCCGCTGCCGCAGGCGCCGAAGTGGATCCACAACCTCACCCTGCGCGCGGGCTTCCCGGTCAGCGATGCGAGCGAGCTGTACGTGTACACCGACTGGGCCTACCGCAGTGCGGTCAATTTCTTCCTGTACGAATCGCCGGAGTTCCGCAGCCGTTCGTCGCTGGAAGGCGGCCTGCGCGTGGGCTACAACTGGGGCTACGGCCAGTACGACGTGGCCGCGTTTGGCCGCAACCTGACCAACCAGACCCGCGTGGTGGGTGCGATCGACTTCAATAACCTCACCGGCTTCCTCAACGAGCCGCGCACCTTTGGTGTGGAGTTCACCGCGAAGTTCTGATCGCGGTCAGTGGGTGAGCGGGAAAGACGAAGGGCGCGGATTTCCGCGCCCTTTGTTGTTTGTTGTGAGAAGCACCCCTCCCCGGCCCTCCCCTCCGCCTGCGGCGCAAGGGAGGGAGACAAGCGGCTTTACCGCCGATCTGACCGTCCGCTGCGAATCACCCCCTCCCTTGCGCCGCAGGCGGAGGGGAGGGCTGGGGAGGGGTTAAGGCTTTTGCAGCGAATCAACGCGCCTCGCGGATCTCACTCCGCAGCGCCGCCGCTTCCGCCGCACAGTCGCGCGGCAGCGCCAGCTTCAGCGTGCGGGCGCGCTCCAGCTCGCGGCGCGCCTGTGCCAGCTCGCGTACGAAATCCGGGTTGTCGTGGAGGCGCGCGACGGTGGCCGCGCCCATGAACTGCCCCTGCTTCACGTCGCTGTACCAGTGCACGTTGCACACCAGCCGGCTGTTGCCGTAATTGCGGCCGCGCTCCATCAGCGCAGTGGCCTGCTGCGGCGCGATCTCGCTGAGGATCAGCGCCCAGGCCCAGCCGATGGACGTGTGCCCCGACGGATACGAACCACTGTCGCGCAGATGGATCTCATCCTTCGGCGTGCAGGTGGGCGCGTTGTTGACCATGAACGGGCGCGGGCGCTTGTAATGGTTCTTCGCCGCCTTGGTGGCGGCGCTGGCATCGATGCGGCTGCGTTCGAGCAGGCGGTACAGCACCGGCGTGGTCCGCGCGGTGACCGCAACGCCCAGCGCGCAGCTGAACTGGTCGGCACCGGCCGGGAAGGACAGGTCGGCATCCACATTGGCCTGGGTGAAGCGCGCGCTACCGCGCATCGTCAGTGCCTGCGCGGCGATGGCCTCGTCCAGCTGCGCCGATGCCGAGCCTGCGGCCGGCGGTGGCGGGCTCAGGGTCAGGCTGTCGGGAATGGCATCACCGTGCAGATACCCGACGAGCTTGCCGTCGGCGGTCGTGGCCGGCTGGGAGGGAAGGCTGGAACAGGCAGCGAGTGCGGTGGCCAGGGCGAGCGAGGCGGCAAGGCGCAGCGTGGAGCGTGAACGGAGCATGCAGCGGCAACGGGAAACTGGAGATGGGCCGGCATCATCGCATCATTGCCGTGACACCGCGCACGTCTGCCCGCCGTCTTACGCTCAATCCGCCCAGGCCATCGTGCGGCCGTGCTGTTCGCTCACTTCGATGCGGCCACCGAACACCTCCGACAGCGGCCCGGAGCGCAGCAGCTCGGCGCGGTTGCCATCGGCATGAATGCGCCCCTGTTTCATCAGCACCACGCGTTCGATCTCCGGTATCACTTCCTCGACGTGGTGGGTGACCAGCACCAGGGTGATGCCTTCGCGTGCCAGGTGGCGCAGCGTGTCGATCAGCTGCTGGCGCGAGATCAGGTCCAGCCCGGTGGACGGCTCGTCCAGCAGCAGGGCGCGGGGCTGGTTGACCAGCGCGCGGGCGATCAGCACGCGGCGGGTTTCGCCTGCGGACAGCTCCGCATAGCTGCGCCCCAGCAGCGGCCTTGCATTGGCCAGCGCCAGCGCCTGGTGTGCGTGTTGGCGCATGGCGTCGGTGACATCGCGGTGCGCCGGCACCACGTAGCTGGCGAAGAAGCCGGAGATCACCGCATCTTCCACGCTCAGCCCGGGCATGTCCGACAGGTTGCTGGACAGGTCGCCGGTGACGATGCCCAGCTGCGCGCGCAGCCGGTCCACCTGCCAACGTGTCTGCCCCAGCACTTTCACCGGTACATGGCCGTCATTGCGCGCCAGCGGGTACAGCTCGCGCGTGATCAGTTTGATGAACGAGGATTTGCCGCAGCCGTTGGGGCCGAGGATGGCGGTGTGCTGGCCCTGCTCGATGCGCAGGTCCAGTTCGTGCAGCACCCGGACCTGGCCGCGGATGACGCAGGCGTGGTCCAGTTCGATAAGGGGGGCGGTGGTTGCGGCGGGCGGCGCGGACATCAACATGTGAAAGGTGGCTGAGGAAGCGGATGGCCGGGGGCCACGGATGGATGCAGTTTGCGCCGTCAGCCCCCATCATGTGTAGCGCTGGTTGCAGATGTCATTGTTACGGTAGTTCACCCCCCTCTGGAGGTTTCCATGTCCGATGTCCTGCTCGACTTCCTCACCGGTGGCATTGCCGGCCTGGGCTGGTGGGGCATGCTGGCGGTGCTGCTGGTGTTCACCCAGCTCACCATCTTCGCGGTCACCCTGTACCTGCACCGCAGCCAGGCGCACCGTGGTGTGGATTTCCACCCGCTGGTAGCGCACTTCTTCCGCTTCTGGGTGTGGTTAACCACCTCCATGATCACCCGTGAATGGGTGGCCATCCATCGCAAGCACCACGCCCGCGTGGAGACCGAGGACGACCCGCACAGCCCGGTGACCAAGGGCATCGGCCGGGTGTTCTGGCGCGGCGTGGAGCTGTACCGCGAGGCGCGCACGCAGCGCGCCGACATCGAGCAGTACGGGCGCGGTGCACCTGAAGACTGGATCGAGCGGCACCTGTATACCCCGCATGCCAATGCCGGCCCGGTGCTGCTGTTCGTGCTCAACACCGTGCTGTTCGGCCTGCCGGGTATCGCCCTGTGGGCGATACAGATGGCATGGATTCCGTTCTGGGCAGCTGGTGTGGTCAACGGACTGGGCCACTGGTGGGGCTACCGCAACTTTGAATCGGCCGACACCTCGACCAACTTGACACCGTGGGCGTTCTGGATCGGTGGTGAAGAGCTGCACAACAACCACCACGCCTTCCCCAGCTCGGCGCGCTTCTCCATGCGCCGCTGGGAGTTCGATATCGGCTGGCAGGCCATCCGCCTGCTGCGGATGCTGCGGCTGGCCAAGGTGCTACGTGTCGCGCCGAGCATGGACATCCGCCCGAACATCGCCGTGCCCGATGCCGACACGCTCAAGGCGCTGCTGTCGCACCGTTTCCAGGCGATGACCGACTACCAGCGCAATGTGCTCACGCCCGCGCTGAAGGACGAGGCCGCTGCTGCCGGCGCCAAGCTGCGCAAGCTGCTGCCGCGGCGCATGCGCAAGGGGCTGGTCAACGATGGCCGCTGGCTCAAGCCGGCCTGCCGCGAGCAGCTGCACGACTGGGTGCAGCAGCGCCCGCGCATCCAGCTGCTGGTGGACTACCGCGCGCGTCTGTCTGCATTGCTGGAAGCGCGCAGCCACGATGCGGCCGAGCGCCTGCGCCAGCTGCAGCAGTGGTGCCAGGATGCCGAGGCCAGCGGCAGCGCCGCGCTGCAGGCCTACGCCGCGCGCCTGAAAGGCTATTCGCTGGGGGCGGCATGAAGCAGCATGTTTTCATCGTGCTGGTTGGCCTGTGCGCGGCCTTGGTCGCCGTTCCTGTCGCTGCGCAGGTGCAGGACACCAACGCCTACCTGCAGCGCATGGACAGCGATGGCGACGGCAAGGTGAGCCCGGACGAATACCTGCAGTGGATGATGTACGCCTTCGAGCGCATGGACCGTAACGAGGACGACGTGCTGCAGGCCGATGAACAGCCCGGTGGTCGCGGCAAACCCATCACCCGTGCCGAGCAGCGGCAGGTGATTCTGGCGCGCTTCGCCAAGCAGGACGCCAACAGCGACGGCTACCTGAGCGCACGCGAGCTGATGGCGCCCCCGCGCTGAGCCGCCGCGCCGCAACTGGACTGGAATGGCTGTAGTGGAGCCGTAATGCCCGAACTGCCCGAAGTAGAAACCACCCGCCGTGGTCTGGAGCCGCACCTGCAGGGGCGGCGCATCCACGGCGTGATTCTGCGCCGGCCCGACCTGCGCTGGCCGATACCGGCAGAGGTGGAGCAGCAGCTGCCGGGGCAGCGTATCGCCGCCATCCGCCGCCGCGCTAAGTACCTGCTGCTGGACACCGATGCAGGCAGCGCGCTGCTGCACCTGGGCATGTCCGGCAGCCTGCGCGTGCTGCCCGGCGACACGCCGGTGCGCGCGCACGACCACGTCGATATCAGTCTGGAAGACGGCCGCCTGCTGCGCTTCAACGACCCGCGCCGCTTCGGCTGCCTGCTGTGGCAGCCACCGGGTGAAACCCATGAGCTGCTGCGTGACCTCGGCCCGGAACCGCTGGACGATGCCTTCGATGGCGACTACCTGTTCCAGCGCAGCCGTGGCCGCAGTGCGCCGGTGAAAACCTTTCTGATGGACCAGCGCATCGCGGTGGGCGTAGGCAACATCTATGCGGCCGAAAGCCTGTTCATGGCAGGCATCAGCCCCTTGCGCGAGGCGGGCAAGGTATCGCGTGCGCGCTACCAGCAGCTGGCCGATGCGGTGAAACAGATTCTGGGCCACGCCATCACCCGTGGCGGCACCACCCTGCGCGATTTCATCAGCCCTGATGGTGCACCGGGCTATTTCGAGCAGGAGCTGTCGGTCTATGGCCGCGAGGGCGAGCAATGCCCACGCTGTGGCCGCGCGCTGCGGCACGCCAGCGTGGGCCAGCGGGCGACGGTGTGGTGCGGGAGTTGTCAGCGGTAGAGCGGGGATGTGGGATCGGGGAAGCGGGAGTTTTGGACCCCGCGTAGCCCGGGTAAGCGCAGCGCATCCGGGGTTCCTGGCGGTGATCGTGATGGATGGAGCGTGCGCGTAAAGCACCCCTCCCCAACCCTCCCCTTTGCTACGCAAAAGGGAGGGGGCAGAAGCGGCATCGCCGGTGATCTGTACGCTCGCATGAAACTCCCCCTCCCTTTGCCGCAGGCAAGGGGAGGGCCGGGGAGGAGTGCTGTTCGCGGGAAGTACTGGCGCGTAGCCCGGGTAAGCGCAGCGCACCCGGGGCTTTCGGTGGTGATGGCGATGGATGGAGCGTGCGCGTAAAGCACCCCTCCCCAACCCTCCCCTTTGCTGCGCAAAAGGGAGGGGGCAGAAGCGGCATCACCGGTGATCTGTACGCTCGCATGAAACTCCCCCTCCCTTTGCCGCAGGCAAGGGGAGGGCTGGGGAGGGGTGCTGTTCGTGGGAAGTACTGGCGCGTAGCCCGGGTAAGCGGAGCGCACCCGGGGCTTTTGGCGGTGATGGTGATGGATGGAGCGTGCGCGTGAAGCACCCCAACCTTCCCCTTTGCTACGCAAAAGGGAGGGGGCAGAAGCGGTATCGCCGGTGATCTGTACGCTCGCGTGAAACTCCCCCTCCCTTTGCCGCAGGCAAGGGGAGGGCCGGGGAGGGGTGCTGTTCGCGGGAAGCACGAGCCCAAGCGCCTCTCACTCCCGGAGTGCACTCAAGCCATTCTGGCTGTTCCCCCCTTTGACCCCCGGTTTCCCAACTCCCCGCCCCCGCTCCCAACTGAAGCCCCGTTCATGCAACGCGTACATCCACGCTGTTGATTAACGTAACTGCGCCTACCATGCACACGGTTTCCAACAAGCCGCCCCTATGCAACGACGCGACTTCCTGCGCAACGCTTCCGCCGCCCTGGCCGCCTTCGGCCTGCCTTCCTTCGCTGCCTGTGCCGCCGCGCCTGCCCAGCAGGGCCTGCGCCGTATCGGCCAGCCGCAGCCGTTCGACTTCGCCACGCTCAAGGGCCAGGCGCGCGCGCTGGCTGCCGCGCCGTACCAGAGCCATAAACGCACCCTGCCCGGTGAGCTGGAGAAGCTGGACTGGGACCAGTACCAGTCCATCCGCTACCGCCAGGATCACGCGCTGTGGGCCAACCAGCCGGGGAAATTCCAGGCCAGGTTCTTCCACCTGGGCCTGTATTTCCATTCGCCGGTGCGCATGTTCGACGTGGTCGATGGCAAGGCACATGAACTGGCCTATGACGCGGCGGCGTTCGACTACGGCAAGAGCGGCGTGCATGGCGGCCAGCTGCCTGCCGACCTCGGTTTTGCCGGCTTCCGCCTGAACACCCGCAGGGATACCGAGCGCGATTTCGCGGCCTTCCTGGGCGCCAGCTACTTCCGCGCCGTTGGCAAGGAAGGCCAGTACGGGCAGTCTGCGCGTGGCCTGGCCATCGACACCGGCATGGGCAGGCCGGAGGAGTTTCCGGACTTCATCGCCTACTACCTGGAGCAGCCCGCCGCCGACTCCAACACGCTGGTGGTTTATGGCCTGCTGGATTCGCCCAGCGTGGCAGGTGCTTATCGCTTCGCCATCACCAATGGCGACGTGCTGCTGATGGACATCGACAGCGCGCTTTACCCGCGCAAGGCGATCGAGCGGCTGGGCATCGCGCCCTGCACCAGCATGTACCAGGTGGGCGAAAACGACCGCCGCATGGATTGGGACTGGCGCCCGGAGATTCATGACACCGATGGCCTGTCCATGTGGAACGGCGCGGGCGAGTGGATCTGGCGCCCGCTGTGCAATCCGCGCCAGCTGCGCTTCAACATGTTCATGGACAACAACCCGCGCGGCTTCGGCCTGCTGCAGCGTGATCGCAACTTCGATCATTACCAGGACGATGGCGTGTTCTACGAGAAGCGCCCCAGCCTGTGGATCGAGCCCAAGGGCCAGTGGGGCGAAGGCTCGGTGCAGCTGGTGGAGATTCCCACGGTCGATGAAACCTTCGACAACATCGTCGCGTTCTGGAACCCCAAGGCCAAGCCGCAACCGGGGCAGGAGCTGCTGGTCGGCTACCGCCTGTACTGGGGCGCCGAGCCGCCGGCACGCCCGCCGCTGGCGCGCTGCGTTGCCAGCCGCACCGGGCTGGGTGGTGTTATCGGCAAGAAGCGCGAATATTTCTCATGGCGCTTCGCGGTGGATTTCGAGGGTGGCGAGCTGGCTGCCCTGATCGACAAGGCCGATGTCGAAGCCGTGGTGGAAGCCAGCCGTGGCCGCGTGGAGATCGTCTCGGCGCGCCCGCTGCGCGAGATCAAGGGCTACCGCGCCATGTTCGACCTGGTGCCACCGGAGGGAAGCACCGAGCAGATCGACGTGCGCCTGTACCTGCGCAGCGCCGGCAAGACCCTCACCGAAACCTGGCTCTACCAGTACAGCCCGCCGCCGGCGGG
>DCXY01000031.1:28107-58116 GCA_002329155.1 Stenotrophomonas sp. UBA2124 | reverse complement strand
GCGCCGGAGCGCACGTTGTACTGAGGGCGCCTGAGCGGCCTGCCCGCGCCATGCATCGGCTGATCGCATGGCGCGGCGCAGCAATCGGCGGGGTGCTCCACTACCCTCGAACAGTGCGTTGACCTACCGCTGCAAGGCTTGTGGGCAGGCTGCGCAAGGCAGCCTGGGTATAACGGCAAACTTTGGTTGACAGCGTTGTCAGCTCCCGCGTACAACGGCCGACAGTCCGCGCCACGGGCATGACCGACGGTGCGGAGCGCCGGTAGAGGTGCCGTGCGTGGGGGAAGGGGAGCGTGCGCAAGGCGTGCGTGTTGACGACGGCCAGCAACGAAGAAGCGAAACGACATGACTCAGAAAACGCGGTGGTCGCAGTTCGGTGTACTCATCACGGTGTTCTTCTTCTGGGGCTTCGTTGCCGCCAGCAACGACATCCTGATTCCGGTCTTCCAGAAGGCCTTCAACCTCAGCCACACCCAGAGCCAGCTGGTGTCCTTCGCGTTCTACATCGCCTACACCGTGGGTTCGCTGGCCTACTTCGGTCTGTCGCGGCTGAGCGGGCAGGATGTGCTCAACCGCATCGGTTACCGCAACGGCATCTGCATCGGCCTGCTGATCTCGGCGCTGGGCACGCTGCTGTTCTATCCGGCAGCCAATAGCGGCTCGTTCGTGCTGATGCTCACCGGTCTTTTCATCGTCGGCCTTGGCTTCTCGCTGCAGCAGATCGCGGCCAACCCGCTGGCCATCGTGATGGGCAACCCGGCCACCGGTTCGCAGCGGCTGACGATGGCCGGTGGCGTCAACAATTTCGGCACCACCATCGGCCCGCTGCTGGTGAGCGTGGCGATCTTCGGCAGCGTGGCCACCGGCAACACCGAAGCCAGCATCGAGAGCGTCAAGACGCCTTACCTCGTGTTGGGTGTCGCCTTCGTGCTGGTGGCGGTCTTCCTGAAGTTCTCATCGGTGCCCAACCACATCGACCTGGAAGGCGTGGCACGTGAGGAAGCGCAGGACGTGGCCAAGCTTGAGCACAAGGCCTCCGCGTTCGCCTACCCGCAGCTGCTGCTGGGCATGCTCGCCATCTTCCTCTATGTGGGCGTGGAGGTTTCCACCGGCGCGCACCTGCCGGCGTACATGCGTGAACACCTGGGCGTGGATACGTCCTCGGTGGCGCCGTATGTGTCGCTGTACTGGGCCAGCCTGATGATCGGCCGCTGGACCGGTGCCGCCGGTGCGTTCGAGATCGGCAAGGGCGCCAAGAAAATGCTGATGCTGATCCTGCCGTTCGTCGCCTTCGGTGTGTTCCTGGCGGTGAACGCGGTGCTGCATCACGAGGTGTCGCAGTTCTACGGCTATGCCGGCGTGATCGTGGCGATGATCGCGGTGACCCTGCTCAGCGGCGGCAACCCGGCGCGCATGCTGCTGTACTTCGCGCTGTGCGGCATCGCCGCGCTGCTGGTGGGCATGTTCACCGATGGCAAGACCAGCGCGATGGCCTTCATCAGCTCGGGTCTGTTCTGCAGCACGATGTGGCCGTGCGTGTTCACCCTGGCCATCGCCGGGCTGGGCAAGCACACCAACCAGGGCAGCAGCCTGCTGATCATGATGATCATGGGCGGCGCGCTGGTGCCGCTGCTGCAGGGCCTGCTGGCCGATGCGGTCGGCATCCACATGAGCTTCTGGGTGGGCGTGGCCTGCTTCGCCTACCTGGCGTTCTACGCGCTGCGCTCGGCCGGCATCCTGCGCCGGCAGGGCATCGACCTGGACAAACTGGCCGCCGAGGGCGGCCACTGAGAACGTCTGGCACGTGCACCGTCAACTCCGGTTGGGGAGCCGATGTTGTGGCGGTGCACGTGTACAGGCGGCAGCTTCAGACCGGCACGGGGCCGGTGGAGCGCCGCACCTGCAGGGCATAGGGCACATCGACCACGCCGCCGCTGCCCATCTCGCGGACTTCCTTGAGCAGTTCGCTGGCAGCCAGCTTGCCCATCTCGCGGGTGGGCTGGCGCACGGTGGTCAACGGCGGGTAGATCTGGCGGGCGATGGGCGTGTCGTCAAAGCCGCAGACGGACACATCGCCCGGCACCGACAGCCCGCGCTCGCATACCGCGCAGATGACGCCGGCGGCCATGTCGTCGTTGGCGGCAAAGATGGCGGTGGGCGGGTCAGGCAGGTCGAGCAGCGCGTTGGCACCGGCATAGCCGGACTCGTAGGAGAACTCGCCGTCCACCACCAGCGCCGTTTCGTAGCGCAGGCCGGCGCGGCGCAGGCCTTCGCGGTAGCCGGCCAGGCGCCACATGCTGGCGCCGTGCGCGGCATGGCCCTTGATATGGGCGATGCGGGTGTGGCCCAGCGCGGCCAGGTGCGCCATCAGCTCGCAGACCGCGCCGATTTCATCGACCACCACGCCGACATGGCGGTTCTGTTCCTTGGCCGAGATGCTCGAATACGGAATGCCAAGATCAACCAGCCGCTCCAGCAGCGCCGGGTCGTCGGTGAGCGGCGGGGTGAGTACGATGCCGTCCAGCTGCGACTGCACGATAAGCGATTCCACCTTGCTGACGATGTCCTTGGCGTCGTAGATCACCGGCGCCAGCATCATGTTGTAGTGCTGTGCCTGGCAGGCGTCGAGCACGCCCAGCTCGATCTCCATAAGGTAATTGGAGGAGGGGTTGTCGAACAGCATGGCGACAAGGTACGAACGCCGGCCCGCCAGCACCCGCGCCGAGGGCAGCGGACGGTAGCGCAGCTTCTCCACCGCGGCCTGTACCCGGCGGCGTGTGGCCTCGGCGACGTTGGGCTCGTCGTTGAGCACGCGCGACACCGTCTTCATCGACACCTTCGCGGCCTCGGCCACGTCTTCGATTCGTACCCGGCTTGCCAAGACACTCACCCCTGCTGATCAGCCCAGATTCTGCCAGATGTGGCAACCGCCCCCGGGGTCATGACGCCGCGCAGCAAGCATGAACGCCCCATGCCAGCTATCCTCCGCACTGTGACAACGCTGTCAACCCCGTCTGACTGTCATCCGACCGTAAGGAAAAGACCGAGCCGCCCATGAAAAAGCCTTTCCTTCCCAAGCCCGGCGCGCTGCGCCCGCTGTATCTCGCGACCGCCCTGCTGGCCGTGGCCGGTTGTTCCCGGCAGGCCACCGACCCTGAACCCGCCCCGGCGCAGGCCGCCGCCCAGCCCGCCGCCGCCGACAGCGCGGCCATCGTGCCGGCCGATTGGCCGCAACCGGCCTGGCCGTTCGCGCAGGATGACGCGCTGGAGTCCAAGGTCGATGCGCTGCTGGCGTCGATGACGGTGGAGGAGAAGGTCGGCCAGATCATCCAGGCCGACATCGGCTCGATCACCCCGGACGAACTGCGCAAGTACCGGCTGGGCTCGGTGCTGGCCGGCGGCGGCTCCGACCCGGGCGGCAAGTACAACGCGCCGCCCAAGGCGTGGCTGGACCTGGCCGATGCCTACTGGGAGGCCTCGGTGGATACCAGTGGCGGTGGCAAGCCCATTCCGGTGATCTGGGGCATCGATGCGATGCACGGCCAGAGCAACATCGTGGGCGCCACGCTGTTCCCGCACAACATCGGCCTGGGCGCCACGCGCAATGCCAAGCTGGTGCACGAGATCGGCCGCATCACCGCCATCGAGACGCGCACCACCGGCATGGAATGGGCGTTCGCGCCCACCGTGGCGGTGCCGCAGGATGACCGCTGGGGCCGCAGCTATGAAGGCTATTCGGAAAACCCCAAGGTGGTGGCCGAGTTCGCGCGGGCGATGGTGGAGGCGCTGCAGGGCACGCCGGGTACGCCGGGCTTCCTCGACGACCGCCATGTGATGGTGTCGGTCAAGCATTTCCTGGGCGACGGCGGCACCACCAATGGCAAGGACCAGGGCAATACCGAAGTCAGCGCCGCCGCGCTGCGCGACATCCATGCCGCTGGCTATGTGCCTGCCATCGAGGTGGGCGCGCAGACGGTGATGGCGTCCTACAACACCTTCCACGGCGAGAAGATGCACGGCAACAAGCCGCTGCTGACCGACGTGCTGAAGGGCCGCATGAACTTCGGCGGTTTCGTGGTGGGTGACTGGAACGGCCACGGCCAGGTGAAGGGCTGCACCAACACCGACTGCGCGCAGACCTTCAACGCCGGCCTGGACATGGCGATGGCGCCGGACAGCTGGAAGGGCCTGTATGAAAGCACGCTGGCGCATGTGAAGGCCGGCACCATCCCGATGGCGCGCCTGGACGATGCGGTGCGCCGCATCCTGCGGGTGAAGTTCCGCATGGGCCTGTTCGACAAGCCCAGGCCCTCCGCGCGCGCGCTGGGCGGCAAGTTCGAGCTGCTGGGCGCACCGGAGCACCGCGCGGTGGCGCGCCAGGCGGTGCGCGAATCGCTGGTGCTGCTGAAGAACCAGAACGGCATCCTGCCGCTGGCACCGAAGCAGCGCGTGCTGGTAGCCGGTGATGGTGCCGACAACCTGACCAAGCAGACCGGTGGCTGGACGCTGACCTGGCAGGGCGATGGCACCCAGCGTGCCGATTTCCCCCATGCCGATTCCATCTGGGATGGCCTGAACGCACAGGTGCGCGCCGCCGGCGGCAGCGCCGAGCTGGCGGTGAATGGCGCGTACAAGCAGAAGCCCGACGTGGCCGTGGTGGTGTTCGGTGAGGACCCGTATGCCGAGTTCCAGGGCGACCTGCCGGACCTGATGTTCAAGGGCGGCAAGTCGGGTGATCTGGAGTTGATCCGCAAGCTCAAGGCCGACGGCATTCCGGTGGTGGCGGTGTTCCTGAGTGGCCGCCCGCTATGGATGAACCGCGAGATCAACGCCGCCGATGCCTTCGTCGCCGCATGGCTGCCGGGGTCGGAAGGTGCGGGCATCGCCGATGTGCTGCTGCGCAAGCCGGACGGCGCCGTGCAGTACGACTTCAAGGGCAAGCTGGGCTTCTCCTGGCCGCGCCGTGCCAACCAGTTCGCCAACAACGTGGGCCAGAAGGACTACGACCCGCAGTTCCCCTTCGACTACGGCCTGCACTACAACGAAGATGGCAACCTCGCCACGTTGTCGGAAGACCCGGGCATCGACCCGGAGGCTTCGCGCAACAACGCCTGGTTCGACCGCGGTGTGGCCACCACCGGCCTGACCCTGCGTCTGGTCGGCGGTGACGGCGTGCCGATGGACATCATCCATCCGCAGGCGGCGACCGGCGACGGTGCGCTGTCGATGGTGGCGATCAACACCGACATCCAGGAGGGTGCGCGCGTGTTCACCTGGAAGGGCAAGGGTGCGGTGCAGCTGCATGCCAATGCGCCGCTGGATCTGGCCCGCGAGAGCAATGGCGACATCTACATGGTCGCCACCCTGCGCGTGGATGCGCTGCCTGCCGATGGCAAGGCGATGGTGGTGGCCGAATGCGGCAAGGGCTGCCGTGCCGAGCTGCCGCTGGGCGATGCGCTGGCCAAGCTGCCGCGCGGGCAATGGACGCGGTTGGGTGTGCATCTGGGCTGCCTGCGCACGGCAGGCGCGGACACCAGCAAGATCGATGTTCCGTTCGCATTGAGCACCGGCAACGGCGCGCAGATCGCCCTGTCGCGGGTTGCCACCGGTACCGAGTTCGATCACAAGCTGGAATGCACGGTGCGCTGATTCAAGGCGCGGAATGAAGAATGAAGATGGCCGCCGGAAGGCGGCCATCTTCGTTTGTGCGAGGGTGATCCGACGGTAGGTGGCAGCGCCGGATCGAAGTGACTACTTCGCGCTGCCACCCCACACGAAGGTCGCCACGCTGCGCGCCGGCAATGCGTAGCTGAAGACCTGTTGCCCATCGCGCACATTGATGGTGCGTGCCGCTCGGTTCGCATTGCTCACCATCAATACGCGCGTGCCATCGTCCGCGTTCTCGAAGGCCACATTGTCGATGCCGTCGCTGGTCGGCGTGGAGTCAATCCGCCATGCATCGCGGCGCACGAAGCGGCTGGCGTGCGCCAGCGCGTAATAGTCATGGGTGCGGGTGACGGTGCCATTGCGCGAATCCACGGTGACGATGCCAAGGCAGGTATCGCAGCCACCGGCATGCGGGCCGTTATCCTGGTCCAGCGCAAGATTCCACAGCAGCACGCCGCGCGCCCAGTTGCGGGTGGACTGGATCACCAGTCGTGCTTCGTGCGGCAGGCCGCCGGTACGCACCGGCTCCCAGTCGCCGGATGAACACTCGGTCATGTAGGTGTCCTTGTCCGGGTGTGCATCATGCACCTGCGACTGCGCCGACACATCACCGCCATAGCAGTGCCAGGCAACGGCATCGATGTAGCGCGATGCCTTGGGGTCGGCCAGAACGGCCATCGGCTCGTGCGCCTTGTCCCAGTTGTGGTCCCAGTCGAACAGCTTCAGCGATGGCCTGCGTGCTTCGACCAGTGGGCCCAGGTGTTCTCCGATGAAGCGCGCGCGCTCCGGTGCGTTGAAGCGCATGCCGGGGTAGTCCTTGGGCTCGAAATCCGGCTCGTTCTGCACGGTGAGCGCGGCGATCGGAATGCCCTGCGCGGCGCGTGCGTCCACATAGGCCAGCAGATAGCGCGCGAACGCCGGGTAGTGCTCCGGCAGCAGCTTGCCCTTGATCAGGTTGTCGTTGTCCTTCATCCATGCCGGCGCGCTCCACGGCGTGGCCATCAGCCGCAGGTTCGGGTTGATGGCGAGTGCTTCGCGCACGACGGGCGCCACGTCGTCCTTGGCTGGGTCGATGGCGAAGTGCTGCAGCTGCGGATCGGTGCTGCCACGCGGCATGTCGTCGTAGCTGTAGTGCTCGCGCGAGAAATCCGAAGCACCGATCACCAGACGCGCGAAGTCGAAGCCCACGCCGTTGCCTTCGCGCCCGAACAGCTCCTGCAGCAGGGCCGCGCGCTGGCTGTCGCTCATGCGGTGGCGCATCAGCCACACCGAGGAATCGGTGAACGCCGCGCCGAAGCCGACGATGCGCTGATGCCGGGCCTTGGCCTCGATGACGATGGTGGCTTGCGCATGGTCAGAAGCGTGCGTGCTCAGCGGGACCGGTGTCAGTGCGAATTGCCTGTCCTCGGTGGTCACCCAGGCATGGCTGTCGCCTTCGGCCCACGCCTGGACAGATGCGCTGGCACACAGTCCGGACATGAGGGCGAGCGCCAGATTGCGCAGCGGCTTGCGCGGCAGCCGGGCTTTTTTGTGCTGCAGTGCAGCGTCCAGCGGTTTGGTTGCTGATGCAAGTCCATGTTTTTCCGAGAGGAAAGTCCGCACGTCGTGTTCTCCTTTGATTTTTTTATTGCACGCTGTTCCCCCGGTAGCATCATATGGCAGCGCTGTCATAACCGTTTGTGGCAGCGCACAAACCAGCCCGCGAGAGAGGAGCGGACCCGCATGCATGCAACGACACACGCAACCCCCATCCACCGGCATTCGTTGCGCGGGAACCGCGCCGTGCTGACGCCACACCGGCTGGCGCTGGCCTGCTGCGCTGCGCTGGCGTTCTCGCTCCCGGCGATGGCCCAGCAACAGCAGGGCCAGGACAAGGACAAGGCCACCACCGAGCTGGATACAATCAATGTCACCGGTATCCGCGGCGCCATCGCCACGGCGGTGGAAGCCAAGAGCGATGCCACCTCCATCGTCGAGGTGGTCTCGGCCGAGGACATCGGCAAGTTGCCGGACATCAGCATCGCCGATTCGATTTCGCGCCTGCCGGGCCTGACCATGCAGCGTGTTGATGGCCGCGCACAGGTCATCCATATCCGCGGCATGTCCGAGCAGTTCGGCGGCACCCTGCTCAATGGCCGCGAACAGGTCAGCACCGGCGGCAGCCGTGGCGTGGAGCTGGACCAGTACCCGGCCGAGCTGATCAACGGCGTGATGGTCTACAAGACCCCGGATGCCTCGCTGATCGGCCAGGGCCTGTCCGGCACCATCGACATGCAGTCGATCCGCCCGCTGGATTTCGGCAAGCCACGCGTCACCTTCAGCGGCCAGGGCGAGTACAACTCGCTGGGCAAGCTGATCGATGGCAGCAGCGACAAGGGCTACCGCGCCAGTGCGTCCTACGTGGACCAGTTTGCCGATGACACCATCGGTGTGGCCATCGGCGTGGCGCGCATGAGCTCGCCCTTCCAGGAGCAGCAGGAGAAGGCCTGGTGGTGGGGCAACCCGGATGCGTGGGATGCCGCGCAGGCCGGCAAGGCGCCGGGCACCATCGCGCGCCAGGCCGGTGAAGCCACGCTGCGCGCCCGCGAGATCACCCGCGACGGCGTGATGGGCGTGTTCGAGTTCAAGCCCAACGACAACTTCCACAGCATCCTGGACGTGTACCACTCCAAGTTCGACCAGGACGAGAATCAGACCAGCATCATGTGGAACAACGAGGCGGCATGGGAGTCTCCCCTCGATGAGTCCAAAGTCAGCTATGAGAACGTGGGCACCACGACTATCGGTGGGGTTCCGGTGATCAACAGCGGCACGCTCAAGGGCGTGGGCGCATTGAACATGCTCAACGGCCTGAACTGGCAGAAGAACGAGCTGACCTCGGGCGGCTGGGCCAACACCTTCAAGTGGGCTGATATCTACAGTCTGAAGACCGACTTGGCCTACTCGCGCGCCAAGAGCCGCCGCTCGTCGATGGAGGTGCAGTCCTCCTTCAACCAGCCGGTGGACATCGACTTCAACCTCACCACTGGCCCGGGCTTCAATAGTTTCTCTATCCCGGGCATCAACGACCCCGGCAAGATCTGGTTCGGCCTGGATGCGATGAACTGGGGCCGCGATGGCCGCATGGACCTGGCCACCAGCACCGATACGCTGAAGTCCGGCCGCGTCGAGCTGAACCGTCTGGTGCTTTCGTCCGACTTCCTGCGCAGCTATGACATCGGCTACAACGTTACCCGCCGCAACAAGGACCGCACCTACATCGCGCACTACTTGGACCTGAAGGACGGCCTGCCGATCACCCTGGACCAGGTGCCGCATGGTACGGCGTCGATGGATTACGTTGGCCTGGGCGACATGGTCAGCTTCAACGCGCGCGACCTGCTTGGCAGCGTCTTCGTGCCGCGCCTGAAACCCAGCAGCGACGATCTGATGAAGAACTATGGCGTCGAGGAAAACGTCCGCACGTTCTACGCCAAGGCCAACCTGGACATGGACATCACCGATACCGTGCGCCTGCGCGGCAACGTCGGCGCGCAGTTCATCCATACCGAACAGAGCTCGGTGGGCCCGACAGTCAAAGAGGTTTCCCCCGGCAACTGGGCCATCGTGGGCTCGCAGAAGATCGGCACCAGCTATGGCGACTTCCTGCCGAGCATGAACCTGTCGCTGGATTTCGGTAACGGCTTCGTGCTGCGCGGTGCGGCCGCCAAAACCCTGATGCGTGGCCCTATCGAAAATATGGGCGCCTACACATCGGCTTCAGTCAGCCAGATCACACACGAATGGAGCGGCGGCGGCGGCAACCCGAAGCTGGAGCCGTACCGTGCCACCGCGTACGACCTGTCGCTGGAAAAGTACTTCGGCCCGACCACCTATGGTGCGTTCGCCGTGTTCTACAAGAACCTGGAGACCTACATCTACCAGCAGGTAGTGGATTGGGATTTCACCGGCTATGACGACCTGGGCATCACCCCGATCTCCAACTTCGGCAAGTACTACACCCCTGCCAACGGCAGCGGTGGCTACATGCGTGGTGCCGAGCTGAGTGGCGCCATCGGCGGCGACATGATCCACCCGTCGCTGGATGGTTTCGGCCTGCTGATCAACGCCTCGTACACCGAGTCGTCGATCAAGCCGGAAGGCCCGAACAGCGCCACCACCGATACCATGCCGGGCCTGTCGAAGGTGGTTGCCAACGCCACGCTGTACTACGAAAAGCATGGTTTCTCGGCGCGCATCAGCCAGCGTTACCGTGACAAGTACCGTGGTGAGTACGCCTCGTTGTTCGGCAACCGCGTTTACCAGAACACCGTTGCCGAAACCACGATGGACCTGCAGCTGGGTTACGACTTCGCTGATACCAGCATGCTGTCGGGCCTGTCGGTGCTGCTGCAGGTCAACAACCTGACCAACGAGCCTTTCCGTACCGAAACCACGGCCGCTGGCGTTGACCAGAAGGTGTGGTTGCCGTCGGAGTACAAGGAGTATGGCCGCCAGTACCTGCTGGGCGTCCGCTACGCGTTCTGATGCAGCAGTAAGTGATGTTCATGCAGCGGGCCGCCCTTGAGGCGGCCCGTTGTGTTTGTGGGGCGTGTCCGCGGGTTTCAGTGTGGCGCAGCCAGCGCCTGCGCGATGGCCTGCTCGGCCAGCGGTGCCATGCGCGCGTAGCCCGCAGGTGTGGGATGCACGCCGTCACCGGCCAGTTCCGCATCCAGGCCGCCGTCGGCATTGGCCATGGCGCTGTAGTAGTCCAGATAGACCAGCCCCTGCTGTGCCGCATACGCACGCAGCGCGGTGTTGAGTTCGCGTACCTTCTGCGCCGGCTGCGTGCCGGACCGCCACGGGTAGTCGCTGACCGGCAGCACCGAGGCCAGCACGACGCGGATGCCGTGCAGCCTGGCCAGTTCCACCATCGAATGCAGGTTGTCCTCGATCATCGCCTGTGTGGCCGGGCCGGTATTGCCGGCGATGTCGTTGGTGCCAGCCAGGATCACCAGCACCTGGGGCTGGAGCGCGAGCACATCCTGACGGAAGCGCAGCAGCATCTGCGCGGTGGTCTGCCCGGAGATGCCACGGTTGACGTAAGGCTTGCCGGGAAAGAAGCGTCCACTGCCGGTCGGCCCCCAGCCTTCGGTAATGGAATCACCGAAAAACACCACACGCTGCATCCCCGCGGCAGCAGGCGGCAGCGCCGCGTTCTCGGCGCGGTAGCGGCCCAGCTGCGGCCAATCCAGCAGACGCCGCTGCATTTCCTCGACGCGCGCAGGCTCCAATGTTGCCGCCGGTGCGAGATACAGCGGGTCCACCGCAGGCGTGGGTTCGGATGCGCATGCCGGGGCCAGCATGGCGAGCAGGGGTAGCAGCACGAACTTCGGATGGCGCGTGATCATGAAGGCCTGCTCGTCAGTGGCAAGGCCACTACATTGCCACGCGCAGCGCAGCCGTGACAGTGGTTGGTACGCGCTGAAACGAACGGCTTACAGGGGCAGCGGTGCCTGCATCGGATCGATGCGGCCTTCGCCACGGGTGATCTTCTTGAACTCGGCGCGGCTGACCGACACATAACGCTCGTTGCCGCCGATTTCCACCTGCGGACCGTCCTGCACCGCAAAGCCGTTTTCGTCCACGCGCACGGTCATCGTCGCCTTCTTGCCGCTGTGGCAGATGGTCTTGATTTCCTGCATCTCGTCGGCCCAGGCCAGCAGGTACTGGCTGCCCTCGAACAGCTCGCCACGGAAATCGGTGCGCAGGCCGTAGCACAGCACCGGAATGCGCAGCTGGTCCACCACTTCGGACAGCTGCCAGACCTGGGCCTTGCTCAGGAACTGGGCCTCGTCCACCAGCACGCAGCCAAGCCTGCCGTGGGCGGCGATATCGTGTTCGATCAGCTGCTGCAGGTCGGTATCGCGGTCAAAGGTTGTCGCCTCGGCCTGCAGGCCGATCCGCGAGGCCACCACCCCGGTGCCGGCGCGGTGGTCCAGGCGCGGGGTCAGCAGCGCCACCCGCATGCCGCGCTCGCGGTAGTTGTGCGCGGACTGCAGCAGCGTGGTGGTCTTGCCGGCGTTCATCGCCGAATAATAGAAATAGAGCTTGGCCATGGTGCGCAATAAGTGAACAGGAGCAGGGAAAGCGCGGCCGGAGGCACGCGCTCCCAAGGAGTGACAGAATACCCCGCTCCCGGTGCTTCGGCCTGGCCGGTTTCCGCTCCCACCCTGATTCATCTGTCACCTCACCCTCGTCCTGATGCTGGATTCGCTCAACCCCCCCCAACGCGCTGCGGCCATGCATGCCGAAGGCCCCCTGCTGGTGCTGGCGGGCGCCGGCAGCGGCAAGACGCGCGTGATCGTGGAGAAGATCGCCCACCTGATCGGCAGTGGCCGCTACAGCGCGCGCCGTATCGCGGCCATCACCTTCACCAACAAGTCCGCCAAGGAAATGCGCGAGCGCGTGGCCAAGCGCCTGCGTGGCGAGGACGCGGCGGAGGTGACCATCTGCACGTTCCACGCGCTGGGGCTGAAGTTCCTGCAGATCGAGCATGAACAGGTTGGTCTGAAGCGTAATTTCTCCATCTTCGATGCTGATGACGCGAGCGCGCAGGTCAAGGACCTGCTGGGCGGCAGCAATGCCAAGCCCGACGACATCGAGGACATGAAGAACCTGATCTCGCGCGCCAAGAACGCGGGCCTGTCGCCGGAACAGGCGATGGCCGCCGCGCGCAGCAGCCGCGAGAAGAATGCGGCGATGGTGTACGAGCTGTACCAGGCGCGGCTGACCTCGTTCAACGCGGTGGATTTCGATGACCTGATCCGCCTGCCGGTGCAGGTGCTGGAAGAACATCCGGACATCGCTCTGGCCTGGCGCGAACGCATCGGCTACCTGCTGGTGGACGAATGCCAGGACACCAACGACGCGCAGTACCGGCTGCTCAAGCAGCTGGCTGGCCCGCGCGGCAATTTCACCTGCGTGGGTGACGACGACCAGTCCATCTACGCATGGCGTGGCGCCAACCCGGAAAACCTGCAGCAGATGGCCGTGGACTACCCGGCACTGAAGATCATCAAGCTGGAGCAGAACTACCGCTGCTCCAACCGCGTGCTGCGCGCGGCCAATGCGCTGATCGCGCACAACCCGCACGAACATCTGAAGACGCTGTGGTCCGACCAGGCCGATGGCGAGCGCATCCGCGTGTGGGAGTGCCGCAACAGCGAGCACGAGGCGGAGAAAGTCGCTGCGGAAATCCAGTTCCTGGCCACCAGCCGGAGGATTCCGTGGAGTGATTTCTGCATCCTGTTCCGTGGCAATTTCCAGTCGCGCCCGCTTGAAAAAGCGATGCAGCTGGTGGGTGTGCCGTATCACCTCACCGGTGGCACGGCGTTCCTGGAGCGGCAGGAGGTGAAGGACACGCTGGCATGGCTGCGCCTGCTGGTGAATCCGGATGACGACACGGCTTTCATGCGCGCGGTGCAGTCGCCCAAGCGCGACGTGGGCGCCAGCACGCTGGCCAAGCTTGCCGAGCTGGCCTCGGAGAAGGGCATGCCGATGGCGCAGGCCGCCGAGGCGATGGGTGCGTTGTCGCAGCTGCCGCCGCGCGCGGCCAACAGCCTGAGCCGGTTCACCGACATTCTGCGCGCGCTGCGCATGGACATGCGGCAGATGTCCTCGGGTGATCTGGTGCGGCGCGTGTCCAAGGATTCCGGCCTGCTGGCGGAAATGCGCAACCAGGCCAAGGACACCGCAGGTTACGAGCGCCGTGCCAACAACATCGAAGAACTGGCCGCGTGGTTCGAGGGCGGCCCCCGGGGTGCCAGCGCTGCCGACATGGCCGCGCAGCTGGCGCTGATCTCGCGCAACGACAAGGATGACGGCGGCAACCAGGTGCGCATGATGACGCTGCATGCGTCCAAGGGCCTGGAGTTTCCGTATGTGTTCATCGTCGGCTGCGAGGACGGCGTGCTGCCGCACCAGGTCAGCCTGGACGAAGGCAACCTGCAGGAAGAGCGCCGCCTGCTGTACGTGGGCATCACCCGCGCCAAGGTGCAGCTGTGGATGAGCTTCAGCCGTCTGACGCGCAAGTTCGGAGAGCACATCCGGCTCAAGCCGAGCCGCTTCTTCGACGAGTTGCCGGCCAGCGAGATCCAGCGCGACGGCGCCGACCCGGAGGCCGACGCGGCGAACAAGAAGGAACGCGCACAGGCAGGGCTGGCGGCGATCCAGGCCTTGTTCGACTGAGCAGGCGGCCACCGTAGCCCGGGTAAGCGAAGCGCACCCGGGGCTCCTCGCTTTCCACCCCCTTGCGCCCAACCCCGACAAGCCTGACGCTGGCCCTGCCACCCTCACGGTACGCCCGATGTCAGCCCTGATCGAAACCGAGCGCCTGCACCTGCGACTGCTGCGTGATGACGATGCCGACGGCGCGATGATGCTGGAGCTGCTCAACGATCCCGGCTTCCACCAGCACATTGGCGATCGCGGTGTGCACACGTTGGCACAGGCGCGGCAGTACCTCCGCGCGGGCGCGCTCAAGAGCTATGCAGTGAACGGCTTCGGCATGTACGCCATTGAGCGCCGTACCGATGGCGCGTGGCTGGGCAATGCGGGGCTGGTGCGGCGCGAAGGCCTGCCCACCGCTGATATCGGCTATGCGCTGCTGCAGCGCCATCAAGGGCAGGGCTACGCGCTGGAAGCTGCGCAGGGCGTACTCAGGCACGCGCATGACGTGCTGGGCATCGGTGCGATGTGCGCCATCGTGGCGCCCGGCAATGCGCGTTCGGTGCGCGTGCTGGAGAAGCTGGGTTTCGCCGCCGCCGGAACCACCCGGCTGCCGGGAAAGGAAGAAACCCTGCTGCTGTTCTCGCTGCCCGCGCCGTAGCAGGCGCACTCCCCGCCGTTGCCGGCGTTTCCGCCGTTGTAGCCCGGGTAAGCGCCAGCGCACCCGGGAACCCGCATATGTCCGGCGGCACAGAATCTGGCGGAAGCGATTCCGCGAACAGCCCCGGGTGCGCTTACGCTTACCCGGGCTACCAGAGCGGGAGCATCACGACATGGCGGGTGGCGTGTAGCGTGTAGCTCAGGGTCAAGCCCAGTGTCCGAGCGCACCCGGGGACGCGCTCGCTGCCCGCCCCGGAGCGGGCGCAACCCCACCCTTGCCGCCGTTGTAGCCCGGGTAAGCGCAAGCGCACCCGGGGACTCGCATATGTTCGGCGGCAGAGAATCCTGCGAAAGGGACTCCGCGAAAGGCCCCGGGTGCGCTTGCGCTTACCCGGGCTACCAGAGCAGGTGTATTACGGCATGACCGGTGGCGTGTAGCTCAGGGTCGCGCCCAGTGCCCACAGCAGGATCAGCACCAGCGGGATGTGCACCAGCAACTGCACGAAGGTGAAGCCGATCAGGTCGCGGGCCTTCAGCCCCAGCACGCCCAGCAGCGGCAGCATGTAGAACGGGTTGATCAGATTCGGCAGCGCCTCGGCGGCGTTGTAGATCTGCACCGCCCAGCCCAGGTGGTACTGCAGGTCGTTGGCCACCTGCATCACATAGGGTGCTTCGATGATCCACTTGCCGCCACCGGACGGAATGAAGAAGCCCAGCACCGCCGAGTAGCTGCCCATCAGCAGCGCGTAGGTGTCATGGCTGGCCACCTGGGTGAAGGCGGTGGAGATCAGATGCGCCACGCTATGGCCTTCGCTGCCGTTTACGGTGGTCATGATGGCGGCGATGGAGCCGTACAGCGGGAACTGGATCAGCACGCCGGTGGTGGACGGCACTGCGCGCGCCACCGCATCCAGGAAGTTGCGCGGGCGCCAATGCAGCAGCGCACCCACCATCAGGAACAGCAGGTTGTAGGTGTTGAGGCCGGAGATGGCCTGGATGGCCGGCTTGGTGCTGAACTCGTGCACCAGCCAGCCGGCGGCCAGCACCACCAGCAGCAGGATCAGCAGCGGGCTGTGTTCCAGCCATTCGCCGGGGCGCGTGGGCTTGGCCTTGGGTGCCACCATGTCGTTGCTGACATCCACGCCGCAATCGGCGGCATCGCGTGCGGTATTGGCAGCGGGCGCGGTGACATAGGCGATCACCAGCGACACCAGCACCAGAATGCCGAGCAGTACGCCCGACTGCCACAGGAAGATGGTTTCAGTGAAGGGAATGACGCCGGTGATGGACAGGATGGACGGCGGCAGACTCGCGGGGTTGGCCTGCAGCTGCGCGGCTGACGAGGACAGGCCCAGCGCCCACACCGCGCCCAGGCCCAGATAGCCGGCCGCACCTGCAGCGCGGTAATCCATCTTCAGCTCGCTGCGCCGCGCCAGCGCACGCACCAGCAGGCCGGCGAAGACCAGGCTCAGGCCCCAGTTCAACAGCGAGGCCAGCATCGACACGATGGCCACCAGTGCCACGGCGGTGCGCCCGTTGCGCGGCACGCGCGCGAGGCGGTCGATCAGGCGTGAGGCGGGGCCGGAGGAGGCCACCACGTAGCCACCAATCACCACGAAGGCCATCTGCATGGTGAAGGGAATCAGGCTCCAGAAGCCTTCGCCGAACGCCTTGGCGGTTTCGGTAGGCGCCGCACCGATGGACAGCGCGGCCAGTGACACCGCCGCCAGCGCAAGCGCCGCAAACACCCAGGAATCCGGAAACCAGCGTTCAGCAAACTGCGCGCAGCGGATGGCGAAGCGTGCGGACACGCTGTCTTGGGCAGGGGAGGACATGACGATCACCGTATAGGAACAACACCATGACGGTAACGCCGCGGACGGCTCGGGCGAAACTGTACCTTTGTATAGGCCGGCCGCATTCATGCGAGCAGAATGCGTGCTGTGCGGTTTGCCTGTGCGTGTGCTTGGATGCCCCTCTGCAAGGATCTGCGGGGCGATGTTCAGGATGAATTGGCGGCAGTCACGCCTCCTGAACACGCGGTTGGTGAAGTTTGCCCATCCCCTGGAAGATCCCCCTTGAAATGGAGTTGCTGCATGCGTATCGGAATCCTGCCCTTCGCCTGTGTGACCTTGCTGGCTGCTGCGTGTGGCCGTTCGCCGGCCCCCGATGGAGAGCAGCAGGAGGGCACGACCACGCCGGCGCCGGGTGCAGGTGAGGCGGATACCGCCAAGGCGCAGGGCGAGCCGCTGACTGCGGGCGACGTGGATTTCCCGGTGATTCCGCCGATCATGGTGCCCAGCCTCGTCGGCAGCGGCCCCGCGCAGAAGCAGCTGGAGAGCTCCATGCAGGCCTTGATCGATCCGGTTGCGGGCATCAGCGTGCGGCCGGCCAACTGCGCCACCGATGGTGGCCTGGTCAATGAGAGCGGCTATACCAACGTCGATGCGCAGGGAAACCTGGCACGCGTGGGTGCCGAAGGCGTGTTCGACGTGGCGGCCGATGGCAGCGGGCTGGCGGTGACCGGCGAGGAAGTGGTGAAAGTGGCCGCTGATGGTAGCGGCAGCGTGGTCAATAGTGTGGGTGCCTTCCAGGTGAAGGCTGATGGTTCGGGCAGCTATGTGGGCGAGCTCGGTTTCATCGACCTTGACGGCGAGGGCGGCGGGCACTGGGTGGGCGATTTCGGCAACATCGAGAACCACGGTGACGGCTCCGGCAGATGGGTTGGCGAACACGGCAGCATCGAGATCCGCGCCGATGGCTCGGGCACCTGGATTGGTGGACCCGAGGGCATCGTGGAGAACCGGGGCGACGGTACCGGCACGGTGGGTGCCATCAGGCGCGAAGTACGCATGGCGCCACTGCCGCCGTTGCCGCCGGCCGGCAGGTTCCCGCTGCTGGACAAGTTCAAGCCTTCCGGCGCACCGTGCGGCTTCGTGATCACCCTCAACGACAAGGTGCTGTTCGACTTCGACAAATCCGATATCCGCCCGGATGCCGGCAAGGTGCTCGACACCCTGGCCACCGCGCTGCAGAAGGTGCCGGCCAAGGCCATGGAAATCCGCGGCCACACCGATGCCAAGGGCAGTGACGACTACAACCAGGACCTGTCCGAACGCCGTGCGCAATCGGTGGTGGCGGCGCTGCGTGAACGCGGTGCCGCGCAGGACGCCGGCGCGCGTGGCTACGGCGAAAGCCAGCCGGTGGCGCCCAACGAAGTGAACGGCAAGGACAACCCCGGCGGCCGCCAGCTCAACCGCCGCGTGGAGATCTTCGTCCGTACCTGATGGCAGCATGCCCGCAGCCCTTTCCGCCCGGGAAAGGGCTGGGCCTGCGGCCAAGGCGCGCAGGTGCGGTGCGCCACTGGAAACCAGCGTCCTACACGCAGCGTGCCCCTGTGCGCCTACCCATGCCTATCGACCCATGCCAGCACTGCTTGCGACAGGCCATGATGAGGGCTTCCGACAAGCGTGAGGTTGCTGATGCATGTGTTCCGTCCTGCAGCATTGGGGTTGGCATTGATGGCCGCCATGGGCATGACCAACGCGGCACCCGACGTGCCTGACGTGGACGCGCGCGGGGTGAAGATCAGCCAGACCGCCTACCCGGGCACCATCCGCCTGGACGTGGACGCCACCGACCTGGGCCAGCGCGTGTTCAAGATCCGCCAGACCGTGCCCGTGCAGGCCGGCCTGCTGCGCTTCCACTACCCGGCGTGGCTGCCGGGCAACCATTCGCCCACCGGCCAGATCGAGAAGCTCGCCGGCCTG
Source organism: Stenotrophomonas sp. UBA2124 (assembly GCA_002329155.1). Taxonomy (GTDB): domain Bacteria; phylum Pseudomonadota; class Gammaproteobacteria; order Xanthomonadales; family Xanthomonadaceae; genus Stenotrophomonas. The sequence continues at coordinate 39,811 of DCXY01000031.1, read as the reverse complement.
GTGGTCACCGGCAACGGCCAGCGACTGGAATGGATGCGCGACCCGCTGGATGTCTACACCTTCAGCGTGCAGGTACCCGAAGGCGTCACCGAGCTGCGCATGGACTACCAGTTCCTCAGCCCCACCGACAGTTCGCAGGGGCGCACGGTGATGACGCCGAACATGCTCAACCTGCAGTGGAACGCCATGGTGCTGTACCCCGCAGGCCACGCCGCGCACGCCATCCAGTACCAGGCCAGCGCACGCTACCCGCAGGGGTGGGAGGCGGCCAGCGCACTGGAAGTGGAGCGCCGCGAGGGCAGCACCATGCATTACGCGCCGACCAATCTGGAAATCCTGGTCGATTCACCGGTGTTCGCCGGCCGTTACCACAAGACCTTCGAGCTGTCGGCCAGCGGCACGCGTCCGGTGCGGCTCAATGTCTTCGCCGACCGCGCGAAGGACCTGGAAGCCAAGCCCGAGCACATCGAGCAGCACCGCGCGCTGGTCGTGCAGGCACGCAAGTTGTTTGGTGCCGAGCACTACAACCACTACGACTTCCTGTTCGCGGTGACCAACCAGCTTGGCGGCATCGGTCTGGAACACCAGCGTTCCAGCGAGAACAGCGAGGACCGCGACTACTTCAGTGGCTGGGATGCGAAGGTCGGCAGCAGCGACCTGCTCGGCCACGAGTACACGCATTCGTGGGACGGCAAGTACCGCCGCCCCGCCGATCTGGCCACGCTCAACTACAACGTGCCGATGCAGGGCAGCCTGCTGTGGGTGTACGAAGGCCAGACCCAGTACTGGGGCAATGTGCTGACCGCGCGCGCCGGCATTCGTCCGCTGGATGCCTCGCGCGATGCACTGGCGATCGTGGCAGCCACCTATGCCGACAACCGCCCCGGTCTGGATTGGCGTTCGCTGGGTGACACCACCAACGATCCGGTGATCGCCCGTCGCAAGCCCAAGCCCTACCGCGGCTACCAGATGAGCGAGGACTACTACCAAGGCGGCCAGATGCTGTGGCTGGAAGCGGACGTGCGCATCCGCAAGCTCAGCGGCGGCAAGCGCAGCCTGGATGATTTCGCCAAGGCCTTCTTCGGCCAGAACGACGGCCAGTGGGAACGGCCGGACACCTATACCTTCGAGGATGTGGCCGCCACGCTGGAGAAGGTGCAGCCCACCGGCGACTGGACGCAGTTCCTGCGTGACCGCCTGGAGCGCAAGGTCGGCCTGACCGGTGGCATCGAAGCAGCCGGCTGGAAGCTCACCTACAACGACAAGCCCAGCGCCTACTACAAGGCGATGATGAAGGGCCGCGGTGCCAACTTCATCTATTCACTGGGCATGGCGCTGGGCACGACCGGCGTGGTCAGCGAAGTGCGCTGGGACAGCCCTGCGTTCAACGCCGGCATCGGCAGCGGCATGCAGGTGCTGGCGGTCAACGACCTGCAGTACAGCGCCGAGGAATTGGAGGAGGCGGTGCGCGCGGCCAAGGACAGCAAGCAGCCACTGCGCCTGCTGGTCAAGCAGATGGATGTGTACCGCACGCTGACCATCGACTACCAGGGCGGCCTGCGCTATCCGGTGCTCGAGCGCATTGAAGGCAGCACCGATTACCTGACGCCGATCATGAGTGCGCGTCGTTGATTGAGGTGGGCTTTGATGGGAAGGCCGAGTGGAGCGTGGTTGCGCTCTATGGGGTGGGTCGGTAGCCGTTTCGTGTAGTGCCGAACTTGACCCCTCCCCAACCCTCCCCTTGCCTGCGGCAAAGGGAGGGAGCGGAAGCGGCTTTACCGGTATCCCAACCGCATGCTGGAACCACCCCCTCCCTTTGCCGCAGGCAAGGGGAGGGTTGGGGAGGGGTAAAAGCGCCTCAGCCCCTAACGCGAAGCAGGCCTGCGCCGCTCCAACCACCACAACAACGCAGCCACCAGCACGAAGCCAAGCAACCACGGCCAGCGTGACGCAGGAACCTGCTGCACGCCCTGCGTCACCTGCGCATTGCCACGCGACACCAACGCCTGCGTCGCCTCACGCATCTGCTGCACATGCAATGCAGGCGCCTTCTCAGGATCAAGCAGGAACACCCCTGCCTGCGCATCACCCGCACGCACCTGCAGCCAACCCGCTTTCCTCGGCCAGACCGCCATGCAGTTGTCCGCACTCGGATCAGGCACCAGCCGCACGGTGTTCCCGTCGGCATCCTGCAGCTGCGACGAAGTCGGCAACCCACACAGCCCCAGTCGCTCACCACGCCAGCCCCATGCAGACAGCTTGGCGAAGGCCGACGGAGGCACTGGCCGCGCCAGCGTGGCCAGCACCATATTCCACAGCTGTGCGTGCTGATCCGCATGGCCGGTCAGCACCAGCGTATAGCTGTCGGTGATCGGCAGCAGTCCGATGCGGCCCAGCCCCATCGCACGCCACCTGCCCACTGCATTGCCTTCCTCATCGCGCAGCAGCGGTGCGACATCAGCGCCGGTGACGTCGAGATTGAAACGCTCCAGTGTCAGCGGCTTGCTGTCGGCTGCATCACCGGTGCCGGCCAGCTTCATCGCACGCATCTGCTCGCCGCCGCGCAGCTGCAGACCCCATTGGCGCAGCGTGGACCGCGCGCTGCCGTTCAGCGTGCCGCTCACGCGCACCAGCACGCCCAGGCCATCGCGCACGGCCTGGGTGACGGCCGCGCGCTGTGCCGATGAAAGCGACGCCAGCCGGCGTTCGTCCAGCACCAGCAGGTCGAGCCTGGCGAGACTGGTGGCATCCAGCGACGCAGGCGCGTCCCCCAGCTGCACGCCGCCACCGACCACGATGCTGGTCTGCAGCGGCGCACCGATGTCACTCGCCCAGCGCTGCAGGTATTTCAGCTCCGGGCCGGGTGCACCGGCCAGCAGCCTGAGCAATGGTGCCTGTTGTTCGCGCACGCGCACCGGAACCGGCAGTTGATCCAGTACCTTGCCGTCGGCATCCAGCACGCGCAGCGTGAATTCCACATTGCCCGCATCGCGCGCGCTGGCGGTGAGCTGCACGCGCCCCTGCGCATCCGGCGTGGTGATGGCGACGCGGTGCCCGGCTGGATCCAGCAGCTCCACGCGCACCTGTGGCATTCCCTGTACGCGGCTGCGCACATTGAATGCAGCGCCCGGTGCCAGCACGGGCGGCGGCTGCAGTTCCACCAGTCCGCGCGGTGCTGGCCCCGCTATGTAGCGCAGAGCAGGCAGCGGCGTCTCGCGGTCGCGTGCCGGCAGGCCCTGTCCGACGATCACCACCTCGCGCGTGCCTGGATGCTGGCGCAGCGCGGTGGCGAGATCCGGCACCCGCGCCGCACCGTCGATGACGGGTGCTTCCGGCAGGCGCAAGCGTGTGGTCGCCGGAACGGCATGCAGCTGCGCAGCGGTGCTGCCCGCGGTTGCGATCACCAGCGTTCCGCTGGGGGCGGGGCGTGTGGGCGGCAGCAGCGTGAAGTACAGCAGCACCGCCGCCGCCAGCTGCAGGGCCAGCAGCGCGAACAGGCGCGACAGCCGAGGCCGTGGTGGCAGCGACAGGCGCAGGCTCGCCACCACGACGGCCAATGCGATCAACACCAGGGGCAACCAGGACGGCAGGGGCGTCATCGTCCTTCCTCCGCAGGTGCGCCCAGTGCGTCCAGATAGCGACGGCCTGCCGCGTCGGCAGCATTGCGGCGCAGGGGCGGGCCATCCGCGCGGCGCAGAGCAGGCCACAGTTGCGCGCGCAGTTGTTCGCGGCACGGCTGGCACTGCGGCTGCTGGCGCTGCTCGTCGATGGCGGCAGCGATGTCCAAGGGGTCGGGCACGGCCTGGGGATGTGCGTCCAGCCAGCGCGAGAGTGCTTCCAGATCAACAGGCGCATCAGGCTCGGCCAACGCCTGCCATGCCGTGACGATGGTGGCATCGCCAGGCGTGCGCGCCGTGCGCTGCAGGGTGCGGCTGCCCAACCCGTCGCGCTTGCCGGTCATGCGCCGGCTCATGTCGATGGGCGGCAGCTCGCTGCCCACACGCGGCAGATAGATGCGCTCGGCCTGCTGCACCTGCTTGATGAAGCCCAGCGCCTTGTAGGCATAGGGCAGCGCCTTGTCGGGATGCCCCTGGCGCAGGTGGCCTTCCGACTGCCACATCTGATCCAGCGCCGCCTTCAGGATGGCACGCGTCTGCGGATCAAGCAGCGTGGCCGCTTCGGCATGGTCGTGCGTGTGGCCGTATTCGGAGAGCACGTCGGTGGCCCTGCCGAACACCGGCGCGGCTTGGGTCCCGGTGCCTGCACCGTGGTCATGGCCATGGTCGTGACCATCGTCCTCGCTGTGCCCTGCGTGGGCATCGGCGGTGGGCGTATCGCTGGTGGTCAGGTCGCTGGTCGGCGGCGGCTTGGCGCCACCCTCGGTTTCCTCGCCGAGGAACTGACCGTAGCGCAGGCGCAGGATGCGCTGGTCCACGCCGATGGCGTCGGAGCGCTTTACGAACGTGTCCGCATCCAGCGCGCCACGTTGTTTCAGCAGGGCTTCCGCATCGATGATGATCTGCCGCTGGCTGCGGAAGTAGGCCGGCATCACCTTCTTGATCGCGCCCTCCAGCTCGCTGGTCTGCAGCTGCTGCGTGCTGGGCAGGCGCAGGATCAGGCTGGGGCTCTGCGCCTGCTGCGCTTGCGGGCTGCGGTTGTCGCGCACCGTCAGGCGGGCGACCACTTCATCACCTGGTTCCAGCCCCAGCGCAGCGAGATCCGCGGTGTAGGCGAAGCGCCGCGCAGTCGCAGGGCCACTGCCGCTCAGAATGAGCTGGCGGCGCTGGAAGTCGATGTTCTCGCCGCTGCCCTTGGCGGTGGTCAGCTCCAGCGTGGCACTGGCGTTGACGCCGAAATCGTCAGTGGCCTCGAAGCGCAGCGACCATTGGCGCTGGCCAGCCGTGGCCTGGTTGAGCGTCTGCGCCGGGGTGATCACTTTCACCTTCGGCGGCCGGTCAGGCACCACTTCCAACCGATACGCACGGCTGGGCGCGGCCATCGCTGGTGCGGTGACGATGCGGTACAGGCCGGGGCGCTGCAGCGCCTCGGTGGCGCGCCAATGGTCGCCCTCGCGCTGCAGGGACAGGCGTCGTCCGTCGTGGAACTGCAGCCAGACCTGCTGCGGTTGTGGCGCGAACTGCAGCTGCCAGTGCAACTGGCTGCCCTGCACCGCGCGCATGTCGAGCTTCTCGCCGGTGATGGTGGGTTGGCCGGTATAAGCGGGCGGTGTCACTCGAAGCTGTGCTGCACGCAGTATGGGCAGCTGCGCCTGATCGGGGGCGGCACGGTGTTGCTTATCGTCTGCAGCGGCAGTGGGGTTGGCAGTGCGCGGCCACGCCAGCGCGATCACGCTGATCACCATTGCCACCGCCAGCATCGCCAGCACACGCGCCCAAGGCCATGCAGGGCGCAGGTCGGGCGCGGATTCGCGCAGGCGCTGTTCGACACGCGCGCGCTGACGCTGCTGCAGCGGATTCAATGTGGCGGGTGGGGCGAACAGCAGGTCGGCGCTGTCCTCGAAGCGTGGATGTTCGTTGAGCCGCGTTACCAGCCACTGTGCATCCAGCTGCCGTGCGCGCCAAGTGGCCACGCCGACGACAACGAGCAGGCCCAGCGTGACAACGACGGTGGCCGCATCCGGCGAGCCGAAGCGCCACGCAAGCAGTGCGAGCGCGATGGCCAGCGGCACGCCTGACACCAGAGTGATGGCCGATATGCGGCGGCGGGCGCGGCGCAGCAGCGGTGGCACGCTCATGCCGGCCTCCTGCGACGCGGTGCGCTGGCCAGCCAGCGCTCGAGCAGGAACAGCAGGGCGATGGCGAGTACCAGCCACGGCGCAAGTTCACGCGCGGGCTGCGGATAGGCGGCACCGCCGGTGTCGGGATGCAGGTTCTCCGCAAGCGCGCGGCGCGGCGTGGGTACGGGTTGCAGGTGACGCTGCAGCTGGCTTGGGAAGGTGGGATCGAGCAGCGCCGGCATCAGTGCTGGATCAAGCGCGCTGGCCCAGCGCAGCCATTGGCCGTCACCGGTGCTGATGCGTTCCAGCAGCAGAGCGCCGGTTGCATCGTCACGCCAGATGGGCTGCCGTTGCGCATCGGCGGGCACTGGCGTGCGTGCATCGGCCAGCAGGCGACCCCCGTTGCCGGCCCACGCGGTCAACTCGGACGGAAGCGGCTTACTGGAAAGCCATAGCCGCACAGTGCGGTCATTCCCAGTGAAGGGCAGCGTGTCGCTGCCACTGTCCAGCGCAGCCTGCGGGTGCCACGCCTGCTGCACGGCGCGTACATAGCGAAGGCTTGATGCGGCATCGGCGTCATGGCGGACCTGCACCACGGGTGGATTGGCAGGCGTCACGGTGCCTGCCGGTGCCGGTGCATCGACCACCTGCCAGTGCACGCGCCGGGAGAGCTGTGCGCGCTCCGCATCCCAGCCATCCAGCACGGCGGGGACGACGATGGTCAGCGGTGCCTGTGCGGGCAATGTCGCGTCCAGTTCACGCACCAGACTCGCGACTGGCTGTGGTGTCGCAGGTGCGTTGTCGCGCTCATTGATCACAGGAAAGCCCGGCGCCAGCCACAGCCACTGCGCCCTGTCGTTGTTCTTGTGGTTGCGCAGTGCAGTCACATCCACACCGGGCAGTACCGCTACGCGCGGCGTCGCGTCCACCCAGCCACTCAGCGCGGGCCGTGCAAGCAGCACGGCGAGCAGGGCGAGCAGCAACAGGCGGACCAGCAACAGCGGCCACTCGTCGAAGCGGATGCGGCGGCGTGGTCGTGGCTGTGCGGACAACCAGTGCAGCGCGGCGAAATCGATGCGCTGCTGCTGGTCGCGCCGTGCCAGATGGATCAGCAGCGGCAGCAGCAGGGCAACCAATGCGGCCAGCCCTGCCGGAAACAGCCACAGCAGGCTCATGCGCCTCGCTCCCCGGTACGCGCGAACAGACGCTGCAGGGGCGCGTCGATGGGTTCGTCGAGGAAGGCGGTGTCGTGACGGATGCCGGCAGCCTGCAGACGCGCATCCAGCCTGCGTCGTGCTTCGGCCATGCGCTGCAGGTAGCCCGCGCGTACCGCCGGCCCATCGGCCAGCAGTTCCTCGCCGGTCTCCGGCTCGCGGAAGCGGTGACCGTCGCGGAACGGGAAGTCGCGCTCCTCGACGGTCAACAGCTGCAGGTGGACCACATCGCGGCCTGCATTGGCCAGGCGCTCGGCCAAGGCGATGGCTGCGTCATCGAAGCCGTCACCGATCATCACCACCATGTCGTTGCTGGCGATGCGTTCCCAGATCGGTGCCAGCCGCTGCGGCTCCGGCCATTGCCCGCGCGCGTGCAGGGCATGCAGCTGCAGGTGCAGGCGATCACGCTGGCGCAAACCATTGCCGGCAGGCAGCAGCTGCAGGCCATCGCCATGGATCGCGACCAGCCCGAAGGCATCGCCCTGCTGCAGCGCGAGTTCGGCCACGCACGCGGTCAGCGCCTTGGCGGCGTGCAGGCGCGTCCAGTCAGGGCGCAGCTGGTCGGCCTGACCCATGGAGGCGGTGGCGTCGAGCAGCAGCCATACGGTGATTGGGCTTTCGCGCTCGGATTCGCGCACGAAGAAGCGGTCGGAACGTGCGTAGAGCTTCCAGTCGATCTGGCGCGGCTCGTCGCCCGGTTCGTAGGCACGGTACTGCGCGAACTCCAACCCCGCACCGCGGCTGCGGCTGGCATGCGCGCCGATGCCACGGTTGCCGCTGGCCCGCTGCGGCCACAGCCGCAGGCTGCGCAGGCGGCTGCGCACGTCGGCGGGAATCAGCGGTGGCACGTTGGCGGCCATGTGGCGATGCGGCGGCGGTCAGGCCGGGAACGGCACCGCGCGCAGCAGGGCGGTGATCACGTCATCGGTGGTCTTCTGTTCCGCTTCCGCCGCGAAGGACAGCAGCAGGCGGTGGCGCATGACCGGCGCGGCGAGTGCCTGCACGTCTTCGCGGGTGGCGGCGAAGCGACCCTGCAGCAACGCACGCGCCTTGGCGGCGAGCACCAGCGACTGGCCGGCGCGCGGACCTGCACCCCACTTCACCCAGCTGTTCACCTCGGTGGGCGCGCCGTCACCGGGGCGGCTGGCGCGCACCAGCCGGGTGATCCAGGTGAGCAGATCGGGGCTGACATGCACGTCGCGCACAGCCGCCTGCAGTGCCTTCACCGCGTCGGCATCCATCACCTTCGGCACCACCCCACTCGCGCTGCCGGTGGTCTGCGCGAGGATGTCGCGCTCCTCGCTCTCGCTGGGGTAATCCACGCGCACATGCAGCAGGAAGCGGTCCAGCTGCGCCTCCGGCAACGGGTAGGTGCCGGCCTGCTCGATGGGGTTCTGCGTGGCGAGCACGAAGAACGGCGAGGGCAGGGCATAGGTGGTGCCGGCATAGCTGACGGTGCGTTCCTGCATGGCCTCCAGCAGCGCGGCCTGGGTCTTGGGCGGTGTGCGGTTGAGTTCGTCGGCGAGCAGCAGGTTGGTGAAGATCGGACCCTGCTGGAAGCGGAACGCGCGTTTGCCGGTGCCGTGGTCTTCTTCCAGCAGCTCGGTGCCGAGGATGTCGCTGGGCATCAGATCGGGGGTGAACTGCACGCGCCGGAACTGCAGCTCCAGCGCCTGCCCGAGCGAGCGCACCAGCAGTGTCTTGCCCAGGCCGGGCGCGCCTTCCAGCAGACAGTGGCCGCCGGCGAGCAGGGCGATCAACAGCTGCTCGACCACCGCCTGCTGGCCCACCACGGCCTGCGCCAGTGCGCCGCGCAGTTCGCCCAAGCGGGGCAGCAGGGCATCGAGATCGGAGGGAACGGAGGCATTCATGCAGTCACCAGTGGGGTCAGTGCGTCAGTGCGTACATCACGATGTTGACGCCGAATTTCGTGTTGTCTTCGGCAAGGAAGCGTTTGTTGCGCCAGTCGTAATCCCATTCACAGCCGTAATCCTTGTTGCTGTAGAGCAGGCCAAGGCGGCCGTCGATGTCGATGCCCTTCAGGTAGTCGTGCACCAGGTCATCACCCCAGCCGTTGAGCTCGAAGGTGGTGGCCGGTGGGCCTTCCGGGAATCTGAAGAAACTGTTGTAGATGGCGTGGGTGTTGGGCAGCTTCTTCAGCGCGCTGGTGCCGAAGATGCTGCGCATCTGCGCCTCGAAGGAGGTGGCGAACAGACCGTCGATGTCGTGGTTGCAGTCATCGACGAAAACGAAGCCGCCGTTGCGCACATAGCGCTCGAAGTTGCGGCGCTCGTCCGGATTGAATTCCACCAGCTTGTGCCCGGCCAGATAGCAGAACGGCGCGGCCAGCATCTTGGGGTCGGATAGCGCGATGACGTGTTCCTTCGGGTCCACCCGCAGCGTGGTGTAGTCCACCAGCGAGGTGATCAGGTTGGACGGCATGCGCGCATCCACGTCCCAGTCACCGGAGTCGTATTTCAGGCGGGTGAACCAGAAGTCGTAGCGGCTGGCCTGTGCGCGTGCGCGCCCCGGCAACGCAGCCGCCACCGCACCACCCAGCAGCAGGTGAAGGAACTGCGCTCGCGTTAGTGGGGGCTGTGACAAAGGCAGGAACGTCTCTTGAAGCCCCTCTCCCGTGTGCGGGAGAGGGATTGGGGTGAGCGCTTCGCCAAACGAAAGCGAAAGCGGGAAGCGCCCTTCATCCGCCCTTCGGGCACACTCCCCCGCACGCGGGTGAGGGAATGCACAAAGGAGCGAATGCCAGATCCATCACACCGCATCCGACAGCGAGGTGAACGTGAAGTCGCGCAGCTTCATCGGCGGAATCATCATCACGAAGCTGGATTCATCACCGGCCACACGCACCGGCTTGCCCAGTTCATCGATGTTGTTGAGCATGATCACCGGCGATTCGTTGAAGCGGAAATTCTTCACCGGGTGCTTGATCTGGCCGTTCTCGATGTAGAACGTGCCATCGCGGGTCAGACCGGTGAGCAGGACCGTCTGCGGGTCCACCATGCGGATGTACCAGGTGCGCGTGACCAGGATGCCCTTCTCGGTGCCGCGCACCAGCTCGGCAATGGACTTGCTGCCGCCGCCCATCAACAGGTTGCCCGGCTGCGCGTTGGCGGTCTTGCCCTGCTTCTGCGCCCAGTAGCGCGAGTACGCGAGGTTGGCGACCTTGCCGTTCTCGATGATGGCCACGCGCTCGCGCGGCATGCCTTCACCGTCCCACGGCAGCACCGGTGCGTCCGGGTGCCACGGGTCGGCGAACAGATTCACCTGTGGGTCGTAGACCTGCTCGCCCAGCTTGTTGCCGCCGCCCTTCTTCGACAGGAAGCTGCGGCCTTCATCGGCCGAGCGGGCGCTGAAGAAATTCATCATGAAGCTGATCAGGCCGGCAGCGGCGGCCGGCTCCAGGATCACTGTGTACTTGCCCGGCTCCAGCGCCTTGGCCTCGGCCGATTCGGTGGCCTTGCGCTTGGCGATCTCGATATCCTGGTCCGCCCTGAAATCCGCGGCGTCCTTCAGGTTGCGGCCCACCCAGCCCGAACCGCGACCGTCTTCGGTACGCACGGTGCAGGTGTAGTTGAAGTTGGTGGTCTTCTGGTAGCCGAAGTTGCCGTTGCTGTTGGCGATGGCGACGAAGCCGTTGCCGTCTTCCAGGAAGCCGGCGGCAACTAGGCCATGGCCGCGGCACGGGTTGATCGAATCAGCGGCCACCTTGGCGCGGAACTCAGGGTCGATGGCGGCAGTGGAGGCGCTGAAGGTGGGGCTGGCCTTGTATTCCTGCTTGCCGATGGCCGGCATGAACTCGGGATTTTCCGGTGCCAGCTTCGCCAGATCCTCGGCGCGGCGGACCACACGCTCCAGCGATGCGTCGTCGAACTCGTTGATCGAGGCGGTGCCCACGCGCTTGCCGAAGGCGACCTGCACGGCCAGTTCGGCATTGCTGACCACGCCACTGGTGGAGACGTTGTTCAGCGCGAAGCGGATGTTGCCATCGACCGCGCCGGCGAGGGTGGCGGTGCATTCATCGGCCTTGGACAGCGCGATGACCTTGTCCAGGATGGCCTTGGCTTCCTGTTCGGTGAAGATGCTCATGGTTCTGCAAGCTCCTTGCCGGTCAGCCGAGGCTGCGCGCGGTATTGATGACGTTGATGCCGTCGAAACGGGCGGTGGACGAGCCGTGTGAAACCGCCGAGACCTGGCCCGGCTGGCCCTTGCCGTCGAAGAACGAACCACCCAGGCGGTAGTCGCGCTCATCGGCCACGGCACTGCAGGCGTTCCAGAATTCCGGCGTGCGGATCTGGTAGGCCACGTCCTCCAGCATGCGGGTGATCTTGCCTTCCTTGATCTCGTAGAACAGCTGACCGCCGAACTGCGCGTTGTAACGCTGCTGGTCGATGGAGAAGGAGCCGTCACCGATGATGTAGATGCCGTTCTCCACGTCCTTGATCATGTCGGCCACCGACAGCGGACTCTTGCCCGGTGCCATCGACACGTTGGCCATGCGCTGGAACTGCACGCTGGACCACGAATCGGCATAGCAGCAGCCATCGGATTCGGTCTTGCCCAGGATGTGGGCCTGATCGCGGATGGTCTGGTAGTCCACCAGCTTGCCGTCGCTGATCAGCGGCCACTTCTTGGTCTTCACGCCCTCATCGTCGTAAGCCACTGCGCCGAGCGAGCCGGGCTGGGTCTTGTCGGCGAAGATGTTGACCTTGTCGCTGCCGTACTGGAAATGCTGCTC
>DCXY01000031.1:0-27804 GCA_002329155.1 Stenotrophomonas sp. UBA2124 | reverse complement strand
TCCAGCGGGTGGCCGACCGATTCGTGGATGGTCAGCCAGGTGTGCGAGGGGTCCAGTACCAGATCGTACTTGCCCGGCTTCACCGACGGCGCCTTCAGCTTCTCCTGCGCCTGCTTGGCGGCGGCGATGGCGTCTTCCTTCATGTCGTAGGACATGCCATAGACGGTCACGCCGTTGGGCAGCACGGTCTTGCCGGACGCTGCGCCATCCAGATATTCGAAGCCCAGACCCATCGGCGAGGACAGACCATCGCGCGTGCGGAACTTGCCGCTGGTCTTGTCGATGGCGGTCACCGTCATCGGTGCCCAGATGCGGTGCACGTCCTGGTCGATGTAGGAGCCGTCGGTGGAGGCGAAATACTTCTGCTCGTTGACCAGGAACAGCATCGAATTGACGAAGCTGGCACCGGCGGCGAGCGCGGCGGCGTTCACACCCAGCAGCAGGTCGGCCTTGTCCTTGATCGGCACTTCCATCGCGTTCTTCCTGATCGGCGTGCGCCAGCTCACTTCACCGTAGCCCGGCGCCTTGGCGAACTGCACCGGTGCGGTCTGCACCTTGGCGTTGGCCTTGGCGATGGCCGCCGCCTGCTGCGCGGCCTTGACCACGCCTGCGGGGCTGAGGTCGTTGGTGGCGGCGAAGCCCCATGCGCCGTTGACGATCACGCGGATGCCGGTGCCGGTGGACTCGGTGTTCACCACGTTCTGCACCTTGTCCTCGCGGGTGATGACGAACTGGCGCAGATAGCGGCCGATGCGGACATCGCAGTAGGTGGCACCGGCGGCCATGGCCGCATTCATCGCGTCATCGGCCAGGCGCTTCTTCAGCGCAGGGTCCAGTGCGGTGAGCAGCTGCTCGGCGGCGATGGCCTTGCCGAAGAAGGACGGCACCATCAGGCCGCCAGCGGTGAGCCCGGTCAGGGCGAGGAAGTCACGTCTAAGCAAGGCTGCTCTCCAGGGGCGGGCCCGCGCAGCGGGCGCTACGGCAACGAACGACAGTGGCTTCGCGGTGCTCTGCGAACCCCCTGATTCTTGCGGGCGCGTCGTTGCAGCGTCAAATGACTTTCGACACAGGAATGGCGAATCTGATGCGATTTCTTCGTTACGTTTGCAAGACAGGTGCACCCCTCCCCAGCCCTCCCCTTCGCCTTTGGCGAAAGGGAGGGGGCCAGAAGCAGCGGCAATTTCACGCTCTTCCCCCTCCCTTTGGCCGCAGGCCAAGGGGAGGGTTGGGGAGGGGTAAAGCTTCTCACCCCAACGAACGCGCCGTATTGATGATGTTGATCCCATTGAACCGCGTGGTTGCCGAGCCATGCGACACCGCCGACACCTGACCCGGTTGACCCTTGCCGTCGAAGAACGAACCGCCCAACCGGAAATCACGTTCATCGCAGATCGCGCTGCAGGCATTCCAGAACTCCGGCGTGCGGATCTGGTAGGCGGCATCCTCGACCATGCCGGTGATCTCGCCATTGCGGATCTGGTAACAGAGCTGGCCACCGAACTGCGCGTTGTAGCGCTGCTGGTCGATCGAATATGAGCCACGGCCATGGATGTAGATGCCGTTCTCCACCTCCTTGACCATCTGCGCGGGGGTCAGCGGCGCCTTGCCCGGCGCAAGCGACACGTTGGCCATGCGCTGGAACTGCACGCTCTTCCACGAGTCGGCATAGCTGCAGCCGTGCGAAGCGGTCTCGCCCAGGATATGCACTTCATCGCGCGTGGCCTGGTAGTTGACCAGGATGCCGTCCTTCACCAGATCCCAGCGCCTGCACTTCACGCCCTCGTCGTCATAAGCCACCGCGCCCAGGCTGTACGGCTCGGTCTTGTCGGCGGTGAAGTTGACGATGTCACTGCCCCAGCGGTAACCGGATTCCCGCTTGTCCAGCGTGGCGAAACTGGTGCCGGCGTAGTTGGCCTCGTAGCCAAGCACACGGTCCAGCTCCAGCGGGTGGCCCACGTTCTCGTGGATGGTCAGGAACAGGTTGCTCGGGTCCAGCACCAGATCGTATTTGCCCGGTTTCACTGAAGGCGCAGTGAGTTTCTGCCGCGCCTGCTTCGCAGCGGCGATGGCGTCTTCCACCGGATCATAGGAATGGCCGTAGCCGATCACGCCGCCCGGCAACGCATGCTTGTCGGCGGCGTTGCCGTCCAGGAACTCCCAACCCATGCCGGCCGGCGCCGACAACCCGGCGCGTGTGCGGAATTTGCCGCTGGCCTTGTCGATGGCGGTGGCGGTGAAGGGCAGCCAGATGCGGTGCACGTCCTGGTCGATCCACGAGCCATCGGTGGAAGCGAAATACTTCTGCTCGTTGACCAGGAACAGCTGCGAATTGATGAAGTCCGCGCCGGCATTGGTGGCCGCCGCGTTGATCGACAGCAGCAGCTCCACCTTGTCCTTGACCGGCACCGCCATGGCGTTGCTGCGGATGGGCGTCTGCCACCGCACTTCGCCCACACCCGGCGTGGGTGCGAGTTGCACCGGCCGCGTCTGGATGCGCGCATTGGCGCGGGCGATGGCCAGCGCCTGCATTACCGCTGCGGCAACACCCTGCCCGGTGGTCTGGTTGCTGGCGGCAAAGCCCCACGCACCATTCACGATCACGCGGATGCCGATACCCGCCGATTCGCTGTTGGTGACGTTCTGCACCTTGTCTTCGCGGGTGATGATGGCCTGGTTGAGGTACCGGCCGATGCGCACATCGCAGTAGCTGGCACCGCCGCGTGTGGCCAGCCCCAGCACGGTATCGGCCAGCGCTTTCTTCTTCGCCACATCGGCGGGCGCGAGAAGCTCCTCGGCGGCGATCAGGCGCGCGTTGGGCAGCATCATGCCGGCCAGGCCGAGGCCGGACAGGGTGAGGAACTGGCGGCGTTGCATGGTGCACGGACTCCAGAGACGGCAATGCCCCGCATTGCACAAGGCCTTGAATCTCGGCTGACACCGGGGCCCGGCACAAGTGACCATGGTCATGCGCGCCGCGCCGGGCGGCAGTGGGGCACAATCCAACCGTGCTCCAAGGCGAGAAATCCATGACGGCCAAGCCCTACGCCGAATCCTGCGACCGCAACCGCGCCCCCATCCTCGCCGTGCTGCAGCGCCATATGGACGGCGTGCGCCATGTGCTGGAAATCGGCAGCGGCACCGGCCAGCACGCGGTGTACTTCGCCGCCGCGATGCCGTGGCTGCACTGGCAGAGCAGTGATCACCGCGACAATCTGCCGGGTATCGGCCAGTGGCTGGCCGACGCGGCCCTGCCCAACACGCCGCCCGCCATAGAACTGCAGGCCGTGACCGCGCCTACGCCGGGTCTGCAGCCGCAGCCGGCGCTGCCGGTGGGGGAGGGTGCTGAAGGTTTCGATGCGGTGTTCACCGCCAACACGCTGCACATCATGGGCTGGGACAACGTGCAGGCGCTGTTCGCCGGGCTGCCGGCGCTGATGGCACCGCAGGGGCTGTTCATTGCCTATGGCCCGTTCAACTACGGCGGTGCGTTCACCAGCGACAGCAACCGTGATTTCGACGGCTGGCTGAAGGCGCGCGACCCGCGCTCGGGCATCCGCGACTTCGAGGCGGTCGATGCGCTGGCGCAGGCACAGGGGCTGGCGTTGCGTGAGGATGTGGCCATGCCGGCCAACAACCGCATGCTGGTATGGCAGCGCCTGTCCGGCTGAATGCAGGGCAGGCTAGGATGCGGTCATCCATGGCGAGGGGGTGGTGCGTGGCGAAGCGTGCAGGCAGCTGGTTGATGGTGGCGGCGTTGGCATTGGCGCCGTGGTCGCTGCAGGCGCAGCAGGGCGATGCAGCCACGCCGGCGGTGCCGGTGCAGGCACGCTATCCGGGCGTGATCGAGCTGGAGGTGGACGCAAGCGACATCAGCCGCCGCATCCAGCGCGTGCGCGAGCGCATCCCGGTAAGTGCCGGCCCGCTGACGCTGTGGTATCCGCAGTGGATTCCCGGCAACCACGCACCCACCGGACCCATCAACCAGATGGCCGGTCTGGTCATCCGTGGCAACGGCCAGCCGCTGCAGTGGACGCGCGATTCGGTGGACATGTACGCCTTCCACCTGCAGGTGCCTGAAGGCGTGAGTCTGCTGGACATCGAGTTCCAGTACCTCTCGCCCACTGCGTCGGATCAGGGACGCGTGGCGATGACGCCCAACCTGCTCGACCTGCAGTGGCACCGCGTGCTGCTGTATCCGTCCGGCGTGGATGCGCGTGGCATCCAGGTCAAACCGTCGTTGCGACTGCCCGATGGCTGGCAGAGCGGCACCGCGCTGGAAGTGTCCGGGCGCGAGGGCGGCAGCGAGCAGTACGCGCCGGTCTCGCTGATGACGCTGATCGATTCACCGGTGTTCGCAGGCCGGCATTTCAAGCGGTTCGCGCTGGACGAAAAAGCCGCGCAGCCGGTGTGGCTGGATGTGGTGGCGGAGAACCCGCAGGGGCTGCAGGCTGACGCCAAGGTGCTGGATGCGCATCGCGCACTGGTGCACGAGGCCGATGCGGTGTTCGGCGCGCGCCCGTATACGCGCTACGACTTCCTGCTCGCGGTGTCGGACGTGTTCAGCGGCATCGGGCTTGAGCATGCGCAGTCCAGCGAGAATGGCATGCACGACGGCTACCTGCGCGGTGAGCGGCCCTACATGGACAACGACCTGCTGCCGCACGAATACGCGCATGCGTGGGTAGGCAAGGCGTGGCGTCCGCGCCCGACCTGGGTGCCGCATTACAACGCGCCGATGCGCAACGATGACCTGTGGATGTACGAAGGCCAGACCCAATACTGGGCGGTGGTGCTCGCCGCACGCTCGGGCCTGTGGAAGCCGGACTATGCGATGGCCATGCTGGCGCAGCTGCAGGGCAACTACGCCACCCAGCCGGGTCGGCAGTGGCGCGACCTGCATGACACCGTCCACCAGGGCATCCTCGATTTCAATTCCAAGCCGCAGGCGTGGGCCGACTGGCAGCGCGCCTTCGAGTTCTACAACGAGAGCACGCTGCTGTGGCTGGGCGTGGACGCGCGCCTGCGCGCGCTGTCCAGGGGCAAGGTCTCGCTGGACGACTTCGCCAGGTGTTTCCATCAAGGCGGCAAGCAGGGCGAGATACGTCTTTACGACCGCAACGATGTGATGCAGGCGCTGGAAGCCGTGCAGCCCGGCAACTGGGATGCCTTCATCGGCAACCGCATGGACGCACGCGACGGCAGCGCACCGGACGGCCTGAAAGCCGCCGGCTGGGAGCTGTACTACAGCGATGCGCCGAACCTGGTGGTGGCTGATGGCGAAGCCGATGGCATCACAGACCTTCAATACTCACTGGGCATGAAGGTGGGCAGTGAGGGCGTGCTGCAATGGGTGGGCTGGGACAGCCCCGCGTACAAGGCGGGCCTCGCCAAGGATGTAACGCTGGTGGCGGTCAATGGCCTGGCCTACAGCGGCGGCCGCCTGAAACAGGCCGTCATCGACGGCAAACAGAACGGCACACCCATCGAACTGATCGTGCGCCAGGCCGACAGCTTCCGCACCCTGCGCATCGATTACCGCGAAGGCCTGCGCTACCCCCACCTGCGCCGCATCGAGGGCAGCGCGGACCTGCTGACGAAGATTCTCACGCCACGGCGGTGAGCATCAGCAAGTGTGATGCCCACGCATTGAGTATTTGAAGCAGTTTGGGTTGGTGGGCCCTCAGATGCCTGGGGGCATCGCCGCCAGACGCGCTGCAGACTGCCGCAGCCCTTCAAGGACAGGCGTGGCCACGCGTGCCGGGAAATCCATGGGGAGTTGTGCTTCGACCTGGGTGATTGCCGGTTCCACGCGCTGCAGCAGTTCGCCTATCCATGGTTCGGCACCTGCAGCCACACCACAGGCCCGCGCCGTTTCATTCCAGTGACGGCGATGGATCTGCAGGAGCCTGCGGTGGCGGTTCTTGCCGCAGACCGACATGGCCAATGATGCGCGGTGCGGGTCAAGATGATTCGGCCCCCGGCCCATGATCGGATGGACCGACAGGACATCGTAGATGGGGGTCAGCCGGAACCTGCCGCCGGGTTCGATGTGTATGCTGAAATTCTTGGCATGCCCATCGGTGGCCGCGAGCATCCAGAACAGGATCTGCGTTTTGAAGAAGGTGGCCCGGTCGTCCGGCTGCTCGGACTGGCGCAGCAGCTCCATGATCCGCACGATGCCTGGGCCACCCTCACTCTCATATTTGCGGGAGGAAGGCAGGCCGAATACCTGGCACATGTCTTCCTGCGGCAGGCGCAGCCACCATTTTCCATCGCGTGCAAGGCGGCGATCGAACCGTTCAACAATTAGCGCGCGCTGCCCGTCGAATGTCCCCATCGAGGTGTTGGCGACAGGAAGGCCGAAGGCGGCGAGCAGCTGCATGCACAGCCACTCGTTCTCCACGGATGCGTGCATGTCGGCACGCATGTTGCCGACCAGACCCAGTGGCAGCTTGAAGATGTGCGTGCTGGGCGTGCTGCCGGTGGGAACACACCACTGCCCTTGGTGCCACAGAAAGGCGGTTTTCTCCTGTGCACCGGCGATGGAGATACGGAACGCAGCATCCTCGCGTTGGCCCGGCAGGGCTCCGGCGGTGACCTGTCGCAGACGCTCGCCCACCTGGGTGTCGCTCAAGGGCACCGCCTCGATGCGATGGATTTCCCCCGGTGTGGTGCCGACAGGCAGGAGCTGTACCGCGCCCACGCAGTCGCGGCCAATTTCCTCCAGCAGATCGAACGTGCCTGTTGAACGGAGACCGAAGCGGTTGCGGATGCGGTTACGGATGCTGTCGTTGTCTGGCAGCAGGTTGTCGAAATAGTCCGTGACCACCTGGCCACGGTGGCTTTCACCTGCTGGCAGCAGGGGTAGGGACAGCGACAGGGGACGCGGTTGTTCGGAATCCAGCCAGGATGGCAGGTAGGTCAATCGCGCACCGGTGCGGGAACCTTCTTCCCACGATGCGACTTCCACGCCATTCATCCATACCCGCAGCGCGCCCAAGGCTTACCACTCCAGGCTGCTGGGAGGGGCATCGTGTATGGCAGGCTGCAGGGATACTTCCAGCCCGAGTACCGCCCATACCCGCATCAACCGCTCGAAGGTGGCTGAGGCAGGGTCACGCTCCAGTGCTGTGATGGCCTGCCGGGAGATGCCCAGGCGCTCGGCCAGCTCGGCCTGGCTGATGTTGGCCTGCTTGCGGAATGCCCGCATCAGCGGAGCCAACTGATGGGCAGCGCGGATGGTGTGGCTTGTGCCGGTCATATGGCGTGTCCTGAAGGCAACGACGGCAATGTATGCCTTGCCTTGCGCGAATGCAACCTATAGATTTCATTCGCGCATGGAAACCTATAGATTGCATTTTGAGAATGCAATCTATAGGTTGCTTTTCGCCTGGATCAAGCCATCTGCACGATATGCAGTGCCTTCGGGTTGCGCCAGGTGGCCAGCAGCGCGGCTTCGCGGGCCTTGGCTTCGTGCAGGTGCTCTTCCTTGACGTGGCCATAGCCGCGGATGTGTTCCGGAATGCTGGCGATATCCACCGCCAGTGCGAGGCGTCCGGCATCCAGCGCGCCCAGCAGCTCCTGCAGGGTCTTCTCGTAATCGGCGATCAGCTGGCGTTCGCCCCGGCGTTCGTCGGTGTAGCCGAACACGTCGAAGCGGCCACCGCGCAGGCCCTTGAACTTGGCCAGCAGGCCGAAGGCCTTGAACATCCATGGGCCGTATTCCTTCTTCCGCAACCGGCCCTGCTCGTCGCGCTTGGCGAACAGCGGCGGTGCCAGGTGGAAACGCACCTGGTAGTCGCCGTCGAACTGCTGCTGCACGCGCTTGAGGAAGTCGCCGCTGGTGTACAGGCGGGCCACTTCGTATTCGTCCTTGTAGGCCATCAGCTTGAAGAAATAGCGCGCCACGGCCTCGGTCAGCGCAGTGCTCGACGGTGCCACGCGCTGCTCGGCGGCGCGCACCGCATCGACGAGGGCGCGGTAACGGTTGGCGTAGGCGGCGTCCTGGTAGTCGGTGAGGAACGCGCCGCGGCGGGCGATCAGTTCGTCCAGCGAGCGCGACAGGCGGGCGTCATCCAGCGCGCCGAAATCCGCACCGTCGCTGGCCTGGCCCGCGGACGGCAGGCCGCGCAGGTCCGGCTCGTTCTCCGGGTTGCGCGGTGCCGAGGGCGCACCGGCCTCGTTGCCTTCCCAGTCGCCCGGCGGCAGCTCGCGCAGCGGGCCCGGCGTGCGCTCGGCGTCGGTGGCGGTGTTGCGCACCAGGCCGGCGGCCTGCTGCACCGCCTGCGGATCAATGGCGGCCAGGCGGCCCCACGCGAACGCCTGCCGGTTCATCGCCACGGCGGCGCCGTTGAGTTCGACGGCACGCATCAGCGCCTCCAGCGACAGCGGCACCCAGCCCTGCTGCCACGCGAAGCCGAGGATGAACAGGTTGGAGGCGATGGCGTCGCCCAGCAGCGCGGTGGCGAGCTGGGTGGCGTCCAGCAGCACCGGGTCGCGGCCACCCAGCGCCACCTTCACGCCGGCGATGATGTCCGCCGCCGGGAACTGCATATCCGGGTGCGTGGTGAACGTGCCGGGCATGGCTTCGTAGGTGTTGAGCACCACCTGTGAGCGCTCGCCGCGCACCTTGGACAGCGCCCAGTAGTCGTTGACCACCACCATGTCGCAGCCCAGCACCAGGTCGGCTTCGCCGGCGGCGATGCGCACGGCGTGGATGTCGGCCGGCGTGTTGGCGATGCGGATGTGGGTGGTGACCGCGCCGCCCTTCTGCGCCAGACCGGTCTGGTCGAGCACGCTGGCCCCCTTGCCTTCAAGGTGGCCGGCCATGCCCAGCAGCGCGCCGATGGTCACCACGCCGGTGCCACCGACGCCGGTGATCAGGATGTTCCACGGCTGCGACAGATCGGTGTTGAAGCGCGGCGCCGGCAGGCTGTCGAGCAGGCTGGCCGCGTCGCTCTTGCTGCCCTTGCGCAGCTGGCCGCCATGGATGGTGACGAAGCTGGGGCAGAAGCCGGTGGTGCAGGAGAAATCCTTGTTGCAGTTGGACTGGTCGATGTCGCGCTTGCGCCCGAACTCGGTTTCCTTCGGCAGCACCGACACGCAGAAACTCTTTTCGCCGCAGTCACCGCAGCCCTCGCAGACCAGCGAGTTGATCATGGTGCGCTTGGGCGGATCGACCAGCTTGCCGCGCTTGCGGCGGCGGCGCTTCTCGGTGGCGCAGGTCTGTTCGTAGATCAGGATGCTGGTGCCCTTCACCTTGCGCAGCTGCTGCTGCACGGTGTCCAGCTCGGCACGGTCGTGGAATTCCACGTCGTGCGGGAACTCGTGGCGGCGCGCCTTCCACTTGTCGATGTCGTCGGACAGCAGCACGATGGTGTGCACGCCTTCCGAACGCATCTGCTGGGCGATCTGCGGCACGGTCAGGGTGCCGTCCACCGGCTGGCCGCCGGTCATCGCCACCGCATCGTTGTAGAGGATCTTGTAGGTGATGTTGACGCCCGCGGCGATCGCCTGCCGGATGGCCAGCGAGCCACTGTGGAAATAGGTGCCGTCGCCCAGGTTCTGGAACACATGCTCGGTGTCGGTGAACGCGGCCTGCCCGGCCCAGGTGACGCCTTCGCCGCCCATGTGGGTGAAGGTGTCGGTGCTGCGGTCCATCCAGGTCACCATGTAATGGCAACCGATGCCGGCCAGTGCACGCGAGCCTTCCGGCACCTGGGTGGAGGTGTTGTGCGGGCAGCCGGAGCAGTAGTGCGGCACGCGCGGGAACTGCGCGCGCGGCAGCGCCATTTCCGCTTCCTTCTCGTCCATCCAGCGCAGGCGCTGCTCGATGGATTCGGTATTGAAGAAACGCTGGATGCGGCGGCCGATGACGCCGGCGATGGTGGCCGGCGTCAGCTCGCCGGTGGACGGTAGGATCCACTCGCCCTGCTCGTCGTACTTGCCCACGATGGACGGGCGCGCGCCCCAGTTGGCCGGCCAGTTGTAGAAGTATTCCTTCATCTGCCGCTCGATGAAGGCCTTCTTCTCCTCGACCACGACAATGTCTTCCAGCCCGCGTGCGAACGCGCCGATGCCCTGCGGTTCCAACGGCCAGGTCATGCCCACCTTGTAGACGCGGATGCCGATGTCGGCGCAGGCCGCTTCATCCAGGCCCAGGTATTCCAGCGCCTGCAGCACGTCCAGATAGCTCTTGCCGGTGGTGACGATGCCCAGCCGCGCGCGCGGCGAATCCATCACCACCTTGTCGATGCCGTTGGCACGGGCGAAGGCCTGCGCCGCCTTCACCGCGTAACGGTGCAGGCGCATTTCCTGCTCCATCGGCGGGTCGGGCCAGCGGATGTTGAGCCCGGCGGCCGGCATGTCGAAATCTTCCGGCAGGATGATCTGCCGCGCGAACGGGTCCACGTCCACCGAAGCGGACGATTCCACGGTCTCGGCAATGGTCTTGAAGCCGATCCAGCGGCCCGTGTAGCGGCTCATCGCCCAGCCCACCAGGCCCATGTCCAGGATGTCCTGCACGCCGGCCGGGTTGAGCACCGGCATCATCGCGCTGACGAATTCTTCCTCGCTGCCATGCGGCAGGGTGGAACTGCGGCAGGCATGGTCGTCGGCGGCCAGCGCCAGCACGCCACCGAGGCGGGAGGTGCCGGCGGCGTTGGCGTGCTTGAACACGTCACCACAGCGGTCCACGCCCGGGCCCTTGCCGTACCACATGCCGAACACGCCATCGACGTTGGCGCCGGGGAACAGATTGGTCTGCTGCGTGCCCCACACCATGGTCGCGCCCAGGTCCTCGTTGAGGCCCGGCACGAACTTCACCTTGGCGGCTTCCAGATGCGCGCGCGCGCGCCACAGCTCCAGATCGAAGCCGCCCAGCGGCGAGCCACGGTAGCCGCTGACGAAGCCGCCTGTGTTCAGGCCGGCGGCCGTATCACGCTGCTGCTGCATCAGCGGCAGCCGCACCAGCGCCTGCACACCGCTCAGGTAGATGCGGCCATCCGGGCGGGTGTACTTGTGCTCCAGCGTGTAGTCGCGGTCGCGCACGCCGATCAGCGGGTCGTTGGCGGAAGCAGGCGAAGTGAGTTCGGCGGTACTGGTCATGGCTGGCCCGTTGCAGGATCGGCTGGCGGCGGAGACCCCATGCTGGCGGCCTGTGGCAGCCGGCGATTGTAGCAGTGGCGCTTTCATCGCCCTGAAACGCTGTCGCGTCATGGCCCGGGAGCGGTTAGGATCGCCCGCTTGCATTGAAATCTGTGTTCATGGGGGTTGTTGTCATGGGGGTGACGAAACGCTTGCTGGCCGGCGCGGTAGTGCTGGCGGGGCTGCTTGTTTCCAATGCGCAGGCGCAGGGCCTGCCGAAAATCAACGAGTTCTATTTCGACGAGGACGTGGCGGCCAGGCCATTCCAGGCCGTGCCTGCGGCCCAGGCCGACGCGGTGGACCAGCTGATGAAGCTGCGCGAGCGCGGCCGCAAGGCGGTCGATGCCACCGCGCAGCTGGCCAGCATGGCCTATGCCGAAGGCCGCGATGAACTGGGCGCCAAGCTTTACCAGGAGGCCATGTCGTCGGTGTCCGATGGTTCGGTACAGGCTCGTGGCCTGCGCTGGAACCAGGGCTGGGACCTGTACCGCCGCAGCGATGCCGAGCAGGCGCTGGCGCTGTGGCAGAAGGCGGCCGAGGGCACGCGTGGCAACCCGGGCTGGCTGCCGCCCACCTTCGCGCTGGTGCTGTGGACGCTGGGGCGCAAGGACGAAGCCGTGAGCTGGTATGCCGCTGCAGTACGCACCGAGCCCCGCCAATGGAACGATGCTGCCAATTTCCCGCAGTTGCTACCGGACTGGCAGGACAGTGAACGGGCCACGCTGACCCAGGTACAGCAGGCCTGGGCAGCCAAGCCGCCGGCATGGCCGTGAGTGGCGTGTACCGCGCGCATTGAGCGCGGTACGCTCTCCCCTTGCGGGAGAGGGCTGGGGAGAGGGGTGACACGGCCAGTCATGCAGCCGGCCCGTGAATCCACCAAAGTACCCAGTACATTTTCTCCTCCCGGACAGCAGCGACGCCATCGGCCTGCCCGCAGACAGGGTTGATACCGATTCCCTGATCCCCATCGGCAGGGCATCCTTGCGCGATGGCTTTCGACGCATTCGCACTGATATTGGCCATGCTCGCCCTGGGCATGGTGTTCGCACGGCTCCGCAGCTTTCCGGACAACGCCGCCGACACGCTCAACCGGGTGGTGCTGTACCTGTGCCTGCCGGCCGCGGTGCTGATCTATGTGCCGCGCCTGCAGCTGGACCTGTCCCTGCTCGGCATCATCGTCACCCCGTGGCTGCTGATGCTGCTCACGCTGGGGCTGGTCAGCCTGGCCACCCGTGTGTTCGGCTTCCAGCGGCAAGTGCATGCAGTGCTGCTGCTGTGCGTGGCGCTGTGCAACTCCAGCTTCATCGGCTACCCGATGGTGCGCGCGCTGCTGGGTGAACAGGCGCTGCCCTATGCCGTGGTGTACGACCAGTTCGGCACCTTCGTGCTGCTGTCCACCTTCGGCCTGTACGTGCTGGCGCGCTACAGCGGCGACACTCCGCCCGGCGCTGGTCAGATTGTGTTGCGCATCGTGCGCTTCCCGCCGTTGTGGGCGCTGGTCTTCGCCCTGACCCTGATGCCGGCCACGCCGCCAACGTGGATCGCGCTGGCGCTGAAGAACCTGGCCGATGCCATGCTGCCCTTGGTGATGCTGGC
The DNA here is from genome assembly GCA_002329155.1 of Stenotrophomonas sp. UBA2124. Classification (GTDB taxonomy): domain Bacteria; phylum Pseudomonadota; class Gammaproteobacteria; order Xanthomonadales; family Xanthomonadaceae; genus Stenotrophomonas. The sequence continues at coordinate 15,063 of DCXY01000031.1, read as the reverse complement.
GGTGGGCCTGACCATCCAGCTGCGGCTCTCGCGGGCCGAGCTGCTGCCGCTGGGGGTGGGCCTGCTGCTCAAGCTGATCGTATTACCCGCGGTAGCCATCCCGTTGTCACTGGCCTTTGGCCTGAGTGGCGACATGCTGCGCGTGAACGTGCTGGAAACCGCCATGCCCACCATGATCACCGCCGCTGCGCTGGCCATCGCCCATCAACTGGCGCCCCGGCTTGCGGCGGCAATGGTGGGCTATGGCATCGTATTGTCATTGGTCACCTTGCCCGCATGGGTATGGGTGCTGGAACGGCTGTCCTGAGAAGAGCGCGCCCAGTTGCGGGCAGCCCCGAAACCAAGAGGAACGTGCAGGATGCTACGTAACGCCTTGTGGAGTGTGATGCTGGCCGCTGTCGCAGTGACAGCACAGGCTGAACCGCCGGCCGAGGAAGGGCCGGACCCGGAGCAGATGCTGGCGCAGGTACAGGCAGGCAACGAGGTGCGCCTGCAGCAGGCACGCACGATTGCCACCAGTGGCGCGCCGCGTGATCTGTATGCCGCTGCGCTGCTGGTGCCCCTGCAGTACGACATGGCCAGGCGGCAGCCCAAGCGCGATGACCTGGCCAAGGCGTGGCTGGCGCGTGCCATCGAGACCGGCAGCGATGATCCCTTGATCGCCGCCGCCGCGGTGCGCGATTGCATTGCCGGTGGGGTGTGCGCCATCGACAAGGCCGTTGCCACGCTGCAGCGTGTGGGTGCCGATGAATCAGGCACGCAGTTGTTGCTGATGCGCCTTGCCGAGCAGCGCAAGGATGCCGATGCTTCGGCACGGGCGTGGCAGCGGGCGGTTGCCGCAACCCACCATGACGATGAGCTGGCCGGATTGGTCGGGCTGCTGGAGCAGGCCACACGCGGTATGCCGGCCGGCACCGGCGCTGCCGAAGGGCAGGGCACGCCAGCCAATCCCATGGCTGACGACAATGCACGCATCGTTCTGGTGTTCGGCGTGGCCGCGGCGAACTGGCAGCCACAGCCGAAGTTGGTGCAGACCAACTGCCGGCCGGAGGCTGTGCAGCAGAACGCGCGGATGGCCGAATGCCGTGGTCTGCTCCAGACACTGGCGAACAGCCCGTCGTTGATGATGGCGCAGTTCGGTGCATCGTGGCTGGCGAACAATGCGGAACCGGCGGATCAGGCGAAGTGGCGCGAGCGCCGCCGTGAACTGACGTGGGTGGTGCTCAAGGCCGTCGAGGCCAGCAATGCCGACCAGCAGGCCATGGCACCCAAGGTCGGCATGGCCGACTATGCGCGCTGGGTTGCCGCAGAGGGCGAATTGCCCGCCATGCGCCGGCTGCTGACCGCCCACGGCATCAGCCAGCAGCCGCCCGCCGATTGGCAGCCGCCCACCATGCAGCCGGACAAGTAGTCACCGGCCCTGTAGCCCGGGTAAGCGAAGCGCACCCGGGAGGCCGGGGTGGATAAGATCGCGGAAGGCCGCTGCTGCATCTTCAGGCCGATGGCTTTGCACGGCCCAACCCGGACGGGTTGTTCAATCCTCCTGCGGTCCCGGGTGCGCTGGCGCTTACCCGGGCTACGGGAATGCGTTGCGATGCGTGGCTCTTGTAGCCCGGGTAAGCGAAGCGCACCCGGGAGGCCGAGGGACGAACAGATCGCGGAAGGCCGCTGCTGCATCTTCAGGCCGATGGCTCTGCACGGCCCAACCCGGACAGGTTGTTCAATCTTCCTGCGGCCCCGGGTGCGCTTACGCTTACCCGGGCTACGGGAATGCGTTGCGGTGTGCGGCTCTTGTAGCCCGGGTAAGCGCAGCGCACCCGGGAAGCCGGGGTGGATAAGATCGCGGAAGACCGCCGCTGTATCTTCAGACAGAAGGCTTTGCACGGCCCAGCACGGACGGGTTGTTCAATCCTTCTGCGGCCCCGGGTGCGCTGGCGCTTACCCGGACTACAGGGGCGACGGCAGCGGCGAGTCAATCCGCCGGGACGGTGCGTTCGCGGGCCCAGTCGCGCAGGGACTGGACCTGCTCGGCCATCAACACCGACAGCGGGCGGGTGTTGCGGATTTCGGCCATCAGCAGGTCGGTATCCAGCGGCTGCTGCTCGGCATGCGCGGCATACAGGCCCGCCACGACGGCCTGTTCGATCTCCGCGCCGGAGAAGCCCTCACTGGCCGCCGCAAGCGCCGGCAATGAAAATGCCTCCGGGTCCAGCTGGCGGCGTTGCAGATGCAGACGCAGCAGCTCCACGCGCATGTCCGGCACCGGCAGATCGACGAAGAAGATTTCGTCGAAGCGGCCCTTGCGCAGCAGTTCGGCGGGTAGCTCATGCACCTGGTTGGCGGTGGCGACGATGAACACCGGCGCCTTGCGCTCGGCCATCCAGGTCAGCAGGTAGCCGAGCACGCGCCGGGACACGCCACCGTCCTCGCCGCCGCTGGCCAGGCCCTTTTCCACCTCGTCTATCCACAGCACGCAGGGTGCCAGCTGTTCGGCCGAGGCCAATGCGTCTCGCAGGTTGTTCTCGGTCTCGCCGTGGTACTTGTTGTAGAGCGTGCCGAAATCCAACCGCAGCAGCGGTACGCCAAAGCCGGCGGCAGTGGCCTTGGCCAGCATCGACTTGCCGCAGCCCTGCACCCCCAGCAGCAGCATGCCCTTGGGGGGATCCAGCCCGGGCGGGGCATTGCCGGAAATGAACACCGCGCGGCGCTGTTCGATCCAGCGTTTGAGCCGGCGCGCACCGGCCACATCGCTGAAACGGGCCGAGTCGTATTCGTAATGCAGGTTGCCACTGCGGTTGAGCAGCTCGAACTTGAGTTTTGCCAGTTGTGGCAGGTCGTTGGCACCGAGGGCGCCATCGGCGTAGATCAGCTGGCGGGCGATGCGGCGGGCGTCGGTCATGCTCAGCCCGCGCAGGTTGCGCAGGATCTGCTGCACCGCATCGTGGTCGGCTTCCACGCGCCGACCACCATTTTCCTTGGTATAGCTGGCCGCTTCCTCGCGCAGCATCTTCAGCAGCGCGTTGGCGTCGGGCAGGCGCGGGTTGAAGCGGGTGGCCAGCGCCTCCAGCTCCGGTGGCAGCTCCACCCTGGTGCCCACCAGCACGATCACATGCGGCTCGCTGTGGCGGCGCTGCACGATGTCGCGCAGCAGGCGCTGGTGGCTGGCGTAGCCAAGGTAGGGGTGGAAATCCAGCAGCAGGTAGATGCCGCGCTGCTCGGCCTCCTGGATCATCCGCAGCACCGAGCTGGCGTCGGGTGGGCCGAAGGCCTCGTCCTCGCGGTCCATGTCGATGCGGCGCAGGCCCTCGGTGATCGACCAGCGGTACAGCGCCCGCCAGACGTGCATCAGCGCCTGCCGGAACAGCTCCACCACCCGCGATTCGTCCTGGGTCTGGATCACGATCAGGGGGGTGTTGGCGCGGATCAGCGCGGTGAGGTCCTGCAGTTCGCTCATGGTGGTTCCATTCCGGGGCAGCAAAGATAGCAAAGCCCCGTGGCCGGCTGGTCCTCACCCGGCGACTACCTTTGGTCACGCATGCCGGTGTACGCTGCGGGAAGGTTCCGCGGAAACGAGGCGTGCATGAAGACGATCCTGGTAGCCGGCTCCAAGGGCGGTGTCGGCAAAACCACCATCGCCACCCACCTGGCCGCGCATTCGGCCCTGGCCGGCAAGGCCACGGTGATTGCCGATGCAGACCCGCAGGGCTCCAGCACGCGCTGGGCCGAGCGCCGGGCAATGCTCGACAGCGCGGTGCTGCCGGTGGACGTGCACCGCAAGAAGAACTGGGAGAAACTCATTCCCGACGGTACCGAGCAGGTCATCGTCGATGCCCCGGCCGGCGCCTATGCCGAAGAGCTGGAGCGTTTCCTGGACGTGGCCGATGCCGTGGTGGTGCCGGTGCTGCCCTCGGCGTTGGACATCGAGGCCATCGTCGGCTTCCTGAACAGTCTTTCCAAGGTCAAGCGCGTGCACGCGCGCGCGCTGCCGGTAGGGCTGGTGCTCAACCGCACCAAGCCGTGGACACAGACCTCGCAGCAGGCGCGGCAGATGCTGGCGCAATGGCCGTATGAGGTGGTCGCGCAGCTGCGCGACAGCCAGAGTTACGTGGTGATGGTCGGGCTGGGCCGCAGCCTGTTCGATTACCACTCCGCACAGGTACGCGAGCACCAGCAGGACTGGGAGCCGCTGCTCAAATGGTTGAACAAGGCCTGACAGGAGTTTTACCCGCCCATGCGTGAACTGATCCTGCTGCGACATGCCCATGCCGAACCGGCCAGCAATGGTTTGGCCGATATCGACCGCTCCCTGTCCCCGCACGGGCTGGCCGAAGCCGAAGCTGCCGGCCGTTGGCTGCTGGAGCAGAAGCTGGTGCCCGACCGGGTGCTGTGCTCACCGGCGCGGCGCACCCGCGAGACGCTGGAGGCGGTACTGGAACTCACCGGTTATGTGGAGCAGCGGCTGGATGAGCGCATCTACGAAGCCATGCCCGGCACCCTGGCCGCGCTGATCGACGAGCACCGCGAAGTGGAGCGGCTGATGGTGGTTGGCCACAACCCGGGGCTGGAGCAGCTGGTGGCGCTGATGCACAGCGGCCAGTCCGGTGACTACCGCGGCATGCCGCCGGCTTCGGTGGCGGTGCTGGCGCTGCCGATGGAGGCGTCCATCGAACCGGGCATCGCCCGCCTGGCCGCGTTCTGGTGGCCGTAGCCGGATGACGTACGTGCGGGGGGGCTGGCTGCTGGCGTTGTTGGTGCCCTGTGCAGCGGCCCTTGCCGCGCAGCCGGCACAGTTCGACCCGCAGCATTCGCGCTTCGGTTTCGAGATACGCACGCGTTTTGGCCAGCGCATCGAAGGCGTGTTCCCACGCTTCGAGGCACGTGCCACCGCATTGCCGGATGGTCAGCACCAGGTGACGCTGCGCATGTTCAGCCAGTACGTCGAGATCCCCGGCAAGCCGCGCTACACCGGCTGGATGCGCGGCGAGGAATTCTTCGACGTGGAGCGCTACCCGGTGGTCGAGTTCCGCTCCGATCCCTATTCGCCGGATGTGATCGCCAACGGCGGCGACGTTCAGGGTTGGCTGACCATCCGCGGCATCAGCCGGCGCGAGACCCTGCGCCTGGCCGAGCCTGAATGCGCACGCCCCGGCTATGATTGCGACCTCGTCAGCCGTGGCACCATCCTGCGTGGCCGCTACGGCATGGACAGTTGGCAGATGGCCCTGAGTGATCGAGTGACTTTCATACTGCGTACCCGCCTGGCAGGCGATCCACCCAAGTGAAGCTTTTCAACCGTCTCTTTCCGCTGCTGGTGCTGTTGCTGGCCAGCGGTTGTGCCTCGCTGTCGCCGCAGCAGCGCGACCGTGCCGAAGGCATCGCTGTGGCGGCCCGTTCGACCGTGGTGGACTGCCAACAGCCCGACCGCTGCGCGCTGGATTCACCGCTGCGCGCGCTGGGTGGCCAGGCCATCACCGAGTCCAGCGACGAGGTGCCGCGCCACTACGCCACCATTCTCGACGAGGGCGAGCTGTCGCTGGTCGCGCGGCTGAACCTGATCCGCAGCGCCACCCGCAGCATCGACCTGCAGACCTACATCTTCGATACCGATGACAGCGCACGGCTGGTCATCGACGAACTGCTGGCCGCCGCACGGCGCGGCGTGAAGGTGCGGCTGCTGATCGACCAGCTCTCGGCCATTTCCGACCTGCAGATGCTGGGCGCGCTGTCCGGCGCGCACGTCAACTTCGAGCTGCGCGTCTACAACCCCACCTTCGGCAAGGCCAAGCTCAACTATTTCGACTACGCCGGCAGCGTGCTGTGCTGCTTCCGCCGCTTCAACCAGCGCATGCACAACAAGCTGCTGGTGATCGACGATGTGCTGGGCGTGGTGGGTGGCCGCAACTACCAGGACGACTATTACGACTGGGACAAGGAATACAACTTCCGCGACCGTGATGTGATCATCGCTGGCCCGGAAGTGCGCGAGATGGCCGCCAACTTCCAGGCGTTCTGGGTGGCGCGGCGCAGCGTGCCGGCCGAGCGCCTGAACGATGTGGGCCGCACCCTGCTCAAGGGCGGCGTGCCGGCCATGCCCGATGCCGCGTTCCGCCACCCGGAGCGCATCGAGCGGGTGAACGAGGAAGCCTCCGACAAGGAGTTCATCGAGCAGGCCTTCGTCGATACCGCCCTGCCGGTGCGTTCGGTGAGCTATGTGGCGGACCTGCCGCGCAAGCACCGCAACGAGCGCGTCGATGACCCGCACGCGGGCCAGCACCTCACCGAGCCGCGCCTGGACCAGCTGATCGCCGCGGCGGACAACGAGGTGCTGCTGCAGACGCCGTACCTGGTGCTGTCCAAGCCGGCGCAGGAGCTGTTCCGCACGCTGCGCAGGCACCCGCAGCCGCCGCGCGTGGTGGTGTCCACCAACAGCCTGGCCGCCACCGACAACCCCATCGTTTACGCGCTGTCCTACAAGTACAAGCGCCGCAACATGCGCGAGCTGGGCTTCAACATTTACGAGTACAAGCCGTTCCCGCTGGATGCGCCGGTCAATTACCCGGAGCTTGTGGAGCCGCCGCTGGAGATGGAGGAACATTCCCGCCGCAACCGGCTTATCGGCGCCAGCGCGGCGGGCAGCAATGTGCGTGGCAGCGGCAGTGGCTCGGGGCGCCGTTACACGCCCGGTGGCAGCGAGGTGGAGCGCGACGTGCTGCGTACCGAAACCCGGCCCTCGTTCCTGAGCCGCCGCGCGGTGAACCGCCCGCTGCCGGTGACCCGCAGCGGCGCGCGCATGGGCCTGCATGCCAAGTCGCTGGTGGTGGACCGCCGCATCGGTGTGATCGGCACCCACAACTTCGACCCGCGCAGCGAGAACTACAACACCGAGGGCGCGGTGATCATCGATGACCCGGTGTTCGCCGAGGCGCTGGCGCAGAGCATCCTGCGCGACACCAGCCCGGAGAATGCGTGGACCGTGGCACCCCGGCAGAAGCCGCCGGTGCTGTCGGGGCTGAACTACAGCATCGGCAAGGCTTCCGAATCGCTGCCGGTGCTGGATTTCTGGCCATGGCGCTACGCCACCAACTACGAATTCAAGCCCGGCCCGGACTGTCCGTTGCCGCTGCCGCGCCAGCACCCGGCATTCCACACCTGCTACACCGCGGTGGGCGACTTCCCGGAAGTGGACGTGGGCCCGAAGTGGTTGCTGGTGCGCATGCTCACCGCCTTCGGCGCCGGGCTGGTGCCCATCCTGTAAGCGCGTTCCCGTTCTTCAAAAGGCTTTCCCATGTCCCGAGCATTCCGCGAACCGGTAGACCTGCAACAGGTCAACGCCCTCAGCCGCAACACGCTGATCGACCACCTGGGCATCGTGTTCACCGCCGCTGGTGATGACTGGCTGCAGGCCACCATGCCGGTGGACGCACGCACCCGCCAGCCCTATGGCCTGCTGCATGGGGGTGCCTCGGTGGTGCTGGCCGAGACACTGGGCAGCAGCGCCGGCAACCTGTGCGTGGACCCGGCCAGCGAGGTCTGCGTGGGGTTGGAGATCAACGCCAACCACCTGCGCGCCGCCCGCGACGGCGTGGTGACCGGTACCGCCCGCGCGCTGCATGTGGGCCGCACCACGCAGGTGTGGGAAATCCGCATCGAGAACGAAGCCGGCAAGCTGGTCTGCGTGTCGCGGCTCACGCTCGCCGTTGTGAGCAGAGGCTAGCAGTCCGGGGATCACCCGGCAGCTCTGGTTGATGCCGAATCACTACCCGGACAAGCCGCTGACCACAGACTCAGCGGGCATTGGGCGTGGCGTGTGCCTGGTTCCAGAACTCCACCAGCTCATGGATCACAGGCGGCACATCCGGCTGTGCATCCACCTGCAGACCTTTGGCTTCACGCGTCCACATTCTGGTGCTCAACTGCTGGAGTACGCTGCCCGTGGTCATGCTGCAGCCCATGTGCCATTGGCTGAAGTACGCATCGGGCACCTGATTGTCGAACAGCACCTCAAGCCCGGTATGCATGTAGGACGACACGATGCGCGAATAGATGCGTTCGACCGACTGTGGCGAGCCTTCCAGGTATTGGAAAAAGCGTGAGCCGTCGTAAAGCAGCACGCCGGTGACGCCCTGCACCTTGTTGTGAGCGCGTGCATCAACCAGCAGCCTGTCCAGATCCTCGTTGGTCAAGCCGGCAACCGCACGGCTTACATAGGCGATGGCGCGCGTGGTGGTGGGCTGTGCGCTCATCGGACCACCAGCTCCCACAGGCCGCCCTGCAATCCCTCTTCGTAGGCATAGCCGTTTTCGCGAACCCGCTTGGCAACCCGTCCTTCGCTGTCGATGGCCCAGCCATCGTGTGGAAGCGGCAAGCGCAGGCCCTCCGCAAGCTGCGGGTTGCACTGCATCGCCAGAGACGGTTCAAGTTCACGAACCTGCCGCAGCTCTCCGCCCGGCCCCCTCAGAAACACTTCAAGTAACGTCACACCCACTTCCAAAAAACGAGGGGTATGCATTGACGGTACGCTACTGCAGTGAAGGCTTTACACCGAAACCTTCACGCAGGCGTGCTATGGAGCGCAACGTCCTGCCGAAGGGAATGCGCTGGGCAGCAGCGCCGGCAACCTGTGCGTGGATCAGGCGAGCGAGGTCTGCGTGGGGCTGGAGATCAACGCCAACCATCTGCGCGCCGCCCCCGACGGCGTGGTCACCGGCACCGCCCGCGCTGCATGTGGGCCGCACCACGCAGGTGTGGGAAATCCGTATCGAGAACGACGCCGGCAAGCTGGTCTGTATGTCGCGGCTCACGCTGGCCGTTGTTGCCAGAAGCTGAAGGGTGTGAGGCTTCGTTCAAGCCGGTGCCGCGTGGTGGTGCCGGTTTGCGTTGCGCCTGCGCCGCTTAGCCCGGGAAGCCAAGAAAGTCCTTTGCCGTGTGGAGATCGTGATCCCACGTTGCGCGGCTCGCGGTGAAGATGTTGCCGTCCGGCGTGATGGCGATAGCGGTATCCAGCTTGCCTGCCGGAACGACGACCAGGCCCTCGCCTGACACCGGAAGTGCCGACCCGCAGTTGGTGCAGAAGCTGCGGACGTGGCGGGTATCGGGCAGCCGGTAGACCGCGCGTGATGCAAGGCCGGTGAGCCACGTCAGCCGGGCACTGGATGAAAACAGGTTGGCCGCATGTGCCGAACCGGTGTCCTTGCGGCAGTGCGCGCAGTGGCACAGATAGAACCGCTCGAACGACCCTTCAACCTAGTAGCGGACTTCGCCGCACAGGCATGAGCCGGTGTGTTTTGTGGTCATTGGGTGCTCTGCTTTTGGAGCGTCGAAAAAGTGTCTTGCGTCAGACTTTGGTCGCGTGCTTCGACGCTCCTGTTGGTTACAGTATGGCAGGCACCCGTTACAGGCTAAGAGGATTTCTTGACGTAAAAATTCGCGGACGATCAGCCGTTAGAAATAGAGCGAGCTATCTATCATGACCCATTTGATCAAGTAGCTTGGCAAGCTTCTCATCCAGCCGCTCCCAGTTCTGTTGGAGACGGGACTCATACTCCGAGATGTCGGTTTCCAATCTCAGTTCCCGTCGTATAGACGAGATCACACGAACTTGAAGTGGGCCTATTGACCTCATTTCCTGCATCAGCTGAGTTGTAAACGCTTTAAGCGCGGCGCCATGTTGTTCATAAAGCGCCTGCCGCTCTTGGGCGAACTCGATTGCAAGTGACTGTACGTGCTCGAATGACAGCCTCAACGCCTCATAGCGAGATGGATCAGACTCTCCCGATTCGTTGAGTTGCCGCATTTCAGCTAATGTTCGATCAACTTCTGCCTGGCTTTTCAAGTACGAGTCGTTTGCAATGTCGATCTCAATCTTCAGGTCGTGAACGGGCTGAGCTTGTCCTAGTAAGGTTAAGAATATCTCGCTGTAGCGGGTAGTCAGCTCTCCGACGAGCTCTGTGGTTCCTGGTTCCGAGACTAGTTGAACTTTTGCGAAGACACGAAGGGGTTCGACGAGTCCTTTGCTTAGGTTCTCTCGAATGGGATCCATTAGAGGAAGTCCACCCAAGTAGTGCCCAATCCCAGCCATCTCCTCGGCGGCTCTAAGGTATACGTCACGCCGCATCGTGGCATTACGTTCTTTATGCTTTTCTTGGGAATCATGCGAAAGCTGGTGCAGAAGCCGCTTGGTGTTGCTCCTGTTGGAGAGCGCAACACCGGTCAGTGTGAGTACGGAGGCGACAGCAGCCGCCCAAATGGTGGACGGAATCTGCTTTGCCAGCTCAAGAAAGAACTCAATCGGTTGCATGGTGTCCTGCGAGAGGTGGTTGCCTTAAGTTCAAGCCACGCTGAAATATGGTGAAGCCTTGGGCAATTGATCAGAATGCATTTTTCCGTAGAAATGCGTTTCCGGCTCCGTTTCTCAGAAACTGTCTTTGATCAACCGATTACCTATACCTATGGGCTAGGCCTTGCGGTAGTAGGGGTCCATCTAGTCGTTCAATAGAAGATCAATGGCATTTCGTGCTTCGTCCCGCAGGCTTTTACTCACGCATCTCACCCCGGCAAATTCCCCCGCACCCACTCCGCCAGCTCCGCCGCCGGCAGCGCAGGGGTGAACAGGAAGCCCTGGGCGATGTCGTAGCCCTGCTCGCCGAGCAGGCGCAGTTGCTCGCTGGTTTCCACGCCTTCGGCCACCACCTTCAGCTGCAGACTCTGGCCGATGTGGGCGATGGCCTGGGTGAGGGCGCGGGCCACGCTGTCGTGGTCGATGCCCTGCACGAAGCTGCGGTCCAGCTTGAGTTCGTCGATGGGCAGCTGGCGCAGGTAGCTCAGGCTGGAATAGCCGGTGCCGAAATCGTCCATGGACAGACGCACACCCAGTGCATGCACCTGGTGCAGCGTATGCAGGGTGCCTGGGGCCGCGTTGAGCAGCATGTCCTCGGTGATCTCCAGGGTCAGATCGGCCGCCTTGAGCGACTGCCCACGCAGAATCGAATCAATCAAGCCCGGCAGCTCGGGGTTCTGGAAATTGGTGGGTGACAGGTTCACTGATACCGTAGGCACCGCCAGCCCCTCGCGCCGCCATGCGGCGAGCTGGCGGCAGGTTTCGCGCAGCACCCACTGGCTGAGCATGTCGATCAGGCCGGCCTCTTCGGCCAGCGGAATGAAACGCTCCGGCTGCACCGTGCCCAGACGCGGGTGTTTCCAGCGGGTCAGTGCTTCAACGCCATGCAGCCTGCCGCTGCGGATGTCGATCTGCGGCTGGTAATGCAGCCGCAGCTGGCCTTCGCTCAGTGCCTCGTGCAGGGCGGTTTCCAGCGCCAGCCGTTCCTGTGCGCCGCGGTCCATCTCACTGCTGTAGAAGGCGTGGCTGCGGCCATTCTGCTTGGCCTGGTACATGGCCATGTCGGCATGGTGCAGCAGGGTTTCCATGTCCGAGCCGTCATGCGGGAACAGGCTGATGCCGATGCTGGCCGAGGGCCGCAGGTCCACTTCGCCCACCCGCAGCGGTTGCCCCAGGGCGCGCAGCATGCGGTCGCTGCGTTCGGCCGCGCCCGGCGCATCGCAGCGGTTGAGCACCACCACGAACTCGTCGCCGGACAGGCGGCCGACGATGTCCAGCGGGCCGGCCTGCTCCTGCAGGCGCTTGGCCACGTTGCGCAGCAGCTCGTCGCCACCCAGGTGGCCCAGCGATTCGTTGACCTGCTTGAAGCGGTCCAGGTCGATGAACAGCACCGCCAGCGATTGTTCGTCGTGGCCGGCGGCGCTGATGGCCTGGTCGGCCTGCGCGTGCAGCAGGCTGCGGTTGGGCAGGCCAGTCAGCTCGTCATAGAAGGCCAGCCGGCGGATGCGCTGGCGGGTTTCCTCGCGTTCCAGCGCCAGGGCGCACAGGTGCACGATCACCTCGACCAGGCGCCGCTGCAGGCTGTCCGGTTCGGTGGGCTCACGGTAGTAGAAGGCGAAGGTGCCCAGCACACGGCCATCGCTGGCCTTGATGGGCGTGGACCAGCACGCGGCCAGGCCGTACTGCAGGGCCAGGTGGCTGATGCCCTCCCAGTTGGGGTCGGTGGCGATGTCGCGGGTGATCACCGGTTGGCCGCTGTGCGCGGCGGTGCCGCAGCTGCCTGTATGCGGGCCGATATGGATGCCGTCCACCAGCCGGTTGTAGGCATCGGGAAGGCTGGGCGCGGCCAGCGTGCGCAGGCGGTCGTCTTCCACCCGCAGCAACGAGCACAGCACGTGCGGGGCGATCTTCTCCACCTCACGGCACATCATGGCCATGATCTCGACGGTGGGTACCTCGCGCACCATCGCTTCGAGCATGCGCTGGTGCAGCACCTCGTGCATCTTGGTCGGCGTGATGTCGGTCAGCACGATGACCAGATTCACCAGTGCGCCGTAGTCGTCGATGATGGGGTTGGTGCTGACCGAACACCAGAGCGGCTGGCCGTCCTTGTGGAACAGAAGTTCGTCGGCGCGGATGTGGTGGCCGGCCATCAGCCGGGCGGTGTAGGCGGCCATCTGCTCTGCCGAATAGCGGCCCGGGGCGAGCAGCGAGGGCACGTAACGGCCCAGCGACTCGCTGTCGAGGAAGCCGAACAGGCGCGCGAAGCCCTTGTTGGGGTAGACGATGCGGCCTTCCGGGTCGGTGATCAGCACCGCGCTCTGGGTTTCATCGAAACCCAGCGACAGCAGCCGCTCGCGCTCCTTGGCCTGGCGTTTGGCGGTGACGTCGCTGACCAGCGCCAGCTGCAGGTCGCGGCCGTCATTGCTGACTTTGGACAGATTGACGTTGATCCAGCAGGCGCTGCCGTCCTTGCGGATCAGCTGTATGTCATGCGGGGCCTCGGTCAGCTCCTGCACGCGGTTGCTGGCACCGGGGTAAAGCCGGGTGTCGTAGCGCTCGCGCATGCTGGGCGGCGCCAGCATGCCCAGGTTGCGGCCCAGCACCTCGCTGCGTGACCAGCCCGAGATGGTCTCCATGGCGCGGTTGATATACAGGATGGCGTTCTGTTCATTGAACAGGATCACCCCGCTGCCAATGCGCTCAAGCGCGGCAGAAAAGAAATGCAGCATGTCTTCGGTAGAGGACAGCAGCTGCCTACCCATCACCATGTTCCCCTGAGTTTGCCCCCGTCTCACCCCCTTGCCACCGTGGCAGACCACGGCCGGCGTGCAAGTGTGCCCCCGTCATCGCCATGCCGGTCAAGCCGGCACAGGTCTGCGTCACGCCTGCATGGGCCCACACCATGGCCTGAAAAACGTGGTGGCACAAGCCTTGTCCCATCCGGTATCGTGCGCGGATGACATCCCCCCGTTCCGCACGCCGGGGCGGTGTGGCCCGCGTGATCCGCTATCTGTACCGCGTACCGCTGCTGCTGGTTCACATCGTCCTGTTCCTGCCGCTGACCCTGCTGCTGATGACCCCGCCGCTGGGCCGCCTTGGCAGCGCGGCCGATCCGTTGGAACACCGCATCGTCCGCTGGTGGTCGGGCTGGCTGATGTGGCTGTTCGGCTTCCGCCTGCAGCGTTACGGCCAGCCGTTGCCGGGGCCGGTACTGTTTGTCGCAAACCACGTGGGCTGGGTGGACATCTGCATGATCCACAGCCAGAAGATGGTGGGCTTTGTGGCCAAGCGCGAGATTGCCGGCTGGCCGCTGGTGGGCTGGCTGGCCACCCGCGGCCACACCATCTACCACCAGCGCGGCAATACCGAGTCGCTGGGCGGGGTGATGGAGGAGATGGTCAAGCGCCTGAACGAGCAGCGCCCGGTGGCGGTGTTCCCGGAAGGCCGCACCCGTGGCGGTGGTGCGGTGGGGCCGTTCCACGCGCGCATCTTCCAGGCCGCGGTGGAAACCGGGGTGCCGGTGCAGCCGGTGGCGCTGCGCTATGGCGTACGCGGTGACGCGCAGACCCGGGTGGCCTTCGGCCCCAACGAGAACTTCTTCGACAATTTCGTGCGCCTGCTGGGCGAGCCGCCGCGCCGCGCGGAGGTGCACTTTCTTGAACCCATCGCCACCACCGATGTGGAGGGCCGTCGCCGCATTGCCGAAACCTCGCGCGCGCGCATCGTGGCGGTGATGGAAGGGCCGTAGGGCGATGCCGGGCGCGCGCTCCTGCCGTTGTCTCACCGCAGCCCGCCAGCCATGTTGACGCCGCCGCTCAGCGCCACCAGCTACCAGCCGCCGCGCTGGCTGCGCAATCCACACCTGCAGTCGATGCTGGCCTCCAGCCGCGTGCGCCTGCGCCGTGGCCAGCAGCTGCTGGGCGCCACCGGCGCGGTCAGCCGCGAGTTGATCCTGGACGGCGGCAACGGCGTGCGCCTGCAGGCCTGGCACAGTGGTGTGCCGGGGCGCACACCCTGCGGTGTGGCGCTGCTGCTTCACGGCTGGGAAGGCAGCAGCGAATCCAGCTACATGCGCATGACCGCCGCGCGCATGCTGCAGGCCGGCTTCGACGTGGTGCGGCTGAACTTCCGCGATCACGGCAACACCCACCACCTGAACCCCGGCATCTTCCATTCCTGCCGTATCGACGAGGTGGTGCAGGCTGCCGGTGACGTGGCCCGCCGCTTTCCCGGTTTGCCGCTGGTGGCGGCCGGTTACTCGCTGGGTGGCAACTTCGTGCTGCGGCTGGCCCTGCATGCGCCCTGCGCGGGCGTGCCGCTGCTGCATGTGGCCTCGGTGTGCCCGGTGCTGGACCCGGCACAGACCATGGAAAGCATCGAGACCGGGCCGGCAATGTACGACTGGTATTTCCACCGCAAGTGGACCGGCTCGCTGCGGCGCAAGCGCGCCTTGTTCCCGGAGCTGGCCGACTGCGACGACACGGTGCTGGCGCTGGACATCCGCGCGCTGACCGACTGGCTGGTGCGCCGGCATACCGATTTCGGCTCGCTGCAGGCCTACTTCGACGGCTATTCCATTGCCGGCGAACGGCTGGCTGGGCTGCAGGTGCCGGCGGACATCCTGATGGCCAAGGACGACCCGGTGATTCCCTTCGCCACCTTCGACCACTGGCACCTGCCGGACAGCGCGCAGTTGCAGATAGCGCGCTGGGGTGGCCACTGCG